>JAJZVU010000070.1 GCA_021845505.1 Pseudomonadota bacterium | reverse complement strand
GAGTGCGCGACCGGGGCCGGTCGCGGCGCGGCCTGCGGCGCCGGCGCCAGCGGCGCGGACTGCGCCGCCGGGTGCGACCCGGTGGTCGGCGCGGCAGCCGCAGCGCCCGACCCGCCGGCGCTCGGCGCGACCGGCGCGGCCACCGAGCTGGCCGCGCCTTGCGGCGGGATCACCAGGCTGATGTTGGAGGAGATCGGCTTGGGCTGGGTCTCGAAGATCAGCGGGAACACCACCACGCCGGTGAGCACCAGCGCGACCGCGCCGATCAACCTGCGGCGCGCGCGAAGCCGCAGCACTTCCTCGCTCTGCGGCTGTTGCGCGGGCGAACCCGGGCCCGGGGGGCCTTCCCTGGCACGCTTGGCGGGCAGTTTCATGGCTTTGGACGGTTGGCAGGCTCGTCACCCCGGCCCGCCCGCGCCGGCCGGGCGCCGGAGTCAGCCCGCCGGCCCGCTGCGCGACCGGGCATGCTCGTCCCGGCTGCGGGCGGCGCGTTGCGCGAGCACGTCGCCGACGGTGTAGAAGGAGCCGAAAACCACCATTCTATCGGTGGGCTGCGACTGCGCCAGTGCGTCGGCCAGCGCCAGGCTCGGCGAGCCGTGGCAACTGGCGCGCGCCCCGGCGGGCAGCAGCTCGCGCAACGCCTGCGCCGACGCCGCGCGGGGTGTCGGCAGATCGCACAGGTACCAGGACTGCGCCAGCGGCGCGATGGCCTCGACGATGCCCGGCAGGTCCTTGTCGGCCATCGCCCCAAAGACCACTCTCGTGTTGGGGTAATAACCCATCGCATCGAGGCTCTCGGCCAGCACCGCGGCCGCCTCCGGGTTGTGGGCGACGTCGAGCACCACCACCGGCTGCCCCGGCAGCACCTGGAAGCGCCCGGGCAGCTCGGCCAGCGCCAGGCCCATGCGCACATGTTGCGCCGCCACAGGCAGGCGTTCCCGCATGGCCTCCAGCGCTGCCAGCGCAGCGCTGGCGTTGCGCAGCTGCCGCACTCCGCGCATCGTCGGATAGGCCAGGCTGCTGAAGCGTCGCTCGACCCCGAGATAGTCCCACTGCTGGCGATCGGCGCTGCTCCAGCCGAAATCCCGGCCGACCAGCCACGGCCGGGCGCCGATGGCCTGCGCATGCTCGAGCAGGCTGCGCGGCGGGTCCGGGTCGGCGACCACGGCCACCCGCCCGGGCCGGAAGATGCCGGCCTTCTCGCGCCCGATGGATTCGCGGTCGCCGCCGAGGAACTCGACATGGTCCAGGGCGATCCCGGTGACCACCGCGCAATCGGCATCGACCACGTTGACCGCGTCCAGCCGCCCGCCCATGCCGACCTCCAGCACCACGGCATCGAGCCGGGCCTCGGCCAGCGCATGCAGGATCGCCAGGGTGGTGAATTCGAAGTAGGTCAGCGCGACCGCCGGCTGCACGCTGCACCTGGCGCGTTCCACCGCCAGCATGTGCGCCGGCAGGCGCGAGGCGTCGATGGGCCGGCCGTCCAGCCGGCAGCGCTCCTCGAAGGACACCAGGTGCGGCGAGGAGTACACGCCGACACGGTACCCGGCAGCCAGCAGCACCTGCTCGATGAACGCGCAGGTCGAGCCCTTGCCGTTGGTGCCGCCGACGGTGAACACCGCGCAGCGCAGCTGCAGGCCCATCGCGTCGCGCACCTGCCGCACGCGCTGCAGCCCGAGCGCGATGGCCTGGGCGTGCAACTGCTGGGCGTGCTGCAGCCACTGCTGCAGATCCCACTGCGCCTGCGGGTCGCCGGCAGGCTCAACCGACGACGGCATCGGCAGGCTGGCGTTGCAGCAGCGCGAGCAGGCGCGCCAATTCGCCGCGCAGTTCGCGGCGGTCGACAATGCGGTCGATCGCCCCCTTCTGCAGCAGGAATTCCGAGCGCTGGAAGCCCTCGGGGAGTTTTTCGCGGACCGTGTTCTCGATCACCCGCGGCCCGGCGAATCCGATCAGCGCCTTCGGCTCGGCCAGCACGATGTCGCCGACGAAGGCGAACGACGCCGACACCCCGCCCATCGTCGGATCGGTCAGCACGCTGACATACGGAATGCCGGCGGCGGCCAGGCGGGCCAGCGCAGCGTTGGTCTTGGCCATCTGCATCAGGCTGAGCAGGCCTTCCTGCATGCGCGCGCCACCGGTGGCGGTGAAGCACAGGAACGGCACCTTCTGCTCGATGGCCGTCTCCACCGCGCGCACGAAGCGCTCGCCGACCACCGAGCCCATCGAGCCGCCCATGAACTCGAACTCGAAGCACGCCACCACCACCGCGATGCTCTGGATCGCGCCACCCATCGCGACCAGCGCATCGGTCTCCTGCGTCGCCTCGAGCGCCTCGCGCAGGCGCTCCGGGTACTTGCGGCTGTCCTTGAACTTCAGCGCGTCGGTGGGAAGCACTTCCTGGGCGATCTCATAGCGCCCTTCGCCGTCGAGCAGCGCGTCCAGGCGCTGGCGTGCGCCGATGCGCATGTGGTGGGCGCACTTGGGGCACACGTGCAGGTTGTGCTCGAGATCGGTCTTGTAGAGCACGGTCTCGCAGGACGGGCATTTCAGCCACAGGCCCTCGGGCATCTGGCGCCGGCTTCCCGCCTCGCTGGGCTGGATCTTCGGGGGCAACAGCTTTTCGAGCCAACTCATGGTCAGGACTCCTGGAAGGGGGTGGGCGCCGGGCTCATGCGGTGCCGGCACCGGCCTGCGCGGCGGCGCCGTCGACGGCCCGGCGCAGTTCGCCGAGCAGGCCCGCGGCCGCCGCGATGGCCTGCTGCGTGTCCGCCTGCTGTTCCATCAGTTCGATGATCCGCGAACCGATGATCACCGCGTCGGCGCAGCCGGCGATCGCCGCCGCGCCGGCGGCGTCGCGGATTCCGAAGCCCACCGCCAGCGGCAGGCGCACCTGCCTGCGCAGTTCCTGCACCCGGCGCGCCACCTGCTGCACGTCCAGGTGGGCGGCGCCTGTCACGCCCTTGAGCGAGACATAGTAGACATAACCGCCGCCCAGCGGGTCGACCTGGGCGATGCGCGCCGCGGTCGAGGTGGGAGCGAGCAGGAAGATGGGATCGATGCCGGCGTTGCGCAACGCCGCCGCGAAGTCCCGCGCCTCCTCGGGCGGGTAGTCGACGACCAGCACGCCGTCGACCCCGGCGCGGGCGCATTCGCCGACGAAGGCGTCGACCCCGAAGCGCTCGACGGGATTGGCATAGCCCATCAGCACCAGCGGGGTGGCGGGGTCGGCGCTGCGGAATTGCGCCGCCCAGTCCAGCACCTGGCGCAGGCTGACGCCCCGCTCCAGCGCCCGCTCGTTGGCGCGCTGGATCACCGGGCCGTCGGCCATCGGATCGGAAAACGGCACCCCGAGCTCGATGATGTCGGCGCCGGCGGCCACCAGCGCGTGCAGCAACGGCACGGTGGCCTGCGGCGCCGGGTCGCCGGCGGTGACGTAGGGGATCAGCGCCTTGCGCCGCTGCGCGGCCAGGCGGGCGAAGGTGGCTGCGATGCGGCTCACGACCGGCCTCCACAGGAGGGGCGACAGTAGAAGGCGGCGCCGCCGAGGTCGGCGACATGGCCTATGTCCTTGTCGCCGCGTCCGGACAGGTTGACCAGCAGCAATTGGTCGGGCCGCATCTGCGGCGCCATCTTGATCGCCTGCGCGAGCGCGTGGCTGGACTCGAGCGCCGGGATGATCCCCTCGGTGCGGCACAGCCGGTGGAAGGCCTGCAGCGCCTCCTGGTCGCTGACCGCCACGTACTGGGCACGCCCGCTGTCCTTCAGCCAGGCATGCTCGGGTCCGACTCCCGGGTAGTCCAGTCCGGCCGACACCGAATGGGTCTGCGCGATCTGCCCGGCCGCGTCCTGCAGCACGTAGGTGCGGTTGCCGTGCAGCACACCGGGGCTTCCGGCTTCCAGCGAGGCCGCGTGACGACCGCTGTCCAGGCCTTCGCCGCCGGCCTCCACGCCGATCAGCCGCACCTCGGGGTGCTCGATGTAGGGATGGAAGATGCCCATCGCATTGCTGCCGCCGCCCACGCAGGCGAGCACCGCGTCGGGCTGGCGTCCGGCCAGCTCGGGCATCTGCCACAGGCATTCCTCGCCGATCACCCGCTGGAAGTCCCGCACCATCATCGGATAGGGGTGCGGCCCGGCGACGGTGCCGATGATGTAGAAGGTGTCCTCGACGTGGGTCACCCAGTCGCGCAGCGCCTCGTTGAGCGCGTCCTTCAGGGTGCGCGAGCCGCTGTGCACCGGCACCACCTCGGCTCCCAGCAGGTGCATGCGGTAGACGTTGGGCGCCTGCCGCTTGACGTCCTCGGCTCCCATGTAGACCACGCACTGCATGCCGTAGCGCGCCGCCACCGTCGCGCTGGCCACGCCGTGCTGGCCGGCGCCCGTCTCGGCGATCACCCGCCGTTTGCCCATGCGGCGCGCCAGCATCGCCTGGCCGACGGTATTGTTGATCTTGTGGGCGCCGGTGTGGTTGAGGTCCTCGCGCTTGAGGTAGACCTGCGCTCCGCCGAGTTCGCGGCTGAGCCGCGCGGCATGGTAGATCGGCGTCGGGCGGCCGACATAGTGCTTGAGCTCGCTGCGCAGCTCGGCCTGGAATTCGGGGTCGGCGCGATAGCGGGAGTACGCGTCCTTCAGTTCGTCCAGCGCCTGGAACAGGGTTTCGGCGACGAAACTGCCGCCATAGGGGCCGAAATGGCCGCGCGCATCGGGAAGGTCGTAGGGC
This sequence comes from Pseudomonadota bacterium, assembly GCA_021845505.1. Classification (GTDB taxonomy): domain Bacteria; phylum Pseudomonadota; class Gammaproteobacteria; order Burkholderiales; family Burkholderiaceae_C; genus Thiomonas_A. The sequence goes on along the minus strand of JAJZVU010000070.1, from coordinate 2,809 downwards.
AACATCGTGGTCTGCCGAGGCTGTGGGGACGGGGTCTGGCGGCGGCCGCCGGCTCGCTGGCCGCGTCAGCCGCCGCGCTGCGCCGACGACCGCGCGAGGGCATCGTCGGCGGCGCGCACCGCGGCGACGAAGGCGCGCATCGCCGCCGCATCCTTCACCCCCTTGGCGGCCTCGACTCCCGAGGAGACATCAACCGCCCAGGGGCGCACGCAGCCGATCGCCTGCCCCACGTTTGCAGCACGCAACCCACCAGACAAAACGACCGGACAGCCGACGTCGGCTGGAATCAGTGACCAATCGAACACCTCTCCACCACCGCCATAGCCCTCGACATAGGCATCGAGCAGCAGGCCGCGCACATGCCCCGGCGACTGGCGGTAGCGAGCTGCCAAGTCTAGCAAATCCAGCCCCGGGCGGACGCGGGCCGCGCGCAGGTACGGGTGGGCGTAGCGCTCGCAGTCCTCGGGCGTCTCGTCGCCGTGGAACTGCAGCAGCGAGGGCCGCAGGCGGTCGATCACCTCGAGCACCTGCCCGGGTTGCGCGTTCACGAACAGCGCCACCACGCCCACCAGCGCGGGCAGCGCGCGCACGATGTCCAGCGCGCGCGGCAGGTCGACGGCCCGCGGGCTCGCGGGGTAGAACACCAGGCCGATCGCGTCGGCGCCGGCGCGCGCGGCCGCCAGAGCGTCCTCGGGACGGGTGATTCCGCAGATCTTGATACGCGTTCGGTGCATCGCGCCGGCTCTTGCAACGGTTGCCGCGTCAGGCCAGCAGCAACGGCAGGCCCTCGGCAGGCCCGGGAATCTTCCATTGTGCCGCATACACCGGGCCGGCGAAATACAGCCCGTCGGCCATGAAGGTCGGCGCGGCCAGGCTGCGCGAACCCGCGCGCAGCACCTCGCCGAGCCAGCCCGGCGGCCGCCGACCGCTGCCCACCGCGAGCAGGCAGCCCATGATGTTGCGCACCATGTGGTGCAGGAAGGCGTTGGCGTGGAAGTCGAAGCACCAGGTGCGGGCGTCGTCGGCCCGCGTGATCTCGATCGCATGCACGGTCTTGCAGGGGCTTCGCGCCTGGCAGGAACTCGCGCGGAAGGCCGAGAAATCATGATGGCCCAGCAACTGCGCTGCGGCCTCGCGCATGGCCGGCAGGTCCAGCGCGTCGTGGGTCCAGCCCACCAGTCCGTGCAGCAGCGCCGGGCGCACGCGCTGCTGCACCAGCAGGTAGCGGTAGCGCCGCGACAGCGCGCTCTTTTGCGCGTGGAAGCCGGCGCCCGGCTCGCGCGACCAGAGCACCGCGATGTCCTCGGGCAGGAAGCTGTTGAGCCCGCGCACCCAGGACTCGGCGCTGCGCGTCACCGGGGAATCGAAGTGCACCACCTGCTGCAGCGCATGCACCCCGGCGTCGGTGCGGCCCGCGCACACCACCCGCAGCGCCGCGCCGGTGAACTCGCGCAGCGCATGCTCCAGCCGGTCCTGCACCGTCTCGCCGCCCGGCTGGCTCTGCCAGCCCCGGTAGGCCCGGCCGCGGTAGCTCAGGCCCAGCGCGATGCGCAGCGGGGGTTCACCATTCACCCGAGTTCGGCCAGCAGTTTCTCCGCCTGGGCTCGGGTTTCGCCTTCGCTTTCGGCGAGGATTTCGTGCAGCAGATTGCGCGCGGTCTCCAGGTCGCCCATCGCCCGGCATTCCTCCACCAGCGCCAGCCGGGTGTCCAGGCTGCCCGCGGGCTGCGCCGTCGCAGCGGCCTCGGGTTGCGCGGCGCCAGCCGGCGGCTGCAGGGGCTCCAGGCTGAGTCCGCCGAGGTCGAATTCCAGCGGCGGCGGCTCGGCGGCGGCCGGCGCGGGCACGGGCGGCGTGTGCTGCGGCGCCGGCGCCGACAGCGCAGAGAGGTCGAATTCCAGCGGCGCCTCGGGCTCCGCGGCCAGCGGCGCAGCCGCCGCACCGGCAGCGGGCGCGCCGCCGGCAGCCAGATCCAGCGCCAGGTCCAGCGTGGCCGCGCCGGACGATTCACCGGGAGCCGACAGGCTCGGCAGGCCGGCCAGCAATTCGGTGGGCGGCACGGTAGCCCCGGCGTCGACCATCGACGAAACCGGCTGGCTGGGGTCGAAGTCCGGCGCCGTGACGGTGGTCGGCGCCACCCCCAGGCTGGGCGGCTGGGTGTTGTGGTACAGCGGGTTGACCGGATCGAGGTCGCGGCCGATTTCCTGCGCCTTCTTCCAATCCTCGCCGACACCGTCGGTGCGGGTGAACAACTCGGCCGCCATCAGTTCGAAGGACCGCGCGTCCTTGCGCTTGGCATAGATTTCCAGCAGCTTGAGCCTGGCGGCGTTGCGCTCCGGATGGTTCTTCAGCGCCTCCTTGAGGATTTCCTCGGCCTGCAGGTCGCGTCCGTAGGCCAGGTAGACATCGGCCTCGGCCACCGGATCGACGTCGACGCTTTCGACCTGGCTGGGCGAGTACTGCATCGACGAGCCCAAGGTGCTGTTGTGGGTATCGACCCGCTCGCCGCCACTGGCGCCGAAGAAACTGTCGGTTCCGCCCATGCGGCTGTCGAACACCGAGGCGCGCGAGTCGCTCGAGCCACGCCGCCGCCGCAGCACCGCCCAGCCGACCAGCAGCAGGCCGATCAGCAGCCCGGCCGGCGCGAACAGGGGATTGGCCAGCAGGCCGCTGTACCAGCTGCGCCCGCGCGCCGCGGCCGGCTGGGCCGGGGCGGCGGGAGCGGGCGGCGCCGCCGGGGCGGCCGGCTTGACTGCCGCCGGCTTGGGCGCACTGGCCACCGCAGCGGCCGGGTGGGCCGCCGACGCGCTGG
>JAJZVU010000001.1 GCA_021845505.1 Pseudomonadota bacterium | reverse complement strand
TCAAGACCATGATGCCCGAGTTGAGCATCCGCACCATCTTCGCCGGCACCATCCCGTTCCTGGTGGCCAACTTCACCGCGCTGGCGCTGATCATCCTCTTCCCGGCGATCGCCACCTGGCTGCCCGCCTTCGCACGCTAGCGCGACAACCCGCTTTGAATCAGTGATGAAAAACGTGCTGTTCATCATGGCCGATCAGCTGCGCTGGGACTACCTCGGCTGCTATGGTCACCCGCATCTGCGAACTCCGAACATCGACGCGCTGGCCGCGAAGGGCGTTCGCTTCTCGAATGCCTTCGTGCAGGGCTCGGTGTGCGGCGCCTCGCGCATGTCTACCTACACCGGACGCTACGTGACCAGTCACGGCGCGGTCTGGAATTTCGTGCCGCTGGCCCTGGGAACGAAAACCCTGGGCGATCATGTGCGAGGGCATGGGATCCGCTGCGCGGTCGTGGGCAAGACGCACGTGGAGCCGGATCATCTGGGCGCGGCCCGCCTCGGCCTGTCTGCGTGGACGCCCGAGGTGCAGCTTGCGCTGCAGGGCGGGTTCGAACCCTTCGAGCGCGACGACGGCCTGATGCCGCCGGGCTTCGCGGTGGGCGACAACCGGTATTGCGAGTATCTGCGCTCCCAGGGCTACATCAGCCCCAACCCCTGGCACGACTTCGCGAACTCCTCGCTCGGCGCCGATGGCGAGCTGCACTCGGGTTGGCGCATGCGATGGGCGCGCGAGCCGGCGAGGGTTGCGCCGGAGCACAGCGAGACGCCCTACATGACACGGCGCGCGATCGAGTTCATGCAGGCTCAGGGGGATCGGCCGTGGGTGCTGCATTTGTCGTACATCAAGCCGCACTGGCCTTACGTGGCCCCCGCGCCATATCACGCGATGTACGGCAGCGACCAGGTCGTGCCGGTGCAGCGCAGCGAAATCGAACGCGCGTCGCCGCACCCGGTGCTGCGGGGATTCATGGACTACGGGCCAAGCCAGAGCTTTTCCCGAGACCCGGTGCGCGAGACGGTGATCCCCACCTACATGGGCTTGATCTCGCAGATCGACGAGCAGATCGGCGAGCTCATGCGATATCTGCGGCAAAGCGGACGCGACCGCGATACGCTGATCGTGTTCACCAGCGATCACGGCGACTACCTGGGTGACCACTGGCTGGGCGAGAAGGAGCTGTTCCACGACACGGTCGTCAAGGTGCCGCTGATCGTCCTCGACCCGAGCGCTCAGGCCGATGCCACGCGTGGAACGCAATGCCGGGAGATGGTCGAGGCCATCGACCTGCTGCCGACCTTTCTCGAGTGGCTGGATCTTCCACGCCCTGGCGAATGGCTCGAGGGCGAGTCGCTGCTGGGCCTGCTGCATGGGCAGCCGAACGCGAAGGGCAAGTCCCACGTGGTGTGCGAGAACTCCTTCGGGTTTCGCGACTGCGTCCGCCAGCCGCTGGGCCTGGCCGCGGACCAGTGCCACATGACCATGCTGCGAACCTCGAGGTGGAAATACGTCCATTTCGCGAACCTGCGGCCGATGCTCTTCGACCTTCGCGAGGATCCGCTGGAGTACCGCGACCTGGGTGACGCGCCGGCCTGCGCCAAGGTTCGCGACGAGCTGCGGGGGCTGCTCCTGGACTGGCTGTACGCGCGCAGGCGCGTGACCACCATCACGGTGCCGGACATCGAACAATGGAATGGCCGCGAGGCCAAGGCGGGATTGGACATCGGGGTCTGGTGAGTCGCGTCGTTGCGTGGCCTCGCTTGACCACGGGGCCGACGCACGACGCGTCGGCGACGCGGTGGCGTGACCATGGACAGACTGCAGAATATCGAGACCTTCGTTTGCGTGGCCCGCACGGAGAATTTCACCGAGGCCGCCCGCCAGCTGCGCGTCGCGCGCTCGGTGATCACCGCGCGGATCAAGCAGCTGGAGGAATACGTCGGCGCACCGCTGTTCCACCGCAGCACGCGAGTGGTGCGCCTGACGGAGATCGGCCAGGCCTTCCAGCGTGATTGCGCCGAACTGGTGGGGCGCGCGAACGAGCTGGTCGATCAGATGCGCGATGTGCGCGACACCCCTGCAGGGGTGCTTTCGGTGCACGCCTTGACCGGGCTTGTCTTGGGGCATTTCGCCTCGCTGCTGCGGGAGTTCCAGGAGCAATACCCGGAGATCCGCCTCGACCTCAACGTGAGCGACGCTGTCGTCGACCCGCTGAAGGCGGGAGTTGACTGTGCGCTGCAGATTTTTCCTCCCGCATCGACCGAGTTGATCAGCAAACCCCTTTTCCCGGTGCGGCGGGTTTTCTGCGCCACGCCTCAGTACCTGGGGCGCCATGGCGTGCCACGCGATCCGCGCGATTTGCATCGCCACAGCCTGGGCCTGTATTCGCGCTATCCGAGTCGGGACCGCTGGACCTTCCACCACGGTGGGCGGGACGTCACCGTCTACCTCAACGCCAAGCTGCGAAGCAACAGCGTGCACCTGCTGCGCGAGTACGCGCTGGAGCACGCGGGTATCGTCTGCGTGCCCACACTGGTCGCCGCGGACTCCATCCTGCGCGGAGACCTGCAGGTGGTGCTCGCCGAGCATCTGCTGTCGTCCTTCTGGCTCAGCGCGGTGTATCCCGAGACTTCGCGCAACGCCTTCAAGCTGCGCCTGTTCATCGAGCACATCTCGGGGCGATTCAAGCGAATGCCTCCTTGGGATGCCGACCTGATCGCGCGCGGGCTGATCCCGGAAGGCCTGATCGCCGGCTGAACCCGGGTGTGCCGCGCCGAGCGGCGGACCAGGGAATTCCCGGGGCTTTGTTCGGAAGGTTCGAACAATGTGGCCAGCTGGGGGCGACTTCTCAGCCGGTGAGGAGGTCCCTAGAGTTCGATCAACCGCCTGGCTTGCCAGGGCGAACCTCGAAGTGGAGACAAGACATGGCTGCGCATTACCAGACCCGATTCGGATCGCTGAAGAGTTTTGCGAAGGGGCGCGTCGAGGGCATCGAGGACGACGTCAAGCATTACGCCTTCTCGAACTGCTTCGAAATCGCGAGCAAGTCGCGCCCCTATGAAAAGGTGGTCTTCGGGAAGAACCAGATCTATGTGCTCGAGGTGCTGCGCAGCGAGGGGACCTCGCCCTGGTTCACCTGCGCGCATGACGAATTCGTGCTCAACATGGACACCGATGTCGAGGTCCACCTGATCAAGCTGGACGCGTCGCAGACCGTGCCCGATGCGGAAAAGAACGGGGCCGTCCTGGTCGACGGGCCACCGCGTGGGGCGAACATGGGCTGGATGAAACTCAAGCGTGGCCACCAGGGCATGCTGCCCGGGAACACCGCCTATCAGTTCCGTGCCGCGCAGCCTGGCGTGCTGATCCTGCAGACCTGCCTCGGAGATCTGTCGGTCGAGAAGTGGGCCGACATCTGCCAGGCCGCCTGAATCGAACGCGCCCCGAGGAGCCCATGATCATGAATGCACCCACTGAAATCACCAAAGTCATCGCCAGCTCCGCAGACCCGGAGATGGGCTATCGCAGCTTCACGCTCGGATCGTTCCACTTTCGGCGCGACGAGTACTTCGCGCACATCGGATGGAGCACGCGCGACGGACGTCCGCTGTCCCACACCATGGACGTGGGTCGCTTCCTTGCGGCGCTGATGCGCGATGTCGCCTGGGGTTTCTTCTACGGCGGGGTCAATTTCGACGACGTGCTGGGAACGGTGAACCACTACCAATCGGTGGACCTGCAGGCCGGTGCGTTCAATGGCACGATGAAGGCCGCGGGCGTCGACCTGCTGGAGAACTTCCCCACCGAGCAGATTCGCGCGACCTTCGAGCAGATGCTCGACGACTGGACGAATGCCGGCTTCGACCCGTTCGCGGCCCCGCAGGAGACCGGCTCGCCGTATGGGCGCAAGAGCGGGGACAACCGGCCAGCGATCACCCGTGCGCGCGAGTTGGCCACGCGATGCGTCGGCCTGCCGGGAGACCTGAAGCTGCGCACCGACGAAGGTGGCGCGCGTGTCAATCGCGCCTTCGCCGACGTGCCCCAGGATGCGCCCGAACTGCATCCGGAGCCGGGCTTCGAGAAGGAGGTCCACGCCTTCAATCTGTTCGCGTTCCTCAGCCGCTCGCAGGTGACGTGGAACCCGTCGTTCACCAGCGTGGTCAAGCACAGCTACATGTGTCCGACCACCGAGGAACACATCCTTCCGATCATGCACTCCAACGATCGGGTGGAGTGGTTCTTCCAGATGAGCGATTCCATCGACTGGGATTGCGCGGACAAGAACACGGGAAAGCCGCTGGCGCGGGTGATCATGAAGGCAGGTGACATGGCGGCGATGCCTGCGTATTGCCGCCACCAGGGCTACAGCCCGAAGCGCTCGATGTTGCTGGTCTGGGAGAACGGCTCTCCGAAGCTCGTCTACGAAATCCAGAACGGCGAGGCGCCCGAGGTGCCGGTTTCCTTCTAGTCGGCTCCTCGCCCCCTTCTCAGCAGTCACCCCGCCCGACACGGCGGGGCTGGAGTCTCCATGAGCCTTGCAGACACAGGGTCCGCGGCCGGGTTGCGTGCGCCCGTGCGTGACCAACTCTTCATCAACGGCCGCTTTGTCGACGCCTTATCGGGGGAGCGACTGGCCACGCTCAACCCCCACGACAACTCGCCGATCGCGGAGGTCGCGATGGCGTCGGCGCCCGACGTCGATCTTGCGGTGCAGGCCGCGCAGGCCGCGTTCCCGGCATGGAGCACGCGCTCGGCGATGGATCGTGGTCGCGTCCTGCTGCGCCTGGCAGACCTGATCGAGTCGCACGGCGACGAACTCGCGCGCCTGGAGTCGCTCGACACGGGGCACCCGATCCGCGATTCGCGCGGCCTCGACGTGCCGCGCACCGCGGCGACCTATCGCTACTTCGGTGGCATGGCCGACAAGTTCCAGGGCGAGCAGATTCCGGTCGAGGCTGGATTCCTGAACTACACGCTGCGTGAGCCGGTGGGGGTGGTCGGGCAGATCGTTCCATGGAATTTTCCGCTGATGTTCACCAGCTGGAAGATGGCGCCCGCGCTGGCGGCGGGCAATTGCGTGGTCCTGAAGCCGGCGGAGATCACGCCGCTCAGCGCCCTGCGCATCGCCGAGCTCATGTCCGAGGCGGGCATGCCCGACGGCGTGGTCAACGTGCTGCCGGGTCTGGGTGCCAGCGCCGGCCAGGCCCTCGCCGAGCACCCGCAGGTGGCCAAGGTGGCCTTCACCGGCAGCACGGCCACGGGCCGCCGCATCGTGCAGGCCAGCGCCGGCAACCTGAAGAAGGTCCAGCTCGAACTCGGTGGCAAGGGGGCCAACATCGTGTTCGATGACGCCGACCTGACAGCCGCGGTCAACGGCGCCGCCTGGGCCATATTCCACAACCAGGGGCAGGCCTGCATCGCCGGGTCGCGCCTGGTTTTGCACGAGAGCATCGCCGACGAGTTCCTGGATCGATTCGTGGCGCTGGCGCGCAGCATCCGACTGGGCGACCCGCTGGATCCGGCCACCGAGATGGGGCCCCTGACGAGCGTGCAGCACCGCGATCGGGTGCTCAGCTACGTGGACCTGGCGCGCGCCGAGGGAGCGACCCTGCTCAGCGGAGGGCGCAGCCCCGGTGGCGAACTCGCCGCCGGCTGCTACGTGGAGCCGACCATCGTGCAGGCGCGCAGCATGCACGACCGGGTCGCGCAGGAGGAGGTGTTCGGCCCCTTCGTCACCGTACTGCGCTTCGCCGACGACGCCCAGGCCCTGCGCATCGCCAATGGCACCGAGTACGGACTGGGAGGCGGACTGTGGACCTCCAACCTGCAGCGAGCACACCGCTTCGCGCGGGAGATGAAGAGCGGCATGGTCTGGCTCAACTGCTACAAGCGGGTGAACCCCGGCTCGCCCTTCGGCGGGGTGGGGCTGTCGGGATACGGCCGCGAGATGGGCTTCGATGCGATGCGTGAATACACCCAGGTCAAGAGTGTCTGGGTCAACGTGGACGCGAAGATCCCCCCGTACTACCCGCGCTGAGAGCCGGCACAGTTCATGATGGACTCCTTTGCCTACATCGCCCATCCGGCGCGGGTCTGGTTCGGCGATGGCCGCGTGAGGCACGTGACGGACGAGGTCGACGCGCTGGGCGCCTCGCGCGCGCTGGTGCTCTGCTCGGCGGGGTACCGCGGCGAAGCCCAAGCGGTGGCGGCCATGCTTGGCAGCCGTTGCGTCGGAATCTTCGCGCAGGCGGCCATGCATGTGCCGATCGAGCTGGCACGCCGGGCACGCGAGCATGCGCGCGAGCTCGGCGCCGATTGCGCAGTAGCGGTCGGGGGCGGATCGACCATTGGCCTGGGCAAGGCCATCGCGCTGGAGTCGGCATTGCCCATCGTGGCGGTGCCCACTACCTATGCCGGTTCCGAGATGACACCCATCTACGGCCTGACCGAAGGCGGCGTCAAACGGACCGGGCGCGACGCGCGTGTCCTGCCGCGAAGCGTGATCTACGACCCTCGGTTCAGTGCGACCCTGCCGCTGTCGCTCAGCGTGTGCAGCGGCCTGAACGCCATCGCGCACGCGGCGGAAGGCCTGTACGCTGCCAACACGAATCCCATCATGCAACTTCTGGCCGAGGAAGGCATCGAGGCGCTGGGCCGGGCACTGCCAGCCTTGTGCGACGACCCCTCGGACCCGCGTGCCCGCCGCGACGCGCTGTACGGAGCCTGGCTGTGCGGCACCGTGCTCGGCCACGTCGACATGGCACTGCACCACAAACTGTGCCATACGCTGGGAGGCAGCTTCGATCTGCCACACGCGGGCACGCATGCGGTGGTCCTTCCGCATGCCCTCGCCTACAACGCTGCCGCGGCGCCCGACGCGATGCGATGCATAGCAGGCGCGCTGGGCGTCGATGACGCGCCAGCCGGCCTGTACGAGCTCGCAAGGCGCTGCGGCGCGCCGGTGTCGCTGCGCGAAATCGGCATGCCCGCCGACGCGCTGGATCGCGCGTGCGAGTTGGCCTTGCAAGGCCAGTATCCCAATCCGAGGCCGCTGCAGCAGCAAGAGATCCGGGCCTTGCTGCAAAGGGCCTACGACGGTTCGCCGCCACAGCACTGAGCGCAGCTGACGCGCGAAATGCCACGAGGAGACGATGATGGATCGACCACGCCGGAGGGTGACGCAGGGCCTCGCGGCCCTTGCCGGACACGGCACCTTGTCCCCGGCATGCGCCGGCGACAGCGCGCGCATCGGCTTCGCGTCGCCGCGGACGGCGCCTCTGGCGAGCGTCGGCACGCGTCGGCCTGCGCGCGCCATCTCAGTGCGTGCGGCCGTCGCGGAGGCCTCGGCATGAGCGATTCGCGCAAGGCCTTGGCGCACTTCGTGGCGTGGCGTCTGAATGGAACCACGGCGCAGGCGCGCGTGGAGCAGGCGCGGCGCATCGTGAAGGAGTACGAAGCCTCGCGCGATGAGTTCCAGGGCCTGGTGCGTATGGAGATCGGCAGAAATGGGGCCGACATCGACGATGCGTGGGATGTCGTGCTATACATGGTCTTTGCGTCGCGCGAGGATTTCGAGGCGTACCGCCGGCACCCGGAACATTTGCGGCTGAAGGCCTTGATCGGTCCGATGCGCGCGGCGCGCGCGCAGGTGGACTTCGAGTCCGAAGCCTGAGTCCGAAATTCGAGGAGAACTGGCCATGGCCGACATCGATTTGAGCGCGCTGACCGAAGAGGTGGTCTCCCGCTTCGACTCCACGCCCGACGCACGCTTGCGCCGCGTCATGCAGGCGTTGGTGCGCCATCTGCACGCATTCGCCCGCGACGTGGAGTTGACCGAGGCCGAATGGTTCAAGGCCATCGAGTTCCTGACGGCCACCGGACAGACCTGCACGCCGACGCGTCAGGAGTTCATCCTGCTCAGCGACGTCCTCGGCCTGTCCATGCTGACGGTCGGGCTCAACGGCAGCAAGCCGGCAGGGTGCACCGAGCCGACCGTGTTCGGGCCGTTCTATGTCGCCGACGCTCCCGCCTATGGCGACGGCGAGGATGTCGCCAATGGCGCACCGGGTACGCCCTGCACGGTGCGCGGCACGGTGCGAAGCCGTGACGGCGCGCCGATCGCGAATGCGCGCATCGAGGTGTGGCAGGCCGATGACGAAGGCCAGTACGACGTCCAGAAGCAGGGGCTCGAGCACGCGCAGGCCCGCGGAGTGCTGCATTCGCGGCACGACGGGGGTTTCCACTTTCGCACCATCGTTGCCGAGCCCTACCCGATCCCCACCGACGGGCCCGTCGGAACCCTGCTCGGGCACACCAGGCGCTCGCCCTGGCGTCCGGCGCACCTGCATTTCCGCATCAGCGCGCCGGGGTACCAGACGCTGGTCACCCACGTGTTCCGTGCCGGCGACGAGCACCTGGGCACGGACCCGGTGTTCGGGGTGCGCGAGTCCCTGATCGCCGAGTGGCCGCGGCAGGCCGACGGCAGCCATCGACTGGACTTCGACTTCGTGCTCAACCCCGACGCCTGAGGACGCCCCGAGGCGCGCGGCGGGATCGCTGCCGGCGTGCGACGGGCGCGGGCCGGCCGCCGCCGATCGATTCAGGCGACAATGCGAGCCCATCCCTCAGCGCACGCCCATCGCCATGACCGAAGCCACTGCCCCCTCGGCCGACCTCGATCGTCTTGCCGAGCTCCTCGGCAGCGACGCCTCGCCGGAGCATGCCATGGACATCTCGACCCTGGACGGCTTCATCGCCGCCGCGCTCGTCGGGCCCGATCAACCCCAGCTGGCCGAGGTCCTGCCGTGGATGCTGGATCCGGAGCGCGCCGAGCAGGAGGTGAGCTTCGGCAGCGAGGCCGAGGCGCGCGAGCTGGTCACGCTGATCGCCCAGCACTGGCAGGACACGGCCGACATCCTGGCCGACAGCCCGCAGGACTACGAGCCGGTGCTGTATCTGGATGGGGCCGACGACGGTGACGGCAACGAGGTCGAGGGCGGCGAGGAGGTGTCGATCATCGACGACTGGTGCTCCGGCTTCGTCCTCGGCCTGCAGTTGCAGCACGACGTGTTCGAGCGACTTCCCGACGAGCTGAAGGACATGTTGGGGCCGGTCTTCCTGTACGGCACCGACGAAGGCCGCGCGGAACTCGCGCGGCTGCAGCTGACACCCGCGCAGCACGAGAGCATCGCGCAGGCGCTGCCCGGGATCGTGGTCGCGCTGTACGACCATTTCCAGGTCACGGGGTGACCTGGATTCCTTGCGCCGATTTCCGTCAGTTCTTCGCCAGCAGCGCCGGAAAATCGGGGCTGGTCACGAGCTGGTGGATCAACTGGTCGACCGCCAGCGGCAACGCCGCCGCCGACCTGTCGCATGCCGACTCCGCGAGCACACTGGTGTCGAACTCGTAGTGCTCGGCCGCCGACAGGGAGCGCCCGTTGCTCGACTGCAGGTTCAGGTCCAGATCCCAGTAGCCGTGGATCAGGTGGTAGCTGGAGGAAAAATCGACCTTGGTCAACTTACCCGTGAGGGTCACGCCAGGCGACCCGGCAGCGAGCTTGCCGGAGGCCTTGAGCTCGTCGGCGAAGGCCCCCTGGACGTAGGCGGCAAAAGTCATGCCGTGCGGCGGCTCCACGGGACCGTTGCCGCGGCACATCGTCGAGATGTCGGCCGGCTGGGTAAAAGTGCCCAGCGCGACGTTTCCGCCCTGCACGGACGACAAGGCCTTCTGGTTGGCGACGTCGGGCCTGTAGGCCGGAGAAACCGAGGCGCAGGCCCCGAGCAGAGCGGTCATGGAAAGAGCGACTGGAAGCAGCAGGCGATGGAATTGCATGGGTTTGCGGGTCATTTGGCGAGGGTGAACGATGCGGCGTCGACCGCGTCGGAGAATATCGGCGATCCCGGGGTATTCGCGCAGGCGGGCCGGGTCATCGGGCGCGAGGGAAGGCGCTGAATCGCGCCGCATCGACAGCGATGGCCGATATTCGCCTGCCGCGCATCCTAGGGATGGCAAGGAAAATGTCAAATTCCATTTTCATAAACCATCGCATATACGCCAGGCCTGATATCCAGGGGCGGATCGATGGTTACCATTCGACCACCGGGATGCGCCCGACGAGTCGCCGAATGCCTGCGATCCGGAAGCTCGCACGGTGACTGAATGTCCTGCTGGACGAAGCGCTGCGACACGCAGTCCCGCGCGATATCGACGATTCCCGCGGAGGTTTCCGCGATGGCCCGCGCGTGACCCCCTCCGGTATTTCCACAGCCTGTTCAGGACCCAGCCGATGGCCGGCGCGCCGGCGCGGTCGGTACCATCGGCGTGCGGCGTCGGGCTGAGCAAGCCAGGTTCGCCTGCCAGCGCGCGGGGCAGCGCCGCGACGACATCAACCGCCCTCGACGGGGCAGGAGGCGTGGCCTTGGCGATCGATGACACGGAGGCGATCTGGACGCCCTCCCGCAGCGTGGCGGAGGCGGCCCGCATCACCGACTTCCAGGGCTGGCTCGCGCGCGGTCGCGGCCTGGATTTCGCGGGCTACGAGGAGCTGTGGCGCTGGTCGGTCGAGCATCCGGGGGATTTCTGGCAGGCCTTGTGCGACTGGGCCGGGCTGCCCGGCGCGGGCGGCGGCACGCCGGCGCTGGCCGACGCGTCGATGCCCGGGGCGCGCTGGTTCCCCGGCGTGCGGCTCAACTATGTCGAGCAGGTCTTTCGGCATGCCGACGGCTCGCGGCCGGCGATCGTCCACGAGAACGAAGCCGGCGAGCGCGGCGAGATGGCCTGGGAGGAATTGCGGCGCCAGGTCGCGGCGCTGGCCGCGACCCTGCGCCGCCTGGGGGTGCGGCCCGGCGACCGCGTGGTGGCGATCCTGCCCAACGTCGCGCACACCGTGGTGTCCTTCCTGGCTGTGGCGAGCGTCGGCGCGATCTGGTCGGCCTGCTCGCCCGACATGGGCAAGCTGGCGGTGCTGGACCGCTTCCGCCAGATCGAGCCGAAGGTGATGATCGCGGTCGACGGCTACCGCTACGCCGGCAAGCCCTATGCGCGGCTGGAGTGGCTGCAGCAACTGATCGCCGAACTGCCCAGCCTGCAGCGGGTCATCGTGGTTCCGCTGCTCGACGCCGGGTGCGGCGCGGGCCCGCTGGCCAACGGCCTGGCCTGGGCCGACGCCATCGCCGGGGATGCGCCGCTGGTGGCCGAGCCGCTGGCGTTCGACCACCCGCTGTGGATCGTCTACTCGTCGGGGACGACCGGCTTGCCCAAGGCCATCGTCCACGGCCACGGCGGAATCGTGCTGGAGCATGTCAAGTTGTGCGCGCTGCACCTCGACCTGCATGCCGGCGACCGCTTCCACTGGTATTCCAGCACCGGATGGATCATGTGGAACCTGCAGGTCGCCGCCTTGCTCGTCGGCGCGACCGCCTGCCTCTACGACGGCAGCCCGACCCACCCCGACCCCGGGGCGCTCTGGCGGTTCCTCGGCCGGGCCGGCGTCGAGGTGTTCGGCGCCGGAGCCGCCTACTACCTGTCGTGCATGAAGCAGGGGGTCGAGCCGCTCGCGCTGGCCGACCTGTCGGCCTTGCGCTGCTGCGGCTCGACCGGGTCGCCGCTGCCGCCCGAGGCGTACCGCTGGATCATCGCCAGGGTCGGGGCGCTGTGGATCAACGCGATCGCGGGCGGCACCGATATCGCCAGCGCCTTCCTGGCCGGGGTGCCGACGCTGCCGGTGCATGCCGGCGAGATGCAGTGCCGCTGCCTGGGCGCGCGGGTCGAGGCCTTCGACGACTCCGGCAGGCCGCTGGTCGACGAGGTCGGCGAACTGGTCTGCACCGCGCCGCTGCCGTCGATGCCGCTGCGCTTCTGGAACGACCCGGGGGATGCGCGCTACCGCGCGAGTTACTTCGACGTCTACCCGGGGGTCTGGCGCCACGGCGACTGGCTGCGCATCACCCCGAGGGGCGGCGGGGTGATCTACGGCCGTTCCGACGCCACCATCAATCGCCATGGCATCCGCATGGGGACGAGCGAACTGTACCGGGCGGTCGAGCAGGTGCCCGAGGTGCTGGACAGCCTCGTGGTCGACCTGGAGTATCTCGGGCGCGAGTCCTACATGCCGCTGTTCGTGGTGCTGCGCGCCGGGCAGACGCTGTCGCCCGAGCTGGAGGCGCGCATCCGCCTGGGCATCCGCCAGGCCCTGTCGGCCCGCCATGTGCCCGACGCGGTGTTCCAGGTGCAGGCCATTCCACGCACCCTGACCGGGAAGAAACTCGAACTGCCGATCAAGAAGCTGCTGCTCGGCCGGCCGCTGTCCGAGGTGCTCAACCTGGACACGCTGGCGAACCCGGAGAGCGTCGGGTGGTTCGTCGAATTCGCGCGCTCGCGGGGCGCGGGCTGATCGGCACCGCGGGCGGGCCGCACCGGGTCGGTGCGGCCCGCCGGCCCGCGGCGCTCAACCCGCGTAGCCGCCCAGGCGCCCCTCGCGGAAGTCGCGCACGGCCTCGAAGATCTGCTGCTGGGAGTTCATCACGAACGGGCCGTACTGCACGATGGGTTCGCGCAGCGGGCGTCCGGAGATGAGCAGCGCGCGGCTTTGCGGCCCGGCCTGCAGCACCACGCCGTCGGCCTCGGCCTCGTTGGCCAGGATGGCCATGCGCTGCGCCGGCACGACCTGCCCGCCGATGCGCAATTCACCACGGTAGACGTAGACGAAGGCGTTGTGCGCCGGGTCCAGCGGCTGCTCGAAGCGAGCCCCCTCGGGCAGGTGCAGGTCGAGGTACAGCGGCTCGGTGGCCTGGCGCGTGACTGCGCCGGCCACGCCGCCGCTGCTGCCCGCCAGCACCGCCACCTCCACGCCCTGCTCGGTGCGCAGGCGCGGGATGTCGGCCGCCTGCACGTCGCGGTACCAGGGGTCGCGCATCTTGTCGTGGGCGGGCAGGTTCAGCCACAGCTGGAAGCCCTCCATGACCCCGCTTTCCTGCTGGGGGATCTCCGAGTGCACGACGCCGCGCCCGGCGGTCATCCACTGCATCCCGCCGTTTTGCAGCAGGCCCTCGTGGCCCGCGCTGTCGCGGTGCAGCATGCGCCCGGCGATCATGTAGGTGATGGTCTCGAAGCCGCGGTGCGGATGGTCGGGAAAGCCGGCGATGTAGTCGCCGGGGTTGTCGCTGCCGAAGGCGTCGAGCATCAGGAAAGGGTCGAGGCGGCGCTGCAGGTCCTGGGTGAGCACCCGCGTCAGGCGCACGCCGGCACCGTCGGAGGTGGCCTGCCCGCGCACCAGGCGCTCCACGCTGCGCGCGCGGCGCACCTCGGGCTGGGCGGTCGGCTGGCCGGAAGGCGAAAGGTCGGAACGAGTCATGGCATCGGGCTCCTGGAAGAGTCGGGGCGACGGCTTGGCCGAAGCCCCACGGAGTGCACTCTAGGCGTTGCCCCGGGCTTTGATAAGAGCCCAATCTGGATAACAATGTTCCATCCATGGAACAATCCACCGCGCTCGCAGGCATCGAGGCCAACGACCTGCTGGTGTTCGCCCGCGTGGCCGAGCTGGGCAGCCTCAGCCGCGCGGCCGAACGCCTGGGCTGCCCCAAGTCGACGGTGTCGCGCCGCCTGAGCCTGCTGGAGCGCCGCCTGGGCGAACGCCTGCTGCTGCGCACCACCCGGCGCCAGACCCTGACCGACTTCGGACGGCTGCTGCTGGAGCACGCGCGCCGGGTCGCGCTGGAGGTCGACGCGGTCGCCGCGCTGGGCGAGCAGCGCAGTGCCCAGCCGGCCGGGCGGCTGAGGGTTTCCATGCCCAACGATCTGGCCAATCTGTTGCTGGCCGACAGCCTGGCAGCGTTTGTCGCGCTGCACCCCCGGGTGGAGCTGGAACTCGACCTGTCGCCGCGCCGGGTCGACCTGCTGGCCGAAGGCTTCGACCTGGCGTTGCGCATGGGAGAGCTGCCCGACGACGCCTACCTGGCCGCGCGCGCGCTGGCGCAGTTCTCCAACGGCCTGTACGCATCGCCCGACTATCTGGCCGCGCGCGGCGAGCCCAGGCGCCCGGACGAGCTCGCCGGCCACGCCGGGCTGCACCTGCTCGCGCGCAACGGGCAGTGCATGCCCTGGGTGTTGCGCATGGGCGAGCAGATGTGGCAGGGCCTGGCGGGTGCCCAGGTGCGCGCCAATTCCCCCGAACTGCTGCTGCGCATGGCCCGTGCCGGCAGCGGCATCGCGGCGCTGCCGCAGGCCTTCGCCCAGCCCAGCGTGCAGCGCGGCGCACTGCGCCGGCTGCTCGTCCGCTGGGAGCTGCCGCGGCAGACCGCGTGGGCCGTGTTCCCCGGGCGCAATCCCCTGCCGGTGAGGACGCGGGCGTTTGTCGACATGCTGCTCGCCGCGCTCGCGCCGCTGGATGGCGCCGCGCGCACGCGCGGCGAGTGAGCCGGCGTCGCTGCGGCCCGGGCCTGCGG
Organism: Pseudomonadota bacterium; assembly: GCA_021845505.1. Taxonomy (GTDB): domain Bacteria; phylum Pseudomonadota; class Gammaproteobacteria; order Burkholderiales; family Burkholderiaceae_C; genus Thiomonas_A. Next base: position 283,746 of record JAJZVU010000001.1, on the reverse strand, counting down.
GGAGCGCGCGCGCCCTAAGCTGCCAGCCGGACGATGTTCACCGAGTCGCCGAAGACCTGGCGCACCAGCTCGAGCAGGTGGTCGTGGTGGCTGAGGAACAGCACCTGGGTCCGCTCCGACAGCGCGGCCAGCGCCTGCAGGCCCGCGTGGCTGCGCCGGTCGTCGAACTGGATGAACAGGTCGTCGGCCACGAAAGGCAGCGCATGGGCGCGGGCGAGGTGCATGTCCAGCGCGGCCAGGCGCAACGCCAGGTACAGCTGGTCTCGCGTGCCCTCGCTCATGCCCTCGACTCCGACGCTGCTGCCGTCGGGGCGTCGCCCATGGAGCGTCGGCGGCTGGCTGTCGAAGTCCACCAGCAGGCGCTCGAACGAGCCCAGGGTCAGCCCGGCGAAGATCGCGCTGGCGGCGGCGAGCATCGGACCCTGCCTGGCGTCGCGATAGCGCTCGATCGACCAGGCCAGCAGGCGCGCCGCGGTGTGCACCTTGATGTAGCGCTCGACGGCGTCGGTCATGCGGGCGAGCGACTGCTGGCGCGCGGTTTCGGCGCTCGCCGCGTCGGCCTGTCCGGCCATCGCCCGCCACAGCGCCTCGGCGCTGCGCAACGACGCCGAAAGCTCCGCGATCCTGCGCACCACGGCCTCCTCCGGGCCGTCGTGCCCGCCGAGCTCGGCCAGCTCGGCGACGGCGGCGCCGAGGTCCTGGGATTCGGCCTGTGCGCGCAGCGCCGCCAGCGGCAGGCCATCGCCCTGTTCGAGCAAGGCCTTGCGGGCGTCGTCGACCCGCTGCTGCAGGCGACGCCTGGCGTCCGAGCGCTCGATCGCCGAGCGCAACTGCGCCAGGTCCTGCGCGCCGGACCGGTGCATCAGGGTCGCGAGCGAGGCGCGAACCTCCTGCTCCTCGCGCTCCGCCGCCTCCAGCGCAGCGCTCGCCTGCGCGAGCTGGGCGCGCAGCCGTTCGATTTCGGCCTCGGTGGTGCGCGCCTCGGCGAGCTCGCGCCGCAGCGCGATGGCCACCTCGGCGGCCGGCTGCCCGGCCAGCCCCGGCCTGAGGCGCAGCGCCAGGCCGCGCGCCCTGGAGTCGAGATCGCGCAGGTCCGCCCGCATGGTGTCGATGCGCTCGCCGCGGATCTGCCGGATGCTCGCCAATTGGTCGTCGATGCGCCCGATGAGATCGAGCGCCGCGTCGACCGTCGCGGTGTCCTGGCCGGGTTCGAAGCCGGCGCCCGCCAATGCGTGTTGCCAGGCCTGCGACCATGCGCGATAGGCCTCGTCCGCGGCGCCGGCCTCGTCGGCCAGCGCCTGGAGATCGGCGTCAGCCGAGCCGAGCTGCTGCTCCAGCGACCTGCGCTGACCGCGCGATTCGTCCTGCTGCCGCACGTGTTCCTCGGCCTGGGTCAGCAACACGGCGAGGTCCGTCCCGCCGGGCTGCAGGCCGGCGGCCTGCAGCTCCTGCGCCAGCGCATGCGCCGCCCGGGATGCCGCGTCCTGGTAGGAGCCCAGCCTCTGCTCGGCCGCGGCCACGCCCTGCCAGGCGGCGAGCACCCGCTCGCGGGCCAGCAGCCACTCGGAGGCGGCGTGGATCGACAGCCTGGGCAGCCGGCACTCCTGGAGCAGGCTGTTCCAGTCGTCGTCGCGGCGGGCCAGCCGGGCCTTCAGTTCCTCGAGGCTGCGGCGCAGCGAGTCCTGCTCCAGCTGCAGCGCCGAGCGCTGGTCCTCCAGCCCCTGCAGCTCCGCCGCAGCGTGGGCGCGATCATGCCGTTCGTCGGCCAGCGAGTCCGCCTGCGCGACCAGGCGCTCGTAGCGCTCGCCGTGGGTCGCGGCGGTCGACGGATCGAGCCTGATCGCGTGCCAGGCCTGGTCGCGCTCCAGCCGGGCGTGCCTGAGGTCCTGCAGCAGCACCGGGTGCTGCTGTTCGCGCATGCGCCGGGACGCCGCCCGGGTCGCGTCGAGCTGGTCGCCGAGCTTGCGCAGCTCTTCGTCCAGGCGCTGCGCTTGCGCCTGGTCGTGCCGATGGGCTTCGAGCAGGCTCTGGACCTGCTCGCGCGTGGGCACCAGCATGGCGGCCAGCGCTGGCAGGTCGATCGCTTCGCCGACCAGCGCCTGGCGCGCCACCGCCAGCGCGCGCTGCTCGCCGGCCAGTCCGGCGTGCAAGTCCCGCAGCGCGGCAGCGGGGTCGCCGAGGGCGTGGGCACGCGCCATCGCGGCGCGCAGCGCGGGCTGCACCTGGGCTTGCGCGAGGCCCTGGAGCTGGCCGCGCGCCTGGGCGACCTCGCGTTGCTTGTGGCGGCGCGCGCGCTCGGCGGCGTCGCGCGCCCGGGCCAGCGCATCGTGCTGCCTGGCCAGCCGGGCCAGCGCGGCACGGACGGGCTGGCCGGGCATGCGCCGCTCCAGCGCGTCCTCGCTGCCGCAGTCCCAGCCCAGTTGCGCGGCCAGCGCGGTGATCGCGGCCCAGCGGGATTGCACGTCCCTTTCGCGCTTTTCGATATCGGCCGCATGGGCTCGATACTGCAGGCGAAGCTCGTCCAGCGCCAGGATGTCGTCCTGGTGATCGAGCAGCGAGCGGTCCAGCTGCAGGCCGCGCAGCGCCTGCTCGGCGGCTTCGCGCAGGCGCAGCTGGTGCGAGCGCTGCAGCGCCAGGCCGGCCAGCCGCCGCTCGGCCTGCTCGAGGGTCGCCGCCGCGGTGTCGGGCAGCTCGGCAGCCCCCGACTGCTCGGCCAGCCGCGCGGTCTCGGAGTCGAGCGCGGCCAGCAGCGGGGCGACGCGCCGCGTGCGCTCCAGCACGGTGCGCCGGGCCTTCAGCGCCGCGTGCCGCTCGAGCGCCGCCTGCAGATCGGCCTGCAGCGCGGTCACGTTGGCGTGGGCCTCGGCCCAGTCCTTCGCTCGCAGGCAGGCCGCCCTGAACGCCTGTCGCGCCTGCTCATGGGCCTGCTCGGCCTGGTAGTACACCCGCGCCGCCGACTTGCGCTTGCCCCACAGCCCGTCGGCCTCCTGCTCGAGTTCGGCGCGGATCGGCCCCAGCGCGGCGATGCCTGCCGCCGACTCGAACAGCACCTGGCCTACCTCGTCGTCGGCGGCCGAGAGGATGCTCGCGCCGCCGCGCACCAGTCGTTCATGGTCGAGGCAGAACATCTGCTCGAAGAACCTGGAGTCGGCGCCGCCCAGCAGCGGCGCCAGCGAGTCCTCGGGCAATGGCGAATCGTCGGGTGCGCGCAGCGTCGCCCGGTTGGCCTTGATGCGCTGGAAGACCAGGCGCTGCTCGCCATGGCTGAGCTGGGCTCCGAGGCGCAGGTCCGGCAGCGGGTGCAGGAACGCATAGCCCGGATTGCGCAGCGGAAAGCCGTAGAGCAGATGGTGGATGGCCGATCGAAGGGTCGACTTGCCTGCCTCGTTGGGGCCGACGATGACGTGGAAGTCGCGTGCCGCGCGAGGCAGCTCGACGGTCTGGTCGGTGAACTTGCCGTAGCGGATCAGTTCGAGCCGGTCGATGCGCATCGCTCACTCCGCCGAGGTGAGCCGCGCCAGCAGCGACGGCACCGTGGCCCGCACGACCTCGGGCAACCGGCCGGTGCGCACCGCCTCCAGCAGCGGCGCGTCGCGGGAGACTTCCTGCGGCAGCCTGGAGAGCAGGTCGGCGAAGTCGCCGGCCAGCGAGTCGATCAGTGCCTGGTCGTCGGGGGCGGTGGCGAGGATGGCCTGCAGGTCGGCGACCGCGTCGCCGCGTGCGGCCAGCGCCTCGGCGGTTGCGCGCGGCTCGGTTTCCACGACCACCTTCTCGATCCAGACGCGTTCGCCGGCGATCGCCGCGGCTTGCGCCAGCACCTCGGCGCGCAACCGGGCCTCCAGCCCGAAGAGCTCGCCGTGGGCGTCCGACCGGCCGACCAGCGACACGCGAATCGCCAGCGGGCGCTGCGAGTCGTCCCGCGCGACCAGGCCGTCGAGGGCGACGCCGACCAGGCGCGAGACCTCGACCAGGGTTCGGGCCGACGACACGTCGACCTCGAGGCGATGCCAGCGCAGCACGTCGACCCAGACCTGTTCGACCGACCGGACCTCGCCGGCGTCGACTTCGACCAGCAGCGCGCCCTTGGCGCCGGTCTCGCGGATATGCCGGCCCTGCAGGTTGCCGGGGAAGGCGATCGTCGCCTCGCCTCGCCACAACTGGTGTGCGTGCACATGCCCCAGGGCCCAGTACTGGTAGCCCTTGGCGTGGAGTTCGGCCAGCGTACAGGGCGCGTAGCCGGCGTGCTCGGCGTATCCCTCGAGGGCGGTATGCAGCACGCCGATGTTGAACCAGCCGCGGCGCGGCGCCGGGTAGCCCGGAACCAGGTCCTCGGTGGTCGCGGCGACCCGGAAGCTGCGGCCGTGCAGCGCCACCTGCAGCTCGGGCAGCACGAAGGTGGCGGCCTTGGTCGACGGGAATACGTGGACGTTGTCGGGCAGCGAGAGCCTCTTGGTCATCTCGCTCTCGGCGTCGTGGTTGCCGTGCAGCAGGTAGACGGCGATCCCCGCGGCCTTCAGGCGCCCCATCTGCCGCGCGAAGTAGATGCCGGTGTTGAAGTCCCTCCAGGTGCCGTCGTACAGGTCGCCTGCGATGACCAGGAAGTCCACGGCCTCGTCCAGCGCCAGCGTGACCAGGTTGTCGAAGGCGTCGCGGGTCGCCGTGCGCAGCCTGTCGGCCGGCGCGTCGGGATAGGCGCTCAGTCCGGTCAGCGGGCTGTCCAGATGGATGTCGGCGGCGTGGAGGAATCGCATACGGGGTCGGTCCTTTGCTGGGTCGGGCGCGCGTCCAGGGGGCTATTGTCGGACGAGCCCGCGGACCGACCGGTCGCCGCGGCCTTGCGACCGCGAACCCGGCGTGCCGGACCATCGCGCGGGGCCGGGCAGGCCTGGCGCCCGGCCCCGCGCATCAGCGCGCCGGCGGCGCCAGCAGGCCCGGCAGTTCGGCCAGGCTGCGCACCTCGTGGTCCGGCGTGCCCGGCAGGTGCTCGCGCCGCTGGCCATAGCGGTTGCACCACACCACCCGCATGCCGAAGGCCGACGCGGCGTAGGCATCCCAGCCGTTCGACGACTGGAACGACACCTGGTCGGCTCGCAGGCCCAGTTGCCGCAGTCCGTATTCGTAGACCCTGGGATGGGTCTTGAACACCTGCACGGCGTCGGCCGACAGCACGGCGTCGAGCAGGTCGTGCAGCCCGGCTGCGCGCACCGCCGCGTCGAGCATCGCCGGCGAGCCGTTGGACAGGATGGCGGTCACGAAACCCGCGGCGCGCAACCGGCGCAGGGTGTCGGCCACTTCGGGGAAGGCCGACAGGGTCTCGTACAACCCCATCAGTCGTTCGCGCAAGGCCGGCGTCGCGATTCCCAGGCTGTCCAGCGTGAAGTCCAGCGCTTCGCCGGTCACCTGCCAGAAGTCGGCGTAACGCCCCTGCAGCGAGCGCAGCCAGGTGTATTGCAACTGCTTGTCCCGCCACAGCGAGGTCAGCGCGCCGCGCTGTTCGTCGGGGATGTCGGGGCAGCGGGCGGCCGCCGAGGCAAAGTCGAAAATCGTCCCGTAGGCGTCGAACACACAGGCGCGGATTCCCTCGATGGGTTTCATGGCGGCATCCTCCGGATCGGGTGGGCGTGGCTGATCACAAGGCGCAACCCGCGAGGCAGCCCGTCTCGCGCTGGGCATGCGGGCGATCTGCCCCGGTGGGCGGCCCGCGCTTGCCCGGGGCGGGCTTGTCGGGCAGAATAATGGAACGAATAGTACAAATCAACCCGAAGGTCCGACCGCCACCCCCTGGCAGGAGAGCCGCGATGCAAGGTCCCCATCTGGTGTATTTCGCCGATCCCATGTGCTCCTGGTGCTGGGGCTTCTCGCCGGTGTTGCAGCACGTCCAGCAGCGCTTCGGCGCTGCGCTCGCGGTGCGGCTGGTCCTCGGCGGGCTGCGCCCGGGGACGACGCAGCCGATGGATTCCCGCGACCGCAGCGAGGTGCGAAGCCACTGGGAGCACGTGCAGCAGGCCTCGGGCCAGCCCTTCGACTTCGGCTTTTTCGACCGCGACGGTTTCGTCTACGACACCGAACCGGCGAGCCGCGCGGTCGTCGTGCTGCGTCGTCGGGGCATGCAGACCGGGCTGGCCGCGCTGCAGCGAATCCAGCGAGCCTTCTACGCGCACAACCGCGACGTGACCGACGTCGACACCCTGGCCGACCTCGCCGCCGGGCTCGGCGTGGATCCGGCGGCATTCCGCGAGGAGTTCGCCGACGAGCAGGCCGTGCAGGAGACCCTGGCCGACTTCGCGATCGCGCAAGGCGCCGGCATCCGCGGCTTTCCCACGCTGATCGCGGGAACCGGCGCCGATAACCGCTACGCGTTGATCACCCACGGCTTCCAGCCCGCCGAGCGCATCGTCTCCGCGCTGGAGCACTGGCTGGGCGAGACCGGGTCGAGCGCGAGCGCGGCGGGCGGCCCGTCCTGCATGCTGCACTGACGCGCTGGCCAACCCGGGTCGCCGCGCGCTAGGCCGGCGCCGGCGAGCGGGCGGCGCGGCCGCGCGTCGGCGGCGCGACCAGCCGCAACTCGCCGCCGCGCACCCGCAGCCAGCCCTCGCGCCGCAGCCTGGCCAGGCTGCGGTACAAGGCCTCGGGCGTCAGCGCCAGTTCCTCGGCCCATTGCCGGCGCGTGCCGGCCAGCACCAGCACCCCGCCCGCGCCCTCGGTCTCGATGGCGTGCACGATGCGCTCGCCGGCGCCCTTGAGGCTCAGCCGCTCGCAACGCAGCCGGGCGGCGCGCAGCTGTTCGGCCAGCCGACTCGCCCACCACAGCGCGAGCTGCGGCGATTCGCGCATCGCCTCGAGCAGGCGCGCGCGAGGAAAGCCCCAGACGGTCGATGCGCGCGCTGCCACCGCATCGCAGTGGTAGCGGGCAGCCTGCAGGCTGGCCTCGGCGACAAAGCCCTGGTGCACGCGCTGCAGCAGCAGCGGCTGCCCGCCGCGGGCCACCCGCTGCAGGCAGACTTCCCCCGCCTCGACCCAGAACACCTGGGTCGGCGCGCGGCCGCGGGTGAACAGGGTCTGGCCCGGCTGGAAGGCGCGCCGCGTCGCCAGTTCGATCAACCCGGGCGGCCACGCCGCGAAGGGGTCTGGAGCAGGTGGCCTGGACATGATCGCGATCATAGGCGCGGCCGCCCCATCGCAGCTACGCTGAGCGCGAAGTGACAGCAGGGAGGCCCCAGGTGCATCCATTCGCCAGCAAGACATGCCGTCGGGCCGCGTGCGCCCTGTTGTGCGCCGGGGCCGCCGGGATGGCCTTCGCGCAGCCCATGCCGATGCCGATGCCCATGCATCCCGGCAGCATGCGCGCAGATTCCCCGGCCACCGCGTCGGCCGCCCGCGACGGCCGCGTGCCGGTCGCGTTTCCCCCGGCGCTCAAGCGCGAGGTGCTGGCGACCATGCGCATGCACCTGCAGGGCCTGGCGCAGATCCAGCAGGCGATGGCGCAGGGCCGCTACGACGAGGCCGCCCGCTTCGCGTCGATGACCCTGGGCATGTCGTCGATGCACGGCGACCAGGCGCAACGCGAGGCGCGCTACATGCCGCCGGGCATGCGCGCGCTGGGCCAGCGGCTGCACATGCAGGCCGGGCGGTTCGCGCTGGCCGCGCAGGACGCGACCGCCACCGGCGACACGCGCAAGCCGCAGCAGTTGTTCGGGCAGATGATGCAGACCTGCGTGGCCTGCCACGCCAGCTACCGCCTGAAGTAACGCGGGCGCGGCGCGCGTGGCTTCGCCGCTCCGCGGCAGCATCGCCGGATGCCCCGCGCGGAGCTGGCGGACGGCGTTCCCGGCTAGCCTGCGAAGCGCGACTCGGCCAGGCCGCGCGTGGCGACCTGCACCGCGAACAGCGCGCCGGCGTGCGGCTGCGCCGCGCGCTGCCCCGCGTCCAGGTTCTGCACGGCGCTGGTGACGTACAGGGTGTCGAGCCGTGGGCCGCCAAAGGCGCAGGAGGTGAGCTGGGTGGCCGGCAGCGCGATCTCCTCGAGCACTTCGCCCCGGGGTGAGTAGCGCACCACCACGCCGCCGCCGTACTCGGCATTCCAGATGCAGCCGTCCTCGTCGACCGCCGAGCCGTCCGGCAGGCCGATGCGCCCGCGCCGGTCGCTGAACACCCGGCGTTCGCCGAGGACGCCGTCGTCGATGTCGAAGTCGAACTCGAAGAGGAGCTGGCGAGTCGAGTCGGCGAAGTACATCGTGCGGTCGTCGGGGCTCCAGTTGATGGAGTTCGGGATCACGACGTCATCGAACAGCGCGTGGCAGGAACGATCGGGGTCCAGCCGGTACAGGCTGCCGGTGGGCTCGCGCCGCGTGGCGTGCATCGATCCGCACCAGTAGCGGCCGCGTCGATCGCAGCGGCCGTCGTTGAGCCGGTTCTGCGGCTTGTCGGGCTCCGGGTGCACGAGCAGCACCGGATCGGCGCCCGGCGTGTAGGCCTGGAAGCCCGCGTTGGTGCCGAGGATGAACCCGCCCGACTCGCGGAACCCGAAGCTGCCGACGAGCATCCCCTCGGGCAGGCGCCAGCGCTCGTGCCGCGCGCTGGCGGGATCGTAGGACTGCAGCGTCGGGCCGCGCACATCGACCCACCACAGCCTGCGGCTGCGGTCGCACCAAAGGGGAACCTCGCCGAGCTGGTCGGCGCCGTCGACCACCACGTCGAACTTGGCGTGTCGCATGGCCTTCACCTCAGCGGAACCTGGCCGGCGAAGGCCGCGCCCTCGTCGCCGTCGATGCCGTCCGCGGCCTGGCGCGGCCTGGCCGACAGTCGTTGCAGCCGACGCGCCGACTCCTCGGGATGGGCCCACACGATGCCGGCCAGGCCGCCGAGCAGCAGCAGCACGCCGGCGACCGCGAAGCCGATCTCATACGCGTGTGCCGGCCTGCCGGCCTGCGACAGATGCTGGACGAAGCCGCCCATGAGCATCGGGGCGACGACTCCGGCGACCGAGGCGATGGCCGTATCGATGGAGATGAGCCCGGCGCGCTGCGCGGGCGGACAGACGTCGGACAGCATGGCGGGCGCGAGCGACGGCAAGGTGGTGCTGGCGCCGAAGGATACGGCCAGCACGGCGACCTTGACCAGCGGCGGCAGCGGCGCCAGCCACGGCAGGAACAGCAGCGCGCCGGCGAGCATCAGCACGACGCCGCTGAACACGCCCCGCGCCACGCGAGAGGAATGGCCCCGGCGCGACAGCCTCTGGGCCACCCAGCACAGGCCGAGGTTGACCGGCGCATTGACCAGGATGAACGCGGCGAACAGCCGGCCCGCGGTGATGGCCTGGAAGCCCAGGCCGAGGTTGAGGTACAGCGGCAGCCAGGTGAGGACCAGCGCCAGGCTCCAGTAGTAGGCGAAGTGCATGACCATGGTCGACAGCACCGTGCGGTTGAGCAGCAGATGGCGGTAGGGCACGCGCCAGGTGCTGCTGGCAGGCGCGCTCGCGGCGCGGCTGCTCGCCTGCTCGTCCTTGCCCAGCAGCACCCACAAGCCGACCCAGGCCAGTCCGGCGACGCTGAGCACGACGAAATTGGCGCGCCAGCCGTAGGCCGCGGTGACCGGCGGGATCACGGCGCCGGCGAGCAGCATGCCGCCCATCGCGCCCTGCGCCAGCAGGCCGACCGGGACCGCTCGCCTTTCATTGGGAAACCAGTTGTAGATGGTGTGCACGGCGATCGACCACGCGGGGCCCTCACCGATGCCGAGCAGCACGCGGCACAGCAGGAACACGCCGAGCGACGAGGAGAAGTAGGTGGGCAACTGCAGCAGCGACCAGGAGATGGTCATCCAAAGCAGCATGGTCCGCGCCGAGACGCGGTTGGCGACCAGCCCGAGGACGATACCCGAGGCCGCGAAGAACCAGAAGAAGCTGCCGGCCAGGAAGCCGTACGCGCTGGGTGTGATGTGCAGCTCGTGGATCAGCGGCACGGCCACCATGCCGATGACGGCCTTGTCGAGGAAGTTGATCATCATGAGGATGACCAGCAGCACGACCACCAGCCAGGCTCGGGTCGAACGGTTCATGGATGTCTCCTGTCTATGGTTATTCGAAGCGCGGCCTGCAGCCGCGCGAAGCGCACCGTGGCTAGCGTCTTGTGCGGCGCCTCATGCCAGTTCGAACAGTCCCGCGGCTCCCATTCCCCCGCCCACGCACATGGCGACGACCGCATAGCGCACGCCGCGCCTGCGCGCCTCGAGCAGCGCGTGACCGACCAGACGGGCGCCGGTCATGCCGTAGGGGTGGCCGAGGGCAATGCTTCCGCCGTCGACATTGCAGCGAGCCGGGTCGATGCCGAGCTGGTCCCTGCAGTACACGACCTGGCAGGCGAAGGCCTCGTTGAGTTCCCACAGCCCGATGTCGTCGACCCGCAGCCCATGCCGCGCCAGCAGCTTGGGGATGGCCAGCACGGGCCCGATTCCCATCTCCTCGGGCGCGTTGCCGGCGACCGCGACTCCGCGATACACCCCCAGCGCGCTCAGGCCCAGTCGCTCGGCCAGCCTGCCGTTGACCAGCACGCACGCGCTGGCGCCGTCGGAGAGCTGGCTGGCATTGCCGGCGGTGATCGTGCCGCCCTCGACGACCGGTGCCAGCGAGCGCAGGCCGTCGAGGGTCGTGCCCGGGCGGTTGCCCTCATCGCCACGCACGGTCACGGTCCTGCGCGTGGCGGCCCCGCTCTGCGGGTCGCGAACGAGCATCTCGGTGGTGATGGGGGCGATCTCGGCGTCGAAGCGGCCTTCGGCCTGGGCGCGCGCGGTGCGCCGTTGCGACTCGAGGGCGTAGCCATCCTGCGTGTCGCGCGAGACGCGGTACTTGCCTGCGACGAATTCGGCTGTGTGGAGCATCGGCATGTAGGCCCCGGGCTGCTGGCGCAGCACCGCGGGGTCGCGCGCTTCGTGCATCCAGGCGAACTGGCGCTCCTGCACCGCCGAGATGTTCTCCTGCCCGCCCGCCAGCACCACCTGCATGCCGTCGACCAGGATCTGCCGGGCGGCGATGGCCACGGCCATGAGGCCCGAGGCGCATTGCCGGTCGACGGTCTGCGCCGCGATCGAGCTCGGCAGCCCGGCGGCGAACAACCCGTGCCGGGCGACGTTGCCCGCCGCGGTCCCGGCGTTGAGCACCGAGCCGACGACCGCGTCCTCGATGCGAGCGGCTTCGATGCCGGCGCGCTCCACCGCATGCCGCATCGCGTGGCCGAGCAAGGACGGCGAAGGCGTGGCGTTGAACGCTCCGCGATAGGCCTTGCCGATCGGCGTGCGCGCCGTCGACACGATCACCGCATCGATCATGGCGCCTCCCGGGCTGCCGCGCGCGCCTGCGCGAGGCCCGCTCCCGGCTCGGCGCCGGCAGCGACGAGCAGCACCAGCCACTGCGCGACCAGCGCCGGCCTGTCCCGCTGTTCGATGTGCACCACGACCGAGTGCTTCAATTGGTACTGGCCCGGTCCGCGCGGCCGGGCGTGTTCGAGGGTGAAGCGGCCGCGCACCCGGTCACCGCATCGCACGGGTGCCAGGAAGCGCAGATGGTCGAGTCCGTAATTGACCGAGCGCCGCAGTCCCTCGACCTGCGGCACGACTTCGTCGGCCATCGTCGAAAGCAGCGAAAGGGTGAGGAATCCGTGGGCGATGGTGCCGCCGAAGCCGCTGGCGCGCGCAGCCGCCGCATCGACATGGATGTCCTGCCAGTCATGGGTGAGGTCGGCGAAGCCGCGGATCGCAGCCTGGTCGATGCGCAGCCAGCTCGAGCAGCCCAGCTCCTGCCCGACTCGTGCCTGCAGCTCGTCGAGCGTGAGCCGATGCCGGCCGTCCGGCCGCCGTTCGCCGGCCAGGGCGACCCCCGCCGGCGTGCAGGGCTCACTCATGTCCGGCCTCGACTCGGTCCAGGCCCGCGTGCGCCAGTTCGACGCGAATCTGCGTCGCCCCCGCGTCGGGCACCATCTCGCCGCGGCGGTCGGCGACTTCGCCGAGGCGGCGCGCCAGGATATGCGCGACGTCGGCGCCGGCGCCAAGGTGGATTCCGCGGGTCAGCGTGACATGCGCGGCCTCGAAGCTGCCCGCACCGGCGCACAGGATCATGCGGGTCGGCGCGTCCTCGCCGACCAGCGCGCCGACGGCCGGACTGACGGCTGCCGGCGACAGCGCCCGCAAGGCTTGCTGCGGCAGCAGGCCCTCGAGCATCCGCGTGGCCGCCGAGGGGGCCAGGCAGTTCACGCGGATGCCGTGTTTTTCCCCCTCGAGCGCCAGGGTCTGCATGAGGCCCACAAGGGCCATCTTGGCCGCGCCGTAGTTGGACTGGCCGAAATTGCCGTACAGGCCCGACGACGAGGTGGTCAGCACGATGCGCCCGTAGTGCTGTTCGCGCATGAGGTCCCACACCGCCTTGGTGCAGTGCACGGCTCCCATCAGATGGACGTCGAGGACGGCGCGGAAGTCCTCCAGGCTCATCTTGGCGAACGTCTTGTCGCGCAGAATCCCGGCGTTGTTGACCAGGATGTCGACACGCCCCCACCGGGCCACGGCTTCGCCGACCATGGCCTGCACTTGTTCGTAGTCGGTCACCGAGGCGCCGTGGGCCATCGCCTGTCCGCCCGCCGCCACGATCTCGTCGACCACCTGCTGCGCGGCGCCGGTGGCCGAGCCGCGGCCGTGCACGTCGCTGCCGAGGTCGTTGACCACCACCCTGGCCCCCAGGCGGGCCAGCAGCAGCGCGTGTTCGCGGCCCAACCCGGCGCCGGCGCCGGTGATGATGGCCACGCGATGGCTCAGATCCAAAGTCATGCCTTGCTCTCGTTGCGTTGAAGATCGCGCCCGATTGCGCCGGCGCCGCGTTGCGTTGTCCGCGGGGCGGGCGCGGGCGCCCGCCCTGTCCATGGCCTGCCCTGTGCGGCGGCGCTCCTCAGGCGGCCACGCCCTGTCGGAGCAGAGCGTCGACCTCCAGGCTGCTCAGCCCCGCCTCGCCCAGCCATCGCCGCGTGTGCTCGCCCAGTGCCGGAGCCTTCTGCGGGGCCGTCGAATCCCAGTGGCCGCTGCGGAAACCCAGCCCGGGGGTGCGCACCGTGGTGCCTGCCTGCTCGAACTGCACGTTCGGCGGCAGCCCCTGCTGTGGGTGCTCGTCGCGCAGGTACTCGCCGATGGTGCGCACCCTGGCCGCCGGTACGCCGGCTTCGTTCAGGGCCCGCTCCATGACGGCCGCCTGCCTGCCGGCCAGCGCGCCCGCCAGGATCTGTTGCGCGCGCTGCGGGTCCCTGGCGACGACGAAGGCGCCGTCGGAAGCCTCGAAGGCGCCGACGTCGAGGACCAGGTCGTCGCTGCACAGCTCCTCGAGCTGCAGCAGGCGCGCGAGCCTCCTGAACTGGCCCGTGGTGTTGGCGGCGACCGCCAGCCAGCCATCGCTGCAGCGGAAGGTGTCGGCTCCCGGGCTGCCCGAGAAGCCCTTGTTGCCGGCCCTGCCGGGCGCGATGCCGTGGCTCAGGAACTCGCAGGCATGGGGGTACATCAGCATCAGCGAGGCATCGACCATCGAGCAATCCAGGTACTGGGCGCGGCCGTCGGCATCGCGCCTGCGCAGCGCGGCGACCATGGCCAGCGCGGCGATGATTCCGGTCGTGATGTCGATCACCGGGAAGCCCACCTTGGTCGGTGGGGCCTGCTCGGAGTTGCCGGACATCATCATCATTCCGGTGAGAGCCTGGATCACATGGTCGTACGCGCCGCGCGTCGACCAGGTCCCCTGCTGGCCGAAACCCGAGATCGAGCAGTAGACGATGTCGGGCTTCACGCCGGCGATGTCCTGGAAGCCCAGGCCGCGCCTGTGCACCACCCCGGGGCGGAAGTTCTCGATGAAGATGTCGGCGCGCGACGCGAGCCGGCGCACCACCTCGGCTCCCTCCGGTCGGCGGATGTCGATCGCCACCGATTGCTTGCCGACGTTGATCGCGGCGAAGGCCGAGGGCGTGTCGCCGTCGGTGGCGCCCTTCGAGCGCATGACGTCGCCGCCCGCCGGCATTTCGATCTTGATGACTTCGGCACCCAGCTGGGCCAGGTAATGCGAGGCCATGGGGCCCGCGATGACATGCGACAGATCGACGATGCGTACCCCGTTCAATAGCCTGTTCATTCCCTGCCCTGTTGCCTCGTGGTGTTGGGGCCGCGATGGCGCCGGGCGGTTGCCGAGCGGCCCCGCGAGCGGCCCGCGGTGAAACTGCAACCGAGTGTAGGAGGGGGAATGTGATAATGAATAATATTATTGCGATATCGAGTGCAAACCTTTTGGAATTGATATGCCGCCGCTTCCACTTCCTGCCGCCGATGACGACGACCCGGCGCTGCTGCGGCTCGTGCGGCGCTTGCGGTTTCGCCATCTGCGGATGCTGCTGATGCTCAAGGAGTGCGGAAGCCTGCACGCAGCGGCCAGACGCTTGAACGTGACGCAGCCGGCGCTGAGCAAGACCTTGGCCGAAGTCGAAAGCGCCTTCGGCGTGGCCCTGTTCGAGCGCGACGCCCGTGGCGTGGCGCCCACGCGGTTCGGCGTCACGGTGCTGCGAGGCGCCCGCCTGCTGCTCGATGAACTCGACCGCCTGCGGCGCGAGACCCTGAGCACCAGACCGGTGCTCGAGTTGACCCTCGGGACGACCCCTTTCGTCGCGCAGGGCTACCTGCCGGACATCTTTCGGCGCCTGGTCGACGCGGACGCCACGCTGCGCCTGAGCCTGGTCGAAGCCGCGGTGCCGGAGCTCGTGGCCGGGCTGGAGGAGGGCGACCTCGACGCCGCGATCACCACGGTCGACCTGAGCGCCTCGCTGACCACCGGGTTCCTGATCACCAAGCTGTTCACGGTGGACCTGGAGGTCATCGCGGCCGCCGACGATGCGCTCACCCGGCGCGGCAACGTGCCGTGGAGCGATCTGGTCGACAGGCGCTGGATCCTGCCACCGGCGGAGTCGCTGGCCACGCGCAGCGTGTGCGAAATGTTCCGCCTCGAGGGCTTGCCGCAACCCGATACGGTGCTGGTATCCAGGCAGCCCTCGACCAACCTGCAGATGGTGGGTCAGGCGGTGGGCCTGAGCGTGGTGCCTTCGCCGGTGCTGTCCAACCAGGGCGCGACGCCGCGCGTGGGCGTCGTGCAGGTCGCTCCGCGCCTGCCGCGCAGGCCCGTGGCCCTGCTGCATCGGCGCACCGAGCAGGGCCGCTGGCTGCCCCTGCTGCTGGAGGCCATCGCCGCTTCGAGCCGCGAGCGGGGCTGGGGCGACCCCGCGTCGATCGGCGCCTGAGTCGGCCGCACGCGCCGCCGGCCGCGGACCCTCAGGCGCTCAGGTTCAGGCTCGCGCCCGCGGTGGCCGCGCCCGCCGGCGTCGTGGCCGTGGCCGGGGCGCCCATCGCCTGCACGCCGGCGTAGGCGTTGAGCGCCAGCGCGACGAGCAGGGCGCCGAGGGCGTCGGCCGAGTGTTTCCGGTGCTGGCCCGCCAGCAGCGCGAGCAGCGCCAGCGCTTCCAGTTCGCCCAGCCCGCCGCCGGCCCGGCCGCCGCGCAGCAGGCCGCGGGGTGCGCCGGCCGGCGCGAGCGCACCGGCTGCCGAAGGCGCGCCCGCGGCGCCCGGGCCGGTGGCCGGCGGGGGGGCCGCGGACCCTGGCACCGCGGCCGCTGCGCCTGCGGCGGACGGGATCGCCGCGAAGCCCGCGGCGGCGCCGATCGAACCCACGCTACCGATGGCAAGCATGGCCGCACCTCCAGTTTCGCGGGCCGGGTCGGGAATGGCCTGGCTGCGTGGAAGATTAGCCGCAGGCGGCGATATATTTGGTTGTATGGACGTTGAATCGGCGGTTGAAAATCATTTATTCGATCGAAGCCAGTTTTCCCCGAGGTTCCTGCCACGGGCGGGTTCGCACGACTTGCCGCCATGCCGCCATCGGTTACGCTGCCCGTGTCTCGCATCGCGGCCGGGGAGCCATGCATGTCGATGTACGCCAAGTTGCAGCGTCGCGCCGCCCAGGGCCGGCCGGTGCGGGTGGGGTTGGTCGGCGCCGGCAAGTTCGGGTCGATGTATGGGTCGCAGGCGGCCCGCACGCCGGGAATCCACCTGATCGGCGTCGCCGACCTTTCGCCGGCGCGGGCGCGCGAAGCGCTGCGGCGGGTCGGCTGGGCCGACGAGCGCTTCGCCGCCAGGTCCTTCGAGGACGCGGCGCGCGGCGCCGGCACCTTCGTCACCGACGACGCGCAGGCGCTGATCGCCAGCCCCCATGTGGACATCGTGATCGATGCCACCGGCAGCCCCGCGGCGGGGATCGGCCATGTGCTGATGGCCTGCGAGCACCGCAAGCACGTGGTGATGGTCAACGTCGAGGCCGATGCGCTGGCCGGACCCTTGCTGGCGCGCCGCGCGGCCGACGCCGGGATCGTCTACTCCATGGCGTCGGGCGACCAGCCGGCGCTGATCGCCGAACTCGTCGACTGGGCGCGCACCATCGGGCTGGAGGTCGTCTGCGCCGGCAAGGGCACCAAGTACCTTCCGGCCTACCACGAGTCGACGCCGCGGACCGTCTGGGAGCACTACGGCTTCACGGCCGAGCAGGTGGCCGCGGGCGATTTCAATGCCCGGATGTTCAACTCCTTCCTCGACGGCACCAAGTCCGCGCTGGAGATGGCCGCGGTGGCCAACGCCTGCGAACTCGACCCGCCGCCCGACGGCCTGGGCTTTCCGCCCTGCGGGGTCGACGACCTGCCGCGGGTGCTGCGCCCGCTGTGCGACGGGGGCGTGCTGAGCCGGCGCGGCACGGTCGAGGTCGTGTCCTCGCTGGAACGCGATGGCCGGCCGGTGTTCCGCGACCTGCGCTGGGGGGTGTACGTGGTGTTCGAGGCTCCGACCGACTACGTGCGCGACTGCTTCCAGCAGTACGGCCTGAAGACCGACGACAGCGGCCGCTACGCGGCGATGTACAAGCCCTACCACCTGATCGGGCTCGAACTGGGGACTTCGGTGGCGAGCATCGCCACCCGCGACGAGCCGACCGGATCGAGCCGCGATTGGCGGGCCGATGTGATCGCGGTGGCCAAGCGGGCGTTGAAGGCGGGGGAAGCGCTCGACGGCGAAGGAGGCTTCACGGTCTACGGCAAGCTCGTTGCGGCCGCGACCTCGCTGCGCCTGGGCGCGCTGCCCATCGGCCTGGCGCACGGTCTGGCGCTGCGCGCCGACGTCGCCGCCGGGCAGCCGGTGCGCTGGAGCGACGTGCGCCACGACCCGGCGAACCCGGCCATCGCGTTGCGCCGGGAAATGGAAGCGCTGTTCGGCGCACAGGCGACGGGCCCGCGCTGACAGGCGGCCGGCGGCAGCAGGCGCGGCCGCGGTCGGCGGGGGTTGGGGTTTTTGCCGGAGATACTGGTATCAGTTTTTTATACAGTGTCGGAGGCCGTGGCAACCGGCCGCGCCTGGACGGCACGCACAAGGAGACAGGGATGGCAAACGGGCATCATCAGGTTCTGCTGATCGGCGGCGGTGCGGCCGGGATCACCGTGGCGGCCATCCTGCGCCGCCGCGCCCCGCACATCGAGGTCACGATCGTCGAGCCCGCCGACGAGCATTACTACCAGCCGGCCTTCACGCTGGTCGGCGCCGGGGTGTATGCGCTGGCCAAGACCCGCCGGCCGCAGCAAAGCCTCATCCCCCCGGGGGTGAACTGGATCCGCGACGCGGCCAGCAGCTTCGAGCCCGAGCGCAACAGCGTGACCCTGCAAGGCGGGCAGACGCTGCAGTACGACTACCTGGTGGTGTGCACCGGGGTCAAGCTGGACTGGGACAAGATCGAAGGCCTCGCCGACACCCTGGGCAGCAACGGCGTCTGCAGCAACTACTCGCCGCACAGCGTCGGCTACACCTGGGAGTGCGTGCAAAGGCTCAAGTCCGGCGACCGGGTGGTGTGCACCCAGCCGCCGATGCCCTTCAAGTGCCCCGGGGCGCCGCAGAAGATCGCCTACCTGATCGCCGACCAGCTGCGCAAGCGCGGCATGCTCGCCAGCTCCAACGTGGACTTCTACACCCACGCTCCGGCGATTTTCGGGGTGCCGTATTTCGCCCGCGCGCTCGACAAGGTCGCAGCCGGCTATGGAATCGGCGTGCACCTGCAGCAGCAGCTGGTCGCGGTGGACGGCAAGTCGCGCACCGCGACCTTCGAGTTCGTCGGCGAGGCGCGCAAGGGCGAGCGCGAGACCGTGCCCTACGACCTGCTGCATGTCTCGCCGCCGCAAAGCCCGCCCGACGCCGTCAAGGCCTCGTCGCTGGCCAACGCCGGCGGCTGGGTGGAAGTCAACCAGAACACCCTGCAGCATGTGCGCCACGCCAACGTCTATGCGCTCGGCGATGTGGCGTCCACCCCCAACAGCAAGACCGCTGCCGCGGTGCGCAAGCAGGCTCCGGTGGTCGCCGCGGCGATCATCGGCGCGGTCGCCGGGCAAGCGGTGCCGGGGCACTACGACGGCTACGCGTCCTGCCCGCTGACCACGGCGATGGGCAAGACCATCCTGGCCGAGTTCATCTACGGCGGCAAGGTCACCCCCACGCTGCCGCTGACCCCGTCGAAGGAGCGCTGGATCAACTGGTGGATCAAGTGCACCGGGCTGCCGACCATGTACTGGCACTACATGCTCAAGGGCCGCGTCTGGTTTCCCAGGCACAACACCGCCTACCAGGAAGAAAGCGCCTGACGGCCCGCGCCGGCGCGTGCCCGGCGCGCGGTCCCTGGCCGGCAGGGCGCGGTGAAAGCCCGGTCTGCGGCGATTCACCGCGGTTTTCCGCGTTCTCCTGATTCACCCGATTTCCACGCATTCCCCGAACGATCGAGTGGTGTTCAGCGGGTCGGTTTGACGACGCCGGGGTCGGCGCCAACAATGCGCCGACACCTGATTTCCCCATCGATCGTCCATGGCCCATCCCGCACCGCCCGAAACCGTCGTCCGGCGCACTCCGCGGCGCCACGCCTCGCTGCGCGAGCTGCTCGCGACCCGATCCTGCCTGCGGGTCATCGAGGCGCACAGCCCGATCTGCGCGATCATCGCCGAATCGGCGCGCATCGAGCAGCATGCCGGTTGCCTCGAATATGACGCGCTGTGGTCGGGTTCGCTGACCGACGCGACGGCGCGGGGCAAGCCCGATACCGGGGTGCTGGATATCCGGCATCGCCTGTCGAATATCGACGAAATCTTCGAAGTCAGCTCCAAGCCCCTGCTGGTCGACGCGGATTCGGGCGGATATGCCCAGCATTTCGAATTGAATGTCCGCGCGCTCGAGCGGCGCGGCGTCGCCGCGGTGATCATCGAGGACAAGGTCGGCTTCAAGAAGAACTCGCTGCTCGGCGCTGCGGCCGGGCAGGTGCAGGAGTCGCCGGCCGCGTTCAGCGACAAGATCCGGCGCGGCAAGGCGGCGCAGGCGGGCGGCGACTTCATGATCATCGCCCGCATCGAGAGCCTGGTGCTCGGCGCCGGCATGGTCGACGCGCTGCAGCGCGCGCTGGCCTATGTCGAGGCCGGCGCCGACGGCATCATGATCCACAGCAACCGCACCGATCCGGCCGAACTGCTGGAATTCGCGCGCAGGTTCCGCGCCTGCCACGCCGGCGTCGCGCTGGTGTGCGTGCCGACCCGGCTGGCCGAGGTGTCGTTCGCCGAGTTCGCGCGCCACGGCTTCCAGGTGGTCATCTACGCCAACCATCTGTTGCGCGCCGCCTACCCGGCGATGCGCGAGGTCGCGCTGGCCATCCTGCGGCAAGGCCGCACGCTGGAGGCCGAGGCGCGGTGCATGCCGGTCGAGGACATCCTGCGCCTCGTGCCCGGCACCTGCTGAGCCCGCCGCCTGCTGTGCCCGCCTCCAGCTGAGCCCACCTCCCGCGCGCATCATGGCGATCGCCGCAGCGGACTTCGTCGACCGGCTGGCCGCGCTGGGCGTGCGCTTTGTCGCCGGGGTTCCCGACACCATCCTGTGCGAGCTGGCCGGCCGCCTCGGCGCGCCCGACAGCCCGCTGCACCACCTGGTGGCCTGCAACGAGGGCGCCGCGGTCGCCGCGGCGATGGGCCACCACCTGGCCAGCGGCGCGGTGGCCGCGGTCTACCTGCAGAACTCCGGACTGGGCCACGCCGCCAACCCGCTGGCCAGCCTGGCCGCCCCCGAGGTGTGCTCGATTCCGCTGCTGCTGCTGGTCGGCTGGCGAGGTGAACTCGCCGACGACGGCAGCCAGCTCGCCGACGAGCCGCAGCACCGGCTGCAGGGCCGGATCACTCCCGCGCAGCTCGATCTGCTGGGCATTGCGCACCAGACCCTCGGCCCCGCCGACAGCGACCCCGCCGCGGTGCTGCGCCGGCTGCTGCGGCTGGCGCTGAGGCGGCAGCGGCCGGTGGCGCTGCTGCTGCGGCGCGGCACCTTCGCGCCCGCAGTCGCGGGCAGCGCGGCGCCGCGGCCGGCCGCCGGCGCGCCGCGGATGACCCGGGAGCAGGCCATCGAGGCCTGCCTGCGCGCGCTGCCCGCGGGCGCGGCCACCGTGGCCACCACCGGCATGGCGTCGCGCGAGCTGTTCGACCTGCGCCGCCGGCGCGGCGAGCCGCACGACCTCGACTTCCTGGTCGTCGGCGCGATGGGCCACGCCTCCCATGTCGCGCTGGGGCTGTGCTGCGCCGACCCCGGCCGCCCCGTGCTGTGCCTGGACGGCGACGGCGCGGCGCTGATGCATCTGGGGGCGCTGGCCTCGTGTGCCGGCGCTCGCGGGCTGCTGCATGTGGTGCTGAACAACGGTGTCCACGATTCGGTCGGCTGTCAGCCGACCTCGGCCCCCGGGTTGCGGCTGGCCGCGCTGGCGCGCGCCTGCGGCTACGCCCACGTGGCCACGGCGCGCTCTGCCGCCGCGCTCGAGGCGGCGGTGCGCGATTTCCTCGAGCGCGGGCGGGGCGGCTTCATCGAGGCCGTCTGCCGCGTCGGCCATCGCGCCGATCTCGGCCGTCCTGCGCTGGCTCCGCGCGAGGCCGCGCGGCAGTTCATGCGGGCGCTGCGCAGGCCCGCGGAAGGGTCTTGAGATGCTGCAGGTCAAGGCCGTCGCCTCCAATGTGCGCGCCCTCGACCGGGCGCGGCTGGCCGCGTGCAGCGTCGACTCCGACTGGCCGGCCGCCGAGGGCGTGGTGCTGCTGCTGCAGACCCTGGCCGATGCCGGCTCGATCCGCTCGCTGGAAAACCGGCAGGGGCGCGAGGTCGCGCTGTACCGCGGGGACCGCTTCGTCGGCGTGCTGGCGCACCGGCGCTCGAGCACCTCCGAGTACGGCGAGGTCCCGCCGGGATTCGGCCCGGGTGCCCCGCGCGAGCTGGACCTGCTGTCCCATGGCGGGGTCGTGGGCAGGGGCCTGAGCATCCCGCCGGCGCGCGCGGCCGGCGGCTTCACCCGCTTGCGGGTTCTGGGCGCGCTGGTGCACCAGGGCCGCGCGTTGCGCCTGCGCGATCTGTGCGCGCGTCCGCCCGCGCCCGGACCCGGGCCCGGGCCCGACGCACCGCAGCGGAGCCGGCAGCCCGCGGTGCCCACGCTGCTGGTCTGCGGCAGCGCGGCCGAGGTCGGCAAGACCACCACCTGCGCGGCGCTGATCCGCGCGCTCAAGCGCAGGGGCCTGGTGGTCGGCGCTGCCAAGCTCACCGGAACCGGCAGGCTGCGCGACATCCTGGCGATGCGCGACGCAGGGGCCGACCACGCGCTGGACTTCCCCGATCTGGGGCTGGCCACCACCTACACCGCGGCTGCGCCGGTGCTCGAGGCGGCCCGCGAGATCCTCGGGCGCCTGGACGCCAGCGGGTGCCAGGTGGTCGTCGCCGAACTCGGCGGGGACATCATCGAGGCCAACGCCGACGCGCTGCTGGCCGACCCGCGGATCGCCGGGCGCTGCAGCGCGATCGTGCATGTCGCCGGCGACGTGGTGGGCATACTCGGGGCCGCCGCGCTGTATCGCCGCTTCGGCCTGCGCCAACCGATCCAGCCGACGCTGCCCAGGGGCCGCAATCCTCTGGGCACCGTCGAGCGGCTGCGGGGATTCGGCTGGGATGCGCTGGATGTCCTCGATGCGGCTGCCTGCGACGCCTATGTCGAGCGCTTGCTGGCAGTCGGGGTGGCGGAGTGACCGACCCCGCGGACCCCGGCTGGCTGGCCCGGCTGCCGGCGTGGGCGCAAGTCGGTGCCGGCGCGCAGCTGGGCTTCCTCGGCGTGGTGCTGGTGTTCTCGTGGCTGTCGTCGGCGCTGGGGGTCGGGGGCTACGCGCTGTTGCCGCTGTTCGTCTGGCATTACGGCGCGAAGAGCGGCGTGGCGGTGATCACCGTGTATTTCCTGTTCCAGAACCTGAGCAAGGTGGCGCTGCTGTGGCGCCACATCGATTTCGGCTTCGCCGCCCGGCTGGTCGCCTGGGCGGTGCCCGGCGCGGTGCTCGGCGGAGCGCTGCTGGTGGCGTTGCCGGCGCGGCACTTCCAGCGCATGCTGGGCGCCGGAATGCTCGCGCTGCTGCTGCTGCCGCGCCTGCTGCCGCGACGGCAGGCGCCCTCGCCGCGGCTGCGGCGCCTGGGCGTGGCCGGCTTCGCTCTCGCGTACGGCGTGGCGTCGGGGGTGCTGGGCAGCGGCAACGCGCTCAAGGGCCCGCTGCTGACCTCGATGGGGGTGCTCAAGGAGCGCTATGTCGGCACCTATGCGTTGACTTCGCTGGCGCTGAACGTGCCCAAGCTGGCGGTCTATCACCAGGGCGGGGTCGCCTCGGCAGCGCTGCTGGCAGCGTGCTGGCCGCTGTTGCTGGTCTCGCTGGCCGGGACCTATCTGGGCAAGCGGGCGCTGCGCCACATCCCCGAGTCCTGGTTCGAGAAGGTGACCACCGCGGTGTTCGTCGTCTCGGCGTTGTCGATGCTGGTCTTCCCGCCATGAGCGACCAGCCGCCGCCGATGCACGACCAGGGCTCGCGGGTCGCCGGCCCCAGGCTGCCCGGCTGGCGCCGGGCCGGGCTGCTCGAGGGCCTGCGCGGCCACACCCCCGTCAAGTGCCTTTCACTGCCCTGGGGAGCCCGACGATGAAGCTGCGGCATTTGCTGTCGACCGATGACCTGGACCCGGACGCCATCGAGCGGCTGTTCGCGGTCGCGCGTGCCGCCGAGCCGGTGGCGCGCCGCCGCAAGGTCTGCCGGGCGCTCGAGGGCGCGGTGCTGGGCAACCTGTTCTTCGAAGCCAGCACGCGCACCCGCATGAGTTTCGCCGCCGCTTTCTGCCGGCTCGGCGGCGCGGTGTGCGACACCACCGGATTCACCTTTTCGTCGATGGCCAAGGGCGAGTCGATCCACGACACCAGCCGGGTCATCAGCGGCTACGTCGACGTGCTGGTCGTGCGCCATCCCGAGCGCGGCGCGGTCGCGCAGTTCGCGCAGGCCACCCACGTGCCGGTGATCAACGGCGGCGACGGGCCCGGCGAGCACCCCAGCCAGGCGCTGCTCGACCTGTACACCCTGGGCAACGAATTCTCGCGCCTGGGGCGCAGGATCGACGGCGCGCACGTGGCGCTGATCGGCGACCTGAAGTACGGCCGTACCGTGCATTCGCTGGTCAAGCTGCTGTCGCTGTACCGCGGGCTGCGCTTCACCCTCATCGCCCCGCCGGGGCTGGAAATGCCCGCCGGGCTGTGCGAACTCGCGGCGCGCCGCGGCCACCACATCGACACCCGCAGCAGCCTGCGCCAGCCGCTGCACGACCTCGACCTGGCCTACGCCACGCGCATCCAGCGCGAGCGCTTCACCGGCGAGCAGACCGCTGGCTACACCCCCGAGTTCCGCGTCGACAAGGCCTTCCTCGACACCTGCTGCGGGCCGCAGACCGTGCTGATGCACCCGTTGCCGCGCGACAGCGCCCCCGACGCCAACGACCTCGGCACCGACCTCGACAGCGATCCGCGCACCGCGATCTTCCGCCAGTCCGACAGCGGGGTCGCGGTGCGCATGGCGCTGTTCGCGACGCTGCTCGGGGTCGAGCGGCAGTTGCAGCGCCCGCTTGCCGACGCAACCTGGCGCAGGCCGCGCCGCCTGGGCCCCAGCGACGCCCCCTTCTACACGCTGGACGACTGAGCGTCCCGCGGCGCGCGCCCCGGGCTCAGGCGCCGGCGGCTTGCGCGGGTCCGCGCGGCCCCGCGCGCGACGCGGCGTCACCCTTGCGCGCCTTGCCCCCGGCCCGCTGCGCGGCAGCGGCCGCCGGCGCGGCCGGCGCTGCGGCGCGGGTGCTCGCGCTCCAGTGCGCCAGCACCGCCATCAGGTCGCCGAAGCGCTCGCCCTGCACCAGCACATGCGAGCGCAGTGCCTGCGCCGCGCGGTCCCCCTCGCCTGCGAACAGCGCGTCGACCACCGCCTGGTGTTCGGCCAGCGAGGCGCCCAGGCGCCCCTTGACCCGCAGCTGCAGCCGGCGATACGGCCGCAACCGCCGGCTCAGCGCCAGCGCCTGTTCGCACAGGAACTCGTTGTGGCTGCCGGCGTAGATCAGGTGGTGGAAGCGTTCGTTGAGGTGGTAGTAGCGGTCGGCGTCGCCGTCGTTGCGGGCGGCTTCGCAGGCGCGGTGGGCCTGCAGCAGTTCGGCGCGTTCAGCGTCGGACATGCGGCGCGCCGCGTGGCGCGCGCACATCGCCTCGTACTCGGCCATGACCTCGAACATCTCGATCAGGCGCTGCGCGCCCAGCTCGGCCACCGTGGCGCCGCGCCGGTGCCGCAGGTCGACCAGGCCGGTGGCCGCCAGCTGCAGCAACGCCTCGCGCACCGGGGTGCGCGACACCTGGTAGCGCTGCGACAGCTCGGCCTCGTCCAGCGGTGCGCCGGGCGGCAGCGCGCCGGTGACGATCGTCTCTTCGATGTGCTCGCGCAACTGCTCGGCCAGGGAAAGCGACTTGTCCATGGGCTGCATCGTAGGTCCTGCCCGGTGGTCTTGCCCAGATCCTTCCCGGATGTACAGGAAAACCCTGTATCACCCATACATACGGCATCGTGAAAAATACACAGATCGCGTTTGCGTATTTTGGAGATCCGCCTTGTCGATGTCCAGCGATTCCTTCGCAACCACCGGCGGCCCGTCCGCTCGCTGGACGCGGCGCGGCGCGCGCAAGGCCGAGCGGCTGGCTGCCGTGTCGCATCTGGCGCAAGGCTGCGTGCTGCCGACCGAGCGCCTGGCCGAGGCGCTGGGGTTGCTGGTGCGCCCCGGCGACCGCGTGGCGCTGGAGGGCAACAACCAGAAGCAGGCCGACTTCCTCTCGCGCTCGCTGGCCAGCCTGGATCCGTCGAAGGTGCATGACCTGCACCTGCTGATTTCCAGCATCAGCCGGCCCGAGCACCTGGATCTGTTCGAACAGGGGATCGCGCGGCGCCTGGACTTCGCCTATGCCGGGCCGCAAAGCCTGCGGGTGGCGCAGCTCATCGAGGACGGCAGGCTCGAGGTCGGCGCGATCCACACCTATGTCGAGCTGTACGCCCGCATGCTGGTGGACCTGCAGCCCGATGTCGCGCTGGTGTGCGCCGAAAAGGCCGACTCCCAGGGCAACCTGTACACGGGACCGAACACCGAGGACACCCCGACCATCGTCGAGGCCACGGCGTTCCGCCAGGGCATTGTGGTGGCCCAGGTCAACGAGCTGTGCGGCGAACTGCCGCGGGTCGACATCCCGGGTTCCTGGGTCGACCTGGTGGTGGTCGCCGACCGCCCGTACGCCATCGAGCCGCTGTTCACCCGCGATCCGCGCCACATCACCGACCTGCAGGTGCTGATGGGCATGATGGCCATCCGGGGCATCTACGAGCGCTACGGCGTGAGTTCGCTGAACCACGGAATCGGCTTCGACACCGCCGCCATCGAGCTGCTGCTGCCGACCTACGGCGAGCAGCTCGGGCTCAAGGGCAGGATCTGCCGCAACTGGACGCTCAACCCCCACCCCACGCTGATCCCGGCGATCGAAAGCGGCTGGGTGGAAAGCGTGCACTGCTTCGGAAGCGAAGTCGGCATGGAGCGCTACATCCGCGCGCGTCCCGACATCTTTTTCGTCGGTCGCGACGGCAGCCTGCGCTCCAACCGCGTGCTGTCCCAACTGGCCGGGCAGTACGGGGTCGACATGTTCATCGGCTCGACGCTGCAGATGGACGGCGACGCCAATTCGTCGACGGTCACCCTCGGCCGGCTGACCGGCTTCGGCGGCGCGCCGAACATGGGGCACGACCCGCGCGGGCGGCGCCACGCCACGCCGGCCTGGCTGTCGCTGGTCACCGCCGACAGCCCGGTGGTGCGAGGTCGCAAGCTGGTGGTGCAACTGGTCGAGACCTATCAGCAGGGAGGCGTGCCGGCGCTGGTCGAGTCGCTCGACGCGGTCGAGGTCGGCCGCAAGAGCGGCATGCCCATCGCCCCGGTGATGATCTATGGAGACGACGTGACCCATGTGGTCACCGAGGAGGGAGTCGCCTACCTGTACAAGGCGCAGGGGGTGCAGGAGCGGCGCGACACCCTGGCGGCGGTCGCCGGGGTCACGCCGATCGGCCAGAGGGTGACTCCGCAAAGGGTGGAGGAGTTGCGCCAGCGCGGGCTGGTCGCCTTCGCTTCCGACCTCGGAGTCAGCCCGCTGCAGGCCCAGCGCTCGCTGCTGGCCGCGCGCAGCATCGAAGACCTGGTGGCGTGGTCGGGCGGGCTGTACGACCCGCCGGCTCGCTTTCGCAGCTGGTGAGCGCGCCGATGCCGGCAGCCGCGCCGTCCCTCCATCCCGCGCAGCGCCCGGGCGCGCCGGCGGCGC
This sequence comes from Pseudomonadota bacterium, assembly GCA_021845505.1. Lineage (GTDB taxonomy): Bacteria > Pseudomonadota > Gammaproteobacteria > Burkholderiales > Burkholderiaceae_C > Thiomonas_A. The sequence continues at coordinate 256,928 of JAJZVU010000001.1, read as the reverse complement.
CGCGCGCCCAGGCGGCGCAGCTGGCCGCGCTGGCGGTGCAGGCGCTGCGCGACGAGGCCTGCCTGAGCCCGAAGCCGGCGCTGGTCGACGCCCGCGGCAGCGGCGCCCACGCCGACCTCGACCTGCCGTGCATGTTGCGCTCGGCGCGCGCGCTGCGTCAGCCTTTCGCCGACATGGCGCTGGCCGGCTTCGGCGCCCGTCCCGATGCCCGCCTGCGTGCCCGGCTGGCGCACATCGGCCGCGTCGCCGAGCAGCGCATGCTGCTGGCCACCCAGGGCAGCAATGCCCATCGCGGCGCGATCTGGGCGCTCGGGCTGCTGCTGGGCGCGCGCGCCCTGCTCGGCGGCCAGCCCGACGCGGCCGCGGTGTGCGCGGCCGCGGGCGCGATCGCCCGCCACCCCGACCGCGGCGCCACCGCGCCGCCCGACAGCCACGGCGCGCGCGCCGCGCGGCGCCACGGTGTGGGCGGAGCGCGCGCCCAGGCCTGCGGCGGCTTCCCCCACGTGCTGCGCCTGGGCCTGCCGGCGCTGCGCGCCGCGCGCGCAGCCGGCGCGGGCTCGGTGCACGGCCGCCTCGACGCGCTGCTGGCGATCATGTCGGAACTCGACGACACCTGCCTGGTGCATCGCGGCGGCATGGCCGCGTTGCACGCGGCGCAGCAGGGCGCGCGCAGGGTGCTGTGCCTGGGCGGCAGCGCCAGCTCCGCGGGCCACGCCGCGCTGCTCGAGCTCGACGCCGAACTGCTGGCGCGCAACGCCTCGCCCGGGGGCAGCGCCGACCTGCTGGCGGCCAGCCTGTTCCTCGACGCCGCGTGCGCCGCCTGAACCCCGTCGTACCCCCTCCGGACCATGGAAAACCTCGATTTCGAATTCCACGCCACCCTGCCGATCGCGCGGCGCGCGCATGTCGGCGTGGTCGGATCGGCCGATCTGGAAATCCTCATCGAGCCGACGCCTGCCGGCTCGGCGCGGGTGCGGGTGTGCACCAGTGTCGACGGCTACGGCGCCATCTGGGGCCGCGTGCTGCAGCGCTTTTTCGAACGTCACCCCGTCGCAGCGCAGTTGCGCATCAACGACTTCGGCGCCACCCCCGGGGTCGTCGCATTGCGCCTGGAGCAGGCGCTGGAGGCCAGCCGCCGATGAACTCTCCCCAGGTCGCAGCGCCGCCCGCCGTGCTGGCGCGACAGTCCTTCATCGAAATGTCTGCGCGCGAGCGCGCGCGCAGCGTGCTCGACCCGCAGGGCCAGCGTGAATTGCTGGGCCCCTTCGACGGGCTGTATTCGCCGTGGCTGCCACGCCAGGGCATCGTGCCGCAGGCCGACGACGGCGCGGTCGTGCTGCGCGGCACGCTGGGCGGACGCGACGCCGTGGCGCTGGCCATCGAAGGCCGCTTCCAGGGCGGCAGCATCGGCGAGGTGTGCGGGGCGAAGATCGCCGCGGCGCTGGAACTGGCGCTGCGCGACTGCGAGGCCGCCCGCCCGGTGCTGCCGCTGCTGCTGCTGGAGACCGGCGGCGTGCGGCTGCAGGAAGCCAACCTGGGGCTGGCGGCGATCGCCGAGATCCAGGCCGCGGTGGTGGCGCTGCGCCGCCACGTTCCGGTGATCGCCGTCACCGCCGGCATGGTCGGCTGCTTCGGCGGCATGTCGCTGGTCGCGGCGCTGTGCTCGTACATCGTGATGACCCGCCAGGCGCGACTGGGGATGAACGGGCCGGAAGTCATCGAGCAGGAGGCCGGGGTCGACGAGCTCGACGCGGCCGACCGGCGCCTGGTGTGGAGCCTGATCGGCGGCGAGCAGCGCGTGGCCACCGGCCTGGCCGACGTGCTGGTCGACGACGATGCGCCGCGGCTGCGCGAACAGCTGCTGGATCTGGTGCAGCGCCCGCTGCCGCAGCCGCGCAGTCGCCAGGTGCGGCGCTGGCGCGAGCGCGTCGAGGCGCTGGCCCGGCAAGGCGACATCGGGCCCGCGCAGCTGCGCGGGCTGTGGCGCCCCGAGTCCTGACGTGCCCGGAGACCGACGATGCCCACGCGTGGTGAGATGTGGTTCGAACTCCTGAGTTCCGGCGCCGGCCGCATCGTCGGCCTGCCGCCGTCGGTGCTGGGCGCCGACATCCGGCTGGGCGAGCGCGCGGCGCGCCTGCTCGCGGTGGTCCCCGACCCCGCGAGTCCCTTTGCCCGCGCGCGCCGCGGCGAACTGGGGCTGCGCGAAGGCTGGGCGCTGGCCGCCGCGGTGCGCGAGGCGATGCAGGCCGATGCCGATGCCGGCGGTGCGCGGCGCGCGCTGGTCGCGCTGGTCGACGTGCCCGGCCAGGCCTATGGCAGGCGCGAGGAAATGCTGGGAATCCACCTGGCCTGCGCGGCAGCGGTCGACGCCTACGCGGACGCGCGGGACCACGGCCACCCGGTGGTGGCGCTGCTCGTCGGCCAGGCCATGTCGGGCGCCTTCCTCGCCCATGGCTACCAGGCGCAGCGCATGATCGCGATCGACGACCCGGGCGTGCTGGTGCACGCGATGGGGCGCGACGCCGCGGCCCGGGTGACCCGGCGCAGTGTGGAAGAGGTCGACGAACTGGGGCGCGCCAACCCGCCGATGTCCTACCGCATCGCCGACTATGCGAGCCTGGGGCTGCTGTACCGGCTGCTCGGCGGCGTCGACGCGCAGGTCCCGGGTCGGGCCGGCGTGGCCGCCGTGCGCGATGCGCTGCTGGAGGCGCTGGCCGACATCGGCGCCGGCGAACGCGACCTGGCGCAGCGCCGCAGCGGCGATGCGGCGCTGCGCGGGCGCGCGGCTTCGGCGCAGGTGCGCGCGCGCATGGCCGAGCAATGGTGACGGCGCGATGACCATCCACGCGGCGGGGGGCGACGGCGGAGCGGCGCAGGCGGCACCGGTGGCACCGGTGGCACCGGTGGCCCCGGTGGCCCCGGTGGCCCCCGACGCCCACGTGCACGACCTGCTGCGGCTGCGCGACCCGCGCTGCCTGGAATGGAACGCCGCGGCCCCGGACTGGGCCGCGGCCGCGCTGGCCGCCGCGCCGTGGGTGGTGGTGCGGCGCGCAGCGGCGCTTCCCGGGAGCATCGCGGTGGGTGTGCGCGGCGCGCGGCGCAGCCAGCGTGCGGCGGCCTGGGTGCGCTGCGACCAGGTGGCCGAGCGCCTGGGCCCCGAGGCGTTGCGCGCCGGCGCGCGACGAGTGCCTGCCGCGCGCGGCGCGCTGCCTGCGCTGCGCAGCCTGCTGGAAGTCGAGCGCGCCTGGGGTGTCGGCGGGCCGGCGCGGTGGGGGCCTGGCGGCAGCGTGGGCTTCGAGCTCGCCACCGGTCATCCGGCGGTGCATGCCGACAGCGACCTCGACCTGGTGGTGCGCTGCGCCGCCGCGCCGCCGCCGGCGCTGGCGCGAGACTGGCTGCTGGCGCTGCCGACGCGCGCGCCGAGCCGGATCGACGTGGTGCTCGAGTGGCCGCAGGGGGGTGCCGCGCTGCGCGAGTACGCGGGCGGCGGATCGTATCTGCTGCGCAGCGCCGCCGGCGCGCAGCTGTGCCCGGCAGCGGCCGGCGTCGGCGAGCGGTGATGGAGCTGGCCTGGCTGTTTCCCGGGCAGGGCTCGCAGACCGCCGGCTACCTGCACCGCCTGCCCGACCATGAGCAGGTGCGCCGGACCCTGGCGCAGTCCGCGCAGGTGCTGGGCAGCGACCCGCTGGAACTCGACCGGCCCGAGGCGCTGCGTTCGACCGTCGCGGTGCAGCTCGGCCTGCTGATCGCCGGCGTGGCGCAGGCCCGTGTGCTGGAGGCCGAGGGCCTGCGGCCCGACGTCGTCGCCGGGCTGTCGGTCGGCGCCTTCGGCGCCGCGGTGGCCAGCGGCTGCCTGGATTTCGCCGACGCGTTGCGGCTGGTGCGCTTGCGCGCGCAGGGCATGGAGCGCGAATTCCCGCGGGGCTGGGGCATGCTTTCGGTGTCCGGGCTGCGCGAGACCGCGCTGCAAGCCTTGCTCGACGGCATCCACGCCGAGCGACCGCAGACGGCGCTGTACCTGGCGAACCTGAATTCCGCCTCGCAGTTCGTCGTCGCCGGCGACGACTCCAGCCTGCATCGGCTGCAGCAGGCGGCTCGGCGCGCCGGCGCACGCCAGGTCGAGCGACTCGATGTCGCGGTGCCTTCGCACTGCGAACGGCTCGAGCCGGTCAGCCGCGAACTCGCGCAGGCGCTGCAAGGCCTGCGGCTGCGCGAGCCCGACGTCGCGTACATGGCCAACACCACCGCGCGGCTGCTGCGCGGCGCGGCCGACATCGCCCGCGACCTCGCCGAGGGCGTGATGCGCCCGGTGCGCTGGCACGACAGCAACCGCGGCCTGCTCGAGCGCGGGGTGCGCTGCCTGGTCGAAATGCCCCCGGGCCAGGCGCTGACCCGCATGGTGGCCAACCTCAACTGCCAGGTCGTCGCGCTGGCAGCCCAATCGATGCAACCGGACTCGCTGGTGCTGCGGATCCGGCGCGCCTGTTCCGGAGGGTCTGCCACGCCAGCGAATCGTTGAACCGTCTTTTGCAGCACCCGGCGCGAGCCGGCCCGCCAGGCGCCCCGACGGGGGCGCGCACCCTACAGCCGGGGTCCACCCGGGTCAAGGAGACCATCGATGAACGAAACCACCCTCGTCGCCGCGGCGCCCCCCGCGCGAACCCCGCTGAACCGGGACCAGATCCGCGGCTTCTGGGCCGCCTGGTTCGGCTGGACCCTGGACGGCATGGACTCGATCATCTACGCGCTGGTGCTGGTGCCCGCGCTGACCGAGCTGTTGCCCAAGTCGGGCTACACGGTCACGCCGGCGCACATCGGGCTGGCCGGATCGATCCTGTTCGCGCTGTTCCTCATCGGCTGGGGGCTGTCGTTCATCTGGGGCCCGATCGCCGATCGCTTCGGGCGCACCCGCGTGCTGGCGGCGACGATCTTCGGCTATGCCTTGTTCACCGGGCTGGCCGCGATGTCGCAGAACGTCTGGGAGCTGGGGCTGTTCCGGCTGCTCGCCGGAATCGGCATCGGCGGCGAATGGGCGCTGGCCGGGACCTATGTCGCCGAATCGTGGCCCGAGGATCGCCGCAAGATGGGAGCCGGCTACCTGCAGACGGGCTACTACGCGGGGTTCTTCATCGCCGCCGCGCTGAACTTCACGGTTGGCGCCCATTTCGGCTGGCGCGCCATGTTCCTGTGCGGCCTGTTCCCGGTGGTGGTGTCCATCTACACCATGCTGCGGGTCAACGAGCCGGGCAAGTGGGCGAAGGTCGACAAGCCGGCGCAGCATCGCAGCCCGCTGGCCGAGTTGTTCAACGCGAAGTACCGGCGGCGCACCCTGGTCAACGCGACCTTGCTGACGGTGGCCATCATCGGCCTGTGGGCCGGCGCGGTCTACGAGCCGGCGGCGATCATCCAGCTGGCCAAGAAGCAGGGCATGACCCAGATCGAGGCCGTGCACATGGCCTCGCTGGGCACCGGGATCCTGTCGATCGGCACCATCCTCGGCTGCCTGGCGCTGCCCGCGCTGGCCGAGCGCTTCGGGCGCAAGAACACCCTTTCGCTGTACTTCCTGGGGATGGCCGCTTGCATCGTCGTGAGCTTCGGCTGGGCCTTCTATCGGCCCGACGGCCTCGACGTGTTCATCGCCACGCTGTTCTTCCTGGGGTTCTTCGGCGGCAACTTCGCGATGTTCAGCCTGTGGCTGCCCGAGCAGTACGAGACCCGGGTGCGCGCGACGGCCTTCGCGTTCAACACCTCGATCGGCCGCTTCCTCGGCGCTGCGGTGAACTTCCTGCTGGCCGCCGCGGTCAGCAGCATGGGCACGCTGGGAACCCCGGTGGCGTGGACCGCGGTGGCCTTCGTCGCCGGGATCCTGGTCATCCCCTTCGCGCTGGAAACCCGCGGAGACGTGCTGCCCGACTGACCCGCACGCCGGCGGCGCGCCCGGCGCGGCGCCCGCCCGGCGGCTCAGCCCAGCGCGTCGTTGATGCGGTCGTTGAACTCGGCCATGCTGACCGCGGTGCCGATCTCCCGCGGCAGCGCGTCGCGCACCGAGAACACGCCGACGATGCGCCCGGTCGCCGTCACCACCGGCAGGTGGCGAAACCCCCGCTCGATCATGATCAGCACCGCGTCGGAAACCCGTGTCTCGGGGCCCACGGTCTGCGGCGCGGGGGTCATGATGGAGCCCAGCCGCGTGGCCTGCGGGTCCAGCCCCTTGGCCAGCACGCGGGTCATCAGGTCGCGCTCGGTGACGATGCCGACCATGTTCCCCGCGGCGTCGAGCACCAGCACGCTGCCGCAGTTGGCGCGGGTCATCACGCACGCCGCCTCGTAGACGCTGGCCTGCGGCCCCAGGCTGAGCACGTGGCGCTGCGCCATCGATTGCACTACGGTGCGTTCGCTCATCGCTCGCCTCCTCGACGGGTGGGGGTCAACGCAGCGACGCGTTGATCCGCTGCAGCGCCTGCGCTCCCGGGCACAACTCGGCTGCGCCGAGCGAATTCAACGGCTGGTCGCAGGTGTTCATGGCCGCGTGCAGGTCGCTGGCCTGGGGGTCGACGTACAGCAGCCCGGTGACGATCTCGCCGCGCTCCTGGTGCTCGTGCATGTAGCTCAGCGCGGCCACGCGGTCGGTCGGGTCGTGGTCGGGATGCAGCTTGCGCAGCCGCAGCACGCTGCCGTCGTGCTGCGGCACGTCGATCACCTCGCCGGCGGCGTAGTCGACGGTGATCTCCTCGCGCGACGGCAGGAAGTCGATGCGGCTGGCCAGCGCGTTGTGCTGGCGCATGTAGTCGTAGCTCTTGGTGCTGCCGCCGTGGTTGTTGAAGGTCACGCAGGGGCTGATGACGTCGATGAACGCGGCGCCGCCGTGCTCGATCGCTCCCTTGATCAGCGGCACCAGCTGCGCCTTGTCGCCGGAGAAGCTGCGGGCGACGAAAGTCGCCCCCAGTTGCAGCGCCAGGCCGACGAGGTCGACCGGGTTGTCGCGGTTGACCGTGCCGCGCTTGCTCTTGGAGCCGCGGTCGGCGGTGGCCGAGAACTGTCCCTTGGTCAGGCCGTAGACCCCGTTGTTTTCCACCAGGTAGGCCATGCGCACGCCGCGGCGCATCGCATTGGCGAACTGGCCCAGGCCGATCGACGCCGAGTCGCCGTCGCCCGACACGCCGAGGTAGATGAGGTCGCGGTTGGCCAGGTTGGCCCCGGTGAGCACCGAGGGCATGCGGCCGTGCACGGTGTTGAAGCCGTGCGACGCGCCGAGGAAGTAGTCCGGGGTCTTGGAGCTGCAGCCGATGCCCGACAGCTTGGCCACGCGGTGGGGTTCGATGTCCAGCTCCCAGCAGGCCTGCACGATGGCCGCCGAGATCGAGTCGTGCCCGCAGCCCGCGCACAGCGTCGACACCCGGCCCTCGTAGTCGCGGCGGGTGTAGCCGACCCGGTTCGGGGTCAGGCTCGGGTGGTGCAGCCGGGGTTTGGCGAGGTAGGTCATCAGGCGGCCTCCTTCTGGCTGGATTGCGGGCGCAGCAGGCCCTCGATGGCCTCGACGATGAAGCGCGCGGTGATCGGCGTGCCGTCGTAGTGCAGCACCTTGAGCAGGCGCGCCGGGTCGACCTGCAGCTCGTTGACCAGCAGCATGTGCATCTGGCCGTCGCGGTTCTGCTCGACCACGAACACCTGCTCGTGGGAGTCGATGAAGGCGCGCACCGCGTCGGGGAAGGGGAACGCCCGCAGGCGCATCGCGTCCAGGTGCAGCCCGCGCGCCTGCAGCACGTCCAGCGCCTCGGCCATCGCCGGCGAGGTCGAGCCGTAGTACAGCACGCCCACGCGCGTGGGCTGCGCCGCGCGCCGCAGCACCGGCTGCGGCACCAGCGTCGCCGCGGTGCGGAACTTGCGCAGCAGCCGCTCCATGTTGTAGACGTAGTCGGGGCCGCGCTCGGAGTAGCGGGCGTAGGGGTCGCGGGTGGTGCCGCGGGTGAAGTAGCTGCCCAGCCGGGGGTGGGTGCCGGGCAGGGTGCGCCAGGGGATGCCGTCGCCGTCGACGTCCTTGTAGCGCCCGAAGTCGCGCCCGGCCTCGAGCTCGGCCGCGCTCATGACCTTGCCGCGGTCGTAGTCGCGGCCCTCGTCCCAGGCGAAGGGTTCGCACAGCCGGTGGTTCATGCCGATGTCCAGGTCGCTCATCACGAACACCGGGGTCTGCAGCCTGTCGGCGAGGTCGAGCGCGGCCGCAGCGTGGTCGAAGCATTCGCGCGGATCCTCGGGGAACAGCAGCACGTGGCGGGTGTCGCCGTGCGACGCGTAGGCGCAGGACAGCAGGTCGGACTGCTGGGTGCGCGTGGGCATCCCGGTCGACGGGCCGCCGCGCTGCACGTCGACGATGGTCACCGGGATCTCGGCGAAGTAGGCCAGGCCGATGAACTCGGTCATCAGCGAGATCCCCGGGCCCGAGGTCGCGGTGAACGCCCGCGCCCCGTTCCATCCGGCGCCGACCACCATGCCGATCGACGCCAGTTCGTCCTCGGCCTGCACCACCGCGACCCGGCTCTTGCCGGTCTGCGGGTCGACGCGGAACTTGTCGCAGTAGGCCTGGAAGCTCTCGGGGATCGAGGTCGACGGCGTGATCGGGTACCAGGCGGCCACCGTGGCGCCGCCGTAGAGCAGGCCGAGCGCGGTCGCGCTGTTGCCGTCGGTGAAGATGCGCGAGCCGACGCGGTCGCACCGCCGCAGCTGCAGGCCCAGCGGCTGCGGCAAGCGGCTGCTGACGTGCTCGCGCCCCATGCGCAGCGACTTCAGGTTGGCCTCGAGCAGCGCCTCCTTGCCGCGGTACTGCTCGGCGAACAGCGTCTCGAACACCTCGGGCTCGGCGCCCAGCAGCCACGACAGCGCACCGACGTAGACGATGTTCTTGAACAGCTGGCGCTGCCGCGCGTCGGCGTAGGCGGCGTTGACCAGGTCGGTCAGCGGCACGCCGACGACCTCGATGTCCTGGCGCAGCGCCGCGCGGTCGACCGGGCGCGTGCTGTCGTACAGCAGGTAGCCGCCGGGGCTGATCTCGGCGACGTCGGCGTCCCAGGTCTGCGGGTTCATCGCCACCATCATGTCGACCCCGCCGCGCCGGCCCAGGTAGCCCTTCTCGCACACCCGCGCCTCGTACCAGGTCGGCAGGCCCTGGATGTTGCTGGGGAAGATGTTGCGCGGGCTGACCGGCACCCCCATGCGCAGCACCGCCTTGACGAACAGTTCGTTGGCCGACGCCGACCCCGAGCCGTTGACATTGGCGAACTTGACCACGAAGTCGTTGACTGCCTCGATGCGCTTCATGCGAGGACCTCCTGGCTGGCCGCGGGGATGCGCGCGTCGCGGCACGCCGCGCCGGCCTGGGTGGTGTTCAGCAGGAACTTCTGCATGTCCCAAGCCCCGGTCGGGCAGCGCTCGGCGCACAGGCCGCAGTGCAGGCAGACGTCCTCGTCCTTGACCATCACGCGCCCGGTCTTCAACGCGGCCGACACGAACAGCGCCTGCGTGGGGTTGGTCGCGGGCGCCGTGAGCCGGCCGCGCAGCGCATCCTCGTCGGCGTTGTCGACCATGCTCAGGCAGTCCATCGGGCAGACGTCGACGCAGGCGTCGCATTCGATGCAGGTCTGGCGGTTGAACACCGTCTGCACGTCGCAGTTCAGGCAGCGCTGGGTCTCCTGGTAGGCGGCCGCGGCGTCGAAGCCGAGCTCGACCTCGACGCGGATGCTGGCCAGCGCCAGCTCGGCCTTCGCCCACGGCACCTTGCCGCGCGCCGCGTCCGACACCGCGTTGTCGTAGCTCCATTCGTGGATTCCCATCTTGGTCGACAGCAGGCTGGTGCCCGGCGGCGGCCGCAGACGCGGATCCTCGTCGTGCAGGAAGCGGTCGATCGACACCGCGGCCTCGTGGCCGTGGGCGACCGCGGTGATGATGTTCTTCGGCCCGTACGCGGCGTCGCCGCCGAAGAACACACGCGGCACGCTGGACTGGAAGGTGCCCTCGGCGAGCACCGGTAAGCCCCAGCGGTCGAAGGCGATGCCGCAGTCGGCCTCGATCCACGGGAAGGCGTTTTCCTGGCCGACGGCCACCAGCACCTCGTCGCAGGGGATGCGCACCGGCGGCTCGCCGGTGGGCACCAGGCTGCGCCGGCCCTCGGCGTCGTAGCGCGCCTCGACCCGTTCGAACACCATCGCGGTCAGCCGGCCGCCGTCGTGCTCGAAGCGCTTGGGGACGTGGTTGTTGAGGATCGGGATGCCCTCGTGCCGAGCGTCCTCCTTCTCCCACGGCGAGGCCTTCATCTCGTCGAAGCCGCTGCGCACGACGACCTTCACGTCGCTCGCGCCCAGGCGGCGCGCCGAGCGGCAGCAGTCCATTGCGGTGTTGCCGCCCCCCAGCACCAGCACGCGTCCGGCGATGGTTCCGACATGCCCGAACGAAACCGAGGCCAGCCAGTCGATTCCGATGTGGATGTGCGCCGCCGCCTCGTGCCGCCCGGGAATCTCCAGGTCGCGGCCCCGGGGCGCTCCGCTGCCGACGAACACCGCGTCCCAGCCGCCGGCCAGCAGTTCGCGCATCGAGTCGATGCGCTGGCCGCCGCGGAACTCCACGCCCAGTCCGAGGATGTAGCCGACCTCCTCGTCGATCACTTCCTCGGGCAGGCGAAAGCGCGGGATCTGCGAGCGGATGAAACCCCCGCCGCGGGCCTCGCCGTCGAACACCGTGACCGCGTAGCCCAGCGGGGCCAGGTCGCGCGCCACCGTCAGCGACGCCGGGCCGGCGCCGACGCAGGCCACGCGCGGGCCGTTGCGCGCGCCGGCGGCGGGCAGCAGCGCGCGCACGTCGCCCTTGAGGTCCGCCGCGACCCGCTTGAGGCGGCAGATGGCCACCGGTTCCGGGCGCTCGCGGTTGCCGTCCTCGACACGGCCGCGCCGGCACGCCGGCTCGCAGGGGCGGTCGCAGGTGCGCCCCAGGACCCCGGGGAACACGTTGGACACCCAGTTGATCATGTAGGCGTCGGCGTAGCGCCGCTGCCCGATCAGCCGTATGTACTCCGGAACCGGCGTGTGCGCCGGGCACGCGTACTGGCAGTCGATGACCCGGTGGTAGTACCCCGGGTCGGCCGTATTGGTCGCTTGCACTTGTCCCCCCCTGGCAGCCGGCGGTGACCCGAAGTTACACCTGCGCGGTGTTCGCGCAGCAGCGGTCTCGCCCGCGCTTGACCTGGGTCAACCCGCGGGCCGGGACCCGTCCTCACCCCCGATCAGCCGCGCCATCGCCGGCAAGCCCGGCGGGGGTGTCGACCCGGACCATTGAAGCACAACCCGGGGCTGCGCGGGGCCTTGCCGTCGCCCGACCTGCAGGCGGGCCGGGGGCTTGTTGCGCGCAACACACCCACACGGCGCGATTGCATGCTGCCGCCGGCTTGGCGGCCGGCCCGCGCGTGCCTATATTGCGGGTTCCCGCAGCGCGCCGACCGGCCATCCCCCATGCCCCAGCCTTCCGCCTCCTCCCCTTCCAGGCCGAGCTTCCACTGGGACGACCCGCTGCGGCTGGACGACCAGCTCGGCGACGACGAGCGGGCGATCCGCGACGCGGCGCGCGCCTACTGCCAGGGCCGGCTGGCGCCGCGGGTGCTCGAGGCCTTCCGCCACGAGCGCACCGACCCGGAGGTGTTCCGCGAAATGGGCGGCCTGGGCCTGCTGGGCATCACCATCGCGCCGGAATACGGCGGCGGAGGGATGAACTACGTCAGCTACGGCCTGGTCGCGCGCGAGGTCGAGCGCGTCGACTCGGGCTTCCGCTCGATGATGAGCGTGCAGTCGTCGCTGGTCATGCTGCCCATCGCGCAGTTCGGCAGCGAGGCGCTCAAGCGCAAGTACCTGCCGCGGCTGGCCAGCGGCGAGTCGATCGGCAGCTTCGGCCTGACCGAGCCCGACCACGGCTCCGACCCCGGGGGCATGCGCACGCGGGCGCGGCGGGTCGACGGCGGCTACCTGCTCAACGGCGCGAAGACCTGGATCACCAACAGCCCGATCGCCGATGTGTTCGTGGTCTGGGCCAAGGACGACTCCGACACCATCCGCGGCTTCGTGCTGGAGCGCGGCTTCGACGGGCTGCGCACGCCGCCGATCCACGGCAAGGTCGGCCTGCGCACCTCGGTCACCGGGCAGATCGTGCTGCAGGATGTGTTCTGCCCCGAGGACAACCTGCTGCCCGGGGTGCGCGGACTCAAGGGCCCGTTCACCTGCCTGAACAGCGCGCGCTTCGGCATCGCCTGGGGGGCGCTCGGCGCGGCCGAGGACTGCTACGCCCGCGCGCGCCAGTACGTGCTCGATCGGCGGCAATTCGACAAGCCGCTGGCGGCCAACCAGCTGGTGCAGAAGAAGCTCGCCGACATGCTGACCGAGATCACGCTGGGCCTGCAGGCCTGCCTGCGGCTGGGCCGCATGAAGGACGAGCAAGCCGCTGCCGACGAGCTGACCTCCATCCTCAAGCGCAACAATTGCGGCAAGGCGCTGGACATCGCCCGCGTCGCCCGCGACATGCTCGGCGGCAACGGGATCAGCGACGAGTACGGCATCGCGCGCCACCTGGTGAACCTGGAGGTGGTCAACACCTACGAAGGCACCCACGACATCCACGCGCTGATCCTCGGCCGCGCGATCACCGGCGTGGCCGCGTTCTAGCCGGCGCGACGATGGCTGCCGAAGACACGCGCGCGGCGCTGCACGGCCTGCGGGTGCTGGACCTGTCGCGGGTGCTGGCCGGCCCCTGGTGCGGCCAGCTGCTCGGCGACCTGGGCGCCGACGTGGTGAAGGTCGAGCGCCCGGGCAGCGGCGACGACACTCGCCACTGGGGGCCGCCGTGGCTGCCCGAGGCGCCAGCCGCGCAGCAGCGCGAGGCGACCTACTTCCTCAGCGCCAACCGCAACAAGCGCTCGCTCGCGGTCGATCTCGGGCAGCCGGCGGGCCAGTCGCTGGTGCGCGAACTGGCGGCGCGCGCCGACGTGCTGCTGGAGAACTTCAAGACCGGCGGGCTGACCCGCTACGGCCTGGACTACCCCAGTCTGGCCGCGGTGAACCCGCGGCTGATCTACTGTTCGATCACCGGCTTCGGGCAGTCCGGCCCCTACGCCAGCCGCCCCGGCTACGACTTCCTGGTGCAGGCGATGGGCGGGCTGATGAGCGTCACCGGGCGGCCCGACGGCGAGCCAGGGGGCGGGCCGATGAAGGTCGGCGTGGCGCTGACCGACGTGACCACCGGGTTGTACGCCGCGGTGGCCGTGCTGGCGGCGCTGCAGCGCAGGCATGCCACCGGCCGGGGCCAGCACATCGACCTGGCGCTGCTCGACGTGCAGGTGGCCGCGCTGGCCAACCAGGCGGCCGGCTACCTGGCCGCCGGCGCGCTGCCGCAGCGCATGGGCAACGCCCACCCCAGCATCGTGCCCTACCAGGACTTCCCGAGCGCCGACGGCCACATCATCATCACCGTCGGCAACGACACCCAGTTCGCGGCGCTGTGCGGGGTGCTCGGCCGCCCCGAGTGGGCAAGCGACCCGCGCTTCGCGAGCAACCCGCAGCGGGTGCGCAACCGCGAACTGCTGGTGCCGTGGATCGCCGAGCTGACCGCGCGCCGGCCGACCCGGCATTGGGTCGACGCGCTGCAGGCCGCCGGGGTGCCGGGGGGGCCGATCAACACGCTGGAGGGGGTGTTCGCGGATCCGCAGGTGATGGCGCGCGGCATGCGGGTCGACATGCCGCGCGGCGAGGGCCCGGCGCTTGCGCTGGTGGCCAACCCGATCCGCCTGTCGGAGTCGCCGGTGAGCTATCGCGCGCCGCCGCCGCAGCTCGGCCAGCACGGCCGCGAGGTGCTGCAGGACTGGCTGGCGCTGGACGAGCAGGCGATCGAGCAGCTGCGCCGGCAGCAGGTGATCTGACAGGGCTATGCTTGCCCCATCGACCTCGGCGAGGGTGCGGCGATGGATGGGGTGGTGCAGTCCGATGTGCTGGTCGTCGGCGGCGGCCTGGCCGGCATGGTCACCGCGCTGGAATGCCTGCGCGCCGGCCAGCACGTGACCCTGGTCGACGCCGACGCGCCGCAGGCGCTGGGCGGCCTGGCACGCTGGGCCTTCGGCGGCATGGCGCTGGTGGGCACGCCGCTGCAGGCGAGGCTGGGAATTCCCGACACGCCCGACGTGGCCTATGCCGACTGGCTGCGCTTCGGCGAGCTCGGCCCCGAGGAGTCCTGGCCGCGCCGCTGGGCGCGCCACTACGTCGAGCATTGCCGGGTCGACGTGCACGACTGGCTGCGCGCGCACGGGCTGCGGTTCCTGCCGGCCGTGCACTGGGTCGAACGCGGGCGCCACGGCGAGGGCAACCGCCTGCCGCGCTACCACATCGTCTGGGGCACCGGGCGCGAGCTGGTGCGCCGCCTCGAGCGCGCGCTGCGCGAGGCCGCGCCGTCGCGCCTGCGGCTGCTGCACGGCCAGCGCGTGCTTTCGCTGGAGCTGGCGGGCGGCCGCCTGCGCGGCGCGTGGGCGGTGCATGCCGAGGACGGCCGCGAGAGCCTGCTGCAGGCGCCCGCGGTGGTGCTGGCGATGGGCGGAATCAACGGCAGCCCGCGGCAGGTGCGGGCGAACTGGCCCGCGGATTCGCCGATGCCGCAGGACATGCTCCACGGCGCGGACCCCATCAGCGACGGCAGGCTGCACGCCTGGGTGGCCGCCGAACTGCGCGGCCGCATCACCCGCGCCGGCGACATGTGGAACTACGCCGCCGGCATTCCCCACCCGCAGGCACGCTTCGCCGGCCATGGCCTGGCGCTGATCCCCTGCAAGTCGGCGCTGTGGCTGGACCACCGCGGCGAGCGCATCGGCCCGGAGCCCCTGGTCAGCGGCTTCGACACCCACTGGCTGTGCCAGCGGGTGGCGGCCCAGCCGCGCGGCTACACCTGGCAGCTGCTCAACCGGCGCATCGCCCGCCGCGAACTGGCGATCTCGGGCGCCGAGCACAACCCGCGCATACGCGAGGGCCAGGGCTTGCGGCTGGTGCTGGAGACCCTGTTCGGCAGCCAGCGGCTGCTGCGCCAGCTGTTGCGCGAAAGCCCGCAGTGCCTGGCCGATTCCAGCCTGTCCGGGCTGGCCGCGCGCATGAACGCGCTGACCGGCAGCGACGACGTGCTGCCGCAGGTTCTGCAGGCCAGCGTCGAGGAGTTCGACGCCCAGTTCGTCCGCGGCAGCCGGCTGCAAAACGACGACCAGATCCGCCGCGTGCTGCACGCCCGGCAATGGCCGGCCGACCGTCTGCGCACCTGCCGGCCGAAGCCGCTGGCCAGCCCCGGCGCCGGACCCTACGTGGCCATCCAGTCGCGGCTGGTCACCCGCAAGAGCCTGGGCGGGCTGCAGACCGACCTGCACAGCCGGGTGCTCGACGAGCAGGGCCAGCCGCTGCCGGGGCTGTACTGCGTCGGCGAGGCGGCCGGCTTCGGAGGCGGTGGCGCCAGCGGCAGGCGCTCGCTCGAGGGAACCTTCCTGCCCGGCTGCATCCTCACCGCGCGCGCCGCAGCGCGCTCGCTGGCGCCCGGCGCGGCGCGGGGTTGAAGCGTGTCCGAGGCCGCTCGACGCCTGCTGCGGACCCTGGCCGATGCCGGGGTCGAGGTGTGTTTCACCAACCCCGGCACGACGGAAATCGAACTCGTCGCCGCGCTCGACTCCGAGCCGCGGCTGCGCCCGGTGCTGACCCTGTTCGAGGGCGTGGCCACCGGCGCCGCCGACGGCTACGCGCGCATGCGCGAGCGGCCCGCGGCCACGCTGCTGCACCTGGGCTGCGGGCTGGGCAACGGCCTGGCCAACCTGCACAACGCGCGCCGCGCCGGCGTACCGGTGCTCAACCTGGTCGGCGACCACGCGAGTTCGCACCGTGCGTACGACGCGCCGCTGCAGTCGGACATCGAGACCGTCGCGCGCAATGTCTCGGCCTGGGTGCGCACCTGCGCGAGCGCCGGCTCGCTGTGCAGCGACGCGCTGCAGGCGCTGGCCGCGGCGCTGGGCCCGCCGGCGGGCGTGGCCACGCTGATCGTGCCGGCCGACGTCAGCTGGGGCGAGGACGCCGGCGCGCCGGTCGCGCCGGTCGCGCAGCCGGCGCGGCCCGCGCCGGTGGCCGAAGCGGCGATCGACGACGCGGCGCGCGCCCTCGTCGACGCGGGCCCGGCCGCGCTGCTGCTCGGCGGGCACGCGCTGCGCGAACCGGCGTTGCTGGCGGCCGCGCGCATCGCCGAGCGCAGCGGCGCGCGGCTGCTCGCCGAGACCTTCCCGACCCGCATGGAGCGCGGCGCCGGGCTGCCGGCGGTCGAGCGCATCGCCTACCTGCCCGAACTCGCCGCGGTGCAGCTCGACGGCCTGCGCAGCGTGGTGCTGGTCGGCGCCAGGCCGCCGGCGGCGTTCTTCGCCTACCCCGGCAGGTCCGGCGACCTGCTGCCTCCGGCTTGCACGGCCTGTGGCCTGGCGGCTGCCGGCGACGACGTCGACGACGCGCTGCAGCGGCTGGCCGGCCGGCTGGGAGCACGCCAGGCGACGCCGCGGCTGCAGCAGCCGGCGCTGCCGCGGCCGGCGCGCGGCAGCCTCAGCGCGCAGAAGGTGTGCAGGGAAGTCGGCCGGCTGCTGCCGCAGCAGGCGATCGTCGTCGACGAGGCGCAGACCTCGGCGGTGATGCTGCCGCTGTACACCGCCGGGGCCCCGCGCCACGACCTGCTCACGCTGACCGGTGGCGCGATCGGCCAGGGCCTGCCGCTGGCGGTGGGCGCTGCGATCGCGTGCCCGCAACGTCCGGTGATCGCCCTCGTCGGCGACGGCGCCGCGCTCTACACCCTGCAGGCGCTGTGGACGATGGCGCGCGAGCGCCTGCACGTGGTCTGCGTGGTGTTCAACAACCGCTCCTATGCCATCTTGAACCTGGAGCTGCAGCGCCTGGCGGGCGGGCGGGCCGCTGCCGGCGCGCGCTCGCAATTCGATCTGGGCGAGCCGCCGCTGGATTTCGTTCGACTCGCCGACGGCCTGGGCGTGCCGGGGGTGCGGGCCGCAACCGCCGAGGAGTTCGCCGCGGCCTTCGCCCACGCGCTGGCCAGTCCCGGGCCGCATCTCATCGAGGCCGTGGTTCCGCCGGCCATCGGCGGGCTCAAGCTGCGCCTGCTGCCGCGCCTGCTGCGCAGGCTGGACGCGATGCCGCGGCCGCTGGCGCGGGCGATCCAGCGCAAGGTCGCGCCCTGAGCGAGGGGCTGCGGCGCCGCGGCCGGATGCCCGCCGCGCCCCCTACAATCCGCGGCTGGGGCTGCGGGCGCTGCCGCCCGGCTGCCGGCTATCGCGACGGGATGACGCCATGGATGCGCTGGTGTTGCTGAAAATGGACGCGGCGGCCTTCGCGCAGCTGCGCGCGGCGCTTGCGCCCTTCGATCCGGGCTGGAGCTGCTGGCGCGCGCGCGGCGAGGACCTGGTGCATGCCTATGTCGCGCCGAGCCTGCTGCGGCGCCTGCCGCCGCAGGCGCCGGCCGGACTCCAGGTGGTGCGCCTGGAGACGCTGTCCAGCCTCGACGGCGCCGCCGCGGCGACGCCGCGGGTCCAGTACGTGGTGCAGACCGACGTCGCGCCCGAACACGAGGCCGAGTTCAACGACTGGTACGACCGCGAGCACCTGCCGGGTCTGGCAGCGGTCGCCGGCACGGTGCGCGCGGCGCGCTACCGCCAGCATGGCCCGGGAGCCCGCTACTACGCGGCCTACGACGTGGTCGACGCCGCGGTGGTCGGCTCGCCCGCCTGGGTTGCCGCGCGGGACACCGCGTGGAGCGCGCGGGTGTTTCCCCATTTTCGCAACACCGCGCGCGCGCTGTTCGAGCCCTGGCCGTGAGCGCCGACGGCGTTCAGCGCCGGGGCCGGCGGCGGCCGCGCGCGGCGTGCCAGCGATAGAAGGCGCGCTTGGCCGCCTCGACCAGCAGCAGGTAGCAGCCGACCAGCGGTACCAGCAGCGCGAAGTAGCCCACCGGCAGCGCGACCAGCCCCAGCGCGGGCGCCAGCGGGGTGTAGGGCAGCAGCACGGCCAGCGCGACCACCGCGACGGCCAGCAGCGCCAGGGCGCGCTGCGGCCTGCTGCGCCAGGGGCTGCGCCGCGTGCGGATGACAAAGATCACCAGCACCTGGGTGGCGAGGGACTCGACGAACCAGCCGGTGTGGAACATCGCGGCGTCGGCGTGCAGCCAGCGCAGCAGCAGGTAGAAGGTCAGCAGGTCGAACAGCGAGCTGACCGGCCCGATGCTCAGCATGAAGTCGCGCACGAAACCCATGTCCCAGCGCCGCGGGCGCGCCAGGTCCTCGGCGTCGACGTGGTCCAGCGGAAGCGCCAGCTCCGAGATGTCGTAGAGCAGGTTGTTGAGCAGCACCTGCAGCGGCAGCATCGGCAGGAAGGGCAGCAGCAGCGCGGCAGCGGCCATGCTGAACATGTTGCCGAAGTTCGAACTGGTGGCCATCATGATGTACTTCATCACGTTGCCGAAGGTGCGGCGGCCCTCGATGATCGCGGCGTGCAGCACCGACAGGTCGTTGCGCAGCAGGATCAGCGCCGCGGCCTGCCTGGCCACGTCGACCGCCCCCTGCACCGAAATGCCGACGTCGGCGGCATGCAGCGCCGGCGCGTCGTTGATGCCGTCGCCGAGGTAGCCGACCACATGGCCGCGCGCCTTCAGCGCCAGCAGCACGCGGTTCTTCTGCGCCGGGTCGGCGCGGCACACCAGGTTGACCCGCGCCAGGCGCGCGCGCAGCGCATCGTCGTGCATGCCGGCGATGTCGTGGCCGGTGAGCACCCCCCGCACCCGGATTCCCAGCAGGCCGCAGACGTGGCGGGTCACCCGCTCGTTGTCGCCGGTGAGGATCTTCAGCGCGACCCCGCTGGCCTCGAGCGCGGCCAGCGCGCGCGCAGCGCCCGGCTTGGGCGGATCGAGGAAGGCGGCGAATCCGGCGAACACCAGGTCCGACTCGTCGCCGACCACGGCGTGCAGCTGCTCGGGCGGCATGTCGCGCCAGCCCACGCCCAGCACCCGCAGCCCCTGGTCGCCGTAGCCCTCGAACAGCGCGTCGATGCGACGGCGCGCCGCGGCGTCCAGCGGCAGCGGCGCTCCGCCCTCGCCTTCGTAGCGCTTGCACAGCGCCAGCACGTCCTCGGGCGCGCCCTTGACCACCAGCAGCCGGCGCTGCCCGCGCTCCAGCAGCACCGAGATGCGCCTGCGCTCGAAGTCGAACGGCACCTCGTCGAGCTTGCGCCAGCCCTGCGCGTCCGCTGCGCGGTGCTGCAGGATGGCCTCGTCCAGCGGGCTGCGCAGTCCGCTTTCGAACAGGCTGTTGAGGTAGGCCAGCTCGAGCAGCCGCGCGCTGTCGCGTCCCTGCGGGTCGACGTGGCGCTCCAGCCGGATGCGCGCCTCGGTCAGGGTTCCGGTCTTGTCGGTGCACAACAGGTCCATCGCGCCCATGTCCTGGATCGCCGACAGCCGCTTGACGATGACCTGCGCGCTGGCCATGCGCAGCGCGCCGCGCGCCAGGGTCACCGACACGATCATCGGCAGCAGTTCGGGAGTCAGCCCGACCGCCAGCGCCACCGCGAACAGGAAGGACTCCAGCAGCGGGCGTTGCAGCACCCCGTCGACCAGCAGCACGAACAGCACCAGGCCGATGGTCAGCCGCAGGATCAGCAGACCGAAGCGCCGCGTACCGACCTCGAAGGCGGTGGGCGGGGGCGCCCTGTCCAGCGCGCCGGCCGCCTGGCCGAGCACGGTGTCGGCTCCGGTGCGCGCGACCAGCATGCGCGCCGAGCCGGTCAGCACCGAGCTGCCCATGAACAGCGCGTCGGTCGCCTCGGCGTCCCACGCACCGGGCGCATGCCCGCGATCCAGGCGCTTTTCCACCGGGTAGGGCTCGCCGGTGAGCCGCGCCTGGTCGACGAACAGGTCGTCGAGCTCGACCGCCACGCCGTCGGCCGGAACCAGGTCGCCCGCGCGCAGCAGCACCAGGTCGCCGGGCACGATGTCGGCCAGCGCCAGCGCCTGGACGCGGCCGTCGCGCAGCACGCTGGCCGTCACCGCCACCTGGTCGGCCAGGCGTTGCGCGGCCTGGCCGGCTCGGTGTTCCTGCAGGAAGTCCAGGCTGACGCTGGCCAGCACGATCAGCACGATGACCGCCGCCGCAGCGGGGTCGGCGCCCAGCGCGGACACCCCGGCCGCGGCCAGCAGCACCAGCACCAGCGGGTTGCCCAGGCGCGACAGCCATTGCACCCAGGCCCGCCTGCGCCGTCGCGGCTGCAGCTGGTTCGGCCCGCAGGCGGCCAGGCGCGCCGCGGCTTCGGCGCTGCTCAGGCCGCCCGGGCCCGGGCTCGGGGTTGCGGTGTCCGGATGCATGGGCTTGCGCGGCGGCAAGGTCGGCGTCGATCGCGGGCCGGAGTCGATGGATCGAGCCGCGCTCAGCGCCGACAATCCCACCAGGAAGGAACAATGCCAGGCGCAGCATGCCAGACGGCGAGGGCTGCGTGCGCCGGCAGCACGCATGGACCCGGCGACATGATCAATTCCCAGTCACCCAGGCGCGGCCCGGGCCCGCCGCGGCCGCCGTCGCTGGCCATCGACGCGCTGCGGCGCGTGCTGCAACGCCCGGGCGGGCCGCCGGTGCGCTGCCTGCAGACCCACGTGTCGTGGGTGCTGCTCGACGGCGAATACGCGTGGAAGGTCAAGAAGCCGGTGCGCCTGGGATTCCTCGACTTCACCGGGCTGGACGCGCGGCGGCAGGCCTGCGAGGACGAACTGCGGCTGAACCGCCGGCTGGCGCCGCAGCTGTACCTGGACGTCGTTGCGCTGCGCGGCAGGCCGTCGGCGCCGCGCATCGGCGGCCGCGGGCCGGTGTTCGAGCATGCGCTGCGCATGCGGCAGTTCCCCGACGACGCGCTGCTCGGCCGCAGGCTGGCGGCCGGCAGCCTGGACGGCGCCACCCTCGACCGCCTGGGAGCCCGGCTGGCGGCCTTCCACCTGCAGGCGCCGCGCGCCGACGCGTCCACCGGCTACGGCTCGCCGCGGGCGATCGTGCAGGCCACCGCGCGGGTGCTCGACGAACTGCGGGCCTGCGGCGGCGACCCCCGGCTGGCTGCCGTGGCCGGCTGGTGCGCTGCCGAAGGGCGCGCGCTGCGCAGGGCGTTCGCGACGCGCAAGCGAGACGGCTGGGTGCGCGAAGGCCACGGCGACTTGCACCTGGACAACCTGATTGCGCTGGGCGACGAGGTCACGGCTTTCGATTGCATCGAGTTCGACCCTGCGCTGCGCTGGATCGACGTGCAGTCCGATATCGCCTTCGTGGTCATGGACCTGCACGCGCACGGCCGCGCCGACCTGGCCTGGCGCTTCCTCGACCGCTGGCTCGAAGGCAGCGGAGACTTCGGCGGACTGGCCGTGCTGCGCTACTACGCGGTGTACCGCGCGCTGGTGCGCGCCCTCGTCTCGCGCCTTCGGCGCGCCGAAGGCCTGCCGGCTCCCGGGCCGGACTACCTGGCGAGCGCCGATGCGCTGAGCCGCGCGCGCGATCCGCGGCTGCTGCTCACCCACGGCCCCTCGGGTTCGGGCAAGAGCCTGGTCGCGCAGCGCCTGCTCGAGGCGGCCGGCGCGGTCAGGCTGCGTTCGGACGTCGAGCGCAAACGGCTGTTCGGCCTGGGGGCGCTGGAATCGACCCATGCGCTGGGCGCCTCGGCGTATGCCGCGGCGGCGACGCGCCGCACCTACGCCCGGCTGCGGCGGGCGGCCGGCGCCGCGCTGCGGGCCGGCTGCAGGGTGATCGTCGACGCGGCGTTCCTCGATGCCCGCGAGCGGCGCGGCTTCGCCGATCTGGCCGACAGGCTCGACGTGCCGCTGACCATCCTCGACTGCCACGCCGAGGCCGCGTTGCTGCGCGCCCGCGTGGCCGCCAGGCTGCGGCGCGCGGACGACGCCTCGGAGGCCGACTGCGCGGTGCTCGAGCGCCAGCTCCGGCGAGCGCAGGCGCTGCAGCCAGACGAGCAGGACGTGCGCATCGAGGTCGACACCGGCGCGGCGATCGATGTCGCAGCGATCGCCGCGCGCTGGCTGGCGGCCCGCCCGGCCGGCCGGCGTTGAGACGGCACGCAGGGCCATGCGCCACCCCGTCGATCCGGCCGAAGTCGAGTTCCTGGCGCTGCGCGCGCAGGGACCCGGCGGGCAGAACGTCAACAAGGTGGCCAGCGCGGTGCAACTGCGCTTCGACATCGCCGCGTCGTCGCTGCCCGAGGCCGCCAAGGCCCGGCTGCTGGCCAGCGGGGATTCGCGGATCAACGACCGCGGGGTGGTGGTCATCAAGGCGCAGTCGTTCCGCAACCAGCAGCGCAACCGCGCCGACGCGCTCGCGCGTCTGCAGCAACTGGTCGACGCGGCGTGCAAGGTGGTGCGGCCGCGACGGGCGACCGCGCCCGGGCCGGCGGCGCGTCGGCGCCGGCTCGAAGCCAAGCGCGCGCGCTCGCTGCTGAAGGCGGCGCGCTCGGCCAGCCGGAGTGAGTGAGTCGGCGCGCTGGCGTGGGCGAGCCGCCGCGCGCCTCAGCGCGGGCGCAGCGCCTGCCACAGCAGCCGCAGCGCGAAGCCGGTGAACAGCAGCGCGCTCAGCCGCAGCACGGCCGGGCGCGCGCGGGCGTAGCCTCGCCGCATCGCCGGGTGGGCGAACAGCGTGGCCAGGCTCAGGTGCCAGGCGGTCGACAGCGTGCCGACGGTGACCACGGCCATCACCCGCAGGCCCTGGGGCGCCTGCGCGCCGAGCAGCGCGGCGAAGATGGTCGAGAAGAACACCAGCGCCTTGGGGTTGCTCAGGTTGGTCAGCAGCCCGGTGCGGTAGCCGGTGGCTGCCGTGCCCGCCGGCTGCGCGGGCTCCGCGGCCGCCGCGGGGACTCGCCCCGCCTGACGCCAGATCGACCGCGCGGCCAGCAGCAGGTAGCCCGCGCCCAGCAGCTCCAGCCATTCCCCCGAGCTGCGCAGCAGCAGTCCGACCCCGGCTGCGGCCAGCGCGGCCAGCAGGGTGCTGCCGCTGGCCACGCCGAGCGCGGTGGCCAGCGCGTGCCGCCGCGGCAGGTCGAGCGACGCGCGGGTGACCGCGAGGAAGTTGGGTCCGGGGCTGGCCAGCACCGGCAGGTACACGGCGGCCAGCGCGGCCAGCGGGGTCCAGGTTTGCATGCGTTGGGGTCCGGGCTCTGCACGCCGGCGAAATGACCGTTAACATTTTAGGGTTTTCCCGCGATCCCGGGCGCGGTGCCCGGCGCGACCGGCCATGCCTTCCTTCCTCTCGTTCCGACCGTCCGGCGGCCCCGGCTGGCGCAGCTGGCTGGCGCGCACCTTCGACTCGCTGCGCGGCTACAACTTCCGCATCTGGGCGGCCGGGGTGCTGGTGTCCAGCGTCGGCACCTGGATGCAGCGCATCGCCCAGGACTGGCTGGTGCTGGTCGATCTGACCCACCACAGCGGCGCAGCGGTCGGGGTGGTGATGTCCCTGCAATTCGGCCCGCCGATCCTGCTCATGCCGCTGGCCGGCGCGGCGGCCGATCGTTGCGAGCGCCGCAGGCTGCTGATGTTCACCCAATCGGCGATGGCCCTGCTGGCCTTGGGGCTCGGGGTCCTCACGCTGGCCGGCAGCGTGTCGTTGTGGCAGGTCTACGCCTTCGCCGCGGCGCTGGGCTGCGTGTCGTCGTTCGACTCGCCGGCGCGCCAGACCTTCGTCGCCGAACTGGTCGGCGACCGCGGCCTGCCCAATGCGGTGGCGTTGAACTCCACGCTGTTCAATGCCGCGCGGCTGATCGGCCCGGCGGTGGCCGGGCTGATGATCGCCGCCGTCGGCACCGGCTGGGTGTTCGTGGCCAACGCCCTGTCCTACCTGGGGGTCATCGCCGCGCTGGCGGGCATGCGTGGCGGGGAATTGCAGCCGGTGCCGCGGGCCGGCGCCGGCTCGGCCGGCATCGCGCAGGGCTTTCGCTACATCGGCGGCCAGCCCGAGCTGGTGGTCGCGCTGAGCATGCTGTTCCTGGTCGGCACCTACGGACTGAACTTCCCGATCTTCATCGCGACCATGTCGGTGCGCACCTTCGACGGCGGGCCCGGGCTGTACGGCGCGCTTTCGTCGGCGATGGCCGTGGGCGCGGTGGCCGGCGGCCTGCTGGTCGCGGGGCGCAAGCGCCCCCACCTGGTGTCGCTGCGGCTGAGCGCGCTGGCGTTCGGGTTGGTCTGCGGGCTGGCCGCGCTGATGCCGGGCGTGTGGTCCTTCGCGCTGTGCCTGGCGCTGCTGGGCGTGCTGGCCCAGGTGTTCACCACGTCGACCAACAGCCTGGTGCAGTTGTCGACCGACGGCGCGATGCGTGGCCGGGTGATGGCCATTTACATGGGAATCTTCCTCGGCTGCACCCCGCTGGGCGCGCCGCTGGTCGGCTGGGTCGCCGACGCCTTCGGGCCGCGCTGGGCGCTGGCGGTGGGCGCGGCCTCGGGGGTGGCCGCGGCCGCGCTCGCCACCTGGTACCTGCGACGCGCCAAGCGCCGCCGCGTCGCGGCGGCGGCCGTCGACGCCGCGGCGCGCAGCGCGGGAACTTTCCCGCCCTGCGCGTAGGGTGTTGTCGCGGAACCGGCGAAGTCGTCGTCGCGCAGGCAGAATCGCGGCCATGAACCCGCCGCCCGACCTGCCGCAAGCCCCCGCCGCCGAGGACCTGAAGCTGCGCCGCAGCCTGGGTTTCTGGTCCCTGCTGGCCGCCGGAATCGGCAGTGTCATCGGCTCGGGCTGGCTGTTCGCCGCGCTGTACGCCGCCAAGGCCGCCGGCCCCGCGTCGCTGGTGTCGTGGGTGGTCGGCGGCGTGCTGATGCTGCTGGTCGCGCTGGTCTACGCCGAGCTGGGCATGTCGCGTCCCGAATCCGGCGGCCTGGTCCGCTATCCGCTGTATTCCAACGGCCGCCTGGCCGCCACGGTGATCGGCCTGGCGATGTGGCTGAGCTATGTCGGCAACCCGCCGACCGAGGCGGCCGGGGTGGTGCAGTACCTGGCGGCCTGGGTGCCCGGGGTGTACGACCCGGCCGCCGGCGTGCTGACCCCCGCGGGAATCGCGCTGGCCGTGCTGCTGATGGCGGGCTTCGTGGTGCTGAACTACTTCGGGATCGAGTGGTTCGCCCGCTCGAACAACACCGTCACCGCCTTCAAGGTGCTGGTTCCGCTGACCGCGGTGGTGCTGTTGCTGCTCAGCGGTTTCGACCACCGCGGCGGCGCCGGCGGCGCGGCGAACTGGCTGGGCCACGGCGGCTTCGCGCCGATGGGCTATGGCGCCGCGCTCGGCGCGGTGGCGTCGGCCGGCCTGATCTTCGCGTACACCGGATTTCGCAACATCGTCGAGCTGTCGGGCGAGGCGGTCGACCCGCGGCGCGACATCCCGCGCGCGCTGGTCGCCACCATCGTGCTGACCATCGTGCTGTACCTCGGGCTGCAGACGGCCTTCCTGCTGGCCGTTCCGGCGTCGCTGCTGCACTCCGGCTGGCAGGGTATCAACCTGAAGTCCCCGTTCGCCGACCTGGCTCGCCTGCTCGGCCTGGGCTGGCTGTACTGGATGCTCATGGCCGATGCGATGGTCTCGCCCTCCGGCTCGGCGATCGTGTTCACCTCGGCCAACGCGCGCAACCTGTACGGCATCGCGAAGAACGGCTTGCTGCCCGCTTCGCTGATGCATGTGCATGCGGCGTCGGGAATTCCGCGCCGCGCGCTGCTGCTGAACTTCCTCGTCGGAGTCGCCTTCCTGCTGCCGCTGCCGAGTTGGCACGCCATCGTGCGGCCGCTGAGCGCGTTGATCGTGTTCACCTTTTCCATCGGAGCGGTGAGCCTGCCGGTGTTCCGCGCTGCGGCGCTGACCGCCGGCGACGCGCGCCTGCGCGGCATGGCGGTGATCGCGCCCGCGGCCTTTGTCATCAGTTCGCTGGTGATCTACTGGGCGAGCTGGAAGGTGCTGCGACCCACGTTGCCGGTGATGCTGCTGGCGCTGGCGTGGTACGCCGCGCAGCGCTGGCTCGGCGCCCGCCGCGGCACCGCGGCCTGGCTCGACTCGGCCGACTGGCATGGCGGGGCCTGGCTGCTGGTGTACCTGGTGCTGCTGTACGGGCTGTCGTGGCTGGGCAGCCCTGGCGGGCTGGGCTGGTTCGGCCTCGGCCCGGGCAGCCTGATGACCGCGCTGGTCTCGCTGGCCTG
Source organism: Pseudomonadota bacterium (assembly GCA_021845505.1). Taxonomy (GTDB): domain Bacteria; phylum Pseudomonadota; class Gammaproteobacteria; order Burkholderiales; family Burkholderiaceae_C; genus Thiomonas_A. Next base: position 230,647 of record JAJZVU010000001.1, on the reverse strand, counting down.
CTACGCCTGGGGCGTGCGGGCAGGGCGTCGCTACACCCGCCTCGCGCCGCTTGCCGTGTGAGTCGCGCCGCGGGTCGATGGGCTCGCGGCGGCTGGCGCGGGCCTTCGATCCAGGTCAAGGGCCCGGCTGCCTGCTGCCGTAGACTGGGTTGCCACACACCGCAGCAGCCACGGCGACGCGCTGCGCTCGCGCGGATCGCGTGCCGGCTGCGGGGTCCGCAACTGCCAGCCCTGCTCCGATGTCCGCGCCGCACCCCTCCCACGCCACACCGAATATCAACGTTCCGCTGTTCTGGCCGGCCCTGATGGCCGCCGAAATGACCCGTCAGGGCCTCGAGCTGGCGGCGCGCAACGTGCGTTTCCTCGAGGAGGAGACCAGGCTGCACGGAGGCCTCAAGCCGCGGCTGGCCACCGCCCACACGGTCCGGCTGAAACTGCGCACCCTCAGCCTGTGCGACTACTCGGACGAGGGGGCCGACGAGCTGCCGACCCTGGTGGTGGCGCCCTACGCGGGCCACACCTCGATGATCGCCGACTACCAGCCCGGGCAGAGCCTGATGCAGACCCTGCGCGCCGGCGGGCTGCGTCGACTGCTGCTGACCGACTGGCACAGCGCGAGCCTGGACATGAAGGATTTCGACGTCGACCAGTACCTGGCCGAGCTGCTGGCCTGCGTCGACGACCTGGGCGGCAGCGTGCGCCTGGTCGGCCTGTGCCAGGGCGGCTGGATGTCGGCGATGCTGGCCGCGCGTTTCCCCGACAAGGTGCGGGCGCTGGTGCTGGCCGGCTCGCCGATCGACACCCAGGCCGGCAACGGCCCGCTGGTGCGCATGGTGCACGACAGCCCGATGAGCTTCTACGAGGAACTGGTGGCCAGCGGCGGCGGACTGATGCCCGGACGCTACATGCTCGCCGGCTGGAAGAACATGCACCCCGAGCAGCATTACGTGCAGGAGCACATCGACCTGTACGAACACATCGAGGATCCGGCCTGGGTGCGCAAGGCCGAGGCCTTCGACCGCTGGTACGAAAACCCGCTGGACCTGCCGGGCCGCTGGTACCTGCAGGTCATCGAGCAACTGTTCAAGCACAACGCGTTGGCCAGGGGGCGCTTCGTCGGCCTGGGCAGGCGGCTGCAGCTGGGCGACGTGCGCTGCCCGCTGTTCCTGCTGGCCGGCGAGTCCGACGACATCACTCCGCACGAGCAGGTGTTCGCCGCCGAGCAATTGATGGGGTCGCGCGAGGTGCACAAGCGCAGCGTGCCCGGCGGGCACGTCGGGCTGTTCATGGGCGCGCGCACCCTGCAGCAGGCGTGGCCGGCGATCGCCGCGTGGCTCGCCCGGCAAGGGGCGGTCCGCGCCGGCTGAGCGCGCGACGCGTCAGCGCCGGCGCGGCTGTCCGCAACGTGCAGCGTCGGCCTCGGCCCCCGCAGGCGGTGTCTGCGGGTCGGGCCTGCTGCGGCCCGCGCGCGCGCCCTGCCCGCGGTGGCGTGGCGCGGCGGCCGGCGCGCCCGACGATGCGGCGGACTCGCTCCCGCCCGCCTGGCGGGGCTCGCCCGGGTCGCCGGCCGGGTCGTCGGCCAGCGTCGGGTGGCGCACCGGGAAGGTGCCCTCGGGGGTGACCGCCAGCGGATCGCTGGCCGGGAAGGACTCGATCAACGCATGGTCGAGCTGGGCGTCGATGCGGCGGTTGCGCTGCAGCAGTTCGCGCTCGTAGCGCAGGCGCTGCTCGCGCGCCGCCTGGTCGGGCGCGGGCCGCGGGTCGCGCTTGGCGCTTTCGGCCGCCTCGTGTTCGCGCATCGGGCGCGAAGGGTCGCAGTGGTGGTTCATGTCGGTGGGCTCCATCCGTGTTGCGCGGGATGCAGGCGGGCATCGGCCCGACCCTGGGGCCCAATGTAGGCATGCGGCGCGCCGGGCGCTGCCGCCGGCGCGTAGCCCATTGCGGGCAATCCGCCTTTGCAGTCAGCGGTTACAAAAGCGTGGCCGCCAACCGGTTCGCAGCCGCGTTTCGACTGCTAGGCTGGCTTGCCGCGCGGGCCGCGGGTGGCCTGCGGTGGGGTTCCGAGGAGCAGGACATGTGCGAATTGTTCGCAGTCAGCAGCGCGCGCCCGGCCAGGGTGCGCCTGCGTTTCGCCGAATTCGCCACCCACGGCGCGCCGCTGCAGGCGCTCACCGGCAGCGCCGGCAATCCCGACGGCTGGGGAGCCGCGTACTTCGACGGCGTCGACGCCCATGTGCTGCGCGAGCCGGTGCCGGCGGTGCGCAGCGTGTTCGCGCGGGTGCTGGAGGACCACGACTTCCACAGCCCGCTGGTGCTGGCCCACGTCAGGAGGGCTTCGCGCGGTCCGGTGGCGCTGGCCAACACCCAGCCCTTTGTGCGCGAACTCGGCTCCCGGGTGCATGTGTTCGCCCACAACGGCGACCTGCCGGGGGTGGAAAGCCTGGCGCCTGCGCCCGGCGACTGGGAGGCCCCGGCGCGGCCGGTCGGCCAGACCGACTCCGAGGCCGCGTTCTGCCACTTGCTGCGCATGCTGCAGCCGCTGTGGCGCGATCCCGCGTCGCCGCCGTCGGAGCAGGCGCGCCTGCAGGTGGTCGAGGAGTTCGCCGCCGGCCTGCGCGAATTCGGGCCGGCCAATTTCCTCTACAGCGACGGGCAGTGCCTGTTCGCCCACGCCGACCGCAGGCGCCAGGGCGACGGGGTGATCCGGGAGCCCGGCCTGCATTTGTGGCTGCGTCGCGCCGCGACCCGCCACGATCACGATGTGGCTGGATTGCAACTGCGCGGCCAGCACCACGAGGCCCATCCGCTGGCCTTGTTGGCCAGCGTTCCGCTGGGCGGCGGCGCCTGGCGAGCGCTGCCCCGCGGCACCGTGGTCGGGCTGGCCGCGGGAGAGCGCTTCGCCTGAGCGCGCAGCGCTCGGGCGTGCAACCACCCTGACGATGCCGCGGGATGACCCAGCGCACCGGCGGGCCCGCGGCCCAGCCCCCATTCGCGGGGTGTTTTATCTGAGAAAAACGTTAAGATTTGTCGCACAACATCTTGGAATCAAAGCGTTATTTCTTCGTAAAACCGCGGTCAGCGCGAGGCTTGCGCGCAACCGCACCGTGTCGATACCGACTCGCGAACCGAAGCCCCCCGCCCCATGCCAGCCAGCGCCCTGAGTACCCAGCACACCGTCGAACAAGCCAAGGCCCTGGCTTTCCGCGCGGTGGATTTCCTGCTGGAGCATGAAATCCCCCCGATCCCCCTGAGTTATGGGGTGGCTTACGAATATCTCAGCGGGGGCAGCCCGGATTTATGCAAAACCCTCGATGAGTATCTGCAAAGCGGCCGCAAGCTCGACGCCTTCGTGCTGCGCGACCTGCACGAGCGCCATCTGGCCGTCGATCGCTCGACCCCGCTGAGCAGCATGGGCAACGACTTGCAGAGCCTGCTCGGCGAGTTGACCCACAATATCGAGGAGGCCGGTCGCGGCGCCGAGGAATTCGGCCACGCGCTGGACAGTACCCTCGGCCACCTGGCCAGCGAACAGGACGCCCGCTCGCTGCGCGATCTCGCGTCGGGCATGCTGGTGGCCACGCAAAAGGCCCGGCAGCGCAACGAGCATCTGCAGCAGCGCCTGCAGCTGACCATGGCGGAAAGCGAAAAGCTCAAGCTCGAGCTCGAGCGCCACCGCCGCGAAGCGCTGATCGATCCGCTGACCGGACTGTGGAACCGCAGGGCGATGGACAGCGAGCTCGACGAGCTGATGGCCGTCGAGCCGGACTCGCCGCTCAGCGTGCTGATGCTGGACATCGACCACTTCAAGCGCATCAACGACACCCATGGCCATGCGCTGGGCGACGCGGTGCTGCGGCATGTCGCCGAGGCCATCCGCAAGTGCCTGCGCAGCAACGACCAGGCGGTGCGCTACGGCGGCGAGGAGTTCCTGGTGCTGCTGCCGCGGACCAACCTGGTCGAGGCGGCCCAGCTGGCCGAAAGCATTCGTGTTCGCGTGGCCTCGCTGCGCCTGCGCAGGCGCAGCGACAACCTGATCCTGGAGCCCTTCACCGTGTCGCTGGGGGTGGCCAGCCGCCGGCCGGGCGATACCCGCGACACCCTGCTGCGGCGCACCGATCGGGCGCTCTACCAGTCCAAGGACAGCGGGCGCAACCGGGTCAGCATCGACGCCGACCAGGGCTTGCAGGCCGGCCACGCCTGAACCCCGCCGGTGTGCGCCGGCGCTGGCGGGGCCCGCGATCCGGGTCAGTGCGCGCCGGCCGCTTCGGCGCCGCCGGCCGACGCCGTTCCCGGGCGCACCAGCCAGACGAGCACGATCATGCCCAGGAACAGCCATGCGCTGAGGCGGAACATTTCATCGACCGAGATGGTCGACGCCTGCACGTCGATCGCGCGGTTGATCACCCCCAGCGCCTGTTGCTGCGTCAGTCCGCCGGCCTCGAGCAGCCGCAGCGCCGCGCCCGATGGCTGGTTGCCGGCGGTGATGAACTGCGCCAGCTGGGCGTGGTGCAGGCTCGCGCGGTTGTCCCACAGCGTGGTGTAGATCGAGGCGCCGAAGGAGCCCGCGGTGATGCGCACGAAATTGGACAGGCCGGCAGCCGAGGCCACGCGCATCGGCGGCAGGCCGCCGAGGATGATGGCCAGCAGCGGGATGAAAAAGGTCGCGGTCGCCACGCCTTGCACGACGGTCGGCAGCGAATAGTCCCAGTAGGTGTCGCCGGTGGTGAATCGCGAGCGCATCCAGAACACCAGCGCGAACACCAGGAAGGAAAACGACGTCACCCAGCGGGTGTCGACACGGCTGGAGTAGCGCCCGACGAAGGGCATGAACACCAGCGCGAACACCCCGACCCAGGCCAGCACGCCCCCCGCCTCGGTGGCGGTGTAGCCGATGTATTCCTGCAGCCACAACGGCAGCAGCACCAGCGAGCCGAAGTACATGCCGTAGGCCAGCGCGAGCATCACCGTGCCCAGCGTGAAGTTGGGCAGCGCGAACAGCTTGAGGTCGACCACCGGGTGTTCCTCGGTGAGTTCCCAGATCAGGAACAACACCACGCCGACCACCGCCGCGACGGCCAGTCCGACGATGGTGGTGGAGCCGAACCAGTCGAGCTCCTCGCCCTTGTCCAGCATCACCTGCAGCGAGCCGACCCAGACGACGAGCAGGACCAGGCCTGTCCAGTCGATCGGCAGCTTGCGGGTCGGGGTTTCGCGCTCGCGGTAGATCGCGAGGGTGATCAGGCTGCAGACCACGCCGACCGGAACGTTGATGTAGAAGATCCAGGGCCAGGAGATGTTGTCGGTGATCCAGCCGCCGAGCAGCGGGCCGGCGATCGGCGCCACCAGCGTGGTCATCGACCACATCGCCAGCGCCATGCCCGCCCGCTCGGTGCGGTAGCTCGACAGCAGCAGGGTCTGCGACAACGGGATCATCGGCCCGGCCGAGGCTCCCTGCAGCACCCGGAAGACGATCAGCACCGCCAGGCTGGGAGCCTGGCCGCACAGCAGCGAGAACAGGGTGAACAGCAGGATGCTGGCCAGGAAGGTGCGCACGGCACCGAAGCGCTGGCTCAGGAAACCGGTCAACGGCACCGCGATGGCATTGGCCACCCCGAACGAGGTGATGACCCAGGTGCCCTGCGACGCGCTGACCCCCATGTCGCCCGCGATCGACGGGATCGACACGTTGGCGATCGAGGTATCCAGCACGTTCATGAACGTGGCCAGGCTGAGGGCGATGGTGCCGATGACCAGCGCGCTGCCGCGCAAGGGTTGCAGGTGCGCGGGGCCCGGCGTTGCGGCGGGCGCGGGCCCGGCCGGGTCTGCAGGTGGGTCGTGTGGCATCGGAGCGTGGCGGTGAACCGGACATGGTAGCCGCGGCGCCGCCGGCTTGCCGGCGGACGCGACGCCCCGGCGCAACAGGCCCGATCCGGCGCCTGTGCGGAGGCGTAGCATGGAAAAAAAGGTCAGCCTGCGGGCTTCGAATCCGCTGGCTGGCTCCCAAGAACCGGATCGCCGCGCCTGCCGGCGCAGCTCGCCACCGATGAAAATCCTCCGCCGCCTGTTCGCCACGCTGCTCGCGGGCCTGCTCTGCGCCTCGGCGGTCGCCGCGGCTGCGCCGATCGAGGGCCCGGTCTACACCGTGGCCGTGGTCCCGCAGTTCGCGGTGGTGCGCATCTACGAGGACTGGCAGCCCTTCCTGGCCGCCTTGCAGAAGGCCGCCGGGGTGCGGCTGAAGCTGCTCACCTATCCGAACATCCCCGCCTTCGAGGCCGCCTACCTGAAGGGCACTCCCGATTTCGTGTTCCTCAACCCCTACGACGTGGTGGTCGCGCACCAGGCCCATGACTACCGTCCGCTGGTGCACGACACCAAGCCGCTGAGCGGCATCCTGGTCGTGCGTGCCGATTCGCCCATCCATTCGGTGAAGGCGCTCGACGGCAAGAAGGTCGCCTTTCCAGCGCCCAACGCCTTCGGCGCGTCGCTGTACATGCGCGCGCTGCTCGAGCGCCAGGGGGTGCACATCCAGGCCGATTACGTGGGCAGCCACCAGAATGTGTACCGCGCGGTGGTGCGCGGCGACGACGTGGCCGGAGGCGGCGTGGCCGAGACCCTGTCGCGCGAGCCCGAAGGGCTGCGCAAGCGCCTGCGGGTGATCTATTCGACCCCGAGCACCCCGCCGCACGCGCTCGCGGCCAACCCGCGGGTGCCGCCCGCGGTGGCGCTGCGGGTGCAGCAGGCGGTGCTGGCGATGGCCGCGCGCCCGGCCGACCAGCCGCTGCTCGAGCGCATCCAGATGCCCCACCCGGTCAAGGCCGACTACGCGCGCGACTACGCTCCGTTGGAAAAGCTCCATCTGCAGCACTTTTTCGTGCGGCCGGGGCAAGGCGCACGCTGAGGCGCAGGCGTGGCATGAAGCTTCGCTGGAGCACGCTGCGCACCGCGCTCAGCCCCAGGCGCTTCGGCACCCAGATTGCGCTGGCCGTGCTCGCGCTGGCCGCGGTCAATTTCGTGGCCATCGGGTTGTACGTGGGCAATCGCTTCGTCGACCTGCAGACCCAGGACACCTGGAGGCGCTTCGAGGCGGTGGCCGACAACCTCAGCCTGGGCGCGGCGCCGCTGGTGATCACCCACGACTACGGCAGCCTGGACCAGATGCTCGACGCGGCGGCGCGCTTTCCCGGCATGCGCTCGCTGGCGGTGACCAACTCGCGCGGCCACGTGCTCAGCCGGGTCAATCGCAGCGCCGGCGGCAAGCCCCGCGTTTCCTACAGCTACGGCGCGCTGCCGCTGCCCTCCGGCGGCCACGCGCGCATGCGCTGGCTGGACGGCGACGGGCACGTGGTGCGGGCCGGGCTGTTGTCCATCCCGAAGCAGATCCAGATCTGGTACCCGATCGAATCGGGCCAGCTGGGCTGGCTGTACCTGCAGGCCTCGGTGAAGGAAATCCTGGCCGAGGCCGCGCTGCTCGCGCGTGACAGCCTGCTGGTGTTGTTGTTGCTGAGCCTGACCGGCGCCGCCGTGCTGTTCGGCCTGCTGCGTCCGGGAGTCAGCGCGCTGGCGCGCGCCACCGCGTTCGCGCGTCGCCTGGGCCGGGCCGATGCCGGCCAGCTGGCGATCTACCAGGGAAACCAGGAACTCGAGGTGCTGGGGCGCACGTTGAACGAAACCTCGGCCAAGCTGCTGCGGCAGGAGGCGGCGGTGCGCGCCAACCAGCTGCGCATCGAGGCCATTGTCGAGAACCTGGCCGACGGCGTGGTGCTGACCGACGACAAGGGGCTGATCCTCAGCGCCAACAGCGCCTTTTGCGCGATGTTCGCAAGCCCTCGCGAGCAGGTCCTGGGCAGCTGCCTGCTGCGCTACCTGCCCGAGCTGGTGCGCGCCGACGCAGCCGGGGAGACGGAGGCGGACCTGCAGTCCTACTGCGAACGCCAGGGGGCGGCCGCCGAAGTGCACGGGGTGCGCGGCGACGGCTCGACGCTGCCGCTGGCGCTGGGCATGAACCGCTTCCTGATCGACGACCAGTGCTTCTATGTGGGCGCGCTGCACGACCTGCGCGAGCGCAACCGCTGGATCGCCGAGCTGCAGGCCACCCGCGACGCCGCGCTGGCGGCCAGCCGCGCCAAGTCGGATTTCCTGGCGGCCATGAGCCACGAAATCCGCACCCCGATGAACGGCATGATCGGCATGCTCGACCTGCTGCTGCAGAGCAGCCTGAACGAGCAGCAGGCGCGCATGGCCGACATCAGCCGCAGCTCGGCGCTGGCGCTGCTGGCGATCATCAACGACATTCTCGACCTGTCGAAAATCGAGGCCGGCAAGCTGCAGATCCTCGACGAACCGTTGCAGCTCGAGCCGCTGGTGCAGGAAGTCGCGCTGCTGTTCGACCAGCTGGCGCAGAAGAAGGGCATCGAGCTCAGCGCCTGGGTCGATCCGGCGCTGCCGGCCAGGCTGCGGGGCGACGGGTTGCGCATCCGCCAGCTGCTGACCAACCTGCTGAGCAATGCGGTGAAGTTCACCGGCGGCGAGCAGCGGCCGGGCCGGGTGTGGCTGCGCGTCGAGCCCTGCGCCGAGGCACCTGGGGAACAGATGTGCCTGAGCGTGCGCGACAACGGCATCGGCATCGACCCGGGCAGCCTGCAGCGCCTGTTCCTGCCCTTCGAGCAGGCCGACAACTACACCACCAAGCGTTTCGGCGGCACCGGGCTGGGGCTGTCGATCTGCAACCACCTGGTGCAGATGATGGGCGGCCGGATCGACGTGCGCAGCGCCCTCGGCGAAGGCAGCGAATTCCGCATCGTCCTGCCGCTGCGCGCCGACGGCCAGGCTCGCCCGGACGGCTCGGACGCGCTGCGCGGCGAGGTCTGCGCGGTGGTCGGGCCGGACTCGCAGCGCGCGCGCGACCTGCTGGCCTGCCTGGCGGCCAGTGGCGCGCAGGCCTCGCGGGTGGATGCGCCCGCGCAGGCGCCGGCCGCGGCGGCGCTGCTGTGGCTGGTCACCCCGGTCGCGGTGGACCCTGCGCCGCGCTGGCAGCTGCTGGTGGGCGACGGGCGCAGGCGCGCGCCGCGCGCGCTGGCCGGCGGAATCGCGCAATTCGATGCCTGCCTGCTGTCGCGCCCGCTGCTCGAGCGCGCGGTGCGCCTGGCCATCCACGGCCCGGAGGAGATCGAGCAAGCGCAGCCGCAGGCGGGCGAGCGCGGCGCCACGCGGGCGCCGGGCAGTCGCGCCGAGGCCTTGCGCCAGCAGCGGCTGGTGCTGGTCGCGGAGGACAACCAGACCAACCAGGAGGTGATCCGGCTGCAGTTGCAGCGCCTGGGGCTGTGGGCGGATATCGCGCCCGATGGCGAACAGGCGCTGGCGCGCTGGAAGCAGCAGCCCTACGCGGCGGTGCTCAGCGACCTGCACATGCCCCGCATGGACGGATTCGGCCTCGCGCTGGCGATGCGCGCCGAGGAGGCGCGGCGCGGCCGCGCGCCCACCCCGCTGATCGCGCTGACCGCCGCCGCGCAGCCGCAGGAACTCGAGCGCGCGCTGCGTTCGGGAATGGACGCGCATATGACCAAGCCGGTGTCGCTGGAGGTGATGCGCCAGACGCTGCAGCGCTTCGTGCCCGCGCTGGCCGCCGAGGCCGCGCTGCCGCAGGCGGGCGGGCCGCAGCAAGCGACGCCGGCGACGCGGCCGGCGCTCGACACCTCGGTGTTGCGCGAACTCGTCGGCGACGATGCCGAAACCCTGCAGGCGCTGCTCGCCCAGTACGCGGGCGAGCTGCGCCAGGCGCTGCCCGAGTTGCAACGCCTGGCTGCGGCATCCGAGCTGGGTGCACTGGCGCAACTCGCGCACCGCCTCAAGTCCTCGTCGCGCTCGGTCGGAGCGACGGCGCTGGCCGATTGCCTGCAGGGCATCGAGTCCGGCGCCGCGCAGCGGCGCGGCGAGCAGCTGGCTGCCGCGGTGGCCGAGCTTCCCGCGCTGGCCGAGCGCGTGCTGCAGGCGCTGGCCGGTTGAGCGAGCCGCCGGGCGCGCGCTTCAGGCGCCGAGCGCCAGCTTCTGCTCGCCGAGCCGCTGCAGCCAGCGTTCGCGCCACGCCGGCAGTTCGGCGCCGTCGATCGGACGGCCGATGAAATAGCCCTGCGCGAGCTCGACGCCATGGTTGCGGCAGAACTCCCAGTCGAGCCGATCCTCGACGCCCTCGGCGACGACGCGCATTCCCAGGCGAGTGCCGAGGGCCACGCTGGTGTCGAAAATCGCTTCGTGGCGCAGCGATTCGTGGGCGGCGTGGGTGAAGCCGTGGTCGATCTTGATCTCGTCGAAAACCACGTCCCGCAGCTTGCTCAGCGTGGAGTAGCCGTTGCCGAAATCGTCGATCGACAGCGCGAAGCGCCGCAGCCGCAGGCGACTCATCACTTCCACCAGCAGCCGCGGATCACCGCCCAGCCCGCTTTCGGTGACCTCGACCACCACCCATTCGGGCAGCACGCGGTGGCGCTGCGCGCAGTCGCTGACGAATTCGGCGAACTGCAGGTCGCACAGGTCATGGGCGGAGGCGTTGACCGACATCGACAGCTGCAGGCCCTGGGCGCGCCAGGCCGCCAGCTGGGCGAAGGCCTGCTCGAACACGCTGCGCGTCAACTCGCCGATCGCCCCGCTGGCCTCGGCCAGCGGGATGAAGCTGCCCGGGGACACCAGCCCGCGCTGCGGGTGGCGCCACCTCGCCAGCGCCTCGACGCCGGCCAGCAGGCCGCTGGCCAGCGCGACCTTGGGCTGGTAGGCGCAGACGATCTCGCCGGCGGCGATGGCCCGCCGCAACTCGGCTTCGTCGGGGAGCCAGGCGGCCGCGGGCTGGCGCACCGGCGCCGTGCCATGCGAGCACGCCCGCACCAGCTGCTGCAGCTCGTCGACGCGCGGCGGCTTGCACAGCGCGCCCGCGACGTGCAGGCCATGCGAGCGCGCCAGCTGGAGCGTCGACTCGAGCACCGCCGGAGCCTCGCCGCTGAACAGCGCGACACAACCGGAGTAGCCCATCGCGGCCAGGTGGCGAAAGAATTCCATGCCGTCGGCTCCGGGCATGTTGATGTCCAGCACCACGGCGTCGGCCGTTCCCACCAGCTCGGGCAGATGCTCCAGCGCCACCTGCGGGCGGCTCTCGGAGGCGATGTCGAAATCCCCCTGGCGCTGCAGCATCAGGCCGAGCAGGCGCACCATCAACGGGTCGTCGTCGATGATCACGACCCGCGTCCTCGGCGCGCCGCGCTCGCCGGTTGCGGCAGACGATGGATCGGTGGGCGGGGTCATGGGCGCGGATGGCGGGGCTGCGCAGGGTTCATCGCCAGGCGCGGCATCTGTCGGGAGCCTACCGCAGATCGCCGCCGCGATGCGCAGCGGCATTGCACGCCAGCCGGGGCAGCGTGCAATAGTGCACATCCGGATGCAAACCCAGCTGCACACCCAGCCGCGGGCCTGCCGCGGCTCAGGCGCGCAACGGGGCCTGTTGCCGGGGTTCGGTCGCCGCCTCGTCTTGCGCTGGCTGGTCGGCCGCGCCCATGCTCCAGCTCAGCTGGTGCAAGGCGCGCACCAGCCGCTGGGATGTCGGATCCAGCGCCCCGGCGGCCAGTTCGGCCAGCACCTGCTCGCGGCGCTGCCCATCCTCGGCCTGGCGCAGCAGTTCGCCGGCCTGGCTGTGGAAGTCGGCGTGCGCCCGCTGCGCGCGCTGGAAGGCCGCGCGGGTGGCCGGCCAGACGGTCTGCGCGTGCCACCGCATCCAGCGCCCGAGCAGGCACGAGTCGTCGCGGCAGACCACCCGCCAGGGCAGCGGAGCCTCCTCGCCGCGCAGGCTGCGCACCAGGGTGTCGCGGTACTGCTCGTGGGAGGCGATGATGCGTTGCCAGTCCAGCGGAGCGATGTCGCGGCTGTACAACAGGGCTTGCCGGCCCAGCGCGGTGTCCGGGCTTGCCGCATCGAGCTCCCAGTGCCAGCTGCGCAACCAGCCTGCCAGGTCCTCGGCGGGCATCGGCCGCGCCAGCGCGTAGCCCTGTCCGCGCTCGACCCCCAGCGCCAGCGCCATCTCGACCAGGTCGGGGGTTTCCAGCCCCTCCATGGTCACCTGCATGTTCAGCCCCTGGGCCATGCGCACCAGCGCGCCGACGAAGGCGATGGTCTTGGCCGGCTCCTCGTGCGCCTGCTGCACGATGTGCTGGTCGATCTTCACGGTGTGGAACGGCAGGCTGCGCATGCGCCGCAGGCTGCTGTAGCCCGAGCCCAGGTCGTCCATGATCAGCCGCACGCCGATGTCGGACAGGCGGGCGATCGCCTGGTCGCGGCGCTGGCTGTCGAACTGGTCCTCGTGGGTCTCCAGCAGTTCGAGCCGCAAGCGCGCCGCCGGAACGCCGCTGTGCTGCAGCGCCTGGGCGATCCACTGCGGACATTCGGGGTCCATCAACACGCTGGGCGGCAGGTTCAGGCTGGCCCCCAGCGGCAGGCCTTGCGCGTCCCAGGTGCGCAGCCAGTGCAGGGTCAGCTCCAGGCCCTTGCGGAACAGGATGCGCAGCTCGTGGTTGCCGAAGGCGTCGAGGAAGGCCCCCGGGTGCAGCACGCTGTCGCCATCCTGCAGCCGCGCCAGCACCTCGACCTCGTCGGCCTGCCCGGTCAGCAGGTTGACCAGCGGCTGCACGTGCAGCCGCAGTCCGTCGCCGTACAGCAGGTCGTGCAGCCGGCTGCGCCGGGTGGCGGCGATCGGCTGCTGGGCCGGTCCGCCGAGCGCGCGCTGGAACGCCGGGCCGAGATGGTGCTGCGCCGATTCCAGCCACATGCGCATGGTCGGCGCCTCGAACTGCCCGGGGTGGCTGCCCAGCAGGGTGATCACCTGGTTGACGTGGCCGTGGCGGTCGAGCAGCGGGATCGCCGCCACGCTGCGCACGCCGAAGCGGCGCGCGATCGGCCCGCAGCCCTGCGCCGCCGCTTCGTTGGCGTCGCTGGCGATCTGGCCGCTGCTCCAGGCGCGCTGGGTGGCGCCCGGGCGCTCCTGCAGCGCCCCGCGGTGGAAATTCGGGTCCAGCCCGGCGTCGCGCAGCGCCTGCAGGTAGGCCTGCGCCTGGCCGGCGGCGAATTCCAGCACGTAGCGGTTGTCGGCATCGGGGCGCCCGCAGGCCACGCCGCAGACCCCGGGCAGCTGTTCGAGATGGGCGACGACATGGCGCGGCAACTGGCCGGATTGCTCCCACGCCGCCAGGCGCATTTCCATCGCCGCCAGGTGGGCCTGGCACTGGTGTTGCACCTCCAGCCCGCCGCGCTGCGCCGCCTGCAGGTCCAGCGCCAGCCGCTGTTGCAGCACCGTCTGCAGCCGGACGCGGGCGTCCAGCCGCAGCGGCAGGCGCTGGGTGGCTCGCTGCAGAGCGGCACCGTACTGGCTGAGCGCGGCCATCGACGACGCGCCGTCGACTCCGATCATCGCGTGCACCCGCCCCAGCCGCAGCGCCGCGCGTTCCTGCTCGTCGCGCCGCAGTCCCGGGTTCAGCAGCCGGCGCAGGTGCGCGCTCTGGTGCTGCTGCAGCGCCTGGCGCTCGTCTTCGGCGAGCATGGCCAGGATGCGGGCGTTCGGGCTGTCGGGCGGCAGCTGGCTCCAGTAGCCGGCGAGGAACTCCTGGTCGATCGGCAGCAACTCGTCCTGCGCCTTGTCGAGCAGTTCGCTGGCCGCCGCGCCGTAGGGATCGATTTCCTCTTCCTGCACTTCGTCGGTCTGCTCCCCGCTGAGCAGCCACCAGCGCTGGCGTCGCGCCTTCGCGGCCTTGGCCGCGTACAACGCTGCGTCGGCCTGGCGCAACAGCGTATCGGGCTCCTCGCCGTGCTCGGGATACAACGCCAGCCCCATGCTCATGCCGACCTCGGCCTGCACGCCGGGGCCGAGTTCGAAGGGCTGCTCGACCGCGCGGTGCAGACGCGCCAGCACGGTGGCCAGCACCTGGCGCGGGTGGTGGGCGTCGAGTTCGTCGAGCACCAGCACGAATTCGTCGCCGCCCAGCCGCGCCAGCAGGTCGGACTCGCGCAGCTGCGCCTGCAGCCGGGTGCCCAGTTGCTGCAGCAGGCGGTCGCCCGCGGCGTGGCCGTAGGTGTCGTTGACCGGCTTGAAGTCGTCCAGGTCGAGCACCCCGATGGCCAGCTGGTGTCCGCCCCGGCGTGCGCGCGCCATCGCGTGCGGCAGGTGCTGCTCGAGCGCCAGGCGGTTGGCCAGGCCGGTCAGCGCGTCGTGCCGGGCCAGGTGGGCCTGCTCGGACTCGCGGGCCTGCAGCAGTTGCTTGAGGTCGATTTCGGTCAATGCCTGGCTGATCAGGTCAGCCGTGCGCACCAGCGTGTCCTGCACGATGGCGTCGAGGTCGCTGCTGTCGTTGGCGACCAGCACCAGCATCGCCCACAGCCTGCCCGAGCGGCGCAGCGGCAGGGTGATCGCCTCCTGGGTGCAACCCGCCAGCGCGTAGGCCCGCCAGGGCCGGATCAGCAGCGACTCGGGGTCCGTGTCCAGCACGCGCACCCCGTCGCGCCAGGTGCGCGACATCGCGTCCTGACCGTCGCGGCGCACCTGCAGAGGCAAGCCCTCGAGGGTCTCGCGGGCGTGTCCGGCCGCCGCGGCGATACGCACCCGCCCGCTCTCGTCGGGCTGGCCGATCCAGGCGGCCGCGAACAGACCGCCCTCGAGCAGTCGGGTGCACGCGGTGGCCAGCAGTTCGCTCTCGCTGCGCGACGCGATCAGCACGTCGATCTGCGAGAACACCGTGCGCATCAACTCGCCCTGCCGCTCGTGGGCGCGCAAGGCTTCGTGCTGCGCCGCCAGCAGGTCCAGGCGCTCGAGTCCGCGCCCGATGTAGTCGCCCATGTCGGCGAGCACGCCGGCGAACTCGGGGTCGAAGTGCAGCGCCTCGTCCCACACCATCGACAGCACCGCGTCGAGCGCGCCATGGCGGTGGATCGGCAGCGCGGCGCAGGCATGCATCGCATGGGCCGCCGCCTGCGCGCTGTCGGGCCGTCCGGACGACGCGAGGTCGTCGTCGAACTGCGCGCGCGCGGTGTGCCAGGCCGCGTCGAACGGGCCCGGCTGGACCGCGCCCAGCGCCCCGCCGGAAGCGCCGCGCAGGTAGTCGGTCGCGCCCGCGCTGGCCACCACCTGCGGTGGCCGCGCCGCATCGACCCGCGCCACCCAGGCCAGGCGTACCTGGCAAAGCGCGACCGCGGCGTCGCAGATTCCCTGCAGCAGTTCGGCTTCGCTCGCCGCCGAGACGATCAATTCGTGGGCGCGCGCCCGGAAGACCTGAAAACGCGAGCTGCGCTCCAGGGTCCGCAGCGCCTGCGCATTGCGTGACTGCAACGCGCGGCCGCGACGCCTCGCCAGCACCTCCAGCCACGCGCCCAGCACGCCCAGCGCCAGCAGCACCGCGGCGAAGGGCAGCAGAGCGCGCAGCCACAGTCCGAGCAGGACCTGTCTGGGCAGCGCCGCGAGGATCACGTAGGGCAGGCCCTCGACCCGCACCCAGGCGCCCAGCGAGGGCTGCGCGCCATCGCCGACCGCGCCGCGGAACTCGCCGCTGCCCGATTGCAGCAGCGAGCGCAGCGGCAGCGCCAGGCGTTGCGGCCGACCATACGGGGTGAGGGTCACCGGGTAGCCCGCCTGCGGCAGGCCGTCGACGTCGCGCACCACGGTCAGGCTGGCCTGCGGATAGTCGGCCAGCAGTCCGCGCAGTACCGGCGAAAGGCGGTGGGGGTGGGTGACCACCAGCCAGTTCCCGCCCGGCACCGCCAGCATGTCCCCGCTCAGCCAGGCGCCGGGGCGCTGCGGGTCGGGTACCGGCGGCAGCGCGCAGCGCAACGCGCCGCCACCGCAGGACAGCCACGCCTGGCGCACCGCCGGAGCGATCGCCGCATCGAGCCCCGGGTAGTGCAGCGGGTCGCGCGCCGCTGCCAGCACCTGCCCGCGGGTGTCGAGCAGCAGCAGGTTGGTGCTCCCGGGCCACAGCGCCAGCGCCTGGCGCAAGCTCGCCGCGGGGTCGCTGGCACCGCGCAGCGTGCCGTCGATCCGCTGCAGATGCGACACCCGGCGCTCCAATTGCTGCCGCAGGTCCTGCGCGTAGACACCGGCGCCGGCGCGCAGCACATCGAGCGCCCGTCCCAGCGTGGCGTTCCACTGCTGCCATCCCAGGGCCGCCAGCGCCGCGGCCAGCAGCAGGCCCAGCAGCAGCACCCTGCCGTGCGCCGGCCGCGGCCCGTCGCTGGGCGCGAGGGCGGATGCGGTGGCGGTCGGCTCGGTCATTGCGGGCTGGAGGGGGTTCGGGCCGCAGACGCCTACGCGGCGGGCAACAAGCCGACCGCGTGCCGGCTGCGGAAGCAGGCATCCTCACATTGTGGCAGCGCCGGCGCGATGCTGGCGCAATCCCCTACCCCGGGTTCAGGGGGGATGGACCCGGGCGCGGTCGCGCCAGGCGCGTTCAGTTGAACGTGAACTGCGTCGCGCTGGAGTTGATCGCGTCGTAGGCGTTGGAGTAGTCCGCCGACATCGTGGCCAGTGCCGCGACATTCCAGTTCAGCAGGTTCGCTCCGGCCGGGTCGTCGGTGCTGCCCGGCGGGTCGACCAGGTAGCGCTCGATTCCGCGCAGCACCAGGTCCTGGGCGTCGCCGCTGCTCGGGGCCTGGGTGATGTTCAGCCCGCCGAGCTGGAATTCGGCCTCGACCTTCGCGATGGCCGCCGCGTAGTTGGCCGCGTTCAGCCCGCCGGGCATGCGGTTGGCCATCGCGGTGGCGATGGTGGTCAGCGGGCTGACCACCACGTTGACCGTGCCCCCGCCGCCGACAAAGGCCAAGGCCTGCAGGCTGGCGTTGGTCGCGCTCAGGTTGCTCAGCGCGACCGACGACGAGGAGGCGCGGTTGTAGTAATAGCCGTTGGCCACCTGCACCAGCACCGGCCCGTAGAAGTTGGGCAGCGCCTGCACGAACTGGCCCTGGCTGTTCGAACTGATGCACGCGGTGGTCAGCAGGGTCCCGGTGCCCACGGGCGGCACGGTGACGGTCAGCGGATTGCCGAGTCCGTCGGCGACCGCGAACAGGCAGATGTTGGCGGTGCCGGCGACCGGCGCCGAAGCCTCCATCAGCACCTGCCCGGCCAGCGTCGAGCCGGCATACTGGTTGCTGGTGCCGCCACCGCAGGCAGCCAGGGACAGGCACAGGCTCAGCGCGGCAGCGACCGCGCCGCGACGGGGAAGACTGGACATGGGGTACGTCTCCTGGATCAGGGTCGTCAGTGCACGACGCGGTCGGTGGCTTCGACGAACAGCTCGTCCAGGATCAAGGCGTCGGGTTCCTCGTCCAGACGCCACAGCACCATCAGCACAATGGTCTTGAGTTGTTCCAGCGGCAACAGCTTGATCCCGGTGGCGACCGCTCGCTCGATCACCAGTTCGCGCCAATGCGGCTTGATGGTCCCGGCCGATTCCAGGAAGTTCAGGTAGCCCACCGCATCCACCCCCAGGCATTCGAGCTCGGCGGCTTCGTACAGCCGCAGCGATCCGGCGCTGGGGGTGCCCAGGCTGCGGCTGTCGGCCACCGCGAGATCGAGCCCGCGCAGCCAGTCCAGCGCGTCGCTGATCTCCTCGGTTTCGAAACCCGCGGCACTGAGCTTGCGCGACAGCTGACCCGGCTCGGGGCAGGCCTGCGGATGCCAGTAGGTCTCGTAGACGTACATGAGGATGTCGAACATGAGGTCATTCTATGCACAAGCGCCGCCGACGCAGCGGGCCTGTGGAAATCTGCCATCAATCGCCGCCGGCCTGCAGGCGCCCACCGGGCAGCCGCGCGACCAGGCCCAGCGATTCGAGTTCCAGCAGCACTTCGTTCAGCACGTCGGTGGCCAGGCCGCAGCGTTGGCGCAGGGTGTCGAAGCCCAGGTCCTGCGCGCCCAGGCAGTCGAGCACGCGGCGTGCCTGCGTGCCGGGCAGCGGCGCCGTCGGGGCGGGCGGTGGGCGCGGCGCCTGCCAGGCCATTTCGCGCAGGATGTCCTCGACCCCTTCGACCAGGCACGCGCCCTCGCGCAGCAGTGCGTGGCAGCCGCGGGCCATCGGATGGTGGATCGACCCCGGCACCGCGAACACCTCGCGACCCTGCTCGGCGGCCATGCGGGCGGTGATCAGCGAGCCCGAATGCAGCGCCGCCTCGGTCACCAGCACGCCGTCGCAGAGTCCGCTGATCACCCGGTTGCGCTGCGGGAAATGGTGGGGCAGCGGGCGGGCGCCCAACGCGAATTCCGACAGCAGCAGGCCGCGCCGGCGGATCTCGTCGGCCAGTTCGATCTGTTCGGATGGGTAGACGAGGTCGCACCCGGTTCCCAGCACGGCCACCGTGGAGCCACCGTCGCTGGCCAGCAGCGCGCCGCGGTGGGCTTGCGTGTCGATGCCTCGCGCCAGCCCCGAGACCACGGTGATGGCGCAGCCGGCCAGTGCCTGCGCCAGCTCGCGGGCGTCGCGCCGCCCGCCCGCGCTGGGATGGCGGGTTCCCACCATCGCCAGCAGCCGGCTGCGGTGCAGCAGCGCGACGTCGCCGCGCGCCCACAGCAGCGCAGGCGGATCGGCCGTCTGCAGCAGGCGCCGCGGGTACAGCGGGTCGCCGAGGTGGAGCAGGCGATGGCCGGGCACGGCCAGCCAGTCGGGGGTGCGCGCCAGCAGTTCGCGCAGCGCCGGCGGCGGCTCGCCCAGCAGTGCCGCCGCCACCGCGGGGCGCAGCACCCGCTGCAGGCTGCGCGCGTCGCGCGCCAGCACCTGCTGCGGCAGACCGAATTCCCGCAGCAGCCGCTGCACCGCCAGCGGGCCGATCCCCGGGCTGTAGCTCAGCCGCAGCCAGGCGAGCAGGTCGTCGGCGTCGCCACCGCGGGTCGCGCCGGTCAGCGCGGACACCGTGCTCGCGGGGCGACGGTCGCTTCAGGGCTGGGCGACCTCGTCGGGCACCTGCACCTCGGTGCGCGCCTCCAGCACGAGGCCGAAGCTGACGTGCTCGAAGGTGCGGAACACCATCAGCAGGCCGTCGCTGCGGCCGGGTATGCGGATCAGCGGGTGCGTGGGCAGCGTGGTGTCGACCACCTCGCGCGGCAGCTTGCGGATCGCCAGCACGTCGCCCCGGTGCAGCCCGTCGGCATGGCCGAGGTCGATGGCCACCACGCTGTCCTTGCCGGCCATGCGCATGTCGCCGTAGATGGAGATGATGTTGCCGCGCACCGCGTGCCCGGGCGCCCTCGGCGTGAAATTCAGGTAGCGCCGAGGCGGCATCGCGACGAGCCGGTCGCCGACGACCATTTCCCTTTGCATGGTCAACGCGCGCACCGTGGACACGCCGTCCTTGCCGTGCGGGCCGTGCACCAGCTGGACCTTGCCGACATAATCGGCCTCGTAGGCGATGACCTGGTGGGTGAAGGGGTTGCGCAGCGCCCTGGCCGGACGGTAGACATCGAAGCGCGCGGTCTTGCCGATGTCGCCGCGCACATAGGCCCGATCGCCCGGTTCGACCATCACATGGCCGGCGGCGAGCGCGACGATGCGCGGCGACTGGGCCAGCTGCCCGGGCTCGACCAGCAACGGCCGCGTCAGGTACGGCTCGATCAGCGCGGGATCGAGCGTGGGGATCCCCGCGGCCGGCAGCGCCTTGTAGCGCACGCCCGGCTCCACGCGCACGGTCGGTATGCCCCCCTCGCCTTCCAGGCTGAGGGTGGCGCGTCCGCCGACGATGTGCAGCACCAGCACCTGGCCGGGGAAGATCCAGTGGGGATTGCGGATGCGCTCCAGGTTCATGCCCCACAGGTCGGGCCAGTTCCACGGCTTGCGCAGGTACAGCCCGGCGATGCGCCACAGCGTGTCGCCCCGCCTGACCTCGTAGCGGGGCGGGGCGTTGGGCGCCAGCTCGCCCACCGGCACGCCGCGCTGCGCGGCGGCTTGCGCGCGTTCGCGCTGCTGCGGCGGTACCGGGTAGTTGGGCAAGCCGTTGAGCGGGGGCGCGCCAGCCGCCTGCGCCGCGGTCGATCCCAGCCAGAACAGCAGACCGACCGCGCCGGCGCGGCCAAAGAGCTTGCATTGCATGAACGGGCCCCCAAGAAAGACAATATAGCCAACGGGACAACAACGTCGGTTCGCTGCCACCGCGATCGGCTCGCGGGCATGCGGGCACACCTTGCACAACGTCCGCACGCCCCCACATTGTCCCGCATACGGCAAGCCGCGAGCGCCGCTGCGGCTACCCCGGACAGCGCCGCGACGGCCGGCCATCCCCGCCGCGGCGCCCACAGGCCCAGCGGCGCGGAGCGCGAAACCTCGAATGCTTGTTACATTGTCTCCATAAATGCTGAAGGGTCGCAATCAAAACACCGGTTCGACCGTCGGCGAAGTTGCATGAATGCTGCGCCTCGAAGCGCGTTGCCGCAACGCGATCGAGGCCCCGGAGTTCATCATGGCCTTACTCGACATCCTCCAGTATCCCGACCCCCGTTTGCACAAGATCGCCCAGCCGGTCGCGAAGGTCGACGAGGGCGTGCGCGCCATCGTCGCCGACCTGTTCGAGACCATGTACGCGGCCAAGGGGGTCGGCCTGGCCGCGACCCAGGTCGACATCCACCTGCGCATCATCGTGGTCGACACCTCGGAGCAGCGCGACCAGCCGATGGTGCTGATCAACCCCGAGATCGTCCAGCGCAGCGCCGAGTGCAAGGAGTGGGAGGAGGGCTGCCTGTCGCTGCCCGGGATCTACGACAAGGTCACGCGACCCGACCGCATCCGCGTGCGGGCGCTGGACGGCCGCGGCGAGCGCTTCGAGATCGACGCCGACGGACTGCTGTCGGTGTGCGTGCAGCACGAGATGGACCACCTCGACGGCAAGGTGTTCGTCGATCACCTGTCGGCGCTCAAGCGCAACCGGATCAAGGTGCGCATGCGCAAGCGCCAGCGCGAGGCCGAGCCGGCATGAGCCCGGCCCCGACCGCTGGCGTAGCGGGGCGGTGTCGAGCCTGAGCCGATCTTGGACTCGCCCGCCAGCCCCGCGGCGCGCGCCCTGCGCGTGGCCTACGCCGGAACCCCCGGATTCGCCGCGCAGGCGCTGCAGGCGTTGCTGCAGCGCGGTTACACGGTGCCGCTGGTGCTGACCCAGCCCGACCGGCCCGCCGGGCGCGGACTGCATGCCCAGCCCGGGGCGGTCAAGCAACTGGCTCTGCAGAAGGGTCTGGCCGTCGTGCAGCCCCGCGGGCTGCGCCTGGACGGGCGCTTCGCCGACGAAGCCGCGCAGGCGCGCCAGGCGCTGCGCGAGGCCGCGCCCGACGTGCTGGTGGTCGCGGCCTACGGACTCATCCTGCCGCAGTGGCTGCTCGACCTGCCGCCGCTGGGATGCCTGAACATCCACGCCTCGCTGCTGCCGCGCTGGCGCGGCGCGGCGCCGATCCAGCGCGCGATCGAGGCGGGAGACCCGGTCACCGGCATCAGCATCATCCGCATGGATGCCGGCCTGGACACCGGGCCGGTGTACCGCATGCAGGAAACCCCGATCCTGGCCGAGGACAACCAGGCCACCCTCGAGGCGCGCCTGGCCCACCTGGGCGCGGAGCTGCTGGTGCAGGTGTTGCAGGACCTGCAGTGCGGGATCGCCGAGCCGGTGGCGCAGCCGATCGACGGAATCGCCTATGCCGCCAAGATCGACAAGGCCGAGACCTGGCTGGATTTTCGCCGACCGGCCGTCGAGCTCGAGAGACAAGTGCGCGCGCTGGCTCCGCAGCCGGGCGCCCGCGCGCAGCTCGGCGGGGCGGTGTTGAAAATCCATCGTGCGCGGGTGGGCCGCGGCGCCGAAGCCGCCAGCCCGGGCTGCGTGCTGCGCGCCGACGACCGGGGAATCGAGGTGGCCTGCAATCCGGGTTCGCTGCTGCTGGAGCGCTTGCAACGCGCCGGCGGCAAGCCGCTGGATGCCGCGGAACTGCTGCGGGGCCTGCCGATACGCCCCGGCCAGGTCTTCGAGCACCCCGCAACCGCGCGGCCCGCCTGAGGCGCGCGCCGGTCGATCGTCGCCCGCGGCGCCCCTGGCGGTCATTCGGCTGCTGCGTTAGCATCGGCCAATGATGTTGCAAAAAGTAAATTCCGGCCTGCAAATGCTCCCGCTGCTGGCGAACCTGCTGCGCAGCGCCGGGCTGCTGGGCGTGACCGCGGCCGGCGCCGCCGCGCTCGCATGGTGGCTCAGCGACGGCCAGGGCTGGCTGGTACCGCTGGCGGCCGCGCTGGCCGCCAGCGTCGCGCTGTACGGCTATGGCGCGCGGCTGGTGTTGCGGCTGTACGCGGCGCAGCCGGTGGATCCCCGGCAGGCGCCCCACCTGTGGGCCATGGTGCGCGAGCTTGCCGGCCTCGCCGGCGTGGTCCCGCCCCGCCTGTTCCTCGTCGAGGCCAGCGCGGCCAACGCCTTTGTCGTCGGCCGCGCCAGCCGGCGCGCGGCGCTGGTGGTGACCAGCGGCATCCTGCGGCTGCTCGACGAGGCCGAACTGCGGGCGGTGCTGGCGCACGAACTGGCCCATGTGCTGCGCGGCGACATGCTGCCGGCCACGCTGGCCGCGGCGCTCGGCGGGTTGCTGGCCTGGCTGTCGCGCGCCGGCACGGCCGCGGACGACCGGTCGGCGGCCGAGCGCCCGGGCTGGCAGTCGCCGCTGTGGTGGTTGCTCGGCCCGCTGGCTGCCGGCGTCGCCCGCATCGCCGGCAGCGCCGGCCGCGAACTCGCGGCCGACCGCGCGGGCGCGCGGCTGTGCGGCGACGCGCCGGCGCTGGCCAGCGCGCTGCAACGCATCCAGGCCGACGGCGCGCAGCTGCGATCGTTCGGACTCGTCGGCCGCTACCCGGCGGGGGCGCAGATGATGGTCTGCGATCCGCTGGGCCCCGGCGGCTGGCCGCAACGGCTGTTCCGGGTGCATCCGCCGCTGGAGCGGCGGCTGCGCGAGCTGCGCGGGCCCGGCGTGCCGGCCTCAGCGGCGGCGCAGCGCCAGGCCTTCGAGCGCGGAGTCGATCAGCAGCCCGGCGGCGCTGTAGAGCAGCGAGCCGACCAGCGCGGCGCCGAAGCTGCGGACCTCGAATCCGGAGCTGAGGGCTGACGCCGCGTAGAACATCAACGCGTTGATCACGAAGAAGAACAGGCCCAGGCTCAGCACGGTGATCGGCAGCGTCAGCACCAGCAGCACCGGACGCACCAGGCTGTTGAGCAGGCCGATGATCAGCGCGGCCCACAGCGCGGCAGCGAAGCCCGACACCATGACCCCGCCGTACAGGTAGGCCACCGCCATCAGCGCGGTGGCCGAAAGCAGCCACTTGAGCACCAGCTTGAGCATTGCAGCAACTCCTCCAGCGTGTCCTGCGGTACGCGTTGCCGGCCGACGCGAGGCACCGGCCAGGCGCGGCCACCCCGTCACCTTAAACCACCCGTCGCGCCCCTGTCGGCGGCCCCGGCAATGCGGGCAGCCCGCGCCAGGCCCCTTGCGCTCGCCGGCGGACGAGCTGCATTGCGACGCCCGCGCTCAGGCGTCGTCGCCGCCGATGCGTCGCGCCAGTTCAGCCGCCTTGCCGGTATAGCCGCGCGGGCTGAGATCGAGGAGTCGTTGCCGCTCCTGCGGCGGCAACGGCAGCTCGGCGATGAAGGCGCGCAGATCGTCGCGGCCGATGGCCTTGCCGCGGGTGCGCTCCTTGAGCTGCTCGTAGGGGTTGGGCAGGCCGTGCCGCCGCATCACCGTCTGCACCGCCTCGGCCAGCACTTCCCACGCCGCGTCGAGATCGGCGTCCAGGCGCGGCAGGTCGGGCTCGAGCTTGTCCAGGCCGCGGCACAGGCTGTCGTAGGCGAGCAGGCTGTGGCCCAGCGCGACGCCCATGTTGCGCAATACCGTCGAATCGGTGAGGTCGCGCTGGAACCGGGAGATCGGCAGCTTTTCGCTGAAATGCCGCAACAGCGCGTTGGCCACTCCCAGGTTGCCCTCCGAATTCTCGAAATCGATCGGATTGACCTTGTGCGGCATGGTCGACGAGCCGACCTCCCCGGGGCGCGTGCGCTGGCGGAAGTAGCCCAGCGAAATGTAGCCCCACAGGTCGCGGTCGAGGTCGATCAGCACGGTGTTCAGCCGCGCCAGCGCGTCGAACATCTCGGCCATCGAGTCGTGGGGCTCGATCTGGATGGTGTAGGGGTTGAACCGCAGCTGCAGCCGCTGCTCGACCACCCGGCGCGCCAGGGCCTCCCAATCGATTTCGGGGCAGGCCACCAGATGGGCGTTGTAGTTGCCCACCGCGCCGTTCATCTTCGCGGTCAGCTCGACCGCGCGCAAGCGTGCCAGCGCACGCTGCAGCCGGGCGGCGAAGTTGCCCATTTCCTTGCCCAGGGTCGTCGGACTGGCGGTCTGCCCGTGGGTGCGCGACAGCATCGGCGCATCGGCCAGCTGCAGCGCCAGGCGCTTGAGCCGAGCCAGCACGCCGTGCAGCGCCGGCACCAGCACCTGCTCGCGCGCGCCGCTGAGCATCAGGCCGTGGGCGGTGTTGTTGATGTCCTCGGAGGTGCAGGCGAAATGCACGAACTCGCTGCCGCGCGCCAGTTCGGGCCATTGCCCCAGGCGCTCCTTGATCCAGTACTCGACGGCCTTCACGTCGTGGTTGGTGACCCGCTCGAGCTCCTTGATCGCCTGGGCATCGGCCACGCCGAACGACGCGACCAGGCCGCGCAATGCACCCTGCATCGAAGGGGGGATGGGCGCCAGCTCGGGCAGGCCGGCCTGCGACAGCTCGATCAGCCATTCGACCTCGACCTGCACGCGGCAGCGCATCAGCGCGCATTCGGACAGATGGTCGCGCAGCGCGTCGACCTTGGCACAGTAGCGCCCGTCCAGCGGGGACAGCGCGGTCAACGCGTCGGCGCGGGGCTGCATCGGGGAAGCGGAAAGGGAGTTCATGGGCCGATTGTAGGAAGCCGGAGGGCGTCGCGGCCGGCCATCGGTCCTGCGACAGTCCGCTAGCCGGCGTGCTCGACGCGCTCGCGCAGGCCGAGCAGCGCATGCCGCGCGGCGGCCATGCGCACGGCCTGGCGGTCGCCGGGCCAGCGCACGCATTGCGCCTGCAGTCGCAGGCGCCGCGGGGTGCGCAGACCCCAGGCGAACCACACCAGGCCGACCGGCTTGTCGGCGCTGCCACCGCCCGGTCCGGCGATTCCGGTGATCGCCAGCGCCGCCTGCACCGGTGCGCGCTCGAGCACCCCGCGGGCCATCGCCAGCGCGACGCTCTCGCTGACGGCTCCGTCGCGCTCCAGCAGATCCTCCGGCACGCCCAGCAGCTCGCGCTTGGCCGCGTTGCTGTAGGTCACCAGCCCGCGCTCGAACCAGACGCTCGAGCCCGCCAGCGAAGTCACCGCCGCGGCGACCAGGCCGCCGGTGCAGGACTCGGCGCAACCGAACATCCAGCCGCGGCGCGACAGCTCGGCGCCCAGCGATTCGGCGGCCTCCAGCAGGTCTGGCCAGCCGGCCCGGCCGATCGACGCTTCAGGTGATGACGCGGAATCCATGCAGCCCCAGGTCCCAGAGGGTCCACGCGAACAGCGCCAGCGCCAGCACCAGCAGGGTGAGCAGCGCCGCGACCAGGTCGTCGAGCATGATGCCCAGGCCGCCACCGACCCGGCTGTCGACCCAGCCCACCGGGCCGCGCTTGACGGCGTCGAACAGCCGGAACAGCGCGAAGCCCGCCAGCTGCAGCCACCACGGCGCAGCGCCGTGCAGCCCGGTCAGCGGGTGCCAGGCCCATTGTGCCACCCACAGCACCAGCCACATCGCGACGATTTCGTCCCACACCACCGGCGAGGGGTCGTGCAGGCCCAGGGCGCGCGCCGTGCGGCCGCAGATCCAGACGCCGCCGGCCAAGCCGGCCAGCAGCAGCCAGGGCCAGGCCCAGCGCGGCAGCCAGGCCTGCAGCAGCAGGAAGGTCAGCCAGCCGAACAGGCTGCCGGCGGTGCCCGGAGCCCGCGGCGACAGCCCGCTGCCGCAGCCCAGCGCGACAAAGGCCCAGGGGCTCGACAGCAGGAAACGCCAGTCGGCGCGACGCGGGGGATTCATCGATCGGCGAAGTGGTCGAAGGACGCGTAGTCGGGAGCGAGTTCGCGCCCGGCCGCGTCGTGCAGCAGCACTCCACGCCCGGCCACGATGTCGCCGATGCGGGCCACGCCCACTCCCGCCTGCGCGGCCGCCCGCAGCACCGCGTCGCGCCGCTGCGCAGGCGCGGTGAACAGCAGTTCGTAGTCGTCGCCGCCGGCGAGCTGGCAGCTGCGGCGGCGCTGCAGCGGCTGCTGCGCCAGCGCGGCGCCGGCCGGCACCGCGTCGGCGTCGACCCGCGCTCCGGCGCCGCTGGCCTGCAGCACGTGGCCGAGGTCGCCGAGCAGGCCGTCGGACACATCGATCGCGGCGTGCGCGATGCCGCGCAGCGCCAGGCCCAACGCGACCCGCGGCTGCGGCGCGTGCAGCCGCGGCAACACCTGCTCGAGCGCCGGCGGCGCCAGCTGCCACTCGCCGCGCAGGTGCCCCAGCGCCAGCCGCGCGTCGCCCGGAGTGCCCGACACCCACAGTTCGTCGCCGGCGCGCGCCGCGTCGCGCCGCAGCGCCAGCCCGTCGGGCACCAGGCCGAGCACCGTCAGGCACAGGTTGAGCGGGCCGCGGGTGGTGTCGCCACCGACCAGTTCGATTCCATGGGCATCGGCCAGGCCCAGCAGCCCGGCGCTGAATTCGCCCAGCCAGCGCGGGTCGGCCGCCGGCAGCGCCAGCGCGAGCAGGAAGGCGTGCGGCTGCGCGCCCATCGCCGCCAGGTCGGACAGGTTGACGGCCAGCGCCTTGTGGCCGAGTTGCCGGGGGTCGGCGCCGGCGAAGAAATGCCGGCCTTCGACCAGCATGTCGGTCGACACCGCCCATTGCATGCCGGCCTGCGCCTGCAGCAGCGCGCAGTCGTCGCCGATGCCCAGCAGCGCGGAGCTCGCGGGGCGGCGGAAGTAACGGGCGATCAGGTCGAACTCGCCAAGGTGGTCGGGCATCCGGGTATTGTCGCCGCAGCGAGGTCACGCCGCAGGTGGCCAAGCCTAGAATCCCTCCGGCAGGCCGAGTGCGGCCTGCCAGCCTGGAGGCGCGCCGCCCGTGCGCGCCCGCACGCGCGCACAGGCGGCGCTTCACGGAGAGTGCGTTCATGTCAAGCCCTGATGCCAAGGCGGCGTTCCGCCGCGCGGCCCTGGAATACCACCAGCATCCGCAGCCGGGAAAGATCAGCGTGGCCCCGACCAAGCAGTTGTCCAACCAGCGCGACCTGGCGCTGGCCTACTCGCCGGGCGTGGCGGCGGCTTGCGAGGAAATCGTCGCCGATCCGGGTCACGCCGCGCTGTACACCGCGCGCAGCAACCTGGTCGGGGTGATCACCAACGGCACCGCGGTGCTCGGGCTGGGCGACATCGGGCCGCTGGCGGCCAAGCCGGTGATGGAAGGCAAGGCGGTGCTTTTCAAGAAGTTCGCCAACATCGACGTGTTCGACATCGAGATCCGCGAGAAGGACCCCGAGCGCCTGATCGAGATCATCGCCGCCCTCGAGCCGACCTTCGGCGGCATCAACCTCGAGGACATCAAGGCGCCCGAGTGCTTTCGCGTCGAACGCGAATTGCGCGGACGCATGCGCATCCCGGTGTTCCACGACGACCAGCATGGCACCGCGATCATCGTCGGCGCCGCGGTGCTCAACGGACTGAAGGTGGTCGGCAAGCGCATCGAGGACGTCAAGCTGGTGTGCTCCGGCGCCGGCGCTGCGGCGCTGGCCTGCCTGCGCCTGCTCGAGCACCTGGGACTTCCGCGCGAGCATGTCTGGGTCAGCGACATCGCCGGAGTGGTCTGGCAGGGCCGCAGCGAACTGATGGACCCCGACAAGCAGCGCTACGCCCAGGCCACCGAGGCGCGCAGCCTGGGGGAGATCATCGACGGCGCCGACATCTTCCTCGGCCTGTCGGCGGGCGGGGTGCTCAAGCCCGAGATGGTCGCGCGCATGGCGCCGCGGCCGGTGATCCTGGCGCTGGCCAACCCGACCCCGGAAATCCTGCCCGAGGAAGTCAAGGCGGTGCGCGACGACGCGGTGATCGCCACCGGTCGTTCCGACTACCCCAACCAGGTCAACAACGTCCTGTGCTTTCCGTACATCTTCCGCGGCGCACTCGATTGCGGGGCCACGACCATCACGACCGAAATGGAAGTGGCCGCGGTGCGGGCGATCGCCGCGCTGGCGCAGATCGAGCAGAGCGACGTGGTGGCGGCCGCCTACGGCGGCAATGCGCCGGGCTTCGGCGCCGACTACCTGATCCCCAAGCCCTTCGACCCGCGGCTGATCCTGCATATCGCGCCGGCGGTGGCCGCGGCGGCGGCCGACAGCGGGGTGGCGACGCGCCCGATCGCCGACCTGCAGGCCTACCGCGAGCAACTGCAGCAATTCGTCTACCAGTCGGGGGCGATGATGCGCCCGATCTTCAGCATCGCGCGGCATGCCGCGAAAAAGCGCATCGTCTACGCCGAGGGCGAGGACGAGCGGGTGCTGCGCGCGGTGCGGGTGGTGGTCGACGAGGGGCTGGCGCGGCCGATCCTGGTCGGCCGGCCGGCGGTCATCGCACAGCGCATCGAGCGCTTCGGGCTGCGGCTGCGCGAGGGCGAGCACTACGAGGTGGTGAACACCGACCACGACGAGCGCTACCGCGACTTCTGGCAGACCTACCAGCAGCTGGCGGGGCGCAAGGGGCTGACCCCGTCGTTTGCCAGGATCGAAATGCGGCGGCGGCTCACCCTGATTTCCAGCATGATGGTGCACAAGGGCGAGGCCGACGGCCTGATTTGCGGCACCTGGGGCAATACCCATATGCACCTGCATTATCTGGACCAGGTGATCGGCAGGCGCCCCGGAGTCAATACCTACGCGGCGATGAATGGCCTGCTGCTGCCGGGGCGGCAGCTGATGCTGGTGGATACCCACGTCAATATCGATCCGAGCGCCGAGCAGCTGGCGGAAATCACGCTGCTGGCAGCCGAGAAACTGCGGAATTTCGGCATCACCCCGAAGGTGGCCCTGCTGTCGCATTCGAATTTCGGCTCGAGCAACGCGCCGAGCGCGGTGAAAATGCGCGAGGCGCTGGAACTGCTGCAGCAGCGCGACCCCGGCCTCGAGGTCGACGGCGAGATGCATGGCGACTGCGCGCTCGACGCCAGCCTGCGGCAGAGCCTGCTGCCGCAGACCACGCTGGCCGGCGAGGCCAACCTGCTGGTGTTTCCCAACCTGGATTCGGCCAATATCGCCTACAACCTGCTGAAGACCGCCGCCAGCAACAACGTGGCGATCGGCCCGATCCTGCTCGGCGTGGCGCGTCCGGCGGGCATCCTGACCGCATCGAGCACGGTGCGGCGGATTGTCAACATGACCGCGCTGACGGTGATGGAGGCCAACGCCCCCGCCACCTGAGCCGCGGCGGGCGGGCGCCGGCCCGGCCCGCCGCCCCCGGGCGGTTGCGGATCGTAGTGAGCACTCACTGCGAGGATCGTTGCTGCACAAAAAACGGGCGCAAATCTTGCTTTTCGCCAGGGTTTCCCATAGCATGAGCTTTTGGCCGTCGGCTTGACGCAGGGGGCGCAAGCGCGGCTACACCGCCGATGACTCCACTGCCGTGTTCAGGCCGCGCGCCCGTCACGAAAACAAGTTCAAACGGGGCCGCGCTGGTGCGAGCACGCCGGCAGCCCGTGGCTCGGCGCTACGCCTCCCCATCCCGAGGACGGAATCGAATTCGGCAGTCGTGCGCTCGCCCGCCCGCGCTGCCGGCCGGCTCGCGGGGGTCTCGCCGCGACACCAGGCCCACCCCGGGCAGCCGCGACCGGGGGAATGGACGAATTCCATGCGGTGGTGCCCAGCGCAGGCCCGGCGCCTGCTATTACACCGATGATCACTACCCAAGTTTCCAGACCATTGCCCGTTGAGGTCGACGAAGGGGTCAACCTCCAAGGAGTGCGGCCGAACATCGTGCAGTCGATTCGCGCCTTCCGGGTCAACGACCTGATGGCCGCGGCGCAGGAAGCGGGCCAGCATTTCCTGTATGCGAACCTGGCGCAGGCCACGACCAAGCAGGAGGTGCTGGAAACCATCGCCCGCAGCTTCCTGTTTCCCAAGCATTGCGGAAAGAATTTCGACGCGCTGCGCGATTGCCTGACCGAAATGATCGCCGGGGCCGGCACGCAGCCGGGTTTCGTGATCGTGCTCGAGCAGCTGCCGATGACCCAGCGCTTCGACAAGGAAGCGCGCGAGACCTTGCTCGACGTATTTCGCGATGCCGCCGACTTCTGGTACGAAAAAGGCGTGGAGTTCAGGGTCTTCTATTCTTTTCTGTGACCCGCGCGCCTGCCCGGGAGGCGTTGCGGGGTGATGTGGAACCGGGTTTCCGAGCCAGCCGTGCGGTGCGTCCTGCGCCGTGGTACGGCACCTGGCTGGCGCAGGCCGCCTGAGGCCGGGCCGGCGCGTCAGCCGGCCTGCAGCTCCAGCGCCAGCCGCACGTATTCGTCGACGCCGACCTCCTCGGCGCGGCGCTGCAGGTCGAAGCTGCCGGCGTAGCCGCGCTGCTGCAGCCAGGGCCCCAGGCCGTGGCGCAGCAGCTTGCGGCGCTGCGAGAACGCCGCGGCGCCCAGCGCCTGCAGCGTCGACGCGCTCAGGCCCTGCAAATGCTGCACCGGCCGCGGCTGCATGCCGACCACCGCCGAGTCGACGCGCGGCGGCGGGCTGAAGGCCTGCGGCGGCACCTGCAGCACCTCCCACATGCGATAGCGCCATTGCAGCATCACCGACAGCCGCCCGTAGGCGGCTGTGGCCGGCTCGGCGAGCATGCGTTGCACCACTTCCTTCTGCAGCATGAAATGCTGGTCGATCACCCGATGGGCGCAGTCGAACAGATGGAACAGCAGCGGACTGGAGATGTTGTAGGGCAGGTTCCCGAACAGCCGCAGCCCGTCGCCCAGCGCGCCGAAGTCCAGCGCCAGCGCGTCGGCTTCGATCACCCGGAGCGCCGGCGCAGGGTGCTCGCGCCAGCGCCGCGCCAGGTCGCGGTCGAGTTCGACCACCGTCAACGCGCCGGCGCGCCGCAGCACCGGCAGCGTCAGCGCGCCGAGGCCGGGCCCGATTTCCACCAGCGACTGCCCCGGCAGCGGGTCGATCGCATCGACGATGCGCTGCACGACCGACTCGTCGGTGAGGAAGTGCTGGCCGAAGCGCTTGCGCGCGACATGGCCGTCGAGCCGCCGCGCGGCCCCGGGACCGGCGCGCTTCACGAATCGTTGCCGGGGATGCGCACGTAGGTGCGCTCGCGCACTTGCTCGACGAGTTCCGCGAAGGCCTTGGCTTCCTTGCGCTGCAACAGCAGATTGCGCACCACGGCGCGCTCCTGGCCGGGCGCGAGTTCATGTTCGCGGCGGTCGACCAGCCTGAGCAGCACGACCTTGCCCGGAAGCACCAGGGGCTGCGAGACCTCGCCCGGGTTCAGGTTGTTGAGCGCCGCGTCGAGCTCCGAAGGCAACTGCCCGGGCAGCAGCCAGCCGAGGTCGCCACCGCTGGCCGCGCTGTGCAGGTCCTGGGAGATTTCCTTGGCCTTCGCGGAAAAGCTCACCTCGCCGGCCTCGACGGCTCGCCGCACGCCCTGCAGTTCGTGCACCGCGGCCTTGCGCGCCTGCGGGTTGCCGGCGTCGAGGACGATCTCCTGCACCCGCGCCTGCATGGCCTTGCTCGGCAGCGCCGACGGCTGCCGGCGCGCCACCAGCTCGAGGATGTGGAAGCCGGCCGGACTGCGGATGATCCCGCTGACCTGGCCGGGCTGCAGGTCGTGCACCGCCTGCACGAACAGCGCGGGCCATTGCGAGGCCTTGCGCTCGCCGAGGTCGCCGCCTTGCAGCGCATCGGGTCCGGCGGTGAACTCGCGCAGCACGACGTCGAAGCGCCTGCCCTGCTGCAGCGCGGCCGCGGCCTGCTCGATCAGGCTGCGCGCCTGCGCCACCTGGGCTGCGCTGGGATGGTCGGGCAGCGGCGACAGGATCTGCGCCAGGTGCAGCACCGAGTCGGCGGCCAGGCCCGATTGCGCCGCGCGCTGGCGCCGCAGGTAGTCGTCGATCTCCTGCGGGCTGACCTGCACCTTGGCCGCGACGTCGCGTTCGCGCAGCCTGGCGATCAGGACTTCGCGCCGGATCTGCGACTCGAAGTCCTTCCAGCCCATGCCCTGGGCGCGCACCTGGGCGCGCAGTTGCGCCAGTTGCAGGTGGTTGCTCGCGGCGACCTGCCTCAGCGCCCGCTGCAGCGTGGAGTCGCCGACCTCGATCCCGGTCTGCTCGGCGAACTCGGCCAGCGCGTATTCGTCGATCATGTCCTTCAGCACATGCTCGCGCAGTTGCGCCAGCGGCGGCACCTGGCCCTGGTCCTGCTGCGCCAGCTGTTTCTGCAGGTCGCGCAGCCGCAGCGCCAGGTCGTAGCGGGTGATCACCTGGTCGCCGACGACCGCGGCGATCCCGTCCTGCTCGCCCGACAGCAGCGGCGCCTGCGGCGCTGCCGCGGGGGGCTGGCCGAGCTGCAGGTCCATGCCGGCGGCGCCCGGGGTTTGCGCCCGGGCCGTGGCCAGGCATGCGCCCAGACCGGCGATCAGCAGCCATCGCGACAGGAATTTATTCATAGTTGGCGTAGCGGCTCGGAGGGGCCAGAGGTTGATGCACCAGTTGATAACCGGGGATATTTTGCTGCAGCACCCGCAGCGGGTTGTTGCCCAGACGCGAGAGCCCCGAGAGCTCGAGCTGGAACAGGATACGGGTGGTCGCGGTCGCGGTGGTCAGCGAATCGCGCTGGAGCACGATTCGGGCCACCCAGCATCCGCCGTCGTAGACCAGTCCGAACAGGCTGCTGTTCAGGCGCTTGTCCAGCACGCTGTAGTTGGCCTGGCCCACCGAATACCAGCGACTCGACAGCTTCCACTGCCAGGCCGCGTCGACGTACTTGAGCGGGATCTGCGTCGCCGTGGCGCTTTGCGTCTGGTACGACAGGCTCAGGTTCTTGTAGTCGGCCACCCGCCATTGCGCGCCGAAGTTGCCCTGCACCAGCTGGTGCAGCCCCTGGTCGTAGTCCACGCCGCCGAGGACGTTCCACTGCGAGCTCACCGCCAGCGATCCCAGCAGGAAGGTATCGGCCAGCCCGCTGGGCAGCGGGGTTCCGCTCAGGGTCACCCGCTGCTGGCGCAGCAGCAGGCGCTGCGCCAGCGTGACACTGGCGTACTCGGCGCCGCTGCGCGCGTCCAGCCAGCGGCTGGTGGCTCCGGCGGTCAGGTCGTTGGCGTCGGCGATGCGGTCGTTGCCGGAGAACACATTGCTGGTGTAGATGGTCGCCTGGTTCAGGTCCAGCGGAGCGCTGTCGAAGTTGGGCAGGTAGCCCTGCGCCCGGTAAGGCGTGTAGACGTAGTACAGCCGCGGCTCCAGGGTCTGCAGCATGCTGCGCCCGAAGGCTCGGGTCGGGCGCTCGAACACCAGCCCGCTGTCCAGGCTGAAGGTCGGCACCGTGCGATCGGCCGAGGTGCTGCCGTTGGACATCGGGCTGTCGGTGGTGTAGCGGGTGGCGTTGAACTGCAGCTCGGGGGTGATGAACCCCTGCGGCGCGACCAGCGGCAGGCTGACGCTGGGCACGACGTAGCTGCGGTCGCCCGACAGCAGCCCTGCCGCGCTGTTGGTGAAGCGCGCGGTGGCGGCGTCGACCTTCCACTGCAGCCCGGTGTAGTTGCTGCTGCGCCAGCTCCCCAGCAACTGGTGTTGCACGCTGTAGGGCGGCGTCACCGGGGAGGCCGGGGTCTGCAGGGTCTGCCAGGTATTGAAGCTGGCCTGCAGCATGCGGTTGGGCCGGCTCCAGGTGATCTCCCCCTGCTGCGGCAGCACGCGGTTGCTGCCGATCACCGGGTCGACGCCGCCGAAGTCCTGCCACCAGTTGTTGTCCGACACCCGTTGCAGGTTCAGGGCGTAGCTCAGGTCGCTGCTCAGCGTGCCGGTCTGCTGCAGCACCGCGGCCCAGCGCGACGCGCCGCCGGCCGCACTGTCGCTCGGCAGGTAGTCCAGATGGGTGCTGCCGGTGTAGTCGGGTTGCAGCCAGCGCACCTCGGCGCTGCCCATCAAGCCGCGCCGCAGCAGCAGCCGCGGGGTCAGCGTGGCGTCGTAATTGGGGGCGATGTTCCAGTAGTACGGCTGCGCCCAGTCGAAGCCGTTGCGGCTGTCCAGCCCGACGGTCGGCGGCAGCAGGCCCGACTTGCGCGCGTCGGTCAGCGGAAAGCTGGCATACGGCAGGGGCACGATGGTCACCCCCTTGAAACGCACCCTGGCGTCGCGCGCGACGCCGGTGTCGGAGCCGAAGTCCAGGTCCATGTGGGCGGCCTGCAGCACCCAGTCGACCGGGGAGGCGGTGCAG
This sequence comes from Pseudomonadota bacterium, assembly GCA_021845505.1. Classification (GTDB taxonomy): domain Bacteria; phylum Pseudomonadota; class Gammaproteobacteria; order Burkholderiales; family Burkholderiaceae_C; genus Thiomonas_A. The sequence continues at coordinate 196,139 of JAJZVU010000001.1, read as the reverse complement.
GTGGTGTAGCTCGCCTGTTCGGCCTGCAGCCGGTTGCGGCTGAGGAAGTGCACCGATTTCGCGGTGCCGCCGCCCCGGGTGCGGTTGAAGAAATAATGCACGTCCGGCATCACGCCGCTGTCGGTGTCCAGGTTGAAGCGCAGCGCGGGCCCGCTGAACACATTGCCGTCCTCGACGATGCGCACGCCCCCGCGGGCGTGGACCTCGTTGGTCACCAGGTCCTGGTGCAGCGAATCGGCCTTGAACACCACCGAGTGCCGGCGCAGCTGCACGGCGCCGCTGGCATCGAGCCGGATGTCGGGTTGCAGGCTGATCGTGTCGGCCTGCACGAACACCGGCTCGAACTGGCGTGCCTGCGGCGGCAGGCGTTCGAGCAGCCGCTGGCTCGCGCGCAACGACAGGCCGGGCGCCGCTGCCGAGGCGCCCGCCTGCGGTGCGCTTGCCGGTGCGCTTGCCGGCGGCGCGGCCGGTGCCGCCGCGGCGTGGCGCCCGAGCGCCAGGCCCAGCGCGAGCAGGGGCCAGCGCGGGCGGAAACGGCGTGGTGCGCGGGTGGGCGACAGCGGGGGAACGGGCACTGGGCGGTGGGGTTCGGGCCGGTGCGCGCAAGCCACCGCACACCTGGCCGGCGGCCACGTTGCGCGGCCTCCTAGAATCGGCGCCGATTATAGGAACCCCCCGCCGGAGCGCAGCGCGCACCGGCCGCCGAGCCGATGAACCCACCCGCCTCCCCGCCATCCGACGCCGCCGGCGCCGCCTGCGCCGACCCGCGCCGCACCTTGGTGCGGCAATGGCTGGCGCAGCGACCGGCCGGCGTCGAGCTGCTCCCCGACACCCTGCGGCCGGCTTCGGCCGATGCCAGCTTCCGGCGCTACTTCCGGGTCGACGCGGCCGCGCCAGGCGGCAGCCTGATCGTCATGGACGCGCCGCCCGACAAGGAGGACGTCGGGCGCTTCGCCCGCATCGCCGCGTTGCTGCGCGAGGGCGGGCTTTCGGTTCCGCGGGTGCTGGCCGCCGACGCCGGGCAGGGGCTGCTGCTGCTCGGCGACCTGGGGCAGACCACCTACCTCGACGCCCTGCAGCGGGCGCGGCAGGCGGGCGAGCACGCGGCCTGCGACAGCTGGATGCGCGACGCGCTGAACGCCCTGGTGCGCCTGCAGGGCCTGCGCGCGCCGCTGCCGGCCTACGACCGCCAGCGCCTGCTCGCCGAGATGGAGCTGTTCCCCCAGTGGTACGTGCAGCGGCACCTGGGCGCCGAGCTCGGCGCGGCCGAGAGCCAGGGCCTGCAGCAGGTGTTCGAGGTCCTGCTGGAATGCGCGCTGGCCCAGCCGGTGGTGTGGGTGCACCGCGACTACCACAGCCGCAACCTGATGCTGCTGCAGCCCGGGCAGGAGCTGGGCAACCCGGGCATCCTGGACTTCCAGGACGCGGTGCTGGGCCCGATCACCTACGACCTGGTGTCGCTACTGCGCGACGCCTACATCGCGTGGCCGGAGGAGCAGCAGATCGACTGGGCGGTGCGCTACTGGGAGGCGGCGCGCGGCGCCCGGCTGCCGGTGGATGCCGATTTCGGCCGGTTCTACCGGGATTTCGAGTTCATGGGGCTGCAGCGCCAGCTCAAGGTGCTGGGGATTTTCGCCCGGTTGCACCATCGCGACGGCAAGGCGCAGTACCTCGGCGACCTGCCGCAGGTGCTGGCCTACGCCAGCGCGGTGGCCGCGCGCTACCGCGAGTTCGCGCCGTTGCGCCGGCTGCTCGAGCGCCTGCAGGGGGTGCAGGTGCGCCACGGCTACACCTTCTGACCCCATGCGCGCACTCATCCTCGCCGCCGGCCGCGGCCAGCGCATGCGCCCGCTGACCGACACCCTGCCCAAGCCCCTGCTGGAGCTGGCGGGCAAGCCGCTGATCGTCTGGCAGATCGAGCGGCTGGCGCGCGCCGGCGTGCGCGATCTGGTGGTCAACCTGGGCTGGCTGGGCCCGCGCATCGCCGAGGCGCTGGGCGACGGCGCGCGCTGGGGCGTGCGCATCCGCTACTCGCCCGAGCCCGAGCAGCCCTGGGAGACCGGTGGCGCGGTGGCCACCGCGTTGCCGCTGCTGGGCGGCGCGCAGGGCGCGCCCTTCGCGGTGCTCAGCGCCGACATCCATACCGACTACGACTATGCGCGCCTGGCGGCCGCGCAGGCGCGCATCGCCGCCGACCCGCGCGCGACCAGCGCCCACTTCGTGCTGGTCGACAACCCGCCCCACCACCCGCGGGGCGACATGGCGCTCGACGCCCAGGGCCGCGTGCGGCGTGCCGGCCAGCTGCTGAACTACGGCAATATCGCGGTGTTCCACGCCGGGCTGTTCGCCGACCGCCCGGCGCGCCAGACCTGGAAGCTGTTTCCCTGGATGTACGCCGAGGTCGACGCCGGCCGGGTCAGCGGCGAGCACTGGCGCGGAGCCTGGTTCAACCTGGGGACGCCGGAGCAGCTGGCCGAACTCGACCGCCAGCTCAGGCTGGATGGCCAGCCCGAGCGGCAGGCACCGCCGCGGGGGTAAGCTGCGGGGGTCGTCCATCGCTGCCGCCCCAGGGCCTTGCCGTATGTCCACTGTCGCCGCGCCGTCCCCCGCGCTGTCCCCCGAAGCACCCGACCCCCGGCTGCTGCGCCAGTGCGCGCTGCGGCGCGCCGAACTGGCGCGGCGCATCGCCGAGTCCGGCGGCGGGGTGGCGTTGTTGCCGACCGCTCCCGAGCGCATGCGCAACCGCGATGCCGATTACCCCTACAGGCACGATAGCTATTTCTACTACCTCAGCGGCTTCACCGAACCGCAAAGCCTGATGCTGCTGGTGGTCGAGCCCGACGCGAGCCATCGCAGCATCCTGTTCTGCCGCCCGCGGGACGCCGAGCGGGAAATCTGGGACGGCCTGCGCTTCGGCCCCGACGCAGCGCGCGAGGCCTTCGGCTTCGATGCCGCGTTCGCGATCGACCAGATCGACACCGCGCTGCCTGCGCTGCTGTTCGACCGCGCCGCGTTGTGGTGGCCCTTCGGCGTGCACGAAGGGCTGGAGTCGCGGGTGCAGGGCTGGCTGCAGGCGGTGCGCGCGCAGGCGCGCGCGGGCCACCGCGCGCCGTCGGTGCAGTACGACCTGTGCATGCCGCTGGACGACATGCGGCTGTTCAAGGATGCCTACGAACTGCAGGTGATGCGCTGCGCGGCGGCGATTTCCTGCGACGCCCACCGCCGGGTGATGCGCGCGGCCGGAGCCGGCGCGGCCGCCGACCTGCGCGAATACCATCTCGAGGCCGAACTGCTGCATGCCTTCCGCCGAGCCGGCGCGCAGTCGCCGGCCTATGGCAGCATCGTCGCCGCCGGCGCGAATGCCTGCATCCTGCACTACCGCGCCGGCAACGCGGTGCTGCGCCCCGGCAGCCTGTGCCTGGTCGACGCCGGCTGCGAGCTCGACGGCTACGCCAGCGACATCACCCGCACCTTCCCGGTCGGCGGGCGTTTCGGCGGCGCGCAGCGCGAGTTGTACGAAATCGTGCTGCAGGCGCAGCGCGAGGCGATCGCCGCCAGCCGTGCCGGAGCGCGTTTCACCGATCCCCACGAGGCCGCGCTGCGGGTGCTGGCGCAGGGCCTGCTGGACTGCGGGCTGATCCGCCGCGATGTCGCCGCGGACGTCGACGGCGTGCTGCAGACCGGGGCCTACCGGCGCTTCTACATGCATCGCACCAGCCACTGGCTGGGCATGGACGTGCACGACTGCGGCGACTATGCGGAAGCGGGCGAGGCGCCGCGGCAGCTGCCCGGCGGCGCCCGGCAACCGGCCGCGCGCATCCTGCGCGAGTCGATGGTGCTGACCATCGAGCCCGGGCTGTACGTGCGCGCCGCCGACGACCTGCCGCCGGCCTTCCACGACATCGGCATCCGCATCGAGGACGACGTGGTGGTGCGCGCGCTGGGCGACTGCGAGGTGCTGACCGCCGCGGCGCCCAAAGGCGTGGCCGAGATCGAGCAGGTGATGCATGGCTGAGCGCTGCGCCTGGCGGCAGTCGGCGGAGCCGTCCGCGCCGCTGCGCATCGCGGTGGTCGGCGCCGGCCCGGTCGGCCTGAGCCTGGCGCTGCAGTTGCGCCAGCTAGGCAGCGACGCCCGGCTGCTGGTGTACGACGCCCAGCCCGACGCCGCGGCCGCGCTGGCCGACCCGCGGGTGCTGGCGCTGTCCGAAGGCAGCCGCCAGCTGCTGGATTCGCTGGCCGCGTGGCCGCGCGCGGCCGCGACCGCGATACGCCGCATCCACGTTTCGCAACACGCGCCGGGGCTGGCCAGCCTGCCGCGGGTGACCCTGGACGCCGCGCGGACGCAGTTGCCCGCGCTGGGCTACACGGTGCGCTACGGCGAACTGCTGGGGGCGCTGCAGGCAGCCGCCGCGGCCGCCGGGGTCGAGGTGGCCTACGGCCACGCGGTGCAGGTGCGGCCGCAGGACGGCGGCGTGCTGCTGCTCGATGCGCAGGGCAGGCCGCTGGAGCAGCCGCCGTGCGACCTGGCCGTGCTGGCCGAGGGGGGTGCCTTCCACAACCAGCCTCGGCGCGACCTGCACCACGACTACGGGCAGACCGCGCTGATCGGCCGCTTGCGCTGCGAGCGAGCGCACGACGGCCTGGCGGTCGAGCGCTTCACCGAGCACGGCCCGCTGGCGCTGCTGCCCCAGGGCGCCGACTACGCGCTGGTGTGGTGCGTGGCCGAACGCCAGGCGCGGGACCTGCTGCAGCTCGATCCGGCGGCCCAGCTGCGCGCGCTGCAGGCGCTGCTGCCGGCGGTCTGCGGCCGCGCGGTCGAACTGCGGCTGGCCGCCAGCTATCCGCTGGGGCTCAACGCCAGGCTGCGTGCCCGCGAGGGCCGCGTGGTGCAACTGGGCAATGCCGCGCAGACCCTGCACCCGGTCGCCGGGCAGGGCCTGAACCTGGGGCTGCGCGACAGCGCGGTGCTGGCGCGCGCGCTGCTGGGGGTCCCGGCGGCGCGGCTGGATGGCGCGCTGCGGCGCCACGACCTGGCGCGCCTGCCCGATCGCGCCGCGCTGCTCGGGCTGACCGACCTGCTGGCGCGCGGCTTCACCTGGAGCCAGCCCGGCATGCCGATGCTGCGCGCCGGCGCGCTGGCCCTGCTCGCCGGCGCCCGGCCGCTGCGCGACGCGCTGCAGCGACGCATGGTGTTCGGCTGGCGGATGTAGGGCGGCCGTTCAGTCGCCCGAGTGGTCGTCGGATGGCTCGGCTTGCTTGGCGTCGCCGGGCCACCCGGTCCACGGCGGCGCCAGGTCGTGCTCGATGCCGAACTGCTCGAGCACCCGGCCCAGCGTGTGGTCGATCATCTCGTCGATCGAGCGCGGGCGCAGGTACAGCGCCGGCAGCGGCGGCATCACCACCCCTCCCATCCGGGTCACCAGGGTCATGTTGCGCAGGTGGGCCAGGTTCAGCGGGGTCTCGCGGGCCAGCAGCACCAGCTTGCGGCGCTCCTTCAGGCACACGTCGGCAGCGCGTGCCAGCAGGTTGTCGGACAACCCGTGGGCGATCGCCGCCAGGGTTTTCATCGAGCACGGGGCCACCACCATGCCCAGCGTCGCGAACGAGCCGCTGGCGATGCTCGCGGCGACGTCGCCGATCGGGTGCACCTGGTCGGCCAGCGCCTCGAGCTCGCGCCGCGCGCGGCCGGTCTCGGCGCGGATGCTCAGCCAGCCCGCCGGGCTGACCACCAGGTGGGTCTGCACGCCGCCGAGGCGGCGCAGTTGCTCGAGCAGCCGCACGCCGTAGGCAGCGCCGGTGGCGCCGGTGATGCCGACGATCAGCCGCGGCGGGTTCGACACCGCAGTGGGCCCGGCGGAACGCCCGCTCGCCTCAGCGCGGCTGGCCGAGCAGACCGGCGAGTTCGCCGCTCTGGTACATCTCGGTCATGATGTCGGAGCCGCCGACGAATTCGCCCCGCACGTACAGCTGGGGGATGGTCGGCCAGTCGGCGTATTCCTTCACCGCCTGGCGGACTTCGTCGTCCTCCAGCACGTTGACACTGGCGTAGTCGGCCACCCCGCAGGCCTTGAGGATCTGCACCGCGCGGCCCGAAAAGCCGCATTGCGGGAACTGGGGCGTGCCTTTCATGAACAGCACCACCTCGTTGGACTTGACGAGCTGGTCGATGCGTTGCAGGGCGTCGGACATCGGGGCCTCGGAATCGGTACGTTCGATACCCCGATTGTAGGAAAGCCCCCGCTTTCTCGCCTGCGGCGGGTCAATGGCATGCGTCGCCGGGGGGCGGGCGGCGTGCCGCGCTCACGCGCTGGATGCCGGCCAGGTCGCGCAGGCTGTGCACCTCCGACAGCCCGGCCCGGCGCAGCAGCGCGCGCACCGCGGCGGCCTGGTCCCAGCCGTGCTCCAGCGCCAGCCAGCCGCCGGCGCGCAGCCGCGGCGCCGCCTGGGCGATCAATTCGCGGATTTCCCCCAGGCCGTCCGAGTCGGCGCGCCGACCGACCAGCGCCAGCGTCGGCTCGAAGCGCAAGGCCAGCAGGTGCGGATCGGCCGCCGCGACGTAGGGCGGGTTGGCCAGCAGCAGGTCGAAAGGGCCGGCCGCGGCGGGCAGCGCCCGCAGCCAGTCGCCCTGGTGCCAGTGCAGCGCGCCGCCGGGCCGCTGGCGCGGCAGCAGGCGGCGGGCGTTGGCCCTGGCCTGGCGCAGCGCCTGCGCGCTGACATCGCTGGCATGCACCCGCGCCTGCGGGCGCTGCAGCGCCAGCGCGATCGCGACGGCACCGCTGCCGGTGCCCAGGTCCAGCACCTCGGCGCTGCGCTGCGGGTCCAGGCGGAGCACGGCGAACTCCACCAGCAATTCCGTTTCCGGCCGCGGCACCAGGACGTGCGGCCCCACCTGCAGGCGCAGCCCGAAGAATTCGCGCCAGCCGACGACATAGGCCAGCGGCTCGCCGGCGCGGACCCGGGCCGCCGCGCGCTCCAGCCGGGCCAGGGTGCGCGGCGCCAGCGCAGCCTCGGGATGCGCCAGCAGCGCGGCATGCGACACCCCGGCGAACTCGCGCAGCAGCGCCAGCGCGTCGGAGCGCGCCAGGCCGCTGGCGCGCAGCCAATCCTGCAGGCTCGGCGGCGGCACGATGTCGTGGCAGCCGGACACCGGGTGCGTCATGCCAGCGCAGCCAGCTGCTCGGCCTGGTGCTCGGCTTGCAGCGCGTCGAGCAGTTCGTCGAGATCGCCGCCGAGCAGCGAATCGATCTTGTACAGGGTCAGGTTGATGCGGTGGTCGGTGACCCGGCCCTGCGGAACGTTGTAGGTGCGGATGCGGTCGGAACGATCGCCGCTGCCCACCAGGCTCCTGCGCTGCGCCGCCTCGCGTTCGTGCGCCTGCTGGCGCCGGCGCTGCTCCAGGCGGGCCGCCAGCACTTCCAGCGCGCGCGCCTTGTTGCGGTGCTGCGAGCGGTCGTCCTGGCATTCCACCACCAGCCCGGTGGGCAGGTGGGTGACCCGCACCGCCGAGTCGGTCTTGTTGATGTGCTGGCCGCCGGCACCCGACGCGCGGAAGGTGTCGATGCGCAACTCGGCCGGGTTGATCGCCACCGCGGCCTGCGCGTCGGGCTCGGGCATCACCGCGACCGTGGCCGCGCTGGTGTGGATGCGCCCCTGCGACTCGGTGGCCGGAACGCGCTGGACGCGGTGGCCGCCGGACTCGAATTTCAGGCGCCCGTAGACGCCCTCGCCGCTCAGCCGCAACACCGCCTCGCGCACCCCGCCGAGGTCGCTGGCGCTGTGCTGCAGCACCTCCACCCGCCAGCCGCGACGCTCGGCGTAGCGGGTGTACATGCGCAGCAGCTCGGAGGCGAACAGCGCCGACTCCTCGCCGCCGGTGCCGGCGCGCACCTCGACAAAGGCCGCCTTGCGGTCGTCGGGGTCGCGCGGCAGCAGCGCGCGTTGCAGCTGCTGCTCGAGGTCGGCGATGCGCAGTTCGGCGCTGCCGAGCTCCTCCTCGGCCAGCGCGTGCATTTCGGCATCGCCCAGCAGCTCGCGTGCCTGTTCGCGCTGGCGCTCGGCGTCGCGCAACTCGCCGTACAACTGGGCCACCGGAGCCAGCTCGGCGCGTTCGCTGCCGAGTTCGCGCAGGCGCTGCGGCTCGATGCCCTCGGCACCCAGCAGGGCGTCGATTTCCTCCAGCCTGCGCGCGGCGGTCTGGAGCTTGTCTCGCAGGGAGTCTTTCATGCGTGGGCGGCGCGGCGCGGCAGCGCAGCGCCGACGAAGCGACCGCGGCGGCGCCGCGGCCTAGGAATCGCTGCCGCAGCCCCGGTGCGGCCGCAGGAACAGGCGTTGCACCGCTCGCGTGACCTGTTCACGGTGCTGCGGGTCGGTGTGGTGCATCGCCGCGAAGGCATTGTGCAGGAACTTCTGCGACAAGCTGCGCGCCAGCGACTCCATCACCGCGTCGGCCGACTCTCCGCGCGCCAGCGAGCGCCGCGCTCGCTCGAGCTCGGCCTCCTGCCAGCTGCGGCTTTGATCCTGCAGTTGCAGGATCAGCGGCACCTGCTCGCGGTCGCCCATCCACTGCAGGAAGCCCTGCACCCGGGTCTCGATGATCGCCTCGGCCTGCTGCACCGCCGCCTGGCGCTTCTCGCCGTTGTTGCGCACCAGCTCGGTCAGGTCGTCGATCGAGTAGACGTACACGTCGGGCAGTTCGGCGACCTCGGCCTCGATGTCCCGCGGCACGGCCAGGTCGACCATGACCACCGGCTTGTGCCTGCGCTGGCGCACCATGCGCTCGGCCGCACCCAGGCCGATGATCGGCAGGGTGCTGGCGGTGGAGCTGACGACCACGTCGAATTCGGCCAGGCGCTGCGGCACGTCGGCCAGCCGCATGGCCTCGGCGCCCACCTGCTGCGCCAGACGCGCACCGCGCTCCAGCGTGCGGTTGGCGATGGCCATGTGGCGCGGCCGGCGCGAGCCGAAATGGGTCGCCACCAGTTCGATCATTTCCCCGGCGCCGATCAGCAGGACCCGGCAATCCGCCAGGTCCTCGAACACCGCCTCGGCCAGCTTGACGCTGGCCGCGGCCATGCTCACCGAATGGGCGCCGATCTCGGTGGTGCTGCGCACCTCCTTGGCCACCGCGAAGGTGCGCTGGAACATCTGGCCCAGCGTGCCGCCCAGGGTGCCGATGTCGGAGGCCGTGCGCACCGCTTCCTTCATCTGGCCGAGGATCTGGGGTTCGCCCAGCACCATCGAATCCAGACCGCTGGCCACGCGAAAGGCGTGGCGCACCGTGCCTTCGTGCACCAGCCGGTAGCTGTGGTCGAGCAACTGGCCTCGCCGCAGGTCGCGCGCCTCGGCCAGCCACTGCACCAGGGTCTCGCGCGGATCGGCGGGCGCCGCGCAGTAGATTTCGGTGCGGTTGCAGGTCGACAGGATCGCCGCCTCGACCGCGTTGCCTGCGCTGCCCGCGTTGCGCGCCAGCAGCGCGTCGCGCAGCGAGCGCAGCGATTCCTTCAGCCCTTCAGCCGAAAAGGCCAGGCGCTCGCGCACGTCCAGCGGGGCGCTCTGGTGATTGACTCCGACAGCAGCTAATAACATGGATCCTTGATTCTACGAAGCCAGCCGGGTTTTTGCGGCTGATCGAAGTCAAAGCAGGCGCCGATCCCCCGGCGCCGGCCCCCGAATGTCTCCCGGAGGTTGCACACCATGGTCGCGTGGATGGCGCTGCAGTGGCTGCTGGGCACCAGCGTCATGCCCTTGTTCGTGGGCGCGGGAACCGGGCTGCTGGCGCGCAGGGTGCTCGGCCGCTGTCGCGGCCCGCGCTGGCGCCAGGCCCTGTGGGCGGCTGGCGCGGCGTGGCTGGTGCACATGGTGCTGGTCGCTTCCGGGGCGCTGCGCGACGGCGCGGTGCTGGACTACGCGGCGGTGCTGCTGGCGTCGGTGGCGGCGAGCCGGGCCGCCTGCTAGCAGGCGGCGGCCTCGGCCGGTCACGCGCTCGGCTTGCGCTGCGCCCAGCGCAGCCGCAGTCCGTCTCCCAGGTACAGCGCGATGCCGCACCACACGAGGCCGAAGCCCAGCGCCTTGCCGGTGTCGAAGGACTCGTGGTACAGCCCGACGCCCAGCAACAGCAGCAGCGTCGGGGTCAGGTACTGCAGGATGCCCAGCAGCGAGAACTCGATGCGCCGCGCCGCGGCGGCGAACAGCAGCAGCGGGATGGTGGTCACCGGCCCGGCCGCCATCAGCAGCAGCTTGAGCCCCAGGTCGCCGCGCCCGAAGGCGTTGTCGCCGGCGTGGCTGGTCCACGCCAGGTAGGCCAGCGCAAGCGGCAGCAGCAGCCCGGTTTCCAGCGCCAGCCCTTCGAGCGAACCCAGCGGAGCCAGCTTGCGCAGCAGGCCATAGCCGGCGAAGGTGAAGGCCAGCGTCAGCGCCAGCCAGGGCAGGTGGCCGAGGCCCCAGGTCATCCAGGCCACCCCGGTGGCGGCGATGGCCACCGCCAGCCACTGCGGGGCGCGCAGCCTTTCGTGCAGCACCAGGGTGCTCAGCGCGACGTTGACCAGCGGGTTGATGTAGTAGCCCAGGCTGGCCTCGACCACATGGCCGTGGGTGACCGACCAGATGTAGGTCAACCAGTTGCAGGAAAGCAACACTGCGCTGGCCGCGAAGCGCCAGGTCAGCGCCGGGTCGCTGCGCAGTTGGCGCAGCCAGCCCCAGCGCCGACGCGCCAGCAGCAGCAGCAGCACCAGCAGCGCCGACCACACCATGCGGTGGGCCAGGATCTGTACCGCCGGGACGCGCTCGAGCTGCTTGAAGTACAGCGGGAAAAGGCCCCAGATGACGTAGGCCGCCAGTGCGTAGGCGACGCCTGGATTCATGATCGGGGTACGGGTGCGGGGCAATCGACCATCGTAGCTGCGGCGGGCGCGCGGCGCCGCCGGTGCCGGTTCGCGAGGGCTACCTGGGCGAGAACAGGAAGTTCAGCACGTCCCCGTCCTGCACCACATAGTCCTTTCCTTCGGCTCGCATCCGACCCGCATCCTTCGCGCCCTGCTCCCCGCCATGGCGGATGAAGTCATCGAAGGAGATCGTCTGGGCGCGGATGAATCCCCGTTCGAAGTCGGTGTGGATCACCCCGGCCGCCTGCGGCGCGGTGGCGCCGACCGGGACGGTCCATGCGCGCACTTCCTTGACCCCGGCGGTGAAGTAGGTCTGCAGCCCCAGCAACGCGTAGCCGGCGCGGATCAGGCGGTTCAGCCCGGGCTCGGTCTGGCCGAGCTCGGCCAGGAATTCGGCCTTCTCGTCGGGCGACATGCCGGCCAGCTCGCTTTCCAGCTTGGCGCAGATCGCCACCACCGGCGCATGCTGGGTCGCCGCGTAGTCCTGCAGGCGCTGCAGGTGGGGGTTGTCCCGGAATCCATCCTCCAGCACGTTGCCCACGTACATGGTCGGCTTGGCGGTGATCAGGCACAGCGGCTTGAGCAGCGCGCGCTCGGCGTCCGACCAGCTCAGCGAGCGCAGCGGCTGCGCCTGGTTCAGCGCCTGCTCGCAGCGTTGCAGCACCTCGAGCAGCCGCTGCGCGTCCTTGTCTCCGGCGCGCGCGGTCTTCTGCGCGCGCAGCAGGGCCTTCTCGACGGTGGCCAGGTCGGCCAGGCACAACTCGGTCTGGATCACCTCGATGTCGGCCACCGGGTCGACCTGCCCGGCCACGTGCACCACGTTCGGGTCGTCGAAGCAGCGCACCACCTGGACCGTCGCGTCGGTCTCGCGGATGTGCGCCAGGAACTGGTTGCCCAGGCCCTCGCCCTTGGAGGCGCCGGCGACCAGCCCGGCGATGTCGACGAACTCCACGACCGCCGGCACGATGCGCTGCGGCTGCACGATCGCGGCCAGCTGCTGCAGCCTGGGGTCGGGGACCTCCACCATCCCCACGTTGGGCTCGATGGTGCAGAAGGGGTAGTTCTCGGCGGGGATCGCGCTCTGGGTCAGCGCATTGAACAGCGTGGACTTGCCGACGTTGGGCAGGCCGACGATGCCACATCGCAGGCTCATGGAATTCCTTTGCGTTCGTCCCCGCGGCCGGGGCGCTGCGCGGTGCGGACGAAGCCTTCCATTGTAGCCGGGCGGGGGCGCTGCGCGATGGCGCGCGCCCAGGCGCTGCCGATCGCCGGCGCGGGCCCGCGGACGCGGCGGACTAGTCGATGCGGAACACCGCTCCGCGCGCGAAGCGCCCGCCGACCGAGGTGCTGCCGTACAGCCTGCCGTCGCGCGCCAGCAGCAGCCCGTCCCTGGGTGTTCCGCCCAGCAGGTCCCCCGGACTTTCCGGGGTGAAGCGGTGCAGCAGCTGGAAGTCCTGCTGCCCGGGGTCGAAGGAGTAGATCGCCCCCGCATTCTGCGGGCCGCCGCGCGACGCGATGCCGTACAGCCTGGCGTCGTGGCCTTCGACCAGCACTCCCCGCGGCCCGCGCACGGCTCCCGCGTCGTCGGCGAAGCGGTGCACGACCGCCAGGCCTTGCACCGGGTCGTAGCGCCACAGCGCTCCGGGCTGGCCGGGCCCGGAGGACACCCCGTACAGCCTGCCGTCGCTGGCGAGCATCAGGCCGTGCATCGGCCCGGCGACGTCGGCGGGCATCGACGCCAGCGCGTACAGCTGCCGGCCTTGCAGATCGAGGGCGAACACCCCGCCGCGCCCGGCGGTGCCGCCGCGCGACGCGGTGCCGAACAGCACCCCGGGGCGCAGCTCGAGCAGGCGTCCGAACGGGGCGTGGAGCGGCGCGGACTGGGGCTCGCCGTCCTCCGACGCGGTGGTCGAGAGCACGTCGGCGGAGGCCTCGGCCAGCGGGTGGACGAAGGCATGCAGCACCGTGTGGCGACCCTGGGAGTCGATGCGGTAGACGGTTCCGCCGTCCCCCCTGCCGCCGGCCGCCGTGACTCCGTAGAGGTGGCCGTCGCTGGCGTGCAGCAGCCCGGACGACGGCAGCATCCCCGCATCCGGGGCGGCGCCGAAACTGTGCAGCACGTCGAAGTCCCCCTGCTCGCGCACCCGGTAGATCATGCCTGCCTGGTGCTCGCCGGCGCGGAAGCTCACCCCGTACAGCCGCCCGCCGGGGCCCGGCTCCAGCGGCAGCGCGAAGCTGTCGGGCTGGCCGGAGAACCAGCCGACCAGGGACTCCTCGCCCCGCGGGCTGATGCGGATCAGCGCCCCCTGGTCGTCCAGGCCGCCGGCCGCGGTGGCCGCGTAGAGGTTGCCCGCCTCGTCCTCGGTGAAGGCGCTGGTCCACCCTGCGCCGTCGAAGCCAGCGCCGAGTTCGTGCACCAATTCCGCTCCGGCGGCTTCGCACAGCACCCGGATGTCGGCCACGTCGGCGGTGGCCACCCCGCTGCCGCCCAGCACCGTGCAGTGCTGGGCGGTGGCATGGACCCGTACCGTCACCTCGTAGCGCTGGCCGTCGGCCACCGGCCGGGCGAAGGTGAAAGGCCCGTCCTGCGACAGCCGCAGGGTGTCGGCGCCGCGGTTCGAGAGCACCAGGCGGCCGCGCAGTCCCTCGACGCGGCCCGACAGCGCGAAGGGCTCGGCGCGCGCGACGGTCGGAACGCAGCAGGCCAGCAGCGCCAGCGCCAGCAGCGCCAGCCTCGGCAGCGCGCCCGGCAACGCGGGAAATCGCAAGCGGTACATGGGGACCATCCTGGTTCGAGGGGGCGTGGCGCCGGAACGGGCTTCAATGGATGCGGAACACCGCGCCCTGGTCGTGGTGGCCGGCGCGGCGGGTGCTGCCGTAGAGGTCTCCGTTGGAGGCCAGCAGCAGCCCGTGCTCGGGGGCCACGCCCAAGGCCTGCCAACCCGGGCCTCCGAAGCTGTACATCACCGTCACCTGGGCTTGTCCGGGATTCACCGCGAACACCGTTCCGATGTCGCGGCTTCCGCCGCCGGAGCTGGTGCCGTACAGCACCCCGTCACCGCCTTCGACCAGCACGCCGCGGGGTTCGCGGATGCCGAGCTGCGCCGGGTCCAGCACGTAGCGCGTGAGCTGGCCCTGGGGGCTGACGCGCAACAGCGTGGAGCGCGATTGCGGATCGCTGGTGGTCAGTCCGTACAGGTTCCCGTCGCGGGTGCGCGTCAGGCCCGACAACGGCGGCATGGTGCCCGCGGGCAGCGAGACCAGCGTGCCCAGCTGGCCGCTTTGCAGCCCGAAGGCGAACACCCCGCCGCGGCCGCTGGCGCCGCCGAAGGCCGCTGCGCCGTACAGCGTGCCGTCGGCGCCTTCGGCCAGTTCTCCGGTGGGAAAGCGCAGTGGCCGCTGCGGGTCCTCGACGTCGACGTCGGGGTCGGCAGGCGCGTCGCCGCCCTGGGCGTCGGCGCCGACGAAGGCATGCAGCAGCTCATGGCCGGCGTCGGGGTCGTAGCGATACAGCGTGCCGCCGCCGCGCTCGCCGCCTGTGGCGGTGACTCCGTAGAAGCGGCCGTCGCTGGCCCGCAGCAACGGCGAACTGGGCACCGCGCCCGCGCCCGGGCCGCCGAAGCTGTGCAGCGCCTGGTAGTCCGCGCCGTCGCGCCGCACGCGGAAGATCACCCCGCCGTCGTGCTCGCCGCCGCGTTGGGTGACTCCATACAGATACTGCGCGTCGGGAGCGAATGCCAGGCGGTAGGTCTGCTCGACTTCCCTGGCGACGGCAAAGGAGTGCAGCACGCGGCGTTCGCCGGAGGGGGCGATGCGGATCAGCGCCCCGTAGCCGTGCTGGCCTCCGGTGGCCGCCAGGCCGTAGAGGTATTGCAGGTGGTCCATGCGCAACGGGCCCACCGGGCCGGCGCCGGCGCCTTCGCCCTGCTCGGGCGGCCGGATCACCGCCATGCGCCCGGCCGTGCAGTGCACCTGCAGGTCGCTCACATGGTCCAGCGCCAGCCCGCTGTCCTGGCTGAGCGTGCAGTGCCTGCCCACCGGGTGGCGCGTCACGCGGACCGAGTAGGACTGGCCGTCGGGCACCCGCCGTTGGAAGCGGAAGGCTCCAGGGCCTTGCAGCGCCAGGGTGTCCAGGCCGTTGTTGAGGCTGAGTTCCAGTCCGGGCCCGACGAAGCCGTCGGCGCTGCCGCCGATGCGCCAGCTGGGGTGGTGCTGCCCGAGCATGCACGAACTCGCGCATTGCCCGGCGGCGGCCGGCGCGGGCAGCGCCAGCGCAAGGCCCGCGGCGGCCAGGCAGGCGGCGCCGCCGCGGCGCAACGAGGCTCGAAGGCATGGGGTCGGTGTCATCGTCAACACTCCTGGTTTGCGGACGCCTGGCGAACCGCGTTCGGGTGGGAAGGGGCCCATCGAAGCCTCAGTCGATGGCCTCGCCGAGCGAGTGGTGCAGCGCGATGCGCCCGCTGGCGGGCTCGACGCTGCAGACGCTGCCCAGCTCGGGGTCGCCGCCGCGCAGGCTGACTGCGCACAACCTGCCGCCGTGACCTTCGATCGGCGTGCCCGGGGTTCGCGGGGTGCGCCCGCGCCGCCGGGAAAGTCCCGCACCCCGAAGGTAGCGAAAGGAAACCATCGGTATCTGTACGTGTCCATGCCCGCATCACACCCGCGAACGGCGTCGCTGGCAAGGCCCCGGGGCGATGGATCACCCAGGACTGCGCGCTTGCTGACATCGGGCTCACGCGGCGGGCCGCGTGGGGGTGCGAGGGCCGGATCGTGGCCCCGCTACGATGGCCATGGCTTCGTCGCGGCCTGTCCGCGAGGTCGGGCTCGCCCCAGCGGTCGATCGCGCTCGCCGATGAAGCGGGCCGGAGTCAGCCGCCGAGCTTCTGGACGATGTCGGCCACCCGAGCCGCCATCACCACCGTCTGCTTGGTCGCCTGCAGCGCGCTGCTCGCCTGCTGCAGGCCATGCGCGGCGTTGGCCCCGGCATAGGCCAGGCCGGCGGCGGCCGGGATCAGCTTGTCGCAGACCGTGCTCCACGTCGGCTGCGCCGACCGCAGGTCCTTGACGATCGCCGCGTAGATCTTGTGCAACTCCCTGCCGTTGTTGCAACGCTGCGACTGCGCGTGGCAGGATTCGAGGTTCTGGTGGATGGTCTGGCGCAACTCGACCAGGTTGTCCAGCGCCCTGGACAGGGCCTTGGCCTTCACGGTCTTCAGGCTCTTCTCGAGTTTCTCGGCGTCGGTCAGGCCCTTGACCGCGACTTGCGCGGACTTGCCCGCGGCGAGGTCGATTCCGTTGAGCTTGTCCAGCCAGAGTTGGCAGTCCGATTCCATCGCCTTCAGGCTCGGCGCGACGTCGCTGCCGAGCAGCGCGTTGATCGCGGCCATTCCGGTCGAGCGCCGTCCCAGCGCCTGCTTGCCCTTGGTCTCGTAGAGGCCCTTGACCTTGTCGGCGTTGGCGATCAGGCGCTTTTGCACCTGCTCGGCCTCTTCCCACAACTTGACCAGCAGATCGCCCACCGCCACCGACGCGCGGGTCATGCCGACGAGGCTCAGCGCCAGTGTCACTCCGGCGGTGAGCACGGAGCTTGCCGCCGACGCGAGGTTGGCGACCAGCGACAAGGTGCCGATGACCATCTTGCCCGCGCTCTTGAGCTTGTAGTTGCGGTAATCCTTGCGGATCTTCAGCCAAAGCTCCCAACGGCGCTTGGGGATTTCGTTCAGTTCGTCGTAGAGTTCCTGGCAGGACCTGGTGATCGCGCGCTGGCAGTCGGCCAGCATCTGCGCGACGTCCTTGTTGCCCGAGCCGTGCTCGCCGCTGGCGATGGAGTCGAGCAGCTTGACCGACGCCTCGACTTCCTTGACCGCCTTGGCCATCGCCTTGTTCGCGTCATCGACCATCGCCTGTTGCTGGCGCGGGCCTTCGTCCTTTTCCAGGAAGTCCGACACGGGCTTGTCGACCGTCATCGAGAACTGGAAACCCGTGATGCGGACCTTCCGGGGTTTGTAGGTCATCCTCTTGGCGAGATCGGCGGACCAGATGACGACTGCTGCCATGGCGTGGACTCCTAGGGATGGTGTTCAGAGCGCACGTGGTGCGCGTTCGAGGTCCAAACGGGATGCTCACCGTGTGCCCGGGCATGTCGTCCGCCGCCTGTGGCCGTCGCGAGTCCCATCCCCAGCCGTCGATGCCGGTCCCGGCCGACGTGGATGATCACGTTGTATCGGACTTTCCGGAGGTCCGGACAGGGGTATCAGGCGTTTCCCGGCACGATCACGGATCGAACGATCCGGCTTTGACGCCGGGTTATTCCGCGACCCGTCGGGCCGCCGCAAGGCCGGCGCGCCGCGCGTGCAGCGGCGAGGCGCCGGAGCACCGGCACGCGCAGGTCCGGGAGATGGACGAGGTCGGCGTGCCGTGCGGGCGCGCGCGGGGAGGGCGCGCGCCCGGCGCGTCAGCGCACGGCCGGGATCGGCTGGATCCCGGCGGCGATCTCACGCTGGCGCAACTGGGCCAGCGCGTGCCGCAGGTTCAATCCGAATACCGCGTTCACCACCGACTTGTACTCGTTCTTCTGCGCCTGGATGTCGTCCGGGTTGGCCACGACCGAGGTCTGCTGCGAGTACTCCGACGACACGATGCCGTGCGAGTCCATCAACTGCACCGAGGCCCAGCCGATGGCCACGCCGTGGCTGACGAAGTTGTCGCCGTTGACATTGAACTTGAGCTGGTTGGCGTGCAGGAACGGCGAGTAGTGCTGGAAGGTCGCGCACTGCTGGTCGGTGATCGGCGGGTCCTTGAGCTGGGGGTTGAGGATCAGCTGGGTCAGGTCGTTGCCGGCGACGAAGGTGAAGTTGTACTTGCAGGCCAGCGCGCTCGGGCCCCAGGCCAGGGCCAGGGGCAGCGCAACGGCGAGGACGAGTCGTTTCATGGTCGGGAACAGGTAGCTTGGAGGTGCCGCGGCGAGCGCCGCCGCAGTGCAGCATGCTATTGCGGGGACACCCGTTGTTACGTGAACCATGTCACGCCGGATCCGATTTTTTTTGCATGGACAGGTCGCCGCGCCGGGCACGCGGGCGGTCTTCGCGGCGCGGCCTGTCGTAACAGGCGGTTGCAATTTCGCGGGGTGCTCGCGTTGACTGGGATTCGCGCGGCCCACCAGAATGCCCGGATCATTCCCTTCCAGGCCAGCGCCACCTGCGGCTTTCGGGCCGGATGGAGCGGGGTCTTTTCCACGGAGATTTCGCATGCAGACTCGTGCCCGCAGGACCCTCAAGCCGCTGAAGGCGGCCGCGGCGGCAGCAGCGCTGGCAGCCGCCAGCTTCGGCGCCCACGCGGCTGGCGCCCCGGCAGAACTCAAGATCGGCACCCTGTACGCCAGTACCGGGCCGTTCGCGGTGGCCTCCCAGGGCCAGTACGAGGGACTGAAGTTCTGGGCCGCCGCGGTCAACAAGGAGGGCGGCGTCTTCGTCAAGGCCTTCGGCAAGAAGATTCCGGTGAAGATCGTCGCCTACGACGACCAGAGTTCGACGTCGACCGCGACCACGCTGTACAACCAGCTGATCACCCAGGACAAGGTGGACGTGCTGGTGGCCGACTTCGGCTCGGTGCTGACCTCGGTGGCGGTACCGCTGGCCGCCGAGCACCACATGCTGCTGATCGACCCCACCGGGTCGGGGGCGAACTTCTTCACCAAGAAGACCGATTACCTGGCCGATGTGAGCATCCCGGCTTCGACGGTATGGCCGGTGCCGCTGGCGCAGTACCTGCTCAAGCAGCATATCAAGCGGGTGGCCATCGTCTACGACGGCAATGACTTCGATGCCTCGCAGGCCGAGACCATGAAGGCGCAGCTGGCCAAGGGCGGGGTCACGCCGGTGTACTACCACGCGGTGCCGACGACCGAATCCAACTACACGGTGCTGCTGCACACCATCAAGGCGAGCAACCCCGACGCGGTGCTGGAGTTCGGCTACCCGCCCAACGACATCGCCTTCCTGCGGGCGCTGTCGCAAAGCGGCCTGCACTTCAACATGACCTTCACGATCTTCCCGGGGCAGTTGCTGGCCCTCATGGAAAAGAACGTGGGGGTCAAGGGGCTGGCGTACACCTACACCTATCCGACTCCGCCGCTGGTGCGTTATGACAAGGTCAGCTACGGCATGAACACCGCGCAGTTCGAAAAGGCCTTCGAAGCCCAGCACCACAAGGCGCCGACCTTCCTGGACTCGGCCGGCTACAACACCGGGCTGGTGATGCAGTACATGCTGGACAAGGCGCCCAAGTTCACCCAGGAGGACTTCCACTCCGCGCTGCTGCACGACATGTCGGGCAAGGTGACCACGCTGCTCGGGCCGTTCAAGATCAATGAGAACGGCGCCCAGCTCGGCCAGCCGCTGCCGGTGGCGCAGATGGTCCCCGACGGCAAGAGCGTCAAGTTCGTCGTGCTCTATCCCGAGGAGCACGCCACGGGCAAGGCCGTCTACCCGGCGCCCAAGGGCTGAAGCCGCGCCGGCGCGCCGGCGCCGGCGCATGACGGGTGCCGCGGGCCGCGGCACCCGGAGATTTCCATGCCGAAGGGGCGATTGTGGAACTTCTGCTGTACGCCATTGTCGGCGGGCTTCTCTACGGCATTTTCTTCACCCTGGTCGGGCTCGGGCTGAACCTGATCTTCGGGGTGATGCGCATCATCAACCTCGCCCACGGCCAGTTCATCGTGCTCGGCGGCTACTGCGCCTGGCTGGTGTCGCGCCACCTCGGGCTCAACCCGCTGTGGGCGGTGCCGCTGTCGGTGCTGGGCGCGCTGGTCGTCGGCTGGCCGCTGTACCGGGGGGTGGTGCCGCGGCTGCAGCGCAGCGGCGACCCGGAAATGCTGTCGTTCATCCTGTTCTTCGGAATCGGGCAGATCCTCGAGTCGCTGACCGAGCTGGCGTTCGGCGCCGACCAGCGCTCGCTTCCCGAGTCGGCGCTGGGCGGCGGCAACCTGGGCGTGCTGGGGCAGCAGTTTCCCGACAGCTGGTGGGTCGCGGCGGCGGTGAGCATCGCCGCGCTGGTGCTGCTGTGGCTGTATTTCTCCCACTCCCGGCTGGGCTATGCGACCCGCGCGGTGATGGCCAACCGCGAGGAGGCGGTGGCCACCGGGATCGACGTGCGCAAGGTCTCGACCATCGCCTTCGTCGGCGGTCTGGCGCTGGCCGGCATCGCCGGGGTGTTCGTGCCCTACCTGCTGGGCTCGGTGTCGCCCGACCTCGGCGACGGCCTGACGACCACCGCGTTCGCCATCGTGATCATCGGCTCGCTGGGCAACCCGCTGGGCACCATCGTCGGCGGGCTGGTGTTCGGGCTGGGCACCATGCTGATGCAGACCTACTACTCCTCCTGGTCCAACGTGGTTCCCTACGCGCTGCTGCTGGTGATCGTGCTGATCCGGCCGTCGGGCCTGCTCGGAAAGGCGGTGCGCCTTGCCTGACATCCAAGCTTCCCGCTCCCCTCGGCTGCGCGGGCTGCGCGCCGGCGCGCTGGTGCTGGCGGTGACCGCGCTGGCCTTCGCGCTCGCCCCGCACCTGTACGGCAACCTGTCGCTGCTGTTCACCATGATGACCTTCATGGCGCTGGCGCAGGGCCTGAACCTGCTGTACGGATTCACCGGCTACCTGCCCTTCGGCTATGTCGGCTTTTTCGGCAGCGGCGCCTACGCGACCTCGCTGCTGGTGCTGCACACCCATCTGCCGGTGCTGGGGTGCGTGGCCGGCGGCACGCTGGTGGCGGTGCTGCTCGGGCTGGTGCTGGGCCCGCTGCTGCGGCTGTCGGGAGCGTATTTTTCGATCGCCAACCTGGCGGCTTCGCAGATCCTGTATTTCGTCGTTTCCAATCCGAACCTGTCGGACATCACCGGCGGCCCCTACGGACTGAAGATCGAGCAGGTCTACGACCCCAGCCTCAGCTATTTGGTCATGCTGGGGGTGTTGCTGCTGAGCTGCGCGCTGGCCGCGTATTTCCGCGCCTCGCGCTTCGGCATGTCGCTGCGCGCGATCAAGCAGGACCCGCTGAGCGCGGCGATGGCGGGCATCCACGTCGTGCGCGCCAGGCTCATCGTCTGGCTGGTGTCGGCCGGAGTCGCCGGGCTGGCCGGCGGGGTCTACGCGTGGAACCTGTCGGTGTTCTACCCCGACGCGGTGTTCACCCTGCAGCTGTCGGTGTTCGCGATCGTGTTCGCGCTGTTCGGCGGGGTGGGCACGGTGATCGGGCCGATGATCGGCGCCGCGCTGCTGTATGCCCTGTATTCGGCGATCGGAATTTCCACCCCGCAGTACTTCCAGTTGATCTACGGCGGACTGATCGCGCTGCTGGTGCTGTTCCTGCCGGGGGGCGTGCTGTCGCTGTTCCAGCGCCGGGGGATCGATGTCTTCTGAACTGCTCCGACTCTCCGGGGTGCGCAAGCAGTTCGGCGCCCACGTGGTGCTGAACGATGTCGGCTTCCGGGTCGCGCCGGGGGAGATCGTCGGCCTCGTGGGCCCCAACGGCTCGGGCAAGACCACGACCATCAACGTGATCTCCGGGCTGCTGCAGGCCGACGCCGGCCGCGTCGAGTTCCTCGGCCGGGACATCAACCGCCTGCCGATGTTCAAGCGCGCGCGCGCCGGGATCAACCGCACCTTCCAGGTGCCCAAGGTGTTCCGCGACATGACGGCGCTGGAAAACGTCGAGGTCGCGGCGCGCACCCAGCGGCTGAGCGATTCCCAGGTGCAGGACATCCTGCGCGACATCGACCTGCTGGCGGTCGCCGGGCGGGTCGCCGGCTCGCTGACGGTCAACCAGCAGAAGCTGCTCGACCTCGGGCGCGCGCTGGCCACGCGCCCCAAGCTGCTGCTGGTCGACGAAATCGGCGCCGGCCTCAACCCGGCCGAGCTGGGAGTGATCGCCGAGTTGCTGCTCAAGCTTGCGCGCAGCGGCATCGCGCTGATCGTCGTCGAGCATCTGCTGGACTTCCTGAACCGCATCACCGAACGGGTCATCGTCCTCGGCGCCGGGCGCATGCTGTTCGAAGGCCCGCTGCAGGCGGCCTCGCGCGACCCCGAGGTGGTCGCCGCATTCATCGGAGCCACGACAGAACCATGACTGCCGCGCTGCAAGTGCAGGGCCTGCAGGCCGGCTATGGCGCCATGCAGGTGCTGTGGGGTATCGACATGGAGGTGCGGCCCGGGCAGACGGTGCTGCTGCTGGGCGCCAACAGCGCCGGCAAGACCACGCTGCTGCGCACCCTGATCGGCCTGCTGCCCTGCCGATCGGGAAGCATCACCTTCGACGGCGAGCGCATCGATGGGCTGCGCCCGGACCAGCGCATCCGGCGCGGGCTGGCCTTCATGTCCGAACTCGGGGTGTTCCCGACGTTGTCGATCGACGAGAACATCGCCCTCGGCGGCTATTTCATGCCGGACGCGAAGATGCGCCGCCGCCGCGACGAGTTGTTCACGGTGTTCCCGGACCTGGCGAAAAAGCGCCGCGACGCGGCCTCGACCCTGTCGGGCGGGCAGCGCAAGATGCTGGGCATCGCCAAGGTCCTGGTGGCCGAGCCCAGGCTGCTGCTGATGGACGAGCCTTCGTCGGGCCTGGCGCCGGTGTTCGTCAAGCAGGTCATCGACGTGCTGCGCACCACCATCGGCGGCGGCACCTCGCTGCTCATCGCCGAGCAGAACGTGGCCTTCCTCGCGCTGGCCGACCGCGGCTACCTGCTCGACCACGGCAAGGTGCGCGCCAGCGGCACGCGCGAGGAGCTCGAAGCCAGCGACGCGGTGCGCGAGACCTACTTCGGGCTCTGAGTCGCCGCGGCGGCGCCGGCGCGCCAGTCGAAACGGGGGCTGCCGGGCTCGCCGCGCACCCGCCAGTGGCCGGCGGCCAGCCAGGCCGGCTGGCGCGGCCTGGCCCCCGGGCGCAGCCGCAGCCGCAGCTGCCGGGTCGCGAGGTCATAGCTGCCGCCGCCGGCCCAGTCGCCGTCGGCCGCCTGCAGCCGCAACTGCGTCAGTTCGACGACCCCGTCGCGGATCGCCGCCTGGGCGTCGAGCTGCCTGAAGGAACTGAACGCCCGGGTCTGCGCGGCCCGCGGCCGCAGCAGGTCGATGCCGAGCAGCCGTCCGCCGTCCACCTGCACACGCGCGCTGCCCTCGGCCTGGCGCACGATCGGGCCCGGGCGCTGCCAGCGCAGATCGGCGCGCAGGTCGCCGCTGCCGCTGAGCACCGCATTGCCGTACAGCGCCTGCAGCAGACGGGGCATCGAAGCCTGCTGCAAGCGGGCCTGCAACTGGCCGTCGCCGGCCGCCAGCCCGAGGTGGCCGCTGGCCTGCAGCTCGCCTCCCCAGGCGCGCGCGCGAAGCTGGTCGAGCACCAGCGCCGATTCGCTGTCGTGCGCCTGCAGAGTCAGCTGCGACAACTGCAGCGCCCGCCAGCGCAGCGAGCTGGCCTGCAACCGCAGGCGCGCGGGGGGCAGCGCGCGCAGCAGTTCGCGCGCAGGCCGCAGGCTCGTGCCGTCGACCTTGCCCAGGTCGATCGCGCCGGCCTGCGCGGCCAGGCTCCAGCCCTGCTGGTCGCGGCGTGCCTGCAGGTGCAGTGCCGACGCCGCATCGTCGCCCTGCAGCTGCACCTGCAGCCCCTGGTCGGGAGCGAAGGAGCCGCTGCCGCTGACCTGCCAGTGCGTCGACTGCGTCGGCGCGCCCCAGCTGGCGCGCGCCTGCAGGTGGTCGATCACCGCGCTGCCGTGGACCAGGTCGAGCCGCCCGCCCAGCCGCAGCCGCAGCCGCAGCGGAGTCGGCGCGGAGCGCGCCGCGCTCAGGCGCAGCTCGGGCAGCGCCAGGTCGGAGTCCGGGCCGCCGAGGCCGGAGCTGCTCAGCTGCAGGCGCAGGGTGCGCGGCGCCGCGCCGATCAGCGCCCAGCCGTGCAGCGGGCCGCCCAGAGTGCGCTGCCCCTGCCACTGCAGCAGCGGCTCGGCCAGTTGCAGCTGGGCCGGCTGCCCATCGGCCAGCCGGCCCTGGGCCCGCAGCTGCAGGCCGGCCAGCTGCAGCCAGGGCTGGCTCGCGCCGGTGTTCCACTGCAGGTTGGCGTGCAGGTCGCCGAGCAGCCGCGCGCCGCCCGACAGCCGCGCGTCGCCGCGCAGCACCAGGTCGCGCACCCACGCGCGGCCCGAGGCTTCGGTATGCAACTGCCCGAGCAGGGTGAAACGCGCCTGCGAGCGCGCCCGCGGCAGCATCGCCTGGCCCGACACGCTGAGCGGATGCCAGCCGGCGACGCCGATCCCCGCGATGTCGGCATCGACCCCGTGCAGCGTGCCGTCGAGCCGGCCTGCGGCGTCGCTGACGCGAATGGTCGCTGCCTTGATGACCAGGCGTCGCACGTCCAGCGCCGGCAGGCGCGCGCCGGGGGCGGCCAGCAGGTCGGCAAAATTCCACCGCCCGTCGGTGTCGCGCCGCAGCTGCAGGCGCGGCGCGTCGAGCTCGATGGCCTCGATCTCGACGTGGCGGCGCAGCAGCGCCAGCGGCGCCAGGCGCAGCCGCATGTCGGCCGCCTCGGCGAAGGGCGAATGCCCGTCGGCAGCGCTCAGCCGCATCGGGCCGGTTTCCAGCGTGAAAGGGGGGAACAGTCGCAGCTGCAGCGTGCCCGGCAGTTCCAGCCGGCGGTGGTAGCGCTGCAGCACCGAGTCGATGAGCACCGACTTGAAGGCGTCGGTGTGGAAGGCCAGCAGCCCGAGCCCGGCGCCGCCGACCAGCAGGATGGCCAGTGCCGCCAGCGCCGCGGCGGCGACGCGGATCAGCCGCGCGAGCATGCGCCGGCCGGTGCCCGCCGCAGGCCCGGCGGCGCCGTGCCCCGACATCGGCAGCGGCGCCGGGCGGCGCGGTCGATGGGAGCACAATGCTCAAGCACAATCGGCGGGATGTTGGGTGTTGGCGACATTCTGCGGTTGATTCTAGGCACAGCTCGAGGATGACGACGATGCTGGACGACGAAGTCGCGGTGGTCGGCGGTGGATTGGTGGGCAAGGCCGCCGCGCTGGCGCTGGCGCAGGCCGGCCTGCGCGTGGCGCTGTGCGGCGCCGGCAGCGCGCCGGCGCAGCCGCAGGCGGGCTTTGCCCAGCGCATCTACGCCGTCAACGCGGCGTCGCGCCGGTTGCTGCAGCGCCTGCGCGTCTGGGAGCAACTGCCCGGCGAACGGATCCAGCCGGTGCAGGCCATGCAGATCGCAGCCGACGGCGCGACGCTGCATTTCGACGCCTACTCGCAGCGGTTGGAGTCGCTGGCCTGGATTGTCGAATCCGATGCCGTCGAGCGGGCGCTGGACCTGGTGCTGCGTTTCGAGCGCGGGGTGCGGCTGCATGCCGACACCGTCGTGCGGGCGCAACGCGCGGACGCCGGCTGGCAGCTCGAGCTGTCCGGCGGCGAGGTGCTGCGCGTCGGGCTGCTGGTGGGTGCCGACGGCCGCTCCAGCCGGGTGCGCGAATGGAGCGGCATCGGCGTGCGCAGCAGGGCCTACGGGCAGTCGGCGGTGGTGTGCAATTTCAGCTGCGCGGCAGCGCACGGTGCCCGCGCGCTGCAGGCCTTCACGCCCGACGGCGGCGTGCTGGCGCTGCTGCCGCTGCCCGACTGGCAGGGCCAGCACCAGGTGTCGCTGGTGTGGTCGGCGCCGGACGGGCTGGCCGAGCAGTTGCGCGCGCTGCCGGGCGAGCAACTGGCCGAAAGGGTGCAGCAGCAGCTGCCCGCGCTGGGCGCCGAGCGGCTGGGGGGGTTGCGGGCGGCCGGCGCGTCGGCGGCCTGGCCGCTGTTGCTGCAGCGCGCCGAAAGCGTGGCGGGCGACGGCGTGGCGCTGCTGGGCGACAGCGCCCACGTGGTCCACCCGATGGCCGGGCACGGCTTGAACCTGGGACTGCAGGACGTGCAGGCGCTGGCCGCGGTGCTGGCGCGACGCCTGCCGGGCGAGTCCGCGGGCAGGCCCGAACTGCTGCGGCGCTACGCCCGGGCGCGTGCCGAGCAGGTGCTGGCGATGCAGCTGGCGACCGACGGCCTGCACCGCCTGTACGCCCCGCAGCTGCGGTGGATGGCCCCGCTGCGGGCGCTGGGCCTGCTCGCGGTCGATCGCCTGTCGCCGCTGAAAACCTGGCTGGCGGGCTATGCTTCGGGGAGTTCGGTGCTGTTCTGAGCCGATCCCGCGAGCCCGCGGGCCGGTGGCGTCCCCGCTGCCGGCCTGTCGCGGGACTTGCGCAGGCGGCGCGACAGGACCAGACTGTGCACAGCGCCTTGCAGCGGCCGCCGCCAGCGGCGGCCCGACCCCAACGAAGACTGCCCCCATGAACATCCGAGATTGGTTGATCGCCGCCGTCGCCGCGTGCGCCCTGTCGGGCCCCGCGCATGCCGATGCCACCGCCCAGGTGCGCCGCGCCCTGGCCGAGCACGTGCCGGGCTTCCCGGCTTCGGCGCACGTGCTCAAGACCCCCTATTCGGGGCTGTACGAAGTCGACATCGGCGACCATGTGTTCTACACCGACGCCCAGGCCAAGTACCTGTTCAGCGGCGACATCATCGAAGCCCACAGCGGGACCAACCTGACCCAGCTGCGGGTGCAGCAGCTGCAGAGGGTGGACTGGAACAAGCTGCCGCTGAAGGACTCGTTCAGCGTGGTGTACGGCAAGGGGGCGCGCCAGGTCGCGGTGTTCGAGGACCCGTACTGTCCCTACTGCCGTGCGCTCGACCGCACGCTGGCCAGGATCGGCAACCTGACGGTGCATGTGTTCCTGTTCCCGGTGATCAGCCAGGACTCGCCTGCCAAGTCGCGCGACATCTGGTGTGCGCCCAAGCCCGGCCAGGCCTGGGTGGAGTGGATGGGCAGCCACAAGAGCCCGCCGCCGGCCCCCGCCCAGTGCGATTCCCAGGTGCTGAAGGCCAACCTGAAGCTGGGCGAGAGCCTGGACATCCAGAGCACCCCGACCATGTTCCTGCACGACGGCAGCCGCATCACCGGCGCGGTCGACCAGGCGGTGCTGGTGCGTCGGCTCGACGCGGCCAAGTAGTCGGCCCGAGCCCGCGTCGGCCGCGCTCAGCGCGGGCCGGAGCCCGCGCCGGTCGGGCTCAGCGCGGGCCGGAGCCCGCGCCGGTCGGGCTCAGCGCGGGTGCCCGGCGCAGGCCCGGTCCAGCTCGGCCAGCGCCTGCTGCACCGCCTCGGGGTGCGGCGCCGGCCGCGCGAAATCCAGGCGCAGCAGCTGCTGGTCGGCGCGCAGGTCGCAGCCGTCGACGTCGACCCCGACCATGCACGCCTGGAGCGGCCGCACCCCGTTCAGTTGCGCGCACCAGTCGCGCAGGCGCTCCGCGTGGTCGCGGTTCATGGTGTCGAGGATCGACGGTTCGGCCTCCTGCAGCGAGTTGGCTGGGGGCGCGAAATCCTCGGCCGAAATCCAGTGGATGCTCCCGAAGCCCCCGATGTATCGAAGGGTCTGCGGTTCGATGACGTAGAACTGGAAATCCGCCAGTTCGTAGTGGCGCTGCGCCTCGGGGAAATAGCGCAGGTAGCGCGGGCCCAGCGCCTGCTTGTCGGGCAGGCTGCGTGCGCGTCCGACCACGGTGACCCGCGCCGCGGCCTGTGAGTCGGGCGCGCAGGGGTGGGCGAGCAGGCTGCAGCGGGCGTCGGCCTGCAGGTTGCGGGTGTGCTCGGCCAGGCTCGACACCAGGATCACCGGGCGGCAGGCCGCGTCGAGGACAAAGGGCGTCACCGACCCGAAGGGCGCGCCCCCGCAGCGACGCGACAGGGTGCTCAGCACTCCGTGCAGGTGGCGGCGCAGCACGCATCGTGCCTGTGCCGCGCGGTCCGCGGCAGGCTCGGGAAACGCAGGCGTTGCGGACATCGGCGACCTCGCTGGTAGTGACCGTGGCCTTGCACCAAGACCCCAGGCGAAGCGGGGCCAGGGGAACTTGCCGGGCGCCTCGCACTCTACCTGAAGGCAGTGCCGCCGCGCACGTGTTCCTGCAGACCATGCCCCTCGCGGGGCGCAAGGCCCGCGCCATGACCCAGAGCAGCCAGAAGTTCCTCGCCCGCAACCGCCCTCCCAGGGTGCACATCGAGTACGAAGTCGAGACCTACGGCAGTCAGGCCAGCGTGCAGCTGCCCTTCGTGATGGCGGTGCTGGCCGACCTGTCGGGCCAGGCCGGCCACGCGAGCCGGGCCGCCGACGACCTGGGACAGCGCCGCCTTGTCGACATCGACGCCGACAACTTCGACCAGCGCATGCAGGCCCTGTCCCCGCGAGTGGCCTTCAGCGTGCCCGACACCCTGGGCGGCGGCGGACAGCTGAGCGTCGACCTGTGCTTCCACAGCATCGAGGACTTCTCGCCTGCGGCGGTGGCCTCCAAGGTCGGCGCGCTGCGCGCGCTGCTGCATGCGCGCACCCAGCTGGCCAACCTGCAGACCTACATCGACGGCAAGTCCGGCGCCGAGGAACTGGTGTTCCGACTGCTGCGCGACCCGCAATGGCTGCAGGCGCTGGCGCAGCGCCGCGGGTCGCCGCCCGCCGCGCCGCTGCCAGCACCGTCGTCCGCACCTGCGTCCGCACCGGCCGGCGAGCAGCCAACCGGCTGAGCACCCGCCGCCGCGGCGCGCTGCCAGCGTCGCGACGCCCGCTCCGCCCCAGTCCATCCCGCCAACCCCTTCGCGCCGCCCGACCGATGTCCGATCTCCCTGCCAGCCCCGAGGCCGCGCCGCTGCCCGGGCGCGCCGGCGACGCCGCCGATCGCCCGCCGCCGCAAGGCGAGCCGCTCGGCGAGCTGATCCTGCGCGAATTCCATCCGCGCGGGCCGGCGCAGCAGATGGCCGTCGAGCAGGCCGTCTGCGCGCTGGCCGAGCAGGCCCTGGCGCACCGCGTCGCGCTCGCCGACGATGCCTATGCCTGCATCGACGCGGTGATCGCCGCGATCGACGCCAGGCTCGGCGAGCAGATCGACCTGATCCTGCACCACCCCAGCTTCCAGCAGATGGAGTCGACGTGGCGAGGGCTGCACCACCTGGTCAGCCACAGCGAGACCGACGAGACGCTGAAGATCCGCGCGCTCGACCTCGGCAAGGACGAGTTGCGGCGCAGCCTGCGGCGCTACAAGGGCGTGGCATGGGACCAGAGCCCGCTGTTCAAGCGCCTGTACGAGGACGAATACGGCCAGCTCGGCGGCCAGCCCTACGGCTGCATCGTCGCCGACTACTACTTCGACCACGGCGCCGCCGACGTCGAGCTGCTGGCCGCGATGGCGCGCATCGCGGCCGCCGCGCACGCCCCGCTGCTGGCCGGCGCCGCGCCGTCGCTGCTGCAGATGCGCAGCTGGCAGGAGCTGGCCAACCCGCGCGACCTGGCGCGCATCACCGGCAACCTCGACCACGCCGCGTGGAACAGCCTGCGCGACACCGAGGACGCTCGCTATGTCGGGCTGGTGATGCCGCGCTTCCTGGCGCGCCTGCCCTACGGCGCGCGCAGCCATCCGGTCGACGAGTTCCACTTCGAGGAAAGCGCCGACGGCGCCGACCACTCCAACTACGTGTGGGCCAACGCGGTGTACGCGCTGGCCGTCAACATCAACCGCAGCTTCCGCGAGTACGGCTGGTGCTCGATGATCCGCGGCGTCGAGTCGGGCGGCACCGTCGAGGGGCTGGCCTGCCACGCCTTTCCCACCGACGAGGGCGGCTTCGACATCCGCTGCCCGACCGAGATCGCGATTTCCGATCGCCGCGAGGCCGAGCTGGCGCGCGCGGGCCTGATCCCCCTGGTGCATCGCAAGGGCACCGACCACGCCACGTTCCTCGGCGCGCAGTCGCTGCAGCGGCCCCAGGTCTACCCCGACGCCGACGCCACCGCCAATGCCCAGCTGTCGGCGCGGCTGCCCTACCTGTTCGCCAGCACGCGGTTCGCCCATTACCTGAAGGCCATCGTGCGCGACAAGATCGGCTCGTTCAAGGAGCGCGACGACATGCAGCGCTGGCTCAACGAGTGGATCATGGGCTACGTCGACGCCGATCCGGCCAACTCCTCGCAGGCCGCCAAGGCGCGGCGCCCGCTGGCCGCGGCGCAGGTCGTGGTCGAACCGGCCGAGGGCCAGCCCGGCTACTACAGCGCCAGGTTCTATCTGCGCCCGCACTACCAGCTCGAGGGCCTGACGGTGAGCCTGCGGCTGGTGGCGCGCCTGCCGGCGGTCCCCGCGCGCGCGTGAGCCTTGGCGGCGCCTTCCCTTCGGTCCCCACAACCCCACAGGAGCGAGCATGGCACAGGACATCTTTCTGAAGCTCGACGGAGTCGCCGGCGAAGCCCAGGACGCCCATCACAAGGACGAGATCGAGGTGCTCGGCTGGCGCTGGACCATCGTCCAGTCGGGGGCGATGCACACCGGAAGCGGGGGCGGCGCCGGCAAGGCCGAGGTGCACGACCTCGAATGCCTGCATTACCTGGATCGAGCCAGCCCCAACCTGATGCGCATGTGCCTGACCGGCAGGCATCTGGCGAAGGCGGTGCTCAGCGTGCGCAAGTCCGGCGGCGAGCCGCTGGACTACCTCAGGCTGACCCTGGACGACGTGCTGGTCACCCGCGTCAGCCCGGCGGTCGAGGCCGCCGACGATGCGCGCGGGCGCGAACAGTTCCACCTGAGCTTCGCCCGCGTGACCCAGGAATACCTGGTGCAGACCCAGCAGGGCGGATCGGGCGGCGCGGTCAGCGCCGGCTATGACCTCAAGCGCAACCAGGAGGTGTGATGCCGGCGGCCGCGCCTTCGTCCGCTGCGGCGCCCCGCCCGGCCGCCGCGCCCGACGCCTGCGCGATCGCCGCGCAGCGGCGCAGGTGGTTGCGCGCCGGCAGCGCCGCGCTGCTGTCGGGCATGCTGCCGGCGCTGCTCGGCGCCTGCGCCGGCGGCTCGTCGGCGGACCCCGCGCAGCCGGCCGCGCTGGCGCTGGACCTGCGGATCGACGCCTCCGGGGGGGTCAACCCCGACGCACACGGCCGCCCGGCGCCGATCCTGCTGCGCATCTACCAGCTGCGCAGCCGCGAGCCCTTCGCGA
This sequence comes from Pseudomonadota bacterium, assembly GCA_021845505.1. Classification (GTDB taxonomy): domain Bacteria; phylum Pseudomonadota; class Gammaproteobacteria; order Burkholderiales; family Burkholderiaceae_C; genus Thiomonas_A. Next base: position 165,201 of record JAJZVU010000001.1, on the reverse strand, counting down.
CCGTCGACTACTTCCTCCTCGCTGCCGACGAGCGCTCCGCGCTGGAAGGCACGCTGTTGCGCCAGCGCGAGGTCGTGCTGCGGCCCGGGCAGTCGTTGCGGCTGCGCTGCGCGGCTGCGCCGGGCATGCGCGCGCTGGGTGTCAGCGCGGCCTACCGCGACCTGCCGCAGGCGGCCTGGCGCGCCAGCCGCGACGTGCCGCGCCCGGGCGCGCACTGGTGGAGCGCCGTGCTGCCGACCCCGGTGCTGCACGCGCGCATCCGGCTCGACGCCAGGCAGGTGCGCATCGAGGCGGTCGACTGACCATGCCCTGGTACAACAAGGTCAGCTGGAGCGAGGGCCTGTTCCTGCGCCCGCAATTGTTCCAGCAGCAGGAGCGCTACCTGGAGCACCAGGCGCACCTGCGGTGCGAGCCGCTGGGCAGCCTGTTTTGGGGTTTCTCGTCGCTGGCCATCGAAGCCCCGGCGCTGGGCCTGGGGCTGCTGCAGCTGGCCCATGCGCGTGGGGTGTGGCCCGACGGGCTGGCCTTCGACATCCCGCGGCTGTCGCCGCCGCCGCGGCCGTTGCGCGTCGACGCGAGGCACCTCGGGCAGGACATCGGGCTGGCGCTGCCGGCCTGCACGCCTCAGGCGGTCGAGGTCGGCTTCGACGACCCGCCTCCCGAGGGCGCGCGCTACGGCGTGTTCGAGAGCGAGCTGCAGGACATCAACTCGATCGCGATGGGAGCGCGCAGCGTGCAGCTGCTGCATTTGCGCATGCACCTGCTGGCGCTGCCGGACATCCCCGACGGCTGGATGAGCCTGCCTCTGGCGCGGGTCGCGGCGGTGCACGCCGATGGCGCGGTGGAACTCGATTCCCGGATGATCCCGCCGATCAACGTGGTCGGCGCCAGCCAGGCGCTGGTGCGGTGGCTCGAGGAACTGCACGGCCACCTCGGGCAGCGCGCCGCGCAGATCGCGCAAAGCCTGTGCGGGCCCTCGAGGGTGCAGGCCGGCGATGTCGCCGACTACCTGTTGCTGCAGTTGCTCAACGGCCACCACAGCCGCCTCGGCCACCTGCTGGGGCTGCGCTGCGTGGCGCCGGAGAGGGTGCACGAGCTGCTGCGCGCGCTGGCGGCCGAGCTGTGCACCTACCTGGACACCGGGACGCGTCGCCCCGAGGGGCTGCCCGACTATCGCCACCGCGACCCGGCCGCCAGCTTCGGGCCGCTGCTCGAACGACTGCGCGCCCTGCTGCACGCCGCGGTGCGCCGCGGCGCCGAGGCGATCGAACTGCAATCCCAGTCGCACGGCCTGCGCGTGGCCAGCGTGGCGCCGTCGCTGCTGCGCGAGTTCAGCGCGCTGGTGCTGGCGGCCGGCGCCGACCTGCCCGCCGACGCACTGGCGCAGCAGTTCGTCTCCCAGGCCAAGGTCGGGCCGGCCGACCGACTGGCCGAGCTGGTGCGGCTGCACCTGCCGGGCATCGGGCTGCGGGCGCTGCCGGTGGCGCCGCGGCAATTGCCCTTTCACGCCGGCCAGGTGTACTTCCAGCTCGAAACCGACAGCGCCCTGTGGCAGCACATGCTCGGCCACGGGGGGATCGCCGTCCACATGGCGGTGGAGTTCCCCGGGCTGGTGTTGCAGCTGTGGGGCGTGCGCTGAGGCGGCCCGCGATGTCGCGCCAGCTGATAGTCGAAGGCGATCCGATCGACCATGGCGGACAGGTGCTGGCGGGCTGCCCGCGCAACCGGATCGGCGGGCGGGCGATCGCACGCCTGGGCGACCCGGTCTGGTGCCTGCAGCATGGTCCCACGGTGATCGTCGAGGGATGCGCGAGCGCCTGCATCGACGGCCGCCCGCTGGCGCTGGCAGGCCACCGGACCGCGTGCGGCGCCACGCTGATCGGCAGCAGCGGAGCCTTGGTCGAATGAGTCGCGAAGACCGCGTCGCGGCAGCCTGGCTGGACGGCGCCGGGGTCGAGCTGGGCGGCCCGGCGCTGCAGGCGCTGCAGCAGCCGCCCGACCGCAGCGACTGGCAACTGCTGCGACTGCGGGGCAGCGAGGCGATGAACAGCCTGTACCGCTACGACCTCTGGGTGCGGCACCCGCGGCTGCCCGGCGACCTGCGGCCGCTGCTCGGCCGCGAGTTGCGCGTCGGCCTGCGCTGTGCCGCCGACGCGCCGTCCCGCGACGTCCCCGACGCCGGCGCGCTGCGCCACCTGTGCGGCGTGGTGGCCGAGGTCCGCCAGCTCGGGCCGTCCGCCTGCGGTGGCTCGCAGGCGCGGTGGGTGTTGCGGCCGTGGGCGCAGCTGGCGCAACTGCGGGTGGCCAGCCGCATGCACCAGCAGCGCAGCGTGGTCGAGGTGCTGCAGCAGGTGTTGCGGGGCTATGCGTGGGAGTGGGAACTGCGGCTGCAGCGCAGCTATCCCCGGCTCGACTACCTGGCGCAGTTCGACCAGTCCGACTGGGATTTCGTGCAATACCTGTGCGGCCGCTGGGGACTGCACTACCACTTCGAGCATCATCGCGGCGGCCATCGGCTGGTCATCGGCGACGGCCCGCATGCCTTGCGCGCACAGCCGGTGGCCGGCCATGCCGCCCCGACTCTGCGCGCCGCAGCGGCATGCGCCGACGCGCCGGCGCTGCACCACCTGAGCGAGCAGGCGGCGCTCGGCGTGCAGGCCTGGGAGGGGCGCAGCCAGCCCGAATGCAGCCCGCGCGATGCCCGCGACTGGCGCGCCTGCGCGGCCGCGGGCTCGCCGCCGGCCTGCGGGACCATCGAGCGCTGGCGCGGCAGCGACGGCATCGGCCTGCATCGGGGTGACGGCGCGCGGGCGCGCGCCGCGTCGGGCGGCGACGACGCCGACGAGCAGCTCAACCGCATCCGCCTGCGGCAGGCTCGGCGCGGTTGCCGGCTGCTGCGCGGCGCCGGCCCGCTGCCCGGGTTGTGTGCCGGCCATCTGCTGCGCCTTCCGGCGCCGCAGCTCGCCGGCGGGCCGCGGCTTGCCGGGCCCGACGGCGCCAGCCACCTCGTGCTGGCCACCTGCCTGGACTGGTGCGCCGACGCCGAGCGCGCGACCACGGTCTGGATGGACTTCGACGCGGTCGCGCTGGCCGACGGAGTCGAGCCCGCGCCGCCTTGGCCGCGCGCGCGCGTCCCGGGCACCCAGACCGCGACGGTGCTCGACGCCGATGCGCCGCTGCCCGACCACGCGCTGGCCGTCGATGCGCTGCCCGTCGATGCGCTGGGACGTGTGAAGGTGCGCCTGCACTGGGCGGCGGACCAGCCCGATGCCGCCACCTGCTGGCTGCGCGTGGCGCTGCCGGCGGCCGGCGACGGCTTCGGCAGCGCAGCGTGGCCGCGTGCGGCCGACGAAGTGCTGGTCGAATACCTCGACGGCGACCTCGATTGCCCGCTGTGCATCGGCGTGGTGCGCAATGCCGCCCATGCGCCGCCCTGGGAGCTGGCGCAGGCGCGCGCTCTCGCCGGCTGGAAGACCCGCGAGACCCAGTGCGGCGAGGCGGCCGCCGGGCTGGCCGCCACCAACCATCTGCTGCTCGACGATACCCCCGGTGGCTTGCAGGCCCAGCTGGCCTGCAGCGCCGCCGACAGCGCGCTGTGCCTCGGGCGCCACGTCGCGCTGGCCGACGACGGCCAGCGCCAGCCGGCGCGCGGCGAAGGCGCGGAACTGCGCACCGCAGCCGCCGGCGCGGTGCGCGCCGCGCGCGCGTTGCTGGTGCTCGGCGCGGTCGCCGGCGAGGCGGCGCAGGCGCTGCTGCTGCCGCTGCAGGCCTGCCGGCAGCGCTTGCTGCTGGGGTTGCGGGCGCGCCTGACGCTGCGCCGCGGCGGTGCCGACGCCGCCTGGCCGGCCGGCGCAGCGCTGGACGAGCTCGAGGCCGATGTCGGCGCGCGCGCGGCTGCGCCGACCACCCCGGGCGGCGACGCGGTGTTGGCGCTGCGCGCCGATCGCGCGCTGCTGGCGGCCAGCGCGGGCGACCTCGCGCTGGCATCGCAGGCGCACCTGGCGTGCAGCGCGCAGCGCGACCTGAGCGCGCTGGCGCTGCGCGGCATGCACCTGCACGCAGCAGGCGGCGTGCGGCTGGGTGCCGCCGGCGCCGGGCTGCTGCTGCGGGCGAGCACCGGTACGCTGCGCCTGCAGGCTCGCCGCGAGTCGCTGCGCGTGCAGGCCCGCGATGCGGTGCAGCTGGCGTGCGCGCAGGTCGCCAGCCTGCAGGCCGGCGGCCGGCTGGTGCTTCGCGCGGGCGGCCACAGCGTGGTGTTCGGCCCGCAGGGAATCGAGCACGCGAGCAGCGGGCGCTGGCGCGTGCGGGCGGCCGCGCACCACTGGCTGGCGGCCGCCGCCGACGCGCCCGCGGAGCCGCCGCGCCAGCCGGGGCAGGATCCGCCGTGACCGGCACGCCGAGCTGCGAGCTGCCGCCGCTGGACGCGCCCGCCTGGCAGGCCGCGCCGCCCGCGATGCCGGATCCGCAGACGTCGGCGCGCAGCCCCGGGCAGGCGGCCGAGGCCGACGCGCTGTTGCGCCATGCCGCGCCGCTGTTGCGCGCGCTGGCGGCGATCCAGTGCGCGAGCGAGCCGGCGGCCGGCGGCCTGGCGAGCCTGCACGACCGTCTGGCGCGCGCGGTGGTGGAGTTTTCCGATGCCTGCGACCGCGCGCAGCTGCGCCACGAGCACATGGTCGCCGCCCGCTACGCGCTGTGCACGGCGCTCGACGAGGCGCTGAGCTGCAAGCCGTGGGCCGGGGGCGAGCAGGGCAGCGTCGGGCCGTGGTCGCAATACGCGCTGCTGCAGCGGTTCCACCAGGAAGGCGAAGGCGGCAAGACGGTGTTCCTGCTGCTGGCCCGCCTGGCCGCGCAACCCCAGGCGCATCGCGAGGTGCTGCAGGTGCTGCTGCATGTCCTGGCGCTGGGATTCATGGGGGACTACCGGCGACGGGTCGACGGTCGCCAGTCGCTGGATGCATTGCGCCGCCGCCTGCACGAGCTGCTCGGCGGCACCGCGGCCGTCGAGCTGGCCCCGCATGCGCGGCCGGTGCCGGCCGCGCATGCGCGCGGGCGCCGGCCGGCCTGGTGGTGGATTCCGGCCGGCGCGCTGGTCGCGATGCTGGCTTGCCTGGCCAGCTGGCATGCCCGGCTGTCGCGCCAGGCCGGCGAGTTGCGCGGCCAGCTGGTCGCGCTGCAGACCGAGCTCGGAGCCGGGCTGCGCGCTCCGGCGGCAGCGCCCGCCGCCGCCGGCTTCGACCCCCGCGGCTGGCTGGCCGCCGCGGTGCGGGCAGGACAGTTGCAGCTCAGCCTGCAGCGGTGCGGCTGGCTGGTGCGCTTTCGCAGCGACGACATGTTCGCCAGCTCCAGCAGCACGTTGCGTCCGCAGGTTCTGCCGCTGTTGCAGCAGGTGGCCGCGGTGCTGCGCGCGCGCAGCGGCAGCGTGCTGGTGGTCGGCCATACCGACGACACGCCCGGCGGTGCGCGCGGCGCGGCGATCAACCCCGCGCTGTCGCTGCGCCGCGCGCAGCAGGTGGCCGAGCGGTTGCGCGAACTCGGCGTGGCCGCCGCGTCGCTGCGGGTACAGGGCCGCGGCAGCGGCCAGCCGCTGGCCGACAACGCCACGCCGGGCGGGCGTTCGCGCAACCGCCGGGTCGACATCTGGCTGCTCGACGAGGCCGCGCCGCCAGCCGGCGCGCGGGACGGTTGATGTCCCGGCTGGCCGCCGCGCTGGGTCGCTGGCCGCCGCGCCTGCTGGCGGCGGCGCTGCTCGCGCTGGTCGCGGGCGCTTGGCTCGGCCTGGGCGGGCAGGACCTGGCAGTGGGCGACTGGCGTCCCCTCGAGCCGCCCGGCGCGCGCCTGGCGCTGGGCCTGGTGCTGGCGTGGGCGCTGGCTTGCTGGGGCCTGCGCCGCTCGCCGCGCGGGCCGCTGCTCGCGCTGGCCTGCCTGCTGGTGGCCGGCGCGGGTCCCGCGCTGGCCTGGGGCGAGCACCACCCGCTGCGGCCTGCGTGGGCGCGCGCGGGGCTCATCGGAGTGCTCGCGCTGGCCGGCATCGCCTGCGCGGTGCTGCGCTCGGCCCGCCAGCGGGCGCAGGCGGCGACCGAGGTGCTGCGGGCCCTGCGGCGACTGTTCAGGCCGCCGGACGGCCAGCGCGAGCCGCTGGCGGCCGAGCTGGCGGCCCAGGTGCGCCGGGTGCAGCGGCAGTGGCGGATGCTGCATGGCGCAGCCGGTTGGCGCGGCCGGCTGCTGGCGCTGCGACAGCGCAGGCGGCTGCCGTGGTACCTGGTGCTCGGCTCGCCGGGCAGCGGCAAGAGCGCGCTGCTCGAGGCGTCGGCGCTGCGCCTGCTGCGCTGCGAGGCGACCGACGCCCAACCGCAAGCCGGCCTGTGCCGCTGGTGGCTGGGCGAGCGGGCGGTGTTCGCCGAGCTGCGAGACGGCGATGCGACGCCGGATGCGGTCGCCGAGGCGACGCCGGCCGGCGCGGACGACGCGGCCGCGGCGAGCTGCGCGACCCAGCCTGCGGCGATCCCCGGCGCGTCGTCACCCCGCGCGGCCGACGGCGCCACCCACGGCGCGGCATCGCCGGCCTGCGGCGCGCTGTTGCAGGCGCTGCGCCAGCGCGGCGCAGCGACCGCGCTGCACGGCGTGGTGCTGACCGTCGACGCGGCGCTGCTGATGCACGAATGCGCGGCGCGCGTCGGCGCGTCGGCGAGCGCCGCGCGCCAGCGGCTGTTGCCCTTGCGCGCCGAGCTCGCGGCGCGGCCGCCGCTGTACCTGGTGCTGAACAAGGCCGACATCCTGCCGGGCTTCGAGGAGTTCTTCCAGGCACTCGAGGGCCGCGACGGCAGCCGATCCGCCGAGATGCTGTGGGGCTTCGTGCTGGCGTCGCCCGAGCCCGGTGCGCACCAGCCGCTGCGGCAGGTGCGCGCCGAGCTGGAGCTGCTGGGCCGCAGGTTGCAGCTGGCGCTGCCCGGCTGCCTGGAGCACGAACTCGAGCTGCCGCGCCGCTGCCGCCTGTACGAGCTGCCCCACGCCTACGCCGAACTGGCGCGCCGCCTGCTGGGCTGGCTCGACCTGGTGTTCGCGCAGGCGCCCGCCGCACTGCCGCAGCTGCGCGGCGTGTACCTGAGCAGCAGCCTGGACCGCGGGGACCTGGCGCCGGCTGCGCGCCCCGACGGCACGGGCCGCTTCGCGGGCGCGCTGCTCGGCGGCGTGCTGCTCGCCGACTCCGCGCGCGCCGGCGAGGGCGCGACGCGACCGCGCCACCCGCGGCTGCGTCGCGCCCTCGCGGCCGTGGCCTGCCTGCTGCCGCTGCTGGCCGGATGGTGGCTGCTGGCGCAGGCCCAGCGGCAGAGCCAGGCCGGCCTGCTGCAACTGCAGCGGCTCGCCGGCAGCTTGCAGGCGGAGTGGTCGCGGGTCGCGCGCGCATCCTGGCCCGACGGACTGCTCGCGGCGCAGGCGCGGGCCGATGCGCTGGTCGACGGCGTGCGCTTCGCACCGCTCGACTGGCCGCTGGCCGGCACGCTGCTGCAGCCGGTGCGCGAGGCCGCAGACGGCCTGCTGCTGCGGCTGCGCCAGGCGCTGCTGCTGCCCGGGCTGCTGCGGCGCATGCGCCAGGTACTGGCCACCGCGATGCGCGACAACGATGTCGCCACGGTGTCCGACACCCTCGCGCTGTACCTCAGGCTGCACGACCCCGCGCAGGCGGACGCGTCGCAGCTGCGCCGCTGGGCTCTGCGCCATGCCGGCCCCGGACTGGCGCAGGCCTTGCTGCGCCCGCCGCAACTGCCGTTGCGCGACCCGCTCGCGCCCGACGCCGAGCTGCTGCGCGGGGCGCGCGAGTGGCTGGCGCGCACCGACCGCGGGCAGCGACTGTGGCATCTGCTCGAGCAGGCGCTGCCGGCGCGGCTGCAGCCGCCGGCCTTCACGCTGGCCGGGCTGCCGGGGTCGGCGCTGCAAAGACCGCTGCGCCTGGCCTCCGGCCGGCCGCTGACCCAGGGCGTCGCCGGCTGGTACACCCTGCGCGGCTGGCAATGGCTGGCGCCGAGGCTGGAGGCTCTCGCCGACCGAGCAGCCGAGGCCGACCGCCGGCTGCTCGGCGGCGGAGCCGCCGCGCCATCGCCGGCGAGCACCGAGGCGCAGTTGCGCGACGCCTACTGGATGCACTACGCACTGCGCTGGAGCAGCTTCCTGCAGGACGTGCGGGCGCAGCCGATGCCCGACCTGCCGGCCCAGCTCGATCTGTTGCGCCGCATGGGCGGCGATCGGTCGCCGGTGCTGGAACTCGCGCGCCGCGCCGCCGAGCAGCTGCAGCCGCTGCAGCGCTCGGGCCTGGGCAGCCGCGATCCACGGGTCGCGGCCCTGCTCGAGCTGAGCGCGGCGACGACCGGCGGCGCGGACCCGGCGCGCTCGCAGCTGCGGGGCTGGCTGGACACGTACTACACCGCGGCCAGCATGGCCGCCAGCGCGATCGCCGCCGCCGGCGCGCCCGGCGACGCGCTGGCGCTGGCAGCGGCGCGGCTGCGTGCCCAGGCCGCCACGTTGCCGGCCCCGCTGGCCGGGGTGCTCGCCAGCCTGGAGCACGACACCACGGCGCTGCTGCTCGGTGCCGGCAGCAGCGTGGCGCGCCGACAGGCCGAGCAGTCGTACCGGCGCATCGCCGGCGCCTACCGCGAACAGGTGGCCGAGCCTTGCGCGCGCGACCTGGCCGGGCGCTTCCCGCTGCAGGCCGACGGCGCGGACGCCGACTTCGATGCCTTCGTCGAATGGTTGCGACCCGGCGGTTCCGCGCAACGCTATTTCGACTCCTACCTGCTGCGCTGGGTCGACACCTCGCGCACCCCATGGCGCTATCGCGAAGACCTGCAGCCCGGCGACGCGGTGCCTCGGCTCGACGGGCCGATGGGCGCGGCAGTGGCCAACAGCCTGCTGGAACTGCTGCGCCGCCAGGGTCCCGATCCGCGCGACTTCGCCCGTATCGCCCGGCTGCGCAGCGCACTGTGGCGCGGCGCCGCGGCCGCGCCGAACTGGAGCTTCGCGTTGAGCGTCCCCGAGCTCGACCCGCGTCTGCTCGAGCTGCGCATCGACTTCGACGGCCAGCGGATGCGCTACGTGCACGGACCGGTGCAGCCCTGGCGCGCCAGCTGGCCGGGGCCGCGGCCCGCCACCAGCGCGCAGCTGCGCCTGCAGCCCGACGACGGCCGGCCCGCGCTGGAGCTGCTCGCCCAGGGGCCCTGGGCCTGGCTGCACCTGCTGGCGCAGGGCAGGCGGCTGCACAGCGCCGCACCCGGCACGCTGGACCTGCAATACGACCTGCGCGGACGCCACGCCGTGCTGCGGCTGCAATCGGCCGATCCCGACCCGTGGCAACCCGGACTCCTGCAAGGCTTCGCATGCCCCCGCTGAACCCCCTCGATCCTCGCGGCAGCGCGATGCTGGATCGCCTGGGCGCGCACGATGCATCGGATCTGCTGCGCGACCGCCCCGCCCCGCACCCTCTGCACTGCCTCGCGAGCCCGCCGGAGCAGCCGCTGCTGCCGCCGCAGCAGCGCGCGCCATGCCCACGGCTGCCGCCCGGCCTGCTGCGCTCCGAACACCACCACGGCGGCCTCGATGCGGCCCTGGTCTTGCCTGCGACCGCGTTGCCCCCGCTACCCAGCCTGTTCGACCGCCTGCGCGGCGGACGCTCGGCGGCGCCTTCGCTGCGCGCTCGCCGCGAGCAATTGCGCGAACTGGTGTTGCGCGACCTGGGCGATCTGCTCAACGCCTGCAACGACGAGCACCGACTGGACCCGCTGGCCGACGCGGCGGCGCTGGCCTCGTGCTGCAACTTCGGCATCGGTGCGCTGGCCGGCAGCTTTGCCGACCGCTCGGGATGGATCCGGCTGGAGCTGGCGATCCGCCAGGCCGTAGCCCGCTTCGAGCCGCGGATCGTCGCCGAGTCGGTGCAGCTGCAGCCGGTCGGCCAGCCGCGGCCGTCGGCGCCCAGCCATGTGCTGCGCTTCGCGATGTCCGGGCTGATCCGCGACCTGCCGCGGGACCTGGAGTTCGCGGTGCGCTCGGCGGTCGACCTGGAAACCCGCCACTGGCGCCTGCTGCCGCTGGCCGGCGCCGCCGGGGACGCTTGATGCACCCGCGGCTGCTCGAGTATTTCAACCAGGAGCTGCTGTACATGCGGCAGTGCGCGGCCGAGTTCGCGCGCGAGCATCCGGCAGTGGCCTCGCACCTGGGGGCCGCGGCGCCGGCGATCGCCGACCCCTACGTCGAGAGGCTGATCGAGGCCTTCTGCCTGCTCAGCGCGCGCACCCGCATCCAGCTCGATGCCGAGTTCCCCCGTTTTTCCGGCAGGCTGCTGGAGGTGGTGCAGCCGCAGTTCCTCAGCCCGCTGCCCGCGATGGCGGTGGCCCGGCTGCAGCCCGACCCGGATCGCTCCGAAATGGCCACCGGCCTGCGCCTGCCGCCGCGCACCGCGATGTCCACGCGGCTGGCCAGCCACCCCGACACCGAGGTGCAGTGGCGCAGCGCGCGCGAACTCGAGCTGTGGCCTGTGGACATCGCCGAGGCCGAGCTGCAGCGCGGGCTGCCGGCGTTCGGCGCGGCGGTGCTCGCGGCCGCGGCGCAGGCCGGGCAGCGCGGCGCGGCGGGGGTCCGCGCCTGCCTGCGGCTGCGCCTGCGCGCCTTGCCGCCGTGGCGGCTGGACCAGCTGCAGGGGCTGCACAGCCTGCGGGTGCATCTGGGCGGCGACGAGGCCGTCGCCGCGCAGGTGTTCGAGCTGCTGCACGGCAGCTTCGCAGGCTGCGTCGCCGGGCTGCCCGGCAGGGTCGACCGCGCCACGCCGCTGCCCGGCTGCTCGCTGTCGTGCCAGGCGCTGCAACCCGGCCAGGGAGCGCTGCCGCTGCGTCCCGGCTGGCTGGCGTCCCACAACCTGTTGCTGGAGTACTTCCACGCCCCGGCGTGCCTGCTCGAGTTCACGCTGCACGGGCTGGAGCAGGCGCTGGCCCGGACGGCCGGCGGCGAAGTCGACCTGTGGCTGCTGCTGCGACGAGACCCCGGGCCATTGGGCTCGTGGGTCGACGAACAGACCTTCGTGCTGGGCTGCACTCCGGTGGTCAACCTGTTCGAGGCGCGCACCGAGCGCCTGCAGCTGGCCGCGGGCAGCAGCGAATGCCACGTCGTGGCCGACCGCACGCGGCCGCTGGACTTCGAGGTCTGGGGCGTCGACGAACTGCGCGGACATGCCGCGGCGGACGGCCGCGAACGGGTGTTCCGCCCGCTGTACCAGACGCTGCAGCGCGACGGCGGGGACCACCGCAGGTACTTTTCGCTGCGCCGCGAGCCGCGGCGGCCATCGCAGGCCGCATTGCGGCGCGGCGCTCGCTCGCCGTATGTCGGCACCGAGGTGTACGCCAGCCTGGTCGACCAGTTCGATGCGCCGCATCCGCTGGATCTGCATCAACTGTGGGCTCGCGCCTGGCTGAGCAACCGCGACCTGCCGCTGTGGCTGGCTGGCGAGTCGGGCGCGGGCCTGCAGCTGACCGTGGCGGCGCAGTTGCGCGATGCCAGGCTGTTGCGGCCGCCCTCGCCGCCGCGGCCGCCGCTGGGCCTCGATCATCCGGCGTGGCAGTTCATCCGCCTGCTCGGGCTGCACCATCTGCCGCTGGCCGAGCTCGACGCGCAGTCCGGGGCGCAGGCGCTGCGCGAACTGCTGCGGCTGTTCGCCCCGGCGGCCGACGCCGCCGCAGCCGCGCGCATCGAGGCGCTGCGCGGCGCGCGCATCGAGGTCCGCACCCGGCGCCTGCCGCTGCCCGGCCCGCTGGTGCACGGGCGTGCGGTGCAGGCCCGGCTGGAATTCGACGAGAGCGCCTTCAGCCCCGGCAGCCCGCTGCTGCTGGGCATGGTGCTGGAGCAGTGGATGGCGCAATACGTGGCCATCAACACCTGCTGCAGCACCGAGGTGCACACCTTGCAGCGCGGGCCGATCTGGCGGGGCCCGCTGCGCATGGGCGGGCGCGAGGCGCTGTGACCCCGCGTGAGCGCGACCCCGACGCCGGCGAGCTGCCGCGGTGGCTGCAGCGGGCGGCGCGGCAGCCTTGGCGCTGGCAGCTGTTCGCGCTGCTGCGCAGGCTGCAGGCCAGCCAGCCCGATGCGCCGGCCATCGGCCAGGCGCGGCTGCCGCGCCGGGAGATCCTGCGGCTCGGGCAACAGCCCAGCCTGGCATTCGCGCCGCGGGAGATCGCGGCGATCGCCAGCCGCGGTGGCGGCCTGCGCATCGACCTGTACGGCCTGGGCATGCTCGGGCCGAACGGCGCGCTGCCGCTGCACTACACCGAGCTGGCGCACGAATGCCTGCACGCCGGCCGCGACCGAGCGCTGCTCGACTTCCTCGATCTGTTCCATCACCGCGCGCTGTGCCTGCTGTACCGCGCCTGGGCGCAGGCGCAGGCCTGCGCCGGGCTGGACGACCGCCAACGCGAGCCCTTCACCCTCTACGTGGCCAGCCTGTCCGGCGACAGCCCGCGCCAGCCCGCGGGGCCGTGGCCGGCGCACGCGCGCTGGGCCAGCGCCGCGCAGCGCCTGCGCCCGGTGCGCACCGCCGCCGCGCTGCGCGCTGCGTTGCAGGCCCACTGGCAGCTCCCGGTGCGCATCGAGGAATTCGTGCTGCAGTGGCTGCGCATCGATCCGTCCGAGCGCTCGCGCCTGGGCGCCGCAGACCGTGGCGCATGCCTGGCGGATGCCGCATGCCTGGGCGAGCGCGTGCCCGACCGCCAGGGTCGGCTGCGCATCGTGTTCGGGCCGCTGCAGCGCGCCAGCTACCTGCAGCTGCTGCCGGGCCGCGGCTCGGCCTTCGCCGCGCTGCAGGCCTGCGTGCGCGCGTGCATCGGCGTCGACCACGACTGGGACCTGGAGCTGCTGCTTGCGGCCTCGCAGGCGCGCGCCGCCGCGCTGGGCGGGCCCGGCGCGCTGGGCTGCAGCGCCTGGCTCGCCGACCCGCGCGACCCAGGCGTGCTGAGCCTGGTGTTCGACTCCGCGGCGGGCACCCGATGAGCGGGCTCGATGGCGCGCCCGAGCACGGCACCGGGGAGTGGATGCGGCCGCTGGGCGGGCCGTGCCCGGCAGGGCCCTGGCTCGAATACGACGCCGCGTACGCCGCGCTGCAGGCGCGCATGCTGCCCGCCGACGATCCCGAGTGCGGCGACCTCGCGCAGCGACGCCAGGGTCCTCGGTGGAACGAGCTCGAGCGCGACTGCGCGCGCTTGCTGGAGCGCAGCCGCGACCTCACGCTGCTGGTCTGGTGGCTGCGCTGCCGGGTGCGCAACGCCGGAGCGCAAGGGCTGCAGAACGGCCTGCGGCAGGTGTCGCAGGTGGTGCGCGCGCTGGGTGCCCACATCCACCCGCAGGCCGTGGTCGAGGGCCGCCACGATCCGGTGCTGCGCGCCAATGCGCTGGCGCAGCTGGCCGACCCGCAAGGCCTGCTGGCCGATCTGCGCGACCTCGTCGCGCTGCGCTGCGGCGGCGAGCCGCGCAGGCTGCGCGAGGTCGAGCACGCGCTGGGAGCAGGCGAGGCAGCCTGCCAGCCGATGCAGCGCGAGCTGCAACGGGCCTGGCAGGCTGCCGATCCCCACTGCCTGGCGCTGCACCAGGGCTGGTTGCACTTGCAGGCGCTGCTCGAGTGGGCCGCTGCCGACCTGGGCGAGCACATGCCGGACCTCGGCGCGCTGCTGCGGCTGCTGCAGCCCTTCGCGCGGCCGCCACCGCCCGCCGCCGCGCAACGCGCCGCCGAGCCGGCCGCGCACGCTGATGCGCCGGTGCGCGCGCAGTCCGCTGCGCAGGCGCTGGTGCAGTCCGATGCGCAGGCGCTGGTGCAGTCCGATGCGCAGGCGCTGGTGCAGTCCGATGCCGGGTGCGTACCGCAGCACCGCGACGCCGCCCGTCGTTGCATCGCCGGCGCCCGCGCGTGGTTCGAGGAGCACGAACCCAGCAGCCCGGTGGCGGTGCTGCTGCGCCAGGCCGAGCGGCTGGTCGGCAGGCGCTACGCCGACATCGTGCAGGCGATACCCGCCGAGTTGCTGGCGCGCTGGGAACAGGCCGCGGACTAGCCCGGCGTCGAACGACCGCAGCGGGCCGCGTGCGGCCCGCTGCGGTACTTCCATCCCCTGCTAGTGGTGGTCCGCGAAGGCGGCGGCCATGCGCATCTGCCGCCGCGCCGCCTGCAGCAGCTGCATCGCGCGCCGGCGGTGGCCGCCGAAGCCCCGTCCGCGGTCGTTGGCGGCGCGCAGCTGGGTCCATGCCGCGTAGGTGTCGCGATCGGCCGCGACCAGCCGCGGATGGTTGTCGAAATCGGCGCGGGCCGCGCCGGCGCCCAGTCCCAGGCCGAGCACAAGCAGCGCAAGCGCGGCGGCGCGGCGCGGGGTCGGTATGCGGCGGATCATCGGGAGTCTCCAGGTCGTGTCGTGTCGGCGGGGACTTCAGTCGCGGTCGCGGTCGCGGTCGCCGCGGCCCCAGCCCCAGTAGCCGTGGTAGCCATAGTAATAACCCGGCGGGCCCGCCGGCACGACGAAGCAGCCTCCCAGGCTGAGCAGCCCGGCGACGGCGAGCAGCGCGGCCAGCAGGCGCAGCAGCAGGCGGGGCTTCATGGCGCGGCGCGCCGCGCGGGTTCGGCGCGGTGGCGGGACGAGCGGGCCGCGGGCGGGCGGCTAGGCGGGCGAGGGAACATCGCATTCTCCAGGGTCGGATCGGATGGGCGCAACGCGCCTGGCCCTCCAGGCTGCGCGGCGCAGGGTTGTTGCACGGCTTGTCGCATCCACGGACTGTTAACGCCGCGCCCGCGGTGTTGCGCGACAGCGCCGGCGCCGCAATTGCAAGCAGTTGTGACAGCGGTCGCCGCGTGCCGGCCGCGCCGCCGGGCCCGTCCCCCGACAGGCCGAGCGCTCGCGCGGCGTGCCGGCGGTCCGCGCGCGATGCTAGGCTTGCGCGAGGAGGGCCCGCGATGCCAACGATGAGCTCCGACGCCAGCCCGCGCGGCTCGCGCATCGAGGCCCTGCCCGCCGGCCCGCTGGACATCGTCGGCGACGTGCACGGCGAGCTCCAGGCGCTGCGCGAATTGCTGCGTCTGCTCGGCCATGCCGCCGACGGCAGCCACCCGCAGGGGCGCCGGCTGGTGTTCGTCGGCGACCTGGTCGACCGCGGCCCCGACAGCGTGGGCGTGCTCGAACTGGTGCGACGCCAGGTCGATCGCGCGGGCGCGCGGGTGGTGCTGGGCAACCACGAGCTCAACCTGCTGCGCGGCCAGCGCAAGCTGGGCAACGACTGGTTCTGGGACGAGGGCTCGCGCCGCGACGCGGTGTTCGAGCCCTACGCCCGCGTGCCGGGCGAGCTCCGCGCGCAGTGGCTGCAATGGTTCGACGGCCTGCCGCTGGCGCTGCTGCGCGACGACCTGCGCGTCGTCCACGCGGCCTGGCACGCCGACTCGCTGCGCCGGGCGGGCCACGGCGAGGGCCCGCTGGCCGGCCTGTTCGCGCGCTGGGACGCGCAGTCCGACGCCGGACTGGCGGCGGCCGGCTGGGCGCAGCGCGCGGCCGCCGAAAAGGCCGCGCACCGCCACGCCTTCGCCGACCCGCGGTATGCGATGCCGATGCTCGAGGCCGTCGCGCATTGCGACCAGCAGCGACAGATGGGCAATCCGCTGCGGGTGCTCACGTCGGGGATCGAGCGCCGGGCGCAGGCGCCCTTCTACGCCGGCGGCCAGTGGCGCTTCGCGCGTCGCGTGCCCTGGTGGGACGACTACGCGGACGAGGTGCCGGTGGTGGTCGGGCACTTCTGGAGGCACTGGAAGCCAGCGCAGCCACCGCATCCGTCGCAGGGCGACGGCGATCTGTTCGCGGGCATCGCCCCGCTCGACTGGATGGGCCCGCGCGGCCGGGTGTTCTGTGTCGACTACTCGGTCGGCGGACGCTACCGCGAACGCGCCGGCGAAGCGGCGCCGCAAACCCGCCTGGCCGCGTTGCGCTGGCCCGAGCGCGAACTCGTGCTCGACACCGGCGAGCGCCACCCGACGAGGCGTTTCGGCGCGCCGGCGCGGTGAGCCTGCAGGCGATCGGATCGCCGGAGCCGCCCGCGGCAGCGCCCGCAAGCGCGTGCGGGCCTCCTCAGCCGCGCGCCAGCTGCACCGGGGTGACGCGCTGCAGGGCCTGGAGGTCCCAGCCCGGAGCCATGTCGAGCACGCGCAGCGCGCCGTCGGAGAATTCGAGCACCGCGAGGTCGGTGTAGACGCGGTCGACGCAGGCCACCGCGGTCAGCGGGTAGCTGCAGTCGCGCACGATCTTGCAGCTGCCGTCGCGCGCCAGGTATTCCATCATCACCCAGGTGTTGCGCGCACCGACCGCCAGGTCCATGGCGCCGCCGACCGCCGGGATGGCGCCCGGCGCTCCGGTGCTCCAGTTCGCCAGGTCGCCGCGCGCCGACACCTGGAACGCGCCGAGCACGCAGATGTCGATATGCCCTCCGCGCATCATCGCGAAGCTGTCGCCGTGGTGGAAGAAGCTGGCGCCGGGCAAGGCCGTGACCGGCTGCTTGCCGGCGTTGACCAGGTCGGGGTCCTCCGCGCCGGGCGCAGGCGCCGGCCCCATTCCCAGCAGCCCGTTCTCGGTGTGCAGCACGACCTCGCGGTCGGGGTCGAGGTGGTTGGCCACCAGCGTGGGCAGCCCGATCCCCAGGTTCACCACCGCGCCCTCGGGAATGTCCGCGGCCAGCCGCCGGGCCATCTGCTCGCGTGTCCAGTTCTGCATCAAGGTTCTCCGCTCGGGCGCCTCAGGCGCGCGCCAGGTGGACCAGGCGATCGACATGCACCCCCGGCGTGACCACGCATTCGGGGTCGATGCTGCCCAGTTCGGCCACTTCGCGTACCGCGGCGATGGTCAGCGCGGCCGCGGTCGCCATGATCGGCCCGAAGTTGCGCGCGGTCTTGCGGTAGGTGAGGTTGCCCCAGCGATCGCCGCGCTCGGCCTGGATGAGCGCGACGTCGGCATGGATGGGTTTTTCCAGCACGTACATGCGCCCGTCGATCTCCCGCGTCTCCTTGCCCTGCGCGAGCAGCGTGCCGTACCCGGTGGGGGTGTAGAAGGCGCCGATGCCCGCGCCGGCGGCGCGGATCCGCTCGGCCAGGTTGCCTTGCGGCACCAGCTCGAGCTCGATGCGCCCCTGGCGGTACAGCGCGTCGAAAACGTGGGAGTCGACCTGGCGCGGGAACGAACAGATGATCTTGCGCACCCGGCCTGCGGCCAGCAGCGCGGCCAGCCCGGTGTCGCCGTTGCCCGCGTTGTTGCTGACCACCGTGAGGTCGCGCACCCCGTTGGCCAGCAGCGCGTCGATCAGCTCCACCGGCTGCCCGGCGCCGCCGAAGCCGCCGATCATCACCGTGGCCCCGTCGGCGATGCCTTGCAATGCCGCGTCTGCGGACTCGACGAACTTGTCGATCATGGAAGGTTCCAGCGTTGCGGAAGGTTCGAGCTGCGAGCGGATGTTCGCTCAGCCGACACTGTACTTCAGCGCGGACCGGGACGGGCCATGGCAGCGGACCCGGCCCGGCGTCCTTCAGCCCAGGATCCTGTCCGCGATCATCGAGCCGATGGGAATCGCCGAAGTCGCCGCCGGCGACGGCGCATTGCACACGTGCACCATGCGTGGCGTGTCGAGGAACAGGAAATCATGCACCAGCGTGCCGTCGCGCAGCACGGCCTGGGCGCGGATTCCCGCCTCGTGGGGCAGCAGATCGGCAAGCTCCAGGGTCGGACAGTATTTGCGGCACTGTTCGAGATAGCCGCGCCTGGACAGCGAGTTCTTCAGTTCCCCAAGCCCTGAAGCGAAGTGCGTCCGCATGACCTTCCAGAACCCCGGGAACGCCAGGTACCGGGCGACGTCGCGCGGTTCCACGGAGAACTTCCTGTACCCTTCTCGAGCCAGGCCCAGCACCGCGTTCGGCCCCACCGTGACACCCCCGTCGATCGTGCGGGTCAGGTGGATGCCAAGAAACGGCAGGTCGGGGTCCGGGATCGGATAGATGAGGTGCTTCACGACATCCTTCCTGGAAGCCGGCAGCCGGTAGTACTCACCGCGAAACGGGATGATCTGGAATGCGGTCTCGAGGCCCGCGAGGCGGGCCAGCCGATCGGACTGCAGGCCCGCGCAGGCCACGAGCTTCCTGGCCTTCCAGCGCACGTCGCCGGCGCCGACGGACACGCTGTCGTGCGTTTCGGCGATCGACGTCACCTGCGTGCCCAGCCGGATGTCCCCACCCGCCGCGGCGACGACTCGCGCCATCGCCTGGGCGATCTTCCGGTAATCGACGATGGCGGTCGCCTCCACCCAGAGCGCGCCGAGTCCGACGATGTTCGGCTCACGCCGCTGCAGCTCGGCGGCATCGAGGCGTTCCACGCGCAAGCCGTTGTGCCGGGCACGCGCGTGCAAGGCGTCCATGCGTGCCCATTCGATGGCCGTCGAGGCGACCAGCAGCTTGCCGCACACGTCGAAGGCAATCCCGTGCTGCCTGCAGAAGTCCTGGGTGGCTGCCGATCCGCGTCGGCACAGCTCGGCCTTCAAGCTGCCCGGCGCATAGTAGACGCCCGCGTGGATCACGCCACTGTTGTGGCCGGTCTGATGGGTTGCGAGCGCAGGCTCCTTCTCGAGCAGCAGCAGCGACGCGGCCGGCTCGCGCCGCAGCAGTTCCATCGCCGTCGCCAGCCCGACGATGCCGCCCCCGATGACGCAGAAGTCGTAGATCATCTTCGCTCGCACAACGGTCCGCGCCGGCGTTCAAAGGCCTGCGTCGACAACCCGCAGCTCCGGCAGGCGGGCGCGCAGCACCGTGCCGGTCGCCGACTCCGTGATGTAGGCGACGCCCTGATCGGCGCCTCGCCACGTGACATTGGTGGTGGCCTTTCCCGCGCAGGAACGGATGCGTGCCACCTCGTCGCCGTCGGGGTCGAGGACGAACACCGTGCCCAGCGAGACATGGGCGACGAAGAGGAAGCCCTCGCGGTTCATCGCCATCCCGTCGGGGCCGCCGGTGCCGTGGAACAGGCGGAAGCGACCCACCTTGCTGGTCGATCCGTCCTTCATCAGCGGCAGACGCCAGACGGAGTTGTCTCGGGTCATGGCCACGTACAGGACCCCTTCGTCGGGCGACAAGGCCAGGCCGTTCGGACTGGGGCCATTGTCGATCAGGCAGTCCAGCGTGCCGTCGGGGCGCAGGCGGAAGACGCGGCCCGTCGGATCATGCAGACCGGTCTGCCCCTGATCGGTGAAATACAGGTCGCCGTTGCCTGCAAAGACCAGGTCGTTCAGGCCCTTGAAGGATTCCGAATTGCGTCGCGCCAGCACGGTGGTCAGCGTTCCCGAATCGGGGTCCAGACTCAGCAGGCCTCGGCGATAGTCGGCGATGAACAGCCGGCCGTCTGGATGGCAGGCCAGACCGTTCGGCTCCCCGTCGTATTCGGCGATCACCTGCCAGTCCGCGCCCGCCGTCACCCGGAAGATCCGTCCATGCGGAATGTCGGTGACGTAGAGATGGCCCCGCGCATCGAAGCAGGGGCCCTCGATGAAGCTGTCGACCGGCCGGCCGGCCATGTTGGCGTTCGACCAGGCCGTCACGCCGGGGCGGCGCAAAGAGCCGGGCATCACCGCGAAGGGGGTGGTGTCGATGATCATGGATGGAACCCGTCCGGCATGCTGCAAGGCCGCTGGCGTGCGGGCGGGTCAGTGCGCGGAGCGGCGGTTCGCCTGCGGCTCGCGGACGAACAGCAGGCAGATCATGCCCAGGGCCGGACCCAGCGCGAGGACCACGAAGGCCGACGAAAAGGAATGCGTGGCCTGGAAAAGCGACCCGACAGCGACCGGCACGATCAGTGTCCCGAGCTGCCAGAAGGCGGTCGCGAAGCCCGTCGCGGCCCCGGCGCGGGCCGCCCCTGACGCCTCGGTGACGATGGCGTAGAGCAAAGGGGAGAACGCGAACGCCGCGACCCCGGCCAACGGCGCGATCAGGTTGAACGCCGTGTCGCTGCGCAGGTGGCCGAAGACGACGAGCGAGACCGCGAACGCGACGAACGACACGATGGCCAGGCCGCGCCGTCGGCCCCCCAGCAGATCGGACAGCCACCCGACCAGCGGCTTGGCCACCAGGGCCCCCACGCCGAAGGACGCCATGATGACGCCGGCCCGCACCGGCGACAGATGCGCGGCCTTCACCATGAGTGCGTTGGCCCAGAAGGCAAAGCCCCAGATGCCCCAGAAGCCCCCGAAACCGGCGAGGGCGATCATCGACAGTTCGAAGGTCTTGGTCCTGTCGGCGAAGAGGTGGCTCCAGCCGGTGTCCGCCGTCGGCTGCTTGCCGGGCGCACGGCCGAGTTCGGGCAACGTGAACAGCGCCAGCACGCCGCACAGTGCGGTGACGACTCCCAGCGCATGATAGACACCGCCCCAGCCGAGCAGCGCCAGGGCCCTGGGCACGACGATGTTGGTGACGATCACCGCGCCCGAGGTTCCCGTCAGGAAGATTCCCATCGCGCGCCCGCAGCGACGCCGGTCGAACCAGACGGAGATGATCTTGAAGCCCGCCACGGCGTCGGCTCCCGCGCACAGGCCGATCAATGCCTGCACACCGAGCCCGAAGGCCAGCGAGGTCACCGAGCCGAAGACGAAGGTGAAGAAGCCCATCGGGATCATCGCATAGGCGAGCAGCCGTCGTGGGCCGATCGCATCGCACAGGGCTCCCGAGGCGACGTTGGAGATCACATACCCGACGAAGAAGGCCGTGACGAACAAGCCCAGGCTCGAGATCGGCAGGTGGAGGTCGCGTCCCACCGACAGCGACAGGTTTCCCCACGCCAGCCGATCGACGCAACTGATCAGGTAGATCGTCCAGACGATGGCAAGCAGCGCCCATGCGTGGTTGCCGGAGATCGCGTCGGCGCGCTCCGCGCGCATGGCTCCCGGTACCAGCGGGGTGCTCAGATTTTCCGTGTTCTTCATGGTCTCCTCCAGGTATGGGTCTTGGGTGCGAACCGGTCCACGCCGATCCGGGTCCGGACCGGCCACACGGCGCACCATCAGGCGCAAGGACCGCGCTGCCGCGTCCGCTCTCCCAGGCGTTGCATCATGTGCGCGAGCCCGCCGCCCGCGGCGATGATTTCGCGCATCACCGAATGCATGGGCTCCGCCTGCAGCGTCCCGTCCGTGCGCAGATTCCGGATGACGCCGACCTCGAAATCCACCTCCAACTCGTCCCCGGCGCGGCACAAGGCGCGCAACCCGGGCGCCTGCAGCACCGGGACTCCGGCGTTGATGCAGGCGCGCAAGGGCCCCCGGCCCATCGATTCCACGAGCAGTCCGACCCCTGCGCCCTTCAGCCCCAGGAAGCCCTGGATGTGCGGGTTGCCGTGGCCGAAGCGCCTGCCTGCCACCACGAAGTCGTGCGGCTTGACCCGTCTGGCGAACGCCGGGTCCAACTGCTCGAAGCAGTGGCTGGCCAGAACGGCCGGGTCGTATTCCTGCCGGCGGGTCATCGCCAGGGGCATGAGTCCCTCGTCGTTCGGCACGTCGTCGCCGAAGACCCAGGCCGTGCCCTTCCAGCGCCAGTTCATGGCCTGGCCTGCGCGCCGGACAGCTCCGGCAGGCGTTGCGGTGTGCAGATCGAGCCCGCGATGCCCGATGCCGCGGCCACTGCCGCGTTGGACAGGTAGATCGACGCGGACGCGCTTCCCATGCGGCCCGGGATGTTGGTGGTCGCCGTGCCGATGCAGACATCGCCGTCGGTCAGCGGCGCCAGGTTGCCGTAGCAGGGGCCGCAGGTGGGCGGCAGCACCAGCGCGCCCGCCTCGGCGAACACCGCCAGCAGCCCTTCGCGTGCGGCGGCGGCAAAGATCTCCTGGCTGGTCGGCACGACGAGCATGGTGACGCCGGCATGCACCTGGCGCCCTCGCACCACGGCCGCGGCGGCACGCAGATCCTCGAGTCTGCCGCCCGCGCAGGAGCCGATGTAGACCTGGTCGACCCGCTTTCCGGCCAGGCTGGCGATGGGCACCAGGTTGTCGGGCCGGGGTGGAGCCGCGACCATCGGCTCGATGGTCGCCAGGTCGATGGTCACGCGGTGGTGGAAGTCCGCATCGGGGTCGCTGGTCAACAGCTCGTACGGCTGCTTCGCGCGCGCACGCAGGTACGCGTCGGTGAGGGCATCGGGTTCGACGAGTCCGGCCTTGGCACCGGCTTCGACCGCCACGTTGCACAAGGTCATGCGAGCGTCCATGTCCAGATTGGCCATCGCGGGGCCGGCGTATTCGATCACCCGGTAGTCGCACAGCTCGGGCCCGAGGGTGGCGATCACATGCTGGGCGAGGTCGCGGCTGAGCACGTGCGCGGGCAGGCGCCCGACGAGCTCGACCCGGATGGTCTGCGGTACCTTGAGCCAGATGTCGCCGGTGGCGAGCGCCTGGACGGTCTCGTAGTTGATCGGCGGCGCCAGCGCGCCCACGCAGCCCAGCGTCGTGGCGTGGGTGTCCGCGCTCAACACCAGCATCCCGGGCGTGATGTGGCCCTTCTCGACGATCGCCTGGTGGCTGATGCCATGCCGCCCTTCGCTATAGAAGGTGGTCATCCCGTAGGCCTGCATCTGCTGACGCAGGTTCTTTTTCAGCGACGCCATGCGGACGGTCTGCGACGGCACTTCATGGTCGGCGAACACCACGCATCGCTCGGGAAACCTCAACGTCGTCACGCCGTGCTGCTGCAGGGTCCTGAAGTATTGCGGCAGCACCAGGTCGATCAGTTCGAACACGTCGGGCTGGGCCACGACGACCTCGCCGATGGCGACTTCGCTGCGGCCGCTTGCGCGCGCCAGGATCTTCTGCGCCAAGGTCTTGCCGGCCACTGGCCTGTGCAGCGGCGGTCCCGTACGGTCGTGATCCCGCATGGCCTGGCTCAGCGAACTCGCGTGTCGGTGTAGCGGCCTTCGAGTTCCCGGATTTCGGGCAGGCCGGCAATTTCGTTGAATTCCGCCCAGGAAACCATGGTGTCGGCGCACACCGGCCTGGTCGTGCCGAAGCGTCGGATCTGCGCGAGCGTGCGCTGCATGGCATGCGTGGCGCTCAGCAGCAGCGACAGCGGAAAGACGACGATGTCGATGCCGGCATCGTGCAGTTCGGCGGGAGGCAGCATGGGCATCGTGAAGCTCTCGGAGTTCAGGTAGACCAACGGGCGCCTGGCGGCGCCTGCCAGGCGTCGCACATCGTCGACCGCATAGGGGCCCAGGGCCATGAGCAGGTCGGCGCCGGCCTCGGCATAGGCGTCCAGGCGCGCCATCGCCGCAGCGATCCCCTCGGTCGCGATCGAATCGGTGCGCCCGATGATGAGGAAGTCCGGGTCGACGCGCGCGTCGACCGCAGCGCGGATCTTGGCCACCATCTCTGGCAGATCCACCAGTCGCTTGCCCGCCATCGAGCCGCATTGCTTGGGAAGCGCCTGGTCTTCGAGCTGGATCGCGGCCACGCCTGCGCGCTCGAATTCGCGTACGGTACGCACCACCTGGACGATGCCGCCGTAGCCCGTGTCGGCATCGCAGAGGACCGGGAGATTCGTTGCGGCGACGACCTCCGCCGCGCGGCGCGCGACCTCCGACATGCCCAGCAGGCCGACGTCCGGATAGGCATGTGTGCCTTCGATGCAGTAGCCCGAGACATAGACCGCGTCGAAGCCTGCCCTCTCGATCAGGCGGGCACCCAACGCATCGCCGGTGCCCGGTATGAGCAAGGGGGAGCGTTGTTCGATCAGCTGGCGCAGGCGCCGGCGGCGTTGCGGGTCCGGGGTAGGGTTCATGGCGTCCTCGGGGTGGCTGGTCGCGGGTGGGGCGCAACGCGGGATCAATCGGCCGCGGCCGAGCGCAGGCGCAGTCTGCTGAAGGCTTCGTTGACCGCACCGGCTTGCTCGAGCAGCGCCGATCTCATCGGGTCGCGCTTCTGGTCGAAGCGCAGAGTCGGCGCGCTGATGTTGAGGCCGGCCACGATGGTGCCGTCCCATCCGAAGAGCGGCGCTGCGAATCCGGCGACCCCGACCGCGTTGGTGTCGCGGGCGCAGGCGTAGCCGCGTTCGCGGATCTGGGCGAGTTCGGCCCTCAGCGCGGCGCCTTCGCTGATGGTTTCGGTCGTGCGCTTCTCGAGGTCGGCGTGGCGCATGAAGCGCTCGATTTCCGGCTCGGGAAGATGGGCGAGCAGGACCATGCCGACGCTCGTGCAATGCAGTGCGCGAGGTATGGAGATGTCGGTGTCGTAGCGGACTTCGTTGGTGCTCAGCGCCTTGTCTATGTACTGGAGTTGCAGGCTCGGGGTCAGTATTCCCAGGAAGGAACTTTCCCCTGTCGCTTCGACCAGCGCATGCATCGCCGGCCGCGCCAGGCGACGCAAGACCGCATAGATGCCGCCGACATACGAGCCCTCGCCCGTGAATGCGGGTGGCAGCGAGAACTGGCGATTGCGGTCTCCGACGACATATCCGCGCTTCTCCAGCGTGGCGAGGAGCATCGCCGCACTGCTTTTCGGTATGCCCAGTCGCCGCGATACGTCGGAAACGCCCAGGGCGTGGTCGGTGACGGACAGCAGTTCCAGCAGGTCGAGCACGCGCGCCGCAGACTTGACGCTTGAGTCGTTCATATATGTGAACAGTGTTCAGGAATATGAACTATCCTAGGGCGGTGCCGGGCGGCCTGTCAAACCGGGTTTACGCGCAGATGCGTCGCGCCGGGCGCGCATCAGTGCAACGCGACCGCGCATGCGCCGTTGCGCAGGACCACGTCGGCGAGCGGGCTGAGCCCGCTCGCTCGCACCTGCCCGCGGCGATGCGCATGTCGGCTGTCGTAGGGGGTCTGCTCGCACAAGGATGCTCGGGGCAGCCGGCGATGCGGCGTCCTTGCGTTGAAGTCGCCGGGTGCCGCTCCACCGTGAACTCCTGCGTGTGATGGAGCCACGCGAAGTCCTGCGCAGTCTGGCAGCGCGCCCGGCAGAAACGACAAGGCCCCGCGGGTGAGGCGGGGCCTTGTCGTCGAATCGATTGGTGGCCAGGGGCAGAATCGAACTGCCGACACGCGGATTTTCAGTCCGCTGCTCTACCAACTGAGCTACCTGGCCGCAACTGGAACTTGCCGAGCAACCTGCTCGATGCGGGCGCTGTCTGCGTGGCCGCAGCGTCCGGGCAAGCCGCACATATTAGCAAACCTCGCCGGGCCGCCGGCAACGCCCGCGCGTTGCCAAGGGCCGGGGCTTCAGTCCTCGTCGGGCCCGGCCGGAGCGTGGCCCGGCGCAAGCGCCGGACCGGGGCCCGGAGCCCGGCGCGCGCCGCGTCCCCAGTCGACGCCGAGCTGCTTGAGCTTGCGGTACAGGTGGGTGCGCTCGAGTCCGGTCTTGTCGGCCACGCGGGTCATGCTGCCGCCCTCGCGCGCCAGGTGGAACTCGAAGTACGCGCGCTCGAAGTCGTCGCGCGCTTCGCGCAACGGGCGGTCGAGGGGGAAGCTCTGCTCGGCCAGCAGTTGCGGCACCGGCGGTGCCGCCGGCGCGCTGGCGCCGACCTCGGCGCGCGGCTTGGGCGCAGGCTTGCTCAGCCCCTGCTCGACCGCGCGCAGCAGCTTCTGCAGCGCGATGGGCTTTTCGAGGAAGGCCATCGCGCCGATGCGCGTGGCCTCGACCGCGTTGTCGATGGTGCCGTGGCCGCTCATCATGATCACCGGCATGGTCAGCTGCCCCGCCCCGGCCCACTCCTTGAGCAGGGTCACGCCGTCGGTGTCGGGCATCCAGATGTCCAGCAACACCAGGTCGGGCTGGAAGCGCGCGCGCATCTCGCGCGCCTGCTGCGCGTTCTCGGCTGCTTCGACCGTATGACCCTCGTCGTTCAGGATTTCGGACAACAGATCGCGGATGCCGATCTCGTCGTCCACCACAAGGATGCTAGCCATAGGCCAAGAAGTTTCCGATGGTTGGACTCATGCCCCGCTGGCCGGCGCGGGGGGGTTGATAACGGGAAATATAAGGGAAACGCGAGCTCCGCAGATCCCCGCGGCGGTGCTGAGATTTTGCACCTCCACGCGCGCATGATGTTCCTCGGCGATTTTCTTCACCACCGCCAGTCCCAGGCCGGTGCCGCGCGGCTTGGTCGTCACATACGGCTCGAAGGCGCGCGCCAGCACCTTGTCGCTGAAGCCCGGCCCGCTGTCGCTGACCGAGAGCCGCACCCGCGGCGCGCCCCCGCTCGCCGGTTGCAGGGTCTCGGTGCGGATGGTGATCGAGCCTCGCTCCTGGCCGGCGATGGCATCGAGCGCGTTCTGCAGCAGATTGTGCACCACCTGCCTGAGCTGCGCGGCGTCGCCCTCGATGCTCGGAAGCGCCGCGCCGAGCTCGGCGCGCAGGTGCGCCGACTGCGCAGCGTACAGGTTGAGCACGTCGCCGACCAGGGCGTTGAGGTCCATCGGCGCCAGGTGGGTCACCGGGGCCCGCGCATAGTCGCGGAACTCGTCGACCATGCGCCGCATCGCGGTCACCTGGTTGACAATCGTCCCGGTGGCGCGCTTGAGCATTTCCAGGTCGGGCCCGGCCAGCCGGGGCTCCAGCTTCATCTGCAGGCGCTCGGCCGACAGCTGGATGGGCGTCAGCGGGTTCTTGATCTCGTGCGCCAGGCGCCTGGCGACCTCGCCCCAGGCCAGCGAGCGCTGGGCCGAGATCAGTTCGCTGATGTCGTCGAACACCACGACCGACGCGCTCGGTCCCGGCAGCATCAGCCGCGCGCCGCGCACCAGCAGGGTCAGCGCGGTGTCGCTGCCCGGCGGGGTGTAGTCCAGCTGGCGCAGCCAGTGGTCGGCGCCGCCGCTGCCGAGTTCGTGAAAGGCCTTGTCGATCTCCGCGGCGAACTCCCGCAGCCCCGGCACGCCGGCGATCGGCTGGCCCACAGCGCCCTGCATGGCGACCCGCAGCACCCGGGTCGCGCTGGGGTTGGCCAGGGTCAGGCGCAGTCCCTCTCCCAGCACCAGCACCCCGGCCGACAGGTTGTCGAGCACGCTCTGCAGGTAGGCGCGCGAGGCCTCGAGCGCATTGCGGCTGGCCTCCGCCTGCTGGCGGGCCTCGGCCAGCTGCGCGGTCATGGCGTTGAACGAGCGCGTCAGCGTGGCCAGCTCGTCGCGCGAGCGCGCCTCGGGCCGCTGCCGCAGGTCGCCCCCGGCCACCGCGCGCATGCCGTCGGCCAGCAGCAGCAGCGGGCTGGCGAGCTGGTTGCCCAGCAGCACCGCCAGCAGCACGGCAGCGAACAGCGCGAGAAACAGGGTCAGCGTCAGCGTGGAGATGTACATCCTGCGCAGGCCGTCGCGCCCGAGCGCGCGCTCCTGGTACTCGGCGTAGGCCCGCTGCACTTCCAGCGCGCTGCGCGTGATCGCCCCCGGCACGTTCTGCACCAGCAGCAGGTAGCGTTGGTGGCCGGGCAGCGGAAGCCCGCGCGTGGGCAGCGCGACGACCACGCGCAGGCGCAGTTGCTCGTCCGCCGAGCGCGAGTCGTCGGCGCCGCCCTCGACGCTGGCCAGCTGGCCCATCAGCCGCAGCTGGCGCATGGCCTCGGCGCCGGGCAGGTCGGGAATCAGCGCGAAGGGGTTGCCGCCTGCGCTGGCCAGCACGTTGCCGTTGGCGTCGAACACCGTGGCCTGTTCCAGGCTGAGCTGCTGCAGCAGTTGCTCGAGCATCACCGGCTGCACCTCGCCGCGGCTGTCGGCGATCTGCCCGGCGACGTTGCGCGCCTTGGCGCTGAGGTCGGCCAGCAGCACGTTCAGCGTGGTGCGGCCGAGGTTCAGCCCCGAGCTCAGCGCGCGCTCGACCTTGACGTCGAACCAGGTCTCGATGCTGCGCGCGACGAACTGGTAGGACACGACGTAGATCACCAACCCGGGCAGCACGCCCACCAGGGTGAACACCGCCGCCAGCTTGAACAGCAGCCGGCTGCCGAAGCGGCGCTTGCGCAGCCGCCAGATCAGGCGCGACGACAGCCCGAGGATCAGCAACAGCAGCAGCAGCGCCACCGCGATGTTGATCCAGTAGAGGACGCCGAAGAAGGGGTTGACCGCCGCGGTGTTCTTGGTCGACACCACCAGCAGGAACACCAGGAACACCACCAGCGGCAGCCCGACCGCCAGCGCTGCCCAGGAGGCTAGGCGTGTGGCGCGGTTGACGGCGCGGGAGTCCATAGGAAACTGACCTGGGGGAAGTCCGCCTGCAACTGCCAGTCCGCCTGCGAACCGACGTTGAGCTGGAAGGGTCGCGGCAGTCGCGACAGGTCGAGCTCGAAGCTGCCGCCCACCTCGTAGCGCTGGCCGGCCTTCAGCACCGAGGCATCGGCGACCTTCAGGCGCGAGATGTGCTGCACCTGGTCGAGCGCCTCGTCGAGCGAGGAATAGGTGGTGCGCAGCGCCCCTGCGGACACGCGGTACTTGTCGAGCAGCGGCTCGTAGCCCAGCCGGGTCAGCATGTGGCCTTCGCCGAGGGTCGAGTCGAACCACCACCAGCGCGCCTGGGTGACGCGCAGGCGGGTCAGGAAGGACAGCGGGATGCCGCGGCGCAGCGCGTCTTCGAGCGGGATCGGCAGCGCGAACACCACGCTGGCGCTGGCATAGGCGCCGTCGGCCCGCAACTCGACGGTCGGCGGCTGGGCGTACACGGTGGCGGCCGCCGCGGCGACGGCGGCC
The DNA here is from genome assembly GCA_021845505.1 of Pseudomonadota bacterium. Classification (GTDB taxonomy): domain Bacteria; phylum Pseudomonadota; class Gammaproteobacteria; order Burkholderiales; family Burkholderiaceae_C; genus Thiomonas_A. The sequence continues at coordinate 136,478 of JAJZVU010000001.1, read as the reverse complement.
GGCGCCCAACCCTGCAACAGCCCGCCGGCCGCGCCGGCCCCGGCCGCGGCCAGCAGGCAACGGCGCTTCGGGTCAGGGGCCTGCGACGGACTCATGCGGGAGCATCGGCACGCTTGGCGAACAGGGCGTAGAAAAAGCCGTCGCGCTCGGGCGACCTGCCGGGCAGGATCTGCCCCGGAGCGACCAATGCTAGCGCATCGCCGTGGCCTGCCAGGAAGTCTTGCGCCTGCTCCAGCCCCTCGGCCGGGAACACCGAGCAGGTGGCGTACAGCAGCCGGCCGCCCGGGCGCAGCAGCGGCCACAGCGCGCGCAGCAGCGCGCGCTGCGCGGCCGCCAGCGCGTCGATGTCCTCGCGGCGGCGCAGCCAGCGGATGTCGGGGTGGCGCCGGCTGATGCCGCTGGCGCTGCACGGGGCGTCGAGCAGGATGCGGTCGAAGGCGGCGCCGTCCCACCACGACTGCGGTTGCGCGGCGTCGGCCACCCGCACCTGCGCCTCGGCCAGCCGCAGCCGGCGCAGGGTGTCGGCGATGCGCGGCGCGCGCTCGCGATCGCGCTCCAGCGCCAGCAAGCGACAGTCGGCGAGTTCCAGGATGTGCGCGGTCTTGCCGCCGGGCGCGGCGCAGGCGTCGAGCACCCGCATGCCGTCGGCGACGTCGAGCAGCCCGGCGGCCAGCTGGGCCGACGCATCCTGTACGCTGACCGCACCGCTTTCGAACAGCGGCAGCTGGTGCACCGGCACCGCGCGCTCGAGGATCAGCGCCTGCTCGAGCCCGGGCTGCTGCGGGGCGACGGCATCGAGCCCGGCCTCGCGCAGGTGCTGCAGGTATTGCTCACGGCTGCCCCAGCGCCGGTTGACTCGCAGGGTCATCGGCGGCGGCAGCGCGGCCAGTTCGAGCATCGCCTGCCAGTCGTCCGGCCACGCGGCCCGGCAGGCGTCGATCCACCACGGGGGATGGTTGTGGCGCGCCTGCTCGACCTGCAGCGCCTGCCGCAGCAGCTCCTCGCGCTGCGCCTGGGCGCGCCGCAGCAGCGCGTTGACCAGGCCGCGCGCGTGCGCCAGCCGGGGCTGCTCGCCACAGGCCTGCACGGCCTCGAACACCAGCGTGTGGTCGGCGTAGGGCCGCGACTGCGGCAGGCTCAGAAGCGCCAGCGCGACCAGCAGCAGATGCTCCAGCTGCGCGGGCTTGATGCGGCGCGGCTGCAGCAGCCGCAGCACCTCGCGGGCCCGCCCGAGGCCACGCAGTGCCTCGAATCCCAGTGCCTGCGCCGCGGCACGCTCGGCGGCAGTCCAGCGCTGGCGGGCCGCCAGCTCCGGCAGCGCGGCAGCCAGCGACTGTCCCTGCAGCACGCTGCCGAGCAGCGCTGCCGCGGCCAGCAGGTCGTGGCGCAGCGCGCGCGCGCCGGCGCCGGGTGGGGTGGAGTCGCGCAGGGTCGGGGCGGCCAAGGGCGAGCGCAGCTCAGGGCTTGAGGTAGTACCAGCCCTGGCTTTGCAGGCGGATGATTTCGTAGACGCCCGCCGGAACGGTGCCGGCGGCGAGCACCAGCTTGCTCGCGGGGATCTTCAGGAAGTCCAGGGTGTTCTGGCACGCCTTGAATTCAACCCCCTGGTTGGCCAGGCCGCCGATGATGCCGGAGAAGGCGGCGCCGGTCGGCGCGCGCGCTCCGCTGAGCAAGAAGCGGATGGCCTTGCCGTAGCCGACCACGGTGAACTTCATGTCGGGGTCGAGCTTGAGCACGTTCTGGATGTTGATCAGCCCCTCGTAGGCCTGCTGCAGGTCGACGCTGATCTGCATCACCACCTTCCATGGCGCGCTGGAAATGGGCTTGGTCGCGGCCTGGGCCAGCGCGGTCGGCGCGACGCCGGCTCCGGCCAGTCCGGCGCCCAGCAGGCGGATGCGGTCACGTGGGTTCATCGATGCTCCTCGGGGTGGGCCGTCTGGGCGGCCTGTGCAGGTTCGCCAAGGCGGCGCGGGCGCCGCCGGCGGCGGGGGGCCGGACCTCAGGGTGCCGGCAACGGGAAAACACTCAGTCGATGCAGTCCGAAGCGCCGTCGCCGGGCCAGCGCGCGATACGGCCAGTAGCCGACCAGGGTCGCGAAGCTCAGCGCCAGCGCGTTGAACAGCACGCTGCCCAGCAGCAGCCCGAGGCCGCTGCCCAGTTCGACCTGCCGCCGGTACACCAGCAGCGCGAGCAGCGCGCTGACCACGCCCATTCCGCTGCCCAGCGCACAGCTCACGCGCAGCAGGGTGGGCAAGCTGAGGATGCCTTCGTGGTGCTCGGGATGGCGCATCGCGCGGGACCGGTGGAGGGACGGGGATCGGGATGGGGGCGGCGGCGTGCGGCGGCGTTCGTCGGCAGCAGTCGGCATTCAGCGGCGCAACTGGCCGTCGCCCAGGACCACCCATTTCTGGCTGGTCAGGCCTTCCAGTCCGACCGGGCCGCGGGCATGGAACTTGTCGGTGGAAATGCCGATTTCCGCTCCCAGGCCGAACTCGAAGCCGTCGCTGAACCGCGTGGAAGCGTTGATCATCACGGCCGCCGAGTCGACCTCCCGCAGGAAGCGCATCGCATGCTGGTGGTCGGTGGTGACGATCGTGTCGGTGTGCTGGGAGCCGTAGCGGTTGATGTGGGCGATCGCCGCGTCGACGTCGGCCACCACCTTGATCGAAATGATCGGCGCCAGGTACTCGGTGCTCCAGTCCTCGTCGCTGGCCTCGCGCAGCAGCGGTGCGGCTTGCGGCACGCCGCCCAGCCGCGCCAGGCTTCGCGGGCAGCAGCGCATTTCCACGCCCTTGGCGGCGAACACCGCGCCGATGAGCGGCAGGAACCGCGCCTCGCTGGCCTCGGCGACCAGCAGCGACTCGGCGGCGTTGCACGGGCTGTAGCGCTGGGTCTTCGCGTTGTCGGTGACGGCCACCGCCATGTCCAGGTCGACCGGATGGTCGACGTAGACGTGGCAGTTGCCGTCCAGGTGCTTGATCACCGGAACGCGCGCCTCGGCGCTGATGCGCTCGATCAGGCCCTTGCCGCCGCGCGGGATGATCACGTCGACGTAGCGGGGCATCGCGATGAGTTCGCCGACCGCCGCGCGGTCGGTCACCGGCACCAGTTGCACGGCGTCCTCCGGCAGCCCGGCCTGGCGCAGCGCCTGGCGCACATGGCCGGCCAGCGCGCGGTTGCTGTGGATGGCCTCGGAGCCGCCGCGCAGGATCACCGCGTTGCCCGACTTGATCGCCAGGCTGGCGGCTTCGATGGTGACATTCGGGCGGCTTTCGAAAATCATTCCGAACACCCCCAGCGGCACGCGCATGCGGCCGACCGTGATGCCGCTCGGGCGGCGGCGCAGGTCGGTCATCTCGCCGACCGGGTCGGCCAGCGCGGCCACCTGCTCGCACGAGGCGGCCATCTGCTCGAGCACCTTGTCGCCGAGCAGCAGCCGGTCGACGAAGGCCGGCTGCAGCCCGCCCTGGCGCGCCGCCGCGACGTCCAGCTCGTTGGCCTGCTGCAGCGCCGCGCGCTGCTCGCGCAGGATGGCCGCCAGCGCCAGCAGCGCGCGATCCTTGTCGGCGGTGCCGGCGCGCGCCATGTGGCGCGAGGCGGCGCGCGCGCGCTCGCCTAGGTCGGTCATCAGGTCGTGGATGCTCGGGGCGGAACGGCTCATCGGGGCTTTCCTGGGTACATGCGCATTGTCGCAAACTGCGGTGCACCGCGTCGCCGCCGGCCGCCCCGGGACTTCCCCGACGGCTCGCGGCCCCGGCACGGACTCACCAGCTGACTTCGCGTTCCGGGGTCGAGGTGATCTGGTGGATCGACAGGTCGGCGCCGTCGAACTCGGCCTCGGCGTCCAGCCGCAAGCCCAGCGTGAGCTTGAGCAGGCCGTAGACCGCGACGCCTCCGAGCAGCGCCCAGACCACGGCGGCCGCGGTGCCCAGCAGTTGCGCCCCCAGGCTGACGCCGCCCAGGCCGCCGAGGGCGGTCTGGCCGAAGATGCCGGCGGCGATTCCGCCCCAGGTGCCGCACAGCCCGTGCAACGGCCACACGCCCAGCACGTCGTCGATGCGCAGCCGGTTCTGGGTCAGGGTGAACATGCGCACGAACAGCCAGCCGGCGACCGCGCCGGTGATCAGCGCGCCCAGCGGATGCATGACATCGGAGCCGGCGCAAACCGCGACCAGGCCGGCCAGCGGACCGTTGTAGACAAAGCCGGGGTCGTTGCGCCCGGCGAACAGCGCGGCCAGCGTGCCACCGACCATCGCCAGCAGGGAGTTGACCGCCACCAGCCCGGAAATGTGGGTGACGCTTTGCGCGCTCATGACATTGAAGCCGAACCAGCCGACGACCAGGATCCACGAGCCCAGCGCGAGGAAAGGGATGCTCGACGGCGGATGCGGGTTGACCCGGCCGTCGCGGTAGCGCCCCCTGCGCGCGCCCAGCAGCAGCACCGCGGGCAGCGCCATCCAGCCGCCCATCGCGTGCACCACGATCGAGCCGGCGAAGTCGTGGAAGGGCGCGCCGAAGGTCGCGCGCATCCACGCCTGCACGCCGAAGCGCTGGCCCCACATCGCGCCCTCGTACAGCGGGTAGACCACGCCGACGATCAGCGCGGTGGCCAGCAGCTGGGGGTAGAACTTGGCGCGCTCGGCGATGCCCCCCGAGATGATCGCGGGCACCGCCGCGGCGAAGGTCAGCAGGAAGAAAAAGCGCGTCAGCTCCAGGCCGTCGTCGAGGTCCAGGTGCGCGGCCGGCGACAGGAAGCTCACGCCGTAGGCGATGGTGTAGCCGACGAAGTAGTAGGCCAGGGTCGCGACCGAGAAGTCGGCGAGGATCTTCACCAGGGCATTGACCTGGTTCTTGCGCCTCACCGTGCCGAGTTCGAGGAACGCGAAACCGGCGTGCATGAACAGCACCAGGATGGCGCCGAGAAGGAGGAACAGCACGTTGGCGCTGGTTTGCAGGGCTTGCATGGGCGGAGGACTCCGTGCGGGCGGATGCACCGGGATGGAAGACAGACCCCGTCAGGAAGCAAGAAATGTTCCAAAACCGTGCGGATGGCGCCGATAGGGTGCGCGGCCCGCGGCCGGCGGGGCCTGCACGCACCACGGTGGTTCGCTGCATCACCCTGGTGCGGTGCCGGGATACGGATGCACCACAATGGTGCGTCACTCCGGGCTGCGCGTTGCCCGCCGCCGATCTACGATCCCGCCATGAACTCCCTTCCCCGGCCGCGCGGCGGCGTACCCGGTGCCGCGCTGCTGGCGCTGCTGCTGCTGACCCTGATCTGGAGTTCCAACTGGATCGTGATGAAGCTGGCCATGCGCTATTGCGGGCCTTTCGATTTTTCCGCGATGCGCTACGCCGGGGCTTCGGCGGTGCTGTTCATCGTGCTGCTGCTGCGCGGCGAAAGCCTGGCCCCGCCGGCGCTGGGCCCGACGCTGGCGGTCGGGCTGACCCAGACCACGGCCTTCACCGCGCTGGCGCAATGGGCGCTGGTCCGCGGCGGAGCCGGCCAGACCGCGCTGCTGGTCTACACCATGCCGTTCTGGGCGTTGTTGATGGCCCGGATGTTCCTGCACGAGCGCCTGCGGCTCGCGCAATGGGCCAGCGTCGCGCTGGCGGCGCTGGGCATGCTGCTGGTGCTGCGGCCGTGGGGGCGCCATGCCGACTTGCCCAATGGCGCGCTGGCGGTGGTCGCCGGGATCGGCTGGGCCGCCGGGACGGTGCTGAGCAAGCGACTGTTCCTGCGCCAGGGGCAGGGGCTGTCGGCCTTGCGCATGACCGCCTGGCAGATGCTGCTCGGCGGCGTGGTGCTGTGCGCGCTCGCGCTGGTGGTCCCCGAGCGGCCGGTGCACTGGGGCGTCGGCATGGTCGCAGCGCTGGGCTTCAACGTGCTGCTCTCCGGCGGGCTGGCGTGGACGCTGTGGTCCTATGTGGTGCAGCGCCTGCCGGCCGGCGTGGCCGGGCTGTCGAGCCTGGCGATCCCGACCACCGGCGTGCTGATGGCCTGGGCCTGGCTGGGCGAGCGCCCGGGAGCTTCGGAGCTCGCCGGAGTCGGGGTGATCGCCGCCGCGCTGCTGCTGTTGCTGCGCGGGGCCGCGCGCTGACGCGCAGGGCCCGCGCTAGCCCGGCGGGCGCAGCAGGGTCGAGCGGCCGAACAGGCTGAGCAGCAGTTCCACCAGCGCCTCGGCGCTGCGGTTGCGCATGTCGAGCGCGGGGTTCAGCTCGACCACGTCGACCGACGCCACGCAGCCGGTATCGGCGAGCATTTCCATGCACAGCTGCGCTTCCCGCCACGTCGGGCCGCCGCGCACCGCGGTGGCCACGCCGGGCGCCGTCTCGGGGTCGAGGAAGTCCACGTCCAGGCTCAGGTGCAGGTGGGTGCGCGGGCCGATGCCCTCGAGTACGCGTTGCATCGCCTGGCGCATCCCGGTCTCGTCGATGGCGCGCATGTCCAGCACCGGCAGCGCCTCGCGCAGCACCCTGCGGCGCTCGAGTTCGTCGACACTGCGCACCCCCAGCAGGCGTACCTGCCCGGCGCGCAGCACCGGCCGGGTCGACGCCAGCTGCAGCAGTTCCTCGGGCCCCTGGCCGCACAGGCAGGCCAGCACCATGCCGTGCAGGTTGCCGCTGGGCGTGGTCTCGCGGGTGTTGAAGTCGGCATGCGCGTCCAGCCACAGCACGCGCAGCTCGCGCCCGACGTCCCGGCAATGCGAGGCCACCGCGGCGACGGAGCCGAAGGCCAGGCTGTGGTCGCCGCCGAGCAGCAGCGGCAGATCCCCTTCGCGCAGCGCCTGCGCGGTGGCGTCGCGCACCGCGCGACACCATGCCAGGACCTCGGGCAGGTGACGCCAGCCGTCCTGCGCGGACCCCGCCGGGTTGCCCGGGCCGTCGAGGTTGCCGCGGTCGCGGACCTCGAGCCCGAGGGCCCGCAGCTGGGGCAGCAGCCCGGCCACGCGCAGCGCCTCCGGGCCCATCGAGGCGCCGCGCACCCCGGCGCCGACGTCGGTGGGCGCGCCGATCAGCCGCAGGCCGCGCGCGCTCATGCTCAGCGCTGTGCCGGCTGCTCGCCGGCCGCCCCCAGCAGATGCTGCAGGTCGAGGGCGAACCCCTCGAGCTGCGAATCCAGCGCGCGAGCGCGCTTGCCCAGCGCGTTGTAGGCCAGCACCGCCGGGATGGCCACCGCCAGCCCGGCAGCGGTCATGACCAGGGTCGCACCCACCGGCGCTGCGACCTGGGCGATGCCCAGCTGGCGGCTGGCAGCCATGGCCAGCAGCGCGTGTTCGATTCCCCAGACCGTTCCGAACAGCCCGACGAAAGGCGCCGTGCTGCCCACGCTGGCCAGCAGCACATGGCCGGCGTGCAATCGACGGCTGGCGTCGTCCAGGCTGTCGCGCAACTGGCGGCGCACGCGGTCGGCGTGCGCCTGCCAGGCATGCCCCGGGTCGCGGGCCAGGCCCAGGCAACTGGCCGCCAGCGCGGCGGCAGGGCCGTCGGGATCGGCCGCCGCCGCGGCCTGCGCCGCCGCCGCGGCGCTGGGCGCGGCCCAGAAGGCGGCGATGGCGCGCGGCACGCGCCGCGCGCTGCGCGCGAGCAGCGCGGTCTTCCAGAAGATCACGAACCAGCTCGACAGCGACATGGCCAGCAGCAGCAGCGCCACCGCCTGCATCAGCGGGTCGCCCTGGAGCCAGGATGTCCAGCCGGACTGCATGTCGGTCGGGCCGCAGGCGCGGATTCAGTCCTTCAGGCCGAGCACGTCGTGCATGTCGTACAGCCCGGGGGAGCGGCCGTCGAGAAAGCGCACCGCGCGCAGGCTGCCTTCGGCGTAGGTGGCGCGGCTGCTCGACTTGTGGGTGATCTCGACCCTTTCGCCGGTGCCGGCGAACAGCACCGTGTGGTCGCCGACGATGTCGCCGCCGCGCACCACCGCGAAGCCGATCGACCCGGCGGCGCGCGCTCCCGTGTGGCCGTGGCGCGCCCACACGGCGTCGCCCGGCCAGTCGCGTCCGGCGGCGCGCGCGACCACCTCGCCCATCTTCAGCGCGGTGCCCGACGGGGCGTCGACCTTGTGGCGATGGTGGGCCTCGATGACCTCGATGTCGAAACCCGAGCCGAGCGCACGCCCGGCCTGCTCGAGCAGCTTGAGCACCACGTTGACCCCGACGCTCATGTTGGGCGAGAACACCAGCGGGATGTGGCGCGCCGCGTCGGCGATGCGCAGCAGGCCCTCGGCGTCGAAGCCGGTGGTGCCGATGACCATCGCGACGCCGGCGGCCACGCAGGCGCGCAGGTTCGCCAGCGTCGCCTCGGGGCGGGTGAAGTCGATCAGGAACGCGCTGTCGCGCAGCGCCTGCCCGGGCTCGGCCACCACCGGCACCCCGGTTCGCAGCCCCAGCGCGGCTCCGGCATCCTGCCCGAGCAGCGGCGAGCCTGCGCGGGCCAGCGCGCCGGCCAGCCGGCAGTCGGGGGCCGCGGCCACGGCCTCGATCAGCATGCGGCCCATGCGGCCGCCACAGCCTGCGATCGCGATGCGGTACGGCTGGCTCACGATGGTCTGCCCCAGGTGGTCATCGGCGAGCCCCGCCTGCCGCCGTCATTGCCCGCCGGCCTGCGGCAGCAGCGAGATCTGCGGCTGCGACGCGGGCGGTTGCAGCACCTGCTGGTCGTCGCGTGCGGCCAGCGCGCGCAGCTTGTCGATTTCCGCAGGCGGCGCGACCACGCTCAGCGGGCCCGCCGCGGACGCGGCGTGCGCCGGCTTGCGCGCAGCGAGCTTCTTCTGCGCGGCGGAGATCTGCGCCTGCAGTTGCGCGCGGGTCAGCTTGGGTTCCTTGCTGCCATCGTGCAGCGCGTCGATCTGGGCGACGAACTGGTCCTCCGAGGGCAGCGGGTCGCCCTGGGTGCGCAGCAGCCGGCCCTGCTTGTCGAACACCACGGTGAAGCGGCGGACGATCGGCGGCTGGTAGCCCTGGCGCAGGCTGAACACATACTCCCAGCGGTCGGCGTGGAACACGTCCTCCAGCAGAGGCGTTCCCAGGATGTTGCGCACCTGCGCCTTGGTCATCCCCGGGTGCAGCTCCGCGGCCATTTCGCGCGACACGAAATTGCCCTGGATGACGTCGATGCGGTAGGGCTTGAACAGGCTCGTCAGGTCGCGCCGCTGCGTTTGCGTGCTGCAGGCGCCCAGCGTCGCCAAGGCCAGCAGCCCCAGCGCGCAGCCGAGGGCGAGGCGCGCGGCTCGGTGTTCCAACATGGACGACAGGGGCATTGCGATCAGGGATGTGAGGCGCGCGGCAACCGGTCGGCACCGGTTCGCGCGACCGCCGCAAGGCGGCTTGGGCGCTGGGGAGGGCTGAACTATCATGCGGATTCTAAACACCCCCCGCCCCCATGACGGTTTCGAACGCCCAAGGCTTGCGCAGCACGGGGCTGAAGGTCACCCAGCCACGCCTGAGGATTCTGGAAATCTTCCAGAAGGGAGCGCTGCGCCACATGACCGCCGAGGACGTCTACCGCGAGCTGCTCAACGACAACACGCGGGACATCGGGCTGGCCACGGTGTACCGGGTACTCACCCAGTTCGAGCAGGCCGGAATCCTGTCGCGCACCCATTTCGAGTCCGGCAAGGCGATGTTCGAGATCAACGAGGGCAAGCACCACGATCACCTGCTGTGCCTGGACTGCGGGCGCGTCGAGGAGTTCGTCGACGCCGAGATCGAGCGCCGCCAGCGCAACATCGCCGCCGAGCGGGGCTTCGCGTTGCAGGACCACTCGCTGGCGCTGTACGCCAACTGCACCCGCGAGGACTGCCCCTTCCGCCCGCGCAGCACCGGCGGCTGAGGGCTGCGCCGCGCGGGCGTTCAGTCGTCGCCCCCGTCGAGCATGGCCTGGCGCTGGCGCTCCTGGAATTCCTTGAAGGTGTCGATCCCCCGCAGTTGCAGGATGGTGTTGCGCACCGCGGCCTCGACCAGCACCGCCAGGTTGCGGCCCGCCTCCACCGGGATCAGCACCTTGCGGATCGACACCCCGAGCACGTCCTGACGCACATTGCCGCTGGGCAGGCGCTCGAAGTCCGAATCCTGGGTGTCGCGGCGAACCAGATGCACGATCAGCCGCAGGCGCATCTTGCGCCTGACCGCGGTCTCCCCGAAGATGGTGCGGATATCGAGGATGCCGATCCCCCGCACCTCCAGCAGGTTCTGCAGCAGCGGCGGGCACTGGCCTTCGATGGTGCTCTGGGTCACCCGCAGCAACTCGACGCAGTCGTCGGCGACCAGGCCGTGGCCGCGGGAGATGAGTTCCAGCCCGAGTTCGCTCTTGCCCAGCCCGGATTCGCCGGTGATCAGCACGCCCAGGCCGAGGATGTCCATGAACACCCCGTGCAGCGTGGTGCGGTTGGCGAACAGCTTGCCCAGGTAGGTGCGCAGCACGTCGATGACAAAGGCCGCGGGCTCCTCGGTGACGAACACCGGGATGCCGGCGTCGTCGCAGGTCCTGAGCAGCGGCGGCGGCGGCTCCTGACCGTCGGCGATGACCAGCGCCGGCGGCCCCAGCCCGATCACCCTGCGCACCCGCCGACCGCTGTCGGCCTCGTCGGCGTGCATCAGGTAATGCACCTCGCGCCAGCCGAGGATCTGCACCCGGTACGGGTGGATGTAGTTCAGGTAGCCGACGAGGTCGGCGCCCGACGCTGCGCCTTGCACCGCGGCGTCGTCGAAGCGCCTTTCGGGATGGCTCTGGCCGGCCACCCAGCGCCACTTGAGCAGCGCGGCGTTGGCCTCGAACAGCCGGTCGGCGGAGAGGGTGGCGGCTTTCAACGCGGGCGGGCCGGGGCGCGGGCGGCCGGGACGCGCTCAGGCCGCATGCTGCAGGGTCGCCCAGTCGTGCACCAGGCGATGCAGGGCCTGGGCGTCGGCGGCGTCGAGCATGCGCTGGCGGAACGCGTCGTCGGACAGCATCTCGGCGATCACCGACAACAGTTCCAGGTGCTTGGCCGACGCCGCCTCGGGAACCAGCAGGAACACCAGCAGTTGCACCGGCTGGTTGTCGGGCGCCTCGAAGGGCACCGCCGCGGCCAGTCGCACCAGTGCGGCGCTGGGCTGTTTCAGGCCCTTGATGCGGCCATGGGGTATCGCCACGCCCTGGCCGAGGCCGGTCGAGCCCATGCGCTCGCGGGCGAACAGGTTGTCGGTGACCACCGAGCGCGCGAGCCCCAGATGGTTCTCGAACAGCAGCCCGGCGAACTCGAAGGCCCGCTTCTTGCTGCTGGCCTCGACATTCACCTGGACATGGGCCAGCGGCAGGATCTGGGCCAGGGGATTCATGGCATCGGTTTCCGTGCTGACGTGGGTTGCGGAGTACGCATGCGCAGGCCGGCTCGCCGTCGACGGCAGCCCGCCCGTGCGGGCTGCCCGCCGGGCGGGGTCCAGGCACCGCTTGCGTGCAGGCTCAGTGTATCGGCAGTCGTGCGGCGGGGCGAAGACCCGCGGGCAATTCGTGGATGGGGTGGATGGGGTGGATCGGGTGGACCGGGTGGACCGGGTGGACCGGGAGGGTGGGCGGGCGTGCCAGCCGCCGCCGGCCCCCCGGTGCACTGGCTCAGGAGGCGGCCAGATGCTTGCCCGCAACGGCCTGGTGGGCCCGCGTGCGGTTCTTGTGCTCGACCACCTGGCGGTCGAGCTTGTCGACGAGTTCGTCGATGGCGGCGTACAGGTCCTGGTCCTGGCTTTCGGCGAAGATGTTGCGTCCTTTGAGCTGCAGATTGCATTCGGCCCGTTGCCGGCGTTCCTTTTCCTTCTGCTTTTCCACCGACAGCAGCACGTTGACACTGATCAGCTGGTCGGAATGACGGGTCACGCGGTGCAGCTTGGATTCGACGTAGCTGCGCAGCGCCGGGGTGACTTCCATGTGATGGCCGCTGATGGTCAGGTTCATCAATCCCTCCTGATTCGTATGACAACAGTTGTTGCAGGTCCTTACCGGTAGCCCTCGACGCCGGCGCAGCAGGCCGTCGGGGCGCGCCGCGCGGCCCGCGCGCGACCCGGCGATGCCAGTGTGCGCCCGCCGCGTAGCAAAATCAAGCCGCTGCGGGAAGGCCCCGGCGGCGCTGCCGCGAGGCCGCCGCGCGACCCGCAAGAATGGGCCGAACACCCGGCCTTTCTGGTCGAATGGGCCAGCAATTCACGCGAACTGTCACTAAAAGGTCGACAAGCCGTCGCGAGCGCGCGGCTTGTCGAAGGCCCTTCCGGGGGTTCAGCGGGGCCCGGCGGCGGCCGTCGCCCCGGCCCCTTCGGCGGCGTCCCCGCCCGCCCGGCCGGAGGCGTGCTCGGCCGCCTGGCGGCCCAGTTCCTCGGGCTCCTCGCGCAGCCCGAGGGCCTCGGCGTAGACCGAGCGGTGGCGCAGCAGGCTGCCGATCACCGAGGCGATCACACAGGCCGGCATGGTCGCCATCACCACGTTGTAGTTGCGGGTGACCTCGAACATCATGATCGCCGACATCGCCGGCGCGTGGGTGGTGGCCGCCAGCAGGCTGCCCATGCCCACCAGGGTCCACAGCGCCTGCGAATGGCTGGCGTCGGGGATCAGGAACACGTGCGACACCATCAGGCCGAGGATGCCCCCCAGCGCCAGCGTCGGGGTCAGCACGCCACCCGGGATTCCCGCCGCGCTGGCCGCGGTGACCGCGACCAGACGCAGCAGGAACACCGCGGCCAGCGCCCCCACGGCCCAGTGGTCGACCAGCAGCGACTGCACGACGCTGTAGCCGTTGCCCCAGACTTCGGGGCGGATCATCGACAGCGCGCCGATCAGCACCCCGGCCAGCCCCATGCGCAGCGGCAGCCAGTTGATCCGCGCCTGCCAGGCTCGCCGCGAGGTGTCGAGCAGCCACAGGAACAGCGGCCCGAGCAGGCCGGCCAGCAGGCCCAGCAGCGAGGCGTCGAGCAGGTCGATGAAATGCACCGGCGGCACCGCGTGCGCCAGGTACAGCGGACCGGTGGCGAACAGGCTCTGGGTGGTCAGCTCGCCGATGATCGCCGACACCAGCACCGCGGCGATCTCGCGCAACTGCAGACCGCCGAGGATGATCTCGGCGACGAACATCGTGCCGGCGATCGGCGCGTGGTAGGCGCTGGCAAAGCCGGCCGCCGCCCCGCACGCGACGATCAGCCGCTGGTGCGCGGTGTCGGCGCGGCCGATGCGTCCGATGATCGAGGACACCAGCGCGGCGAACTGGATCATCGTGCCCTCGCGGCCGATGGTGATGCCGCCGCTGACCGCGACCAGCGAGGAACCGGTGCGGACCAGGTTGGGCGCCATCGGCAGCTGGCCGTCGCCCACCCGCACCGCCTCCATGTACTCGGGGCCGCGCGGGCGCCGGATCCAGCGCTGGCCCGCCCACATCATCAGCCCGCCGCAGACCGCCGCCAGCGGCGGGATCAACGCGCGCTCCCACAGCGGCAGGCCCTCGGCCGCGGCGACCAGGTGCTCGCCGTGGGTGTACAGGCTCATGATCAGGTACATCGACTGCCGGAAGCCCTCCACGGCCAGCGCGCTGACGAAGCCGACCAGTGCGCCGACCAGCAGCATCGGCACCATCGGGTCGAGCCCGATGCGCAGTTGGGCGGCGATGCCGCAGGATTGCGCGCGCAGGCGCGAGCTGAGGGATGAATCGGCCATGGGGATCCGGGGGGTTGCGGGTGTTGCGTTGCGCAAAAACGGTTCTATGGTACCGTTTGTTCCATTCGGGCCCGCTTTTGCGAGGCCCTGCGCCGCCAGCGAAAGTGTACGGCCGTGCGACAATCGACGACATGCCATCCGAGAGCGCCCCGCAGTCGCCCGCAGTGCCGCCGGCGCTGCAGCGCAAGCTGTGCCGGCGCGAGCAGTTGCAGGCTGCGCTGGCGCGGCTGCCGCGCCCGCTGGTGTTCACCAACGGGGTGTTCGACATCCTGCACCGCGGGCATGTGACCTACCTCGCGCAGGCGCGCGCGCTGGGCGCCAGCCTGGTCGTCGGGCTGAACTCCGACGCCTCGGCGCGCGGCCTGGGCAAGGGGCCCGAGCGCCCGCTGAACCCCGAGCAGGACCGGGCGCTGGTGCTGGCCGGCCTGCACAGCGTCGACCTGGTGGTGCTGTTCGACGAAGGCACGCCGCTGCGCCTGCTCGAGCAGGTCCGCCCCGACATCTACGTCAAGGGCGGCGACTACGCGGTCGACAGCCTGCCCGAGGCCGCGCTGGTGCGCTCCTGGGGCGGCAGCGCGCAGGCGCTGCCGCTGGTGGGCGGGCGCTCGACCACCGCGCTGGTGCGGCGCATACGCGGCGGCGCGGGCTGACGCGCCGATCCATCCACACCGGCTCAGACCACCTTGCGCTGGGTGGTCGGCGGGATGCGCAGGGCTTCGCGGTATTTCGCCACGGTGCGCCGCGCCACGCTGATTCCCTGCGCCGCCAGGCGTTCGGCGATCTCCCCGTCCGACAGCGGGCTGGCCGGGTTCTCCTGCTGCACCATCGCGCGGATCAGCGCCCGCACCGCGGTGCTGGAGGCGCTGGCGCCGCTGTCGGTGGCCAGCCCCGAGCCGAAGAAATACTTGAGCTCGAAAGTGCCGTGCGGAGTGAGCATGTACTTCTGTGTCGTGACCCGGGAAATGGTCGATTCGTGCAACCCGAGTTCGTCGGCGATCTCCCGCAGCACCAGCGGTCGCATGCCGAGTTCGCCTTCGGTGAAAAACGCCTGCTGGCGCTCCACCACCGCCTGCGCGACACGCTCGATGGTCTCGAAGCGCTGCTGCACGTTGCGCACGAACCAGCGCGCCTCCTGCAGTTGGCCGGACAGTCCGCCGCCGTCGCGGGCGCGTCGCAGCAGTTCGGCGTAGAGGGAGTGGATGCGCAGCTTCGGCAGCACATCCGGGTTGAGCACCGCGCGCCAGCGCTTTCCCACGCGCTGCGCGATGACGTCGGGGACCACGCTTTGCGCGGCCTGCGCGGCGAAGCGCGCGCCGGGGCGGGGGTCGAGCCGGGCGATGACCTGCTGCGCCGCGCGCAGCGCGGCCTCATCGGCGTGCAACGCGCGCGCAAGGCGCTTCCAGTCGCGTCGCGACAGCCATTCGAGGCGTTCGGGGGTGCACAGTTCCAGCGCCAGCCGCCCGGCGTCGCTGGCCGGCTGGCGCAGCAACTGCAGGCGCATGCACTCGGCCAGGTTGCCGGCGCCGACCCCGGCGGGGTCGAAGCTCTGCACCAGCCGCTGGCCCACGCGCAGCGCGTGGGCCAGCGCCTCGACGTCCTGGGCGTCGCCGTGGGGCGCCAGTTCGGCGGCGAGCTGCTCGGGTTGCTCCGGCAGGTAGCCGTCGTCGTCGAGGGAATCGATGATCGCCTCGGCGGCGGCGCGGTCCTGCGCCGACAGGCTGCAGCCGGCCAGCTGCAGCCGCAGGTGGGCGCGCAGGTCCTGGGCGGCATGGGCCAGGCCCAGCGGGTCGAACTCGTCGTCGCCTTCGCCGCCGCCCTGGCGGCCCCCGCCCGCGGCGTCGCCCCAGTCGGCGCTGTCGCTGGCCTGCTCGGTCTCGGCGGGATCGGCGCTGTGCGCGCCCTCGCGCCAGTCCTCGGCGTCGAGTCGCAGTTCGGGCGCCGCCTCGGCCGCCTCGCCCTCGCCCGCGGTCGCGGCCGCTTCGCCAGCCGTGGCGCGCGCCGCCTCCGCCGGCGACGCCGGCGCGGCCTCGCCGGCCTGGGCGTTGCCGGGGGCGTCCGGCGCGGCCTGCTCGACGCCGGCCCCGCCGGCGTCGTCGTCGGGTTCCAGGAAGGGGTTGAGTTCGAGCATCTGCTCGACTTCCTGCTGCAGCTCCACGGTGGACAGCTGCAGCAGGCGGATGGATTGCTGCAGCTGGGGCGTCAGCGCCAGGTGCTGCGACAACCTCAGGTTCAACGACTGCTTCATCACCGTGATCTCAGAGCCGGAAGCTCTCTCCCAGGTACACCTTGCGCACCGCGGGGTTCTCGACGATCTCCTGCGGTCGCCCGACGGTCAGCACGCTGCCCTCGCTGATGATGCAGGCGTGGTCGCAGATGCCCAGGGTCTCGCGCACGTTGTGATCGGTGATCAGCACGCCGATTCCGCGCGATTTGAGGAACTGCACGATGCGCTGGATCTCGATCACCGCGATCGGGTCGACCCCGGCGAAGGGTTCGTCGAGCAGGATGAACTGCGGATCGGTCGCGAGCGCGCGGGCGATTTCCACCCTCCTGCGCTCGCCCCCGGACAGCGCGGGCGCTCGGGTGTCGGCCAGGTGCTCGACGTGGAGTTCGCGCAGCAGCTGGCTGAGCCGCTGCTCGATGGTTTCGCGGCTCAGCGGGCGGCCCTCGCGGTCGCGCTGCAGCTCGAGCACCGCGCGCACGTTCTCGGCGGCCGTCAAGCCGCGAAAGATCGAGGCTTCCTGCGGCAGGTACGACAGCCCGAGGCGGGCGCGGCGGTACATCGGCAGCTGGGTGATGTCGCGACCGTCGAGGTGGATCTCTCCCGCGTCGGCCCGCACCAGGCCGACGATCATGTAGAAGGAGGTCGTCTTGCCGGCGCCGTTCGGCCCGAGCAGCCCGACCACTTCCCCGCTGCGCACCTCGAAGCTGACGTCTCGCACCACGCTGCGGCCGCCGTAACGCTTTTGCAGCCGCCGCACGCTGAGCAGCCCGGCGTGCCGGTGTTCGCCGGCCGGCGCGGCGGCCTCGGCCGGTTGCAGGCTGGAGTCGGTCATCGCGCCTTCAGCCCGCTGGAGCTGCGCAGGCGGGGGCCGTGCCCGGCGGCAGCCGAGCTTCCCGGAAGCGGCGCGCGCGGCGACAGCATCACCTTCACCCGTCCGTGGGGGTTGGACGGATTCGCTCCCGCCTTGCCCGCCTGCACCGTGAACACATCGGTGATGTCGTCGTAGGTGATCACCGCGCCCTGCGCGCGGTCGCTCAGGCGGCCGTCCAGGTAGCGCTCGAGCAGCGCCTGGCCGGTGAGGGTGATCACGTCGCTGCGCCCGTTGTAGTGCAGTTGCAGCGCGCTGCCATGCACGGTGGGCTGCGGCTGCCCGGCGGGGGCGTCCAGCGTCTGGTCGAAGGTCGCCGGCCGGCTTGCGCTGCCGTAGGCGGTCGCGTCGTCGTAGCCGTCGGCGCGCTGGTGCACCTCGACCTTGTCGGCATGCAGCACCAGCGAGCCCTTGGTCAGCACCACGTTGCCGGTGAACACCGTGGCCTGGGCGATGTCGTCGTAATGCATCGCTCCGGCGTCGACCAGCAGGGGCTGGGCGCGGTCCGACTGCAGCGCCTGCGCGCAGGGCAGGCCGCCGAACAGCGCGGCCGCCAGCAGCGCGGCGGCCGCTCGCAGCAGGGTCGACGCCTGGGGCTTGGGCACGAACTTTGCTTCCATGACGCGCATTGTAGGCACGCCGGGGCGTGCAGGGACAAAAAAGCCCGCCAGCGGCGGGCTCGGTCGGGTGGCCGCGGCCGGCGCCGCGCCGCCTGGATCAGTGCTTGGAGCCGCTGGCCATTTCGGCGCGGACCTTGCCGATCAGATAGCTGGCGGCCGCCAGCACCGAGGGGTTGTCCGGGGTCTGGGGGTTCGACGCCGACACCGTGTAGCGACCCTGCACGGCCAGCGTGGGCACGCCGTCGATCTGGTAGTCGCTGACCATCTGCGTGGCGCGCTTGGCGTCCATCTGCACGCCGAAGGAGTTGAAGGCGCTCAGGAAGGCCTGCTTGGACACGCCGTGCGCGGCCACCCAGTCGGCCATCTGGCGCGAAGTCATCAGCAGGATGTGCTGCTGGTGGATGGCGTCGAAGATCGCCCCTTGCAGCTGGTTCACCTTGCCCAGCGCCTTCAGCGCGTAATAGAGCTTCTGCTGGTCGACGAACTGCGGCGCGAAGGCCACCGGCACCCGCTCGAGCACGACATCGGACGGCAGCTTCTTCGCCCACGCCTCGAGCAGCGGCTCCATCGCCGCGCAGTGCGGGCAGTTGTACCAGAAGAATTCGGTGACCACGATCTTGTCTCGCGGGCTCACCGGCTGCTGCACGGCCAGCTTCTGGTAGCCCTGCCCCTGGGTCAGCGTGGGCACGCCGGCATGCGCGCCGACCGCGAAGCCCAGCAGGGCAGTGGAGGCGATGCGAAGCAACCAACGGATCATGTTTCTTCCTTTCACTTCTTGGGGAAATGAACGTACCGGCCGTTCACCGGGCAGACCGCGGTTACAGCCGCAAACGCAACAAAGCCTTACGGGCCGATGCGAACCACGGCCGAACCGATTCCGTGCTGGTTCAACGTGCGTTGCGCCGCGTCGGCCTGCTGGGAGTTCGCGTACGGACCGACGCGCACCCTCCACAACGTGCGACCGCCGACGACTCGCTCGTCGAGATGGGCTTCGAGGCCGGTCAGCGCGACCCTGGCGCGCTGGGACTCGGCATCGCTGCGGTGGGCATAAGCGCCGATCTGCACAATGTACTGCACGCCGGGGGTCGCGGCAGAGCCCGCCGAGCTTGCCGGAGCCGGCGTCAGGGTCGGCGCGACCCCGCCGCCGCGGGTCGCGCCCTGCGCGCCCAGCACTCCGCTGGCGGGTACGGCCAGCGACTCGATCGCCTTGGGCGACAGCGGGGCGCTGGCGACCCGGCCCACGCTGTTGCCCCCGGCGACCGCCGCCGGCGGGACCGCGCCGCCGCTGATGCCGGCGTTGGGCTTCCAGTTCGCCGCCTGCGAGGCCGCGCTGACCGGGCGCTGCTGGTAGCGGTTCATGAACGGCAGCGCGGCGCGGTTCAGGTAGGTCGCCGCGGCCAGCGCGATCGCCAGGCCCAGCACCAGGCCGATGATGACCCCGAGCAGGGTGCCGCCGCGCTGCGCGCGCGGGATGGGAAGAGGGCGTTGGGCGAAGGGCATGGTGTGTCGTCGAAGGCTTGCGGGCCGGCTGGCAGCGGTTGCGTCGCGCGTGCTGCTCACATGCGCTGCGGGCTGCTGACCCCCAGCACGCTCAGGGCATTGTGCAACACCTGGCGCGCCGCCAGCAGCAGTGCCAGGCGCGCGCGCTTGAGCCCGGGGTCGTCGACCAGCACCCGCTCGGCGTTGTAGTAGCCGTGCACCGCGGCGGCCAGCTCGCGCAGATAGAAGGCCACGTCGTGCGGACTGAGGTCGTCGGTGGCCTGGCGCAGCATCTCGGGGTAGCGGGCCAGCAGCATCATCAGATCGAGCTCGCGGCCCTGCCCGAGCGGGGAAAGGTCGCAGCCGGGGAGTTCGCGCTCGTCGCCGCCGTCGCGCTCGGCCCATTGCGCCAGCACCGAGCAGATGCGGGCGTGGGCGTATTGCACGTAGTACACCGGGTTGTCGTCGCTTTGCGCCAGCGCCAGGTCGACGTCGAACACGAAGTCGGTGTCGGCCTTGCGCGACACCAGGAAGAAGCGCACGGCGTCGCGGCCGCGGCGCAGCGCGGCGTCGCGCTCGTCGTCGGGCTGGCCCTCGCGCACCCCGCCCGACCATTCGACCAGGTCGCGCAGCGTGACGTAGCTGCCGGCGCGCTTGGAGATCTTCACCTCCTCGCCGCCGCGCATCACGGTGACCATCTTGTGCAGCACGTAGCGCGGATAGTCGGCCGGGATCGCCGGCTCGGCCGCGCGCAGCCCGGCGCGCACCCGGGCGATGGTGCCGTGGTGGTCGGAGCCCTGGATGTTGATCGCGTGGTGGAAGCCGCGCTCCCATTTCGCCAGGTGGTAGGCGACGTCGGGGACGAAATAGGTGTAGCTGCCGTCGGACTTGCGCATCACCCGGTCCTTGTCGTCGCCGAAGCCGGTGGTGCGCAGCCACAGCGCGCCGTCGGCCTCGTAGGTATGACCGGCGGTGACCAGCGCGTGCACCGCCTGCTGCACGCGCCCGTCGCTGTACAGGCTGGATTCCAGGTAGTAGTGGTCGAAGGCGATGCCGAAGGCCTTGAGGTCGATGTCCTGCTCGCGCCGCAGGTAGGCCACCGCGAAGCTGCGGATGGCCTCCAGGTCCTCGACCTCGCCGCTCGCGCGCACCGCCTGGCCGTCGGCGGCGCGCACCGTGGCGCGCGCCAGGTAGTCGCGAGCGATGTCGGCGATGTAGCCGCCGTTGTAGGCCCCCTCGGGCCAGCCGGGGTCCCCGGGCGCCATGCCGCGGGCTCGCGCCTGCACCGACCGCGCCAGGTTGGCGATCTGCACGCCGGCGTCGTTGTAGTAGAACTCGCGGGTCACCGCCCAACCCTGGCTGTCCAGCAGCGCGGCGATGGTGTCGCCCAGCGCGCCCTGGCGGCCGTGGCCGACATGCAGCGGCCCGGTGGGGTTGGCCGACACGAATTCCACCAGTACCCGGCGCGCCGGGTCGGTGGCGACCCGGCCGTAGGCCTCGCGCTGCGCGAGCACCTGCTCGACGACCTGCCGCTTCAGCGCGGGCGCCAGCGTGAAGTTGACAAAGCCCGGGCCGGCCACCTCGGCGGCCTGCAGGCCCTGGGCGAGCCGGTCATCGGCACGCACCGCGGCGAGCAGCGTCTGGCCGATCTCGCGCGGCGGCCGGGCGGCGCGCTTGGCCAGTTGCAGCGCCAGGGTGCAGCTGAAGTCGCCGTGTCCGGCGGCCTTCGGCCGCTCCAGCAGGGTCGCGGCCCCCAGTTCCTGGCCCGGCGGCAGCAGTTGCGCGGCGGCCGCTGCCAGGGTGTCGTTCAGCCGGAGAAGGAATTCGCGCATGATGGACTGGGCGTTGGCAAGGTGGCCCGGGCGGTGCGGGCTCGCGCTGCCGCGAAGGCCGTCCGCGGCAGGGGCAAAGCAGGCCATTCTAAGATGCCCCCCGCGCACCCGCCGCGCTTGTCCGGCCCGCTCGCGCGGGCCGGCCGTGATCGCCATGACCTGTCTGCCGATGCTCGAGCGCTGGCTGCTCGCCTGCTGGCTGGGCCTGCTGGCGGCGAGCCCGGCCGGCGCCGCCAGTTTCCCGGTGCGACCGCGCCCTGAATGTCCGCTGCCGGACGGCCAGGCCGCGCGCCGGCTGGCGCAGTCGCCGCAATGCCTGGGCCCGCTGCATGGCGCGCGAGCTGCGCCGCGCCGGCGGGCCGGGCGCCAGCAGCAGCGCATGGTGTTCTGCAATACCCAGGCACGCTGGCGGGGGTTGCGCGGCGTCGAGCGCGCGCGCTTCCTGCGCGCGTGCCTGCTCCGCCGTGGCTGAACGCCGCGCCGGTCGGGCTATTGGTGCACGAAGGTGTAGTCGCGCAGCCCGAGCGCGGCGAGACGGCTGCGCAGCCCGGGCTCGTTGCCGCTGCCGGGCAGCGGGCCGATCTGTACCTTGTACCAGGTGCGGCCGCGCACAAAGCCGGGCACGACTTCCACCGGGCCGACGCCGGCGCGTTGCAGCCGGCTGGCCTCCTGGCGTGCATTGCCCTCGATGGTGAAGGCGCCGGTCTGCACGTAGGTCTGCGCGGCGCCGCCGGGCATCGGTGCCAGCGCCGCGGGTGGCGACGCGGCCGAGCTGGCCGGAGCCGGGGCCGGGGCCTGGGCCTGGGCCGGAGCCTGGGCCTCACCCGGAGCCGGAGCCTGGGCGGCCAGCGCGGCCGAAGCGGCCGCCTGCTGCTGCGCCAGCCAGTCGGACAGCGATGCGCTGGCGCTGCTGGCCGGCGGAGCGGGCTGCGGGGCCGGTGCGGGCTGCGGGGCTGCCGAGGGCTGCGGGGCCGGCGCCAGTGCCGGCAGCGGGGTCATCTGCATCGCCGGTGGCGCGGCCGCGCTGCCGGCCGGCGGCGGCGCCGAAGCCACGCTCGGCGCGGGCGCTCGCGGGAAGCGGGTCTGCGGGGCGGCGGCGGCGGGCAGCGGCGGCGGCGGCGCCGCCACGGGGCCGGGCGAGGTCTGCAGGGTGTCGGCGGCGAGTGCGACGATGCGCACCGGTGCGGTGCCGGTGGCGACCACACCCAGCGCCTTCGCCGCCCCGTAGGACAGGTCCATCACCCGGCTGTCGACAAAGGGTCCGCGGTCGTCGACCAGCACGAGGGCGCTGCGGCCGTTGCGCAGGTTGGTCACCTCGACGCAGGTGGGCAGCGGCAGCACCCGGCTGGCGGCGGTGAACGCGCGGGGGTTGAAACGGGTTCCCATCGAGGTCGTCGCGCCGGACTCCCAGCCATACCAGGAGGCGGTGCCGTCGACGTCGTAGCCCGACGCGCTGCGCAGCGGCGCATAGGTGCGGCCCAGCACCGTGTAGTCGCGGTTGTAGGCGGCGCGCAGGTTGGGCGGCGGCGCGAAGCAGCCGCTGGATGCGTTCAGCGGGGGCTGAGCGGAAACGGGACCGCGGCGCGGCGGGCTGCTGGCGCAGCCGGCCAGCAGCAGCGCCGTCGCCAGCGCGCCGGCCGCCGCGCCGCGGCGGTGGCTGCTGGCGCGCGCTGCGCTGCGGGTGGCGGGGGCGGCTGGCATCGGCAGGGCACGAGGTTCCTGCCGTGATGCTACACAAGCGAGGCGGCACGCTCGCGCGTGCCGCGGACGGGTCAGTGGATCTTGCCCCGCATGCGGCGGATCGCCGCCAGTTGCGCGGCCAGCATCGCCAGTTCGCCCTCGACCACCGCGATGTCCTGGGTTTCCTTGGCGTGGGCGCGGTTTTCCTGCGCCAGCTTGAGGGCCTCCTGGGCCTTGGCCTCGTCGAGGTCCTTGCCGCGGATCGCGGTATCGGCCAGCACCGTGACGTGTCCCGGCTGCACTTCCAGCACCCCACCGGCGACGAACACGAAGTCCTCCTCGGTACTCGCGCCGTCGGGGCGCTCGATGCGCACCGCGCCCGGCCGGATGCGGGTGATCAGCGGGGTATGCCCGGCGAGGATGCCCAGTTCGCCGGCCTCGCCGGGAAGCGCCACGAAGCGCGCCTGCCCGGTATAGATCAGCTCTTCGGCACTGACCACATCGATTTGAAAGGTTTTCATCACCACTCCGCAGGGCAGGCGGCGGCGCAGGGGCGAACCCTGCGGCCGTCGCTCAGTTCAGCTTCTTGGCCTTCTCGAAGGCTTCGTCGATGGTGCCGACCATGTAGAAGGCCTGCTCGGGCAGCGCGTCGCATTCGCCGGCCACGATCATCTTGAAGCCGCGGATGGTCTCCTTCAGCGGCACGTACTTGCCCGGCGAGCCGGTGAACACCTCGGCGACGTGGAAGGGCTGCGACAGGAAGCGCTGGATCTTGCGCGCCCGCGCCACGGTCAGCTTGTCCTCGGGCGAGAGTTCGTCCATGCCGAGGATCGCGATGATGTCGCGCAGTTCCTTGTAGCGCTGCAGGATGCCCTGCACCGCGCGGGTGGTGTTGTAGTGCTCCTCGCCGATCACGTTGGGGTCGATCTGGCGGCTGGTCGAGTCCAGCGGGTCGACCGCCGGATAGATGCCCAGCGAGGCGATGTCGCGCGACAGCACCACGGTCGCGTCCAGGTGGTTGAAGGTGGTCGCCGGAGACGGGTCGGTCAGGTCGTCGGCCGGCACGTACACCGCCTGGATGGAGGTGATCGATCCGTTCTTGGTCGAGGTGATGCGTTCCTGCAGCACGCCCATCTCCTCGGCCAGCGTCGGCTGGTAGCCCACCGCCGACGGCATGCGACCGAGCAGCGCCGAGACCTCGACCCCGGCCAGCGTGTAGCGGTAGATGTTGTCGACGAAGAACAGGATGTCGCGGCCTTCGTCGCGGAACTTCTCGGCCATGGTCAGGCCGGTCAGCGCCACGCGCAGGCGGTTGCCGGGCGGCTCGTTCATCTGGCCGAACACCATCGCGACCTTGTCCAGTACCTTGGACTCCTCCATCTCGTGGTAGAAGTCGTTGCCCTCGCGGGTGCGCTCGCCGACCCCGGCGAACACCGAAAGCCCGCTGTGCTGCTTGGCGATGTTGTTGATGAGTTCCATCATGTTGACGGTCTTGCCGACGCCGGCGCCGCCGAACAGCCCGACCTTGCCGCCCTTGGCGAAGGGGCAGACCAGGTCGATGACCTTGATCCCCGTCTCCAGCAGGTCGACCGACGGCGAGAGTTCGTCGAACGCGGGCGCCTTGGCGTGGATGGAGCGCATCTCGTCGGACTGGATCGGCCCGGCCTCGTCGATCGGCCGCCCCAGCACGTCCATGATCCGCCCCAGCGTGCCCTGGCCCACCGGAATGGAGATCGGCGCCCCGGTGGCGTCGACCAGCATGCCGCGGCGCAGGCCGTCGGTCGAGCCCAGCGCGATGGTGCGCACCACGCCGTCGCCGATCTGCTGCTGCACCTCGAAGGTCACCGCGCGCTCGGCCAGCCCCAGATCCTGGCTGTCCGAAAGCCGCAGCGCCTCGTAGACCGCGGGCATGTGCTCGCGCGGGAACTCGATGTCGATCACAGCGCCGATGCACTGGACGATCCTGCCTTGAATTTGGGCCGTGCTCATGGGGGGTTTCTCCGGAATGCTGGGGATGCTGGGGATGCGGAATAGGGGGCCGATGTCGGGCGCCGGCTCAGACGGCCGCCGCGCCGCCGACGATTTCGGACAGTTCCTTGGTGATCGCCGCCTGGCGGCTCTTGTTGTAGACCAGCTGCAGCTCGTTGATGACCGTCTTGGCGTTGTCGGACGCCGACTTCATCGCCACCATGCGCGCCGACTGCTCGCTGGCCATGTTCTCGGCCACCGCCTGGTAGACCAGCGCCTCGACGTAGCGCACCAGCAGCGCGTCGATCACCGGCTTGGCGTCGGGCTCGTAGATGTAGTCCCAGCCGTACTGCTTGCGCTCGGCCTCGCTGGTCCGCATGGCTTCGCCGGTCAGCGGGATCAACTGCTCGATCTGCGGCTCCTGGCGCATGGTGTTGACAAAGCGGTTGTAGGCCAGGTGGATGGCGTCGAGCTCGCCGCGCTCGTAGGCGTCGAGCAGCACCTTCACCGGGCCGACCAGCTTGTCCAGGTGCGGCCGGTCGCCGATCTGCACCCAGTGCGAGGCCACGTCGACCCCGATGCGGTTGAGGAACTGCAGACCCTTGTTGCCGATCGCGCAGGCGCTGAGCTGCACGCCGTCGGCCTGCCATTGGCGGATGTTCTGGGTCACCGCGCGCAGCAGGTTGGTGTTGAGGCCGCCGCACAGCCCCTTGTCGGTGCTGACCAGGATCAGCCCGATCCTGCGCACCGGCGAGCGCGCGACCAGGAAGGGGTGGCTGTACTCGGGGTTGGCTTGGGCGAGGTTGGCGCTGATCGCGCGCACCTTCTCCGCGTAGGGTCGCGCCGCGCGCATGCGGTCCTGCGCCTTGCGCATCTTCGAGGCGGCCACCATCTCCATCGCCTTGGTGATCTTGCGCGTGTTCTGCACGCTCTTGATCTTCAGGCGGACTTCTTTCATTCCAGGCATGCGGGATCTCCGGTCCGGGCGGCCGCCTCGTGCCGCCGCGCTGGCGCGGCGGCCCCGGCGGGCGGCGCCGGGTTGGGGTGCGAGGGCTGGCGGCTCAATACGCCCCGCTCTTCTTGAACTCGGCGATGGCCTCCTTGAGCGCCGCCTCGTCCTCCTTGCCCAGGTCCTTCTTCGACTCGATGCTGTCGACCAGCGCCGCGTGGCGGGTGCGCAGCTGCTCGTGCAGGCCCTTCTCGAAGCCCAGGATCTGCTTGACGTCGACGTCGTCGAGGTAGCCGTTGTTCACCGCGTACAGCGAGGTCGCCAGCTGCCACACCTGCACCGGCTGGTACTGCGGCTGCTTGAGCAGCTCGACGACGCGGCGGCCGCGCTCGAGCTGGCGCCGCGTCGAGTCGTCGAGGTCGGAAGCGAACTGGGCGAAGGCCGCCAGCTCGCGGTACTGCGCCAGGTCGGTGCGGATGCCGCCGGAGAGCTTCTTGATGATCTTGGTCTGCGCGGCGCCGCCGACGCGCGACACCGACACGCCGGCGTTGATCGCGGGGCGCACGCCCGAGTTGAACAGGTCGGTCTCGAGGAAGATCTGGCCGTCGGTGATGGAGATCACGTTGGTCGGCACGAACGCCGAGACGTCGCCGGCCTGGGTCTCGATGATCGGCAGCGCGGTCAGCGAGCCGGTCCTGCCCTTGACCTCGCCCTTGGTGAACTTCTCCACGTACTCCTCGTTCACCCGCGCCGCGCGCTCGAGCAGGCGGCTGTGCAGGTAGAACACGTCGCCCGGGTAGGCCTCGCGTCCCGGCGGGCGGCGCAGCAGCAGCGAGATCTGGCGATAGGCCCACGCCTGCTTGGTCAGGTCGTCGTAGACCACCAGCGCGTCCTGCCCGCGGTCGCGGAAGTATTCGCCCATCGTGCATCCGGCGTACGGCGCCAGGTACTGCATGGCCGCCGAGTCCGACGCGGTCGCGGCGACCACGATGGTGTAGTCCATCGCGCCGTGTTCCTGCAGCTTGCGCACCACGTTGGCCACGGTCGAGGCCTTCTGCCCCACCGCGACGTAGATGCAGATCAGGTCCTTGCCCTTCTGGCTGATGATCGCATCCACCGCCACCGCGGTCTTGCCGGTCTGGCGGTCGCCGATGATCAGCTCGCGCTGGCCGCGGCCGATCGGCACCATCGAGTCGATGGCCTTGATCCCGGTCTGCACGGGCTGCGACACCGACTTGCGCCAGATGACCCCCGGCGCGACCTTCTCGACCACGTCGGTGAGCTTGGCGTCGATCGGGCCCTTGCCGTCGATCGGCTGCCCCAGCGTGTCGACCACGCGCCCGATGAGCTCGGGGCCGACCGGCACCGACAGGATCTGCCCGGTGCACTTGACGGTGTCGCCCTCGGAAATGTGGGCGTACTCGCCCAGCACCACGGCGCCGACCGAGTCGCGCTCCAGGTTCAGCGCCAGGCCGTAGGTGTTGCCCGGGAATTCGAGCATTTCACCCTGCATCACGTCGGACAGGCCGTGCACCCGCACGATTCCGTCGGACACGGACACCACGGTGCCCTGGTTCTTCACATCGACTGCCGTGCCCAGGCCTTCGATGCGGCTCTTGATCAGTTCGGAAATTTCTGCGGGATTGAGTTGCATGGGGTGCCTCGCAATACGTGGGCGATGATGGGGGCCTCAAGCCGTGAGGGCGTTGCGCATGGCGTCCAGGCGGGCGCGCACCGAGGCGTCGAGCACTTCGTCGCCGACCGCCACGCGCACTCCGCCGATCAGTGCGGGGTCGACCTCGACACGCGCGTACAGCCTGCGCGCGAAGCGGCGCTCGAGCGTCGGCAGCAGCTCGCCGAGCTGGCGCTGGTCGAGCGCGAAAGCGCTGGTGATCACGACCTCCGCGCATTGCTGCGCGTCGTCCTTCAGGCGGTGGAACTGCTCGGCGATCGCCGGCAACGCGGCCAGGCGGTGGTTCTCCAGCACCACCTGCAGCAGGTTGCGCACCGCGTCGGCGGGAGCCTGCGGCAGGGTCGACAGCATCACGGCGCCGAGCTGCTCGGCGCCGAGCTGCGGGTCGCCCGCCAGCTGGCGCAGCTCGGGGTCGCGCGCCACCGCGGCCAGCGCGTCGAGCTGCTGGGCGATGTCGTCGAGCGATCCGCTGGCGGCCGCGCCGCGCGCGGCCTGGAACATCGCCTCGGCATAGGGCCGCGCGACGGTGGCGAGTTCGGCCATCGTGTCCTCCGGCTCAGAGTTCGGCCTTGAGCTGCGCCAGCAGCTCGGCGTGGGCGCGCTCGTCGACCTCGCGGCGCAGGATCGCCTCGGCGCCCTTGACCGCGAGCGCGGCGACCTGGTCGCGCAGCGTTTCGCGGGCCTTGACCAGCTGCTGCTCGGCCTCGGCGCGCGCCTGGGCGACGATGCCCTCGGCCGTTTCCTCGGCCTTGTGCCTGGCTTCCTCGATCATCGCCAGCGCGCGCCGTTCGGCCTCGTGCAGGCGCTGCGCGCTTTCCTGGTGGGAGCGAGCCAATTCGCGTTCCACCTCCTGGTTGGCCGAGGCCAGTTCGGCCTTGGCGCGGTCCGCCGCGGCCAGGCCGTCGGCGATCTTCTGCGCGCGCTCGTCGAGGGCCCTGGTGATCGGTGGCCAGACGAACTTGGCCGTGAACGCCGCCAGCAGCAGGAAGACGATGAGCTGCGCAATCAGTGTTGCGTCCAAATGCATGGCGCTAACCCTTGCGTAGTGTCAGAGACGGGGTGGTGCAAACCGGGGCAACGCTCGCCCGGTCACTTCAGCACGAAGGGGTTGGCGAAGGTGAACATCATCGCCAGGCCGACGCCGATGAGGAACGCGGCGTCGATCAGGCCGGCCAGCAGGAACATCTTGGTCTGCAGTTCGTTCATCAGCTCGGGCTGGCGGGCGGCCGATTCCAGGTACTTGCTGCCCATGATGCCGATGCCGATACAGGCGCCGTTCGCGCCCAGACCGATGATCAGGCCGGCGGCCAGCGCGACAAAACCCAGGACGTGATCCATGAATGGCTCCAGTGAAAGGTTGAAGAGTCAGAGTGGGAGAAAAGCGGAGGTGAAGCGGTGGTGCGTGGCTCGGCTGCGCGCGCTCAGTGGTGGTCGTGCGCCTGGCCGATGTACACCAGGGTCAGCATCATGAAAATGAACCCCTGCAGCACGATGATCAGCATGCTGAAGATCGACCACGCCAGGCCGGCCGCGATGTTGCCGAAGAACAGCGCCCAGCCCGACAGGCTGCCCAGCCCGGCGGCGCCCATCAGCGCGATGATCATGAACAGGATTTCCTCGGCGTACAGGTTGCCGAACAACCGCATGCCGTGCGACAGCGTCTTGGCCAGGTACTCGAGCAGCTGCATCAGGAAGTTCAGCGGCCAAAGCAGCGGGTGGTTGCCGAACGGCGCGGTGAACAGCTCGTGCACCCAGCCGCCGATGCCCTTGATGCGCATGCCGTAGTACAGGCTGAGCAGCAGCACGGTGATCGACATGCCCAGCGACACCGAAAGGTCGGCGGTGGCCACGACGCGCAGATAGGCGTGCTGCGGGTTGTGGCCGGTCGCCGCGGCGGCGCCTTCCCACAGGCGCGGCAGCAGGTCCACCGGCAACAGGTCCATGGCGTTCATCAGGACGATCCAGATGAAGGCGATGAACGCCAGCGGAGTCACGAACTCGCGGGACCTGGCGTTGCGCACGATTCCCCGCGCCTGCTCGTCGACGAATTCGGCGAGGAACTCCACCGCCGCCTGCAGCCGCCCGGGAACCCCGCTGGTCATGCTGCGCGCCACCCGCCACAGCACCCAGCAGGCCAGCGCGCCCAGCAGCACGGTGACCACCAGCGAGTCGATGTCGATGACATGGAAGTCGACCACCCCCGTGCGCGGCACGTTGGTCCATTGGGTCAGGTGGTGGACGATGTACTCGCCTGCGGTGATGGGTTGTTCTGGGGCGGCCATGGTGGAGGGAAGGAAGAAAGGTCGCAGCGTTATCGCGGAAGAATCAGTCGCTCGAGAGCGCGCGCGGCTTGCCGCGCAACAGCAGGGCGATCCAGTAGACCTGCAGCGCGGCCAGCAGCCCGAGCAGCAGCGCCGGCCAGTGGATGCTGCCCAGCAGCCGCGGCGCCAGCAGCAGCAGCGCCACGGTGGCGGCGATCTTGAGCAGTTCGCCGAATGCGAATCCGAACAGCGCGTACGCCGGCGGCAGGCGCACCAGCCAGCGGCGCATCGCCGCGGCGAACAGCGCCGCCGGCAGCACCACCACCGCGCCTCCCCAGGCCGCCGACAGCCCGGCCGCACGCCCGGCGAGCGCCCAGCCCAGCAGCCCCGCGGCCAGCGTGACCGCGAGTTGCAGCGCGACCACGGCGAGCGCAGACACCCCGGGCTTGGCGCGCATCAGCGCCTGCGCCTGGGCGCGACTCAGCGGTTCGCGCCAGGTGTTGTCGTTGTCTTCCTGCCAGGTGTCCAAGGCTTGCACGGTGCTGCGTTCAAAGGGCGAAAGGGCGGGGCGGCAGGCCTTGTGCAGGCTGTCCGGCCGCGGCGCTGCGCCACCGCCGCACCGCGACTCCTGCCGGACAGCCGGCGCACCCATCGTGCGTGCGCTGGCTACACTTGCTGGCGACGCCACGCTGCGTCGCGCGACCACGCCGTGCACCGGCGCGCGCGGCCGAGTGTGGTGGCGCGCGCCAGTTCGTCCCGCCCCGGCCCGGCGTTGTAACAATTCGCTCGTGGCCAAACGGCGGAAGTATACGTAAACCCTAAGCACCCGATCCAGTCATTTCGTTGCCGGCGGTATCGCCGGCTGCTCGTCGATGCTGCCCGGCAGCCCCGCCGGCAGTGGCTGCGGAGGCGACGAGGCATCGGCCGGGGACCCTGCATGCTGAACGATTTGTTGCTTTTTGTTCACTTGGCCGCTGCGATCGTCTGGCTCGGCGGGATGAGCCTGATGCTCGTCGCCGTGCGTCCGGCGCTGCTGCAGGTCGCGCCGCCGCTGCGCCAGCAGTTGCTGCTGGCCATGCTGCGACGCTTTTTCGCGCTGGTGTGGCCGAGCATCGCGCTGCTGCTGGCCAGCGGCGGCGGGCTGCTGGCCCGTGCGGGGGGCTTCGTCCCGGCCGGCTGGCAGGCGATGGCCGGGATCGGTGCGCTGATGAGCGCGGTGTTCGTCTGGCTGTTCTTCGTGCCCTATCGCCGCGCGTGCCGCGCCGCGAAGGACGATCGATGGCCGCAGGCCGGGGCCGCGCTGCTGCAGCTGCACCGGCTGGTGCAGCTGAACTTCGGCCTCGGCTGGCTGGCCGTCGCGCTGGTCGTGCTGTGGCGCTGAGCGGCGCCGGGCGCGGCTTGCCGTCGCGTCAGGCCTGGCGCAGCGCCCGCGCCGCCTCGAGCGCGAAGTAGCTCAGGATGCCGTCGGCGCCGGCGCGCTTGAAGCCCAGCAGCGACTCCATCATCACCGCCGGGCCGTCGAGCCAGCCGTTGTGCGCGGCCGCGCGCAGCATCGCGTATTCCCCGCTGACCTGGTAGACGAAGGTGGGCATGCGGAATTCGTCTTTCACCCGCCGCACGATGTCCAGGTAGGGCATGCCGGGCTTGACCATCACCATGTCGGCGCCTTCGGCAATGTCCAGCCGCACCTCGCGCAGCGCCTCGTCGGAATTGCCCGGATCCATCTGGTAGACCTTCTTGTCGGCCTTGCCCAGGTTGGAGGCCGAGCCCACCGCGTCGCGGAACGGCCCGTAGAAGGCGCTCGCGTACTTGGCGCTGTAGGCCATGATGCGGGTATGGATGTGGCCGGCGTCTTCGAGCGCCTGGCGGATCGCGCCGATGCGCCCGTCCATCATGTCGCTGGGGGCGACGATATCCACCCCGGCCTGCGCCTGCACCAAGGCCTGGCGCACCAGCACCTGCACCGTCGGCTCGTTGACGATGTAGCCGCTGGGGTCGAGCAGGCCGTCCTGGCCATGCGAGGTATAGGGGTCGAGAGCGACGTCGGTCAGCACGCCGAGCTGGGGGAATTCGCGCTTGAGGGCGCGCACCACCCGCGGCACCAGGCCTTCGGGGTTGGTCGCTTCGAGCCCGTCCGGGGTCTTCAGCGCCGGGTCGATGACCGGGAACAGCGCGATCACCGGGATGCCCAGGCGGGCGCATTCCTCGGCCACCGGCAGCAGGTGGTCCAGGCTCAGGCGCTCGACCCCGGGCATCGAAGCCACCGGCTGGCGCTGGCGCTCGCCGTCGAGCACGAACACCGGCAGGATCAGGTCCTCGACCGCCAGCCGGTGCTCGCGCACCAGGCGGCGGGTGAAGTCATCGCGGCGAAGTCGCCGCAGGCGGGTGGCGGGAAACGGGGGTTGGGTCATGGCAGGCAGGGCGCGCCCCAGCGGGCGTGCCAGGAAACGTCGCGGAACGACAGGGAACGAATCGGTACGCCGGAGTAAAAAAGCGCAAGGCCGGGAACTTTTCCAGCTTACCCCAGTCTATGAGTCCAGGTGGCCGCCGCGAGGCGCTTCCTCCCGCTTCTCCTCCCTGAGCGGGTGCCTTGAACCGACTCAAGGCTGTTCACCCCGGCTCTTGCCGGGGTCTTTTTTTGGCGCGGCGCCAGGCGGGCGCAGGCACAATGTGCGCTGAGCCGCGCGTGGCCGGGCGTCGCGGCAGCGCGTGCGGACCGGCCGCATTCTTCCGAGACGACCCGATGTTCCTGTGGATCAAAGCGCTGCATGTGATTTTTGTCGTGTCCTGGTTCGCGGGGCTTTTCTACCTGCCGCGCATCTATGTCAACCTGGCGATGGTCGGCGACGGCCCGCAGGCGCAGGCCGAACGCGAGCGCTTGCTGCTGATGGCGCGCAAGCTGCTGCGCTTCATGACCCTCCTGATGGTGCCCGCGCTGGGCTTCGGCCTCGTGCTGTGGCTCTACTATGGAGTCGGATTGCACGGGCCGGGCAACGGCTGGATGCACGTCAAGCTGGCTTTCGTGCTGGTGCTGCTGGCCTTCGACCATGCCTGCCGCCGGCTGCTGCGGCAGTTCGAGCAGGGGCGCAACCGCCACGGCCACCGCTGGTATCGCTGGTTCAACGAAATTCCCACCGTCGCGTTGTTTGTGATCGTCCCGATGGTGGTGGTCAAGCCCTTCTGAGCGCGGCGGCGCGCCGGCCCTGGCCGGGCGCGCATGGCGGATTGCGATGAGTTACTACCAATACCACGTGTTCTTCTGCCTGAACCGGCGCGACGGCCCGCGACCGTGCTGCGCCGCGCAGGGGGCCGAACAGGCCTTCGAGCATTGCAAGAAGGCCGTCAAGCAGGCCGGCCTGGCCGGCCCCGGCAAGGTGCGGGTCAACCGCGCGGGCTGCATGGAACGTTGCGAGCAGGGGCCGGTGTGCGTGGTGTACCCGCAGGGGGTCTGGTACACCTACGTCGACCAGGCGGACATCGACGAAATCGTCGAGCGCCACCTGCTGCGCGGGGAAATCGTCGAGCGGCTGCTGCTGGACGAGGACCAGCCGGCATGAACCCGGCGACCCGACGCCGGCTGATCGACGGACCCGCGGGCCGCCTGGAGATCGCCTGGGACGAGCCGGCGCAGCCGCCGCGCGGCCTGGCGCTGATCGCCCATCCTCACCCGCTGCACGGCGGCACGCTGGACAACAAGGTGGCGCAGACCCTGGCGCGGGCCTGGGTGAGCCTGGGCTACCTGGTGGTGCGACCCAATTTCCGCGGCGTCGGCCAGAGCCAGGGCAGCTACGGCGCGGGCCTGGGCGAGGCCGACGACCTGCACGCCGCGCTGCAGTTCGCCCGCGACCAATGGCTGCCGCAGCCGGCCGAGCTGGCGCTGGCGGGCTTTTCGTTCGGCGGTTTCGTCGCGACCCGGCTGTGCGCGCGATTGCGCGACCAGGGCACCGAGGTCGCACACCTGTGCCTGGTGGCGCCCGCGGTGGCGACCTTCGAGGTGCCGCCGCTGCGCCGCGCCGATGCCGGGCCGCTGGCTTCGCGGATGCTGGTGGTGCACGGGGAAAGCGACGACGTGGTGCCGCTGTCCGCGGTGCTCGACTGGGCCCGCCCGCAGGCGCAGCCGGTGCTGGTGGTGCCGGGGGCCGGGCATTTCTTCCACGGGCTGCTGACGCCGCTGAAGGAGTGGGTTTGCGCCTGGCATGCCACCCGCCCGGCCTGAGGCGCGCGCCGGCCACGCATCGCCCTGGGCGGGCAGCCCGCGCGGCGATACCTGAGGAAACAACCTGCCGGCGCCGCGCTGCTATGGTGCGGCAGGTTCGTATCGGCTGCCCCCCGGGCTTGTTTTCCATCCGCCGGCGGCCTGCCGCCGTTATCTCGATCGGGTGATCCGCATCATGTCCTTGTTCCGTTGTCCCCGCACGACTCCGCATTCCCCTTTGCCTGTTTCCCGTCGCCTGGCGCGGCGCGCCGCAAGCGGCGCGCTGGCGCTCGCGCTGGCCGCCGCCTGCGGCGGCGTCGCCACCGCGCTGGCCGCCGCTGCGCCGCCGCCGGCCGCCTCGGCGCCTGCCGCGGCGCCCGCCGCCCCCGGCAACCTGCCCGACGGTCCGACCGCCGCGCTGCTGCAGACCGTCACCCCGCCGACCCTGGATGCGCGCAGCTGGCTGGTGCTGGACATGACCAGCAACCAGATCCTGGCGCAGCACGACGCCCACCT
The DNA here is from genome assembly GCA_021845505.1 of Pseudomonadota bacterium. Classification (GTDB taxonomy): domain Bacteria; phylum Pseudomonadota; class Gammaproteobacteria; order Burkholderiales; family Burkholderiaceae_C; genus Thiomonas_A. The sequence goes on along the minus strand of JAJZVU010000001.1, from coordinate 102,525 downwards.
GCAGGAAGCCCCGGCCTCGCTGACCAAGCTGATGACCGCCTACCTGACCTTCAAGGCCATCCACGACGGGGTGATCAAGCGCGACCAGATGGTGCACGAAAGCGCGAAGGCCTGGCGCACCGGGGGTTCGCGCATGTTCATCGACCCGCGCGTGCCGGTGTCGGTCAACGACCTGCTGCTGGGAATGATCGTGCAGTCGGGCAACGACGCCGCGATGACCCTGGCGCAGACGGTGGCCGGTTCGACCGCCACCTTCGTCTCGATGATGAACCGCCAGGCGCAGCAGTGGGGCCTGCACGACACCCATTTCTCCGACCCCACCGGCCTGCCCTCGCCCGACCACCACAGCAGCGCGCACGACCTGGCGGTGATCGCCACCCACATCATCCGCGACTTCCCCGGTGACTTCGCGCGCTACTTCAAGGTCAAGGAGTTCACCTACAACCACATCACCCAGCCCAACCGGGTCAGCCTGCTGTTCACCGACCCCTCGGTCGACGGCATGAAGACCGGCTACACCGAGAGCGCGGGCTACTGCATGATCACCACCGCGCTGCGCACCACCCCGACCGGGCCGCGGCGCGTGATGACCGTGGTCATGGGAACCCCCACCGAGCACGCGCGGGTGGCCGAGAGCGCCGAGCTGCTCAACTGGGCCTACCAGAATTTCGACGACCTGCACCTGCTGCAGCCCGGCAAGCCCTTGCTGCAGGCCAGGGTGTGGAAGGGCGCCCAGTCGAAGGTGGGAATCGGCAGCCTGCAGGGCGAGGTGGTCACGGTTCCCCGCGGCGACGCCTCGCGCATCCAGAGCGTGGTCGAGCGCGACAACCCGCTGGTGGCGCCGCTCAGCGCGGGCCAGCGCGTGGGCACGCTGCAGGTGTCGCTGTCGGGCAAGCCGCTGGCCAGTTTCCCGCTGGTGGCGCTGACGCCTGTGCGGCAGGCCGGCTTTTTCAAGCGGGCCTGGGATTCGCTGCGGCTGGCGATCCGCTAGCGGCGGCGCCCCGGCTGGCGATCGCCCGGCCGGGGCGAGGCGGATGACCGCGCGGCCCGCGCGAGCGCAGGGCGGCGTCGCGCCGCGGCTCAGCCCGGCGGGAGTTCCCCGCGCAGCGAATGCGGGTAGGCGGCGGCGATGCGCAGCTCGAGCATGCGGCCCGCCAGGTCGTCCGGCCCGGCGAAGTGCACCATGCGGTTGTTCTCGGTGCGCCCCTGCCACTCCTCGGGGTTGCGCTTGCTCGGGCCTTCGACCAGCACCCGCTGCACGCTGCCCAGCATCGACTCGGACACCTCCCGCGCATGGCTTTCCAGGCGCGCCTGCAGCCGCTGCAGGCGCTGCAGCTTGAGGTCCTGCGGGGTGTCGTCGGCCAGCGCGGCGGCCGGCGTGCCCGGGCGCGGGCTGAACACGAAGCTGAAACTCGAGTCGAAGCGCACGTCGTCGACCAGCTGGATCAACTGTTCGAAATCGGCGTCGGTCTCGCCCGGGAAGCCGACGATGAAGTCCGAGCCGATGCTGATCCCCGGGCGTGCCGCGCGCAGCCTGCGCACGATGTGCTTGAACTGCAGCACGGTGTAGCCGCGCTTCATCGCCGCCAGGATGCGGTCCGAGCCATGCTGCACGGGCAGGTGGACGTGGCCTGCGAGCTGGGGGATGCGGCCGTGGGCGTCGATCAGCCGCTGGGTGAATTCGTTGGGGTGGCTGGTGGTGTAGCGGATGCGCTCGATGCCTGGGATCTGCGCCACGTACTCCAGCAGCAGCGCGAAGTCGGCAGGCTCGCCGTCGATCCGGCAGCGCCACGCGTTGACGTTCTGGCCCAGCAGCGTGACCTCGCGCACGCCCTGCCCGGCCAGTTCGGCGACCTCGGTCAGCACGTCGTCGAGGGGCCGCGAAACCTCCTCGCCGCGCGTGTAGGGCACGACGCAATAGCTGCAGTACTTGCTGCAACCCTCCATGATCGACACGAAGGCGGTGGCGCCTTCGGCGCGGGCGGCGGGCAGGTGGTCGAACTTCTCGATCTCGGGGAAGCTCACGTCCACCTGCGCGCGCCCGCTGCGTTCGCGCTGCTCGAGCAGCTGGGGCAGGCGATGCAGGGTCTGCGGCCCGAACACCAGGTCGACGAAGGGCACGCGCTCGACGATCGCCGCGCCCTCCTGGCTGGCCACGCAGCCGGCCACGCCGATGCGCATCTGCGGGCGCTGGGCCTTCAGCAAGCGCAGCCGGCCGAGGTCGCTGAACACCTTTTCCTGCGCCTTCTCGCGGATCGAGCAGGTGTTGAGCAGCACCAGGTCGGCGTCGTCCGGGGTGTCGGTCGGCTGCCAGTCCTCGGACTGGCCGAGCACATCGGCCATCTTGGCCGAGTCGTACTCGTTCATCTGGCAGCCGAAGGTCTTGATATAGAGTTTTTTCATGGTCGGGTGCGCCGGGCGCGGCACCGCGCGGCGCGTCGCCGCAGCCCCTCGGCGAGCTTCAATACTGGCCGAACAGGCACTGATTCGGGGCGGCGGCGACCGCGGGGACGCTCTGCTCGGGGCCGAGCATCCAGACCCTGAACACATTGCCCATGGCGTCGCGCACGAACACCGCCGGGCCCTGCAGCCCGGCGAGCTGGTTGCGCAGCAGCAGGTGGCGGCCGGCGGTCAGTACCCGCAGGCCGGGGCCCAGCGGGTAGCTGATGCAGTTGACCGTCAGCGTCGGGCCGGCGCCGAAGCTGGCATAGCCGACCTGGCTTCCCATCGGATAGATGCGTGCCGGGGCGGTCTGCGCCTGCGCACTGCCCGCGCCGATGGCGCAGGCCGCCACGGCGGCCAGCACCAGCCGGCCGGGGAAGAGTGGGGCAAGGGCTCGCACCGGGGGTTCCTTCAGGGAATGAGCCGCGGATTGTAGTGTCTGCGGCACGCCAGTCGACGCCGTCCCGCGTTCAGTCGAAACAATCGGCGCGATCCAGCGTCGGCGCGGCGGCGTCCTTGGCGGCCAGCGTCGGCTGCGCGCCGTCCAGCGGCCAGGCGATGCCCAGCCGGGGGTCGTTCCACGCCAGCGAGCGCTCGTGCTCGGCGTACCAGTAGTCGGTGGTCTTGTACAGCAACTCGGCCTGTGCGCTGAGCGCCAGGATGCCATGGGCGAACCCGGGCGGAACCCACAGCTGCTGCCGACTGTCGGCCGACAGCTCCAGGCCCACCCAGCGCCCGAAGCGCGGCGAGCTGCGGCGCAGGTCGACCACCACGTCCCACACCTTGCCGCTGAGCACCCGCACCAGCTTGCCTTGGGGGTGCTGGATCTGGTAGTGCAGTCCGCGCAGCACCCCCTGCACCGACAGCGAGTGATTGTCCTGCACGAAATCGCAGTCGACCCGGGTCGCGGAGGCGAAATCGCGATGGTTGTAACTTTCGAAAAAGAATCCCCGCGCGTCGTGGAACACCCTGGGTTGGAGCAGCAGCACCTCGGGCAACGCGGTGGCGGTGACGGTATACGGCATGGGCGCCTTCCTTGCGCGGCGGTTCAGGCGGGGTCCGCGTCGAGCAGCCGCAGCAGGTACTGGCCGTAGCCGTTCTTGCGCATCGGCTCGGCCAGGCGCTGCAGCTGCGCGCCGTCGATCCAGCCCTGGCGCCAGGCGATCTCCTCCGGGCAGGAGACCTTCAAGCCCTGGCGCTTTTCCAGTGTGGCGATGAACTGCCCGGCGTCGAGCAGGCTTTCGTGGGTCCCGGTGTCCAGCCAGGCGTGGCCACGCCCCAGGCAGCGCACCTGAAGGCGGCCGCGCTCCAGGTAGCGGCAGTTGAGGTCGGTGATCTCCAGCTCGCCGCGCGCCGAGGGCTCGAGCGACGCGGCGATGTCCGGCGCTTCGCGATCGTAGAAGTACAGCCCGGTCACCGCGTAGTTGCTCTTCGGGCGGCTGGGTTTCTCCTCGATGCTGGTCGCCTTGCCGTGGCGGTCGAATTCGACCACCCCGTAGCGCTCGGGGTCGAGCACGTGGTAGGCGAACACCGTGGCACCCTCGGCCTGCTCGCAGGCCTGGCGAAGCGTCGGCTGCAGGTCGTGGCCCCAGAACAGGTTGTCGCCCAGCACCAGCGCGCTGGCCGAGCCGCCGAGGAAGTCGCGGCCGATGACCAGGGCCTGCGCGAGCCCGTCGGGCCTGTCCTGGACCGCGTAGTGCAGATCCAGTCCCCAGCGGCTGCCGTCGCCCAGCAATTGCGCAAAGCGCGGCGTGTCCTGCGGGGTGGAGATCACCAGGATCTCGCGGATCCCCGCCAGCATCAGGGTCGACAGCGGGTAGTACACCATCGGCTTGTCGTACACCGGCAGCAACTGCTTGCTCACCACCTGGGTGACCGGGTACAGCCGGGTGCCGGAACCACCGGCGAGGATGATGCCCCTGCGGGTGCTGGGTGTCGTCATGACGCGCCTTGTACGGGGCGCCGCCGAGCGGGCGCCGGTTGCCTGCCAGCCGCGGAATCGGCGACGCCTGGGCGCGGCATTCCCCAAGGCCCGGCCCGCAGCACCCGCGCACGGGCCTGGAAAAAAGCCCCGCGGCTGCCGCCCGGCAGGGGCGCCAGCCGCGAGGCCTGGGCAGAGTGGTGGCGCTTCAGGGACTCGAACCCCGGACCTGCGGATTATGATTCCGTCGCTCTAACCAACTGAGCTAAAGCGCCAAAAGCGACCGATTGTAGCCGCGAGCGCAGGCCATGCTCAAGTGCCCGTGTCCGTCGCGGGATTCAGCGGTTCTCGAATCCCGGCTGGCGCTTTTCCAGGAAGGCCGCCATGCCCTCGCGCTGGTCGTGGGTGCCGAACAGGCTGTGGAACACCCTGCGCTCGAACAGCAGGCCGTCGGACAGCGGCGATTCGAATGCGCGGTTGACGCATTCCTTGGCCATCATCACGGTGTGGCGAGGGAAGCCGCAGATGGTGCGCGCCGCGTCCATCGCCTCGTCGAGCAGCCTGGCGGCGGGCACGACCCGCGACACCAGGCCGGCGCGCTCGGCCTCCGCGGCGTCCATCAGGCGCGCGGTCAGCGCCAGGTCCATCGCCTTGCTCTTGCCCACCGCGCGCGGCAGACGCTGGGTGCCTCCGGCGCCGGGGATGATGCCGATGCGGATTTCCGGCTGGCCGAAGCGGGCGTCTTCGGCGGCGATGATGAAGTCGCACATCATCGCCAGTTCGCAGCCCCCGCCCAGCGCGTAGCCGGCGACCGCGGCGATCACCGGCTTGCGCATGCTGCGCATGCGCTCCCAGTTGCGGGTGATGAAATCCTCGCGGTAGGCCTGCATGTAGTCCTTCGAGGCCATCGCGGCGATGTCCGCGCCGGCCGCGAAGGCCTTGTCGCTTCCGGTCAGCACCACGCAGCCGATGGCCTCGTCGGCGTCGTACATCGCCAGCGCCTGTCCCAGTTCATCCATCAGCGCGTCGTTCAGGGCGTTGAGCTGGCGCGGGCGGTTGAGGCGGATCAACGCCACCGGGCCGTCGGTTTGCAGCAGCAGGTTCTCGGGTTGCATGGGGTCTCCTTGGAAAGCGGGCAACGGGTTCAGGCGGCCAGCCAGTCCTGGCGCAGGCGCCGCGCGCCGGCGCCGGGTCGCTCGGCCAGTTGCAGTTGCAGCGGCCCGGGCGCCGGCGGCGGCAGCGCCGCCTGCAGGCGCAGCAGCCGGCCGTCGCGCATCGCGTGCACGCACCAGGAGTCGCCTGGCGACGAGCGGGCGTACTGGCGGTTCAGCGCCTGCAGGCTGGCCTGCTGTTCGTTGAGCGCGACCAGCGTATCGCCGGCGCACAGTCCGGCGTGCTCGGCCCAGCCGTCACGCCGCACGTGCAGCACCCGCGGCCAGTTCGCCTCGCCCTCCACGCGCAGTCCCAGCGAGTCGACGGCGCGCGGGGCCGCGTGGCTGGTGCGCACGCCGAAGCGGCGCAGCAGCGCGGGCAGCGGCAGGGGCTCGCGGCCGTCGACATGGCGCTCGAACCACCTGCGCACGTCCAGCCCGCAGGCCTCGCGCACGATCCCGGGCAGCGCATCCTCGGGCACGCCCTGCTCGCGCAGCGCAGCGTCGGCGCGGCCGTAGCGCCGCCACAGCAGCCGCATCACGTCGTCCAGGCTGCCCTTGCCGCGGCTGCGCAGGTGCAGGTCCAGCGCCAGCGCGAACAGCGAGCCCAGCGTGTAGTAGCTGACGGTGGCGTTCGGGGTGTTGGCGTCGGGGCGGTAGAACTTGATCCAGGCGTCGAAGCTGGCCTCCCGCAGGCTTTGCACATGCCGGCCCGGCGTGGCCTGCACCGCGCGCATCGACGCGCCCAGCAGCTCCAGGTACTGCGCGGCGCCGATCAGCCCGCAGCGCCGCAGCATCAAGTCGTCGTAATACGAGGTGAAGCCCTCGAACAGCCACAGCAGCCCGGTCAGGTTTTCCTTCTCCAGGTCCAGCGGGCTGAAGGCCTGCGGCCGGATGCGCTTGACGTTCCAGGCATGGAAGTACTCGTGGCTGCACAGCCCGAGCAGCCTGCGGTAGCCGGCGTCGGCGTCGGCGCCGTCGCGCGGGTGCGGCAGCTCGGCCTCGGAGCAGATCAGCGCGCTGCTGTCGGCGTGCTCCAGGCCGCCCCAGCCGTCGGGCGCGGGGGTGAGCAGGAAGGCGTAGCGGGAGAAAGGCGGGCGCCTGGTCTGCGGCTCGAACAGTTCGATCTGCGCCTGGCAGATGCGCCTGAGGTCGGCGCGCAGCCGGCGCTCGTCGACCTGGCCGCGCAGCCGCTGCGCGTGCTCGATGACCAAGCGGTGCGCGACGCCCCCGGCACGAAAGGCCAGTTGCAGCTGCTCGCCGCACGAGACCGGATGGTCGATCAACTGCTCGTAGCTCGCCGCCGCGTACAGCCCGAAGCCGCGCGCGTCGACCTGGCGCGCCGGCAGCGTGGTGGCCAGCGTCCAGCGCAGTGCCGGCGGCGGCTCGATGCGGACCTCGTGGCGGCGCTGCTCCAGGCCGGCAGCCGCCAGCAGCAGGCTGCTGAAGTTGAAAAAGGCGCGCGACGGATCCAGCCAGGCCGCGCGCACCGAGGCGTCGTGGGCGTAGACCTGCCAGTGCAGCCGCAGCGGCCCCGCGCAGGCGGCGACGCGCCAGCGGTTCTTCGCGGTCTTGCGCACCGCCACCTCGGCGTCGCCGCACTGCGCGCGCAGTTGCAGCAGGTGGCGGGAGAATTCCCGCACCAGGTAGCTGCCGGGGATCCAGACCGGCAGCCACAGTTCCTGCCCGGCCGGGTCGGGGTGTTCGATCTCGAGTTCGACGTCGAACACGTGGGCGTGCAACTGCTGCATGCGTACCCGGTAGCGCAGCGGCGCGCGCTCCCGCGCGGCAGCGCCCGGGGAAGGGCTGGCGGTCGGGCGGCGCGTGCTGCGCGGCTTCGGTGTCGTGGCGCTCATCTGCGGTGGCTTCGGGCTGCTCGGGGTGCCGGTGGCCTTCATGCTAATCTGAGCGAGCGCCCGCGATCGCCGCCGGGCGTTACCCGCCCCTGCCCCTGCTATCGACTGCTCCGTGGAACGAGACGTATTCAGCGAAATCGCGGCCCATACCGGATCCGGTTCGCCGTCGTTGGTATACCAGCCTCAAGTGCGCTATCCGGGGGGCGAGGTCGTCGGACTCGAGGCGCTGTTCCGCTGGCGCGCCGATACCGCGCCGCGGCGGCATTCGCCGCTGAGCTTCCTGCCGCGGCTTTCGGTGTCGCAGACCAGCCAGTTGTTCTTCTGGGTGGTCGACACCGCGGTGGCCGAGGCGCGAGTGCTCAGCAACTGGACCGGTTGGCAGGGACTGGTCGGGGTCAACGTCGAGGCCGACCAGCTCGGCGACCCCGACTTGCTGCCCCATGTGCAGCGGGCGCTCGAGCAAAGCCACTGGCCGGCGCAGCGCCTGGCGCTGGAGGTGACCGAGCGCCGGCAGATCCCGGTGTTCCCCAGCGTGATGCGCAATATCCAGTCGCTGCAGCAGGCGGGGGTGCTGATCGCGATGGACGATTTCGGCGAGGGCTACGCTTCGCTCGAATACCTCAAGCGGCTGAGCCCTGCGCAAATCAAGCTGCCGTCGGGATTCAGCACCGGTATCGACCGCGACCCGCGCAACCGCGAAATCGTGCGCAGCCTGATCGGCTTGTGCCAGCGCCTGGGGGTGCAGATCGTCGCCGAGGGGGTCGAGAAGGTCGAGGACGCCCAGGCGCTGCGCGAAGTCGGGCTGCAGGTGATGCAAGGCTACCTGTTCGGCGAGCCGCGCCAGCTCGAGGACTGGGCGGAGTTCCTGCACCACGGCGGCCGGCTGCGCGGCAGCTGAGCAGCGGCGCCGGCCGCCGCGCGCCGGCAGGGTTCAGCCGACGTGCCTGGCCAGGAAGGCCAGCGAGCGTTCCATCGCCAGCTTGGCGGCAGCCGCGTCGTAGCTGCCGCGGGCATCGCAGTTGAACCCGTGGTCGGCGTCGTAGACGTAGAACTCGGCTTCGGGGTTGGCCTTGCGCACGGCCTCGCGATCGGCCTCCGAAATGTGGGCGTCCTTCAGCCCGTAATGGAACAGCAGCGGCGCCTTGGCCTTCTCGCCGACCAGTTGCACGTTGCGGCCCCCGTAGTAGCTGATTCCCGGCAGCGCCAGGCGGATCGCCGCCAGGTAGGTGACGCTGCCACCCCAGCAATAGCCGACGACGCCGACCCGCCCCGCGCGCGAGACCTCCTTGGCAGCCGCCTGGACCCCGGCCAGCGCGCGCTCGAAGCCGAGCTTGCCGACCAGATCGAAGCCCTTCTGCATGCCCGCCTGGTTGTAGTCGAGTTCGACTCCCTGCTCGACCGGATCGAACAGCGCCGGCGCGATCGCCAGGTAGCCGGCCGCCGCGTAACGGTCTGCGACGCTGCGGATATGGGGGTTCACGCCGAAGATTTCCTGCACCACCACCAGCCCGCCCTTGGGCGTGCCGCCGGGCTCGGCAAGGTAGGCGCTGATGCGGTTGCCGTCCTGGGTCTGCAGGGAAAGGGTCTGGGCCATGGACAATCCTCCGTCGCGGGTCAGTGGGTGGAAAGCGGCCATGTTAAGAGCGGATCGCCGCGCCTGCAGCGGCGCGCGCGGGCCTCAGCCCGGCGGCGCCGCGGCGCGCTGCCCGAGCAGCCGCCGCAGATACGGAGCGGTCGCCGATTCGCGGTCCTCGGCGAGTTGCTCGGGGCTGCCGCAGGCGACGATCCTGCCGCCGCCGGCGCCTCCCTCGGGGCCGAGGTCGATCACCCAGTCGGCGCTGGCGATGACGTCCAGGTTGTGTTCGATGACCACGATGGTGTTGCCGGCGTCGCGCAGCCGCAGCAGCACCGCCAGCAGCATGTCGATATCGGCGAAATGCAGCCCGGTGGTCGGCTCGTCGAGTATGTACAGGGTGCGCCCGGTGTCGCGTCGCGACAGCTCCAGCGCCAGCTTCACCCGCTGCGCCTCGCCACCGGACAGCGTCGTGGCGCTCTGGCCGAGGCGGATGTAGCCCAGCCCGACTTCGCGCAGGGTCTGCAGCTTGCGGGCGATCGCGGGCACGCCGTGGAACGCTTCCAGCGCCTGGTCGACGCTGAGTTCGAGCACCTCGGCGATGTTCAGCCCGTGCCAGGTCACGTCCAGCGTCTCGCGGTTGTAGCGCTTGCCGTGGCAGACGTCGCAGGGCACGTACAGGTCGGGCAGGAAGTGCATTTCCACCTTCACCAGGCCGTCGCCCTGGCAGGCCTCGCAGCGCCCGCCCTTGACGTTGAAGGAAAAGCGCCCGGCGTCGAAGCCGCGTTCGCGCGCCAGGTTGGTCTGCGCGAACAGCTCGCGCAGCGGAGTGAACAGCCCGGTATAGGTCGCCGGATTGCTGCGCGGGGTGCGCCCGAGCGGCGACTGGTCGACCGCGATCACCTTGTCGAGGAACTGCAGGCCGTGCAGCCCGTCGTGTGGCGCCGCCTCCAGGTGCGCGCCGTTGAGCGAGGCCGCCGCCGCGGCGTACAGCGTGTCGTTGACCAGCGTGGACTTGCCCGAGCCCGACACCCCGCTGACCACGCTGAGCAGCCCCAGCGGAATGCGCGCGGTGACGCGCTGCAGGTTGTTGCCCCTGGCGCCGACGAGTTCCAGCCACTGCGCGCCCGCATGGCGCCGCGACGCCGTCGCCGCGACGCGCCTGCGACCGCTCAGGTACTGCCCGGTGAGCGACTCGGGGTGCTCGGCGATGTGCCGCGGGCTGCCTTGCGCGACCACCTCGCCGCCGTGGATGCCGGCCCCCGGGCCCATGTCGACCACGTGGTCGGCGGCGCGGATCATGTCCTCGTCGTGCTCGACCACCAGCACGCTGTTGCCCAGGTCGCGCAGGTGCTGCAGCGTGGCGATCAGGCGGTCGTTGTCGCGCTGGTGCAGCCCGATGCTGGGCTCGTCGAGCACGTACATCACCCCGGTCAGCCCGGAGCCGATCTGCGAGGCCAGGCGGATGCGCTGGGCCTCGCCTCCCGACAGGGTGTCGGCGCTGCGGTCCAGGCTGAGGTAGCGCAGCCCGACGTCGTTGAGGAAGCGCAGGCGGGAGACGATTTCGCGCTGGATGCGCGCGGCGATCTCGGCTTTCGCGCCTTCGAGTTCGAGGCGGTCGAACCAGTCCTGCGCCTGCTGCAGCGTGAGCGCGCACACCTCGGGCAGGCTGGCCTCGCCGACCCGCACCAGCCGTGCCTCGGCGCGCAGCCTGGTGCCCGCGCAGGCCGGGCAGGCGTGCACGCTGCGCAGCCGGGAGAGTTCCTCGCGCACCGCCGGGTTGTCGGTCTGCTGCCAGCGCCTTTGCAGGCTGGGCAGCACGCCCTCGAAGGGTTGGCGGCGCCGGGTCGCGCGGCCCTTGGAGTCGACTCCGGGGAAGTCGATCGCCTGCTCGCCGGTGCCCTGCAGCACCCGCTGGCGCGCTTCCTCGGGCAGCGACTCGAAGGGCGCCGCGAGGTCGAAGCCGTCGTGCGCGGCCAGCGCCAGCAGTTGCTCGAAGTAGTAGCGGTTGCGCTGGTCCCAGCCGCGGATCGCGCCGCTGGCCAGGCTGAGCTCGGGGTGGGCCACGACCAGCGCCGGATCGAACACCTCGACATGGCCGAGGCCGTCGCATTGCGGGCAGGCGCCAGCCGGGTTGTTGAAGGAGAACAGCCGCGGCTCGAGTTCGGGCAGCGAGGTGCCGCACAGCGGGCAGGCGAAGCGGCTGTTGAAGCCCTGCAGTTCGCCGCTGTCCAGGTCCAGCGCCAGCGCGCGCCCATCGCTCAGGCGCAGCGCCGCCTCCAGGCTCTCGGCCAGTCGCTGGCGCAGCTCGCCGCCTGTCTTCACGCGGTCGACCACCACGTCGATGTCGTGGCGCGAGCCGTCGTCCAGCGCCGGCAGGCGATCCGCGTCGAGCACCTGGCCGTCGATGCGAAAGCGCACGTAGCCCTGGGCGCGCAGTCCGGCCAGCAGTTCGGCGTGGCTGCCCTTGCGCTGCTCGACCACCGGCGCCAGCAGCGCCAGCCGCCTGCCCGGCGCGCGCTCGAGCAGCGAATCGACCATCTGCGACACCGTCTGCGAGCGCAGCGCCTGCGCCGGATGGTGGGGGCAGTGCGGCGTGCCGGCACGCGCCCACAGCAGCCGCAGGTAATCGAGGATCTCGGTGACCGTGCCGACCGTCGAGCGCGGGTTGTGGCTGGCCGACTTCTGCTCGATCGAGATCGCGGGCGCCAGCCCCTCGATGAGGTCGACGTCGGGCTTTTCCATGCGCTGCAGGAACTGCCGGGCGTAGGCCGACAGGCTTTCCACGTAGCGCCGCTGGCCCTCGGCGTACAGCGTGTCGAAGGCCAGCGAGGACTTCCCCGAGCCCGACAGCCCGGTGAGCACCACCAGGCGGTTGCGCGGGATGTCCAGCGAGATGTTCTTCAGGTTGTGGGTGCGCGCGCCGCGCACGCGGATCGCCGCCACCCCCGCGGGGGGCCCGGCGGCGGGGGCGGGCGGACTCGGTGGCGAAGTCGGGGACAAGGGCGGCGGGCTCATCGCGGGATCGCAAGCAACCCGTAACTATAGAGCGCCATCGCCCGCCGCCGCTGGTTGACCGGTGGGAAGCGGCGCTATGCTCGGCCTTTGCCGCACCGTCAACCGATCAGGACTTCCCATGGCCTCCGTCAACAAAGTGATTCTGCTGGGCAACCTCGGGCGCGACCCGGAGGTGCGCTACGCACCCTCCGGCGCCGCCGTGTGCAACGTGTCGATCGCCACCACCCGGCAATGGAAGGACAAGTCCGGCGAGCGCAAGGAGGAAACCGAGTGGCACCGCGTGGTGTTCTACGACCGGCTGGCCGAGATCGCGGGCGAATACCTGAAGAAGGGCAGGCCGGTGTACGTCGAGGGCAGGCTCAAGTACGGCAAGTACACCGACAAGGACGGGGTCGAACGCTACACCACCGACATCGTCGCCACCGAGATGCAGCTGCTGGGTTCGCGCGAGGGCGGCGGCGACGACGATTCGGGCTACAGCCGCAGCCGTGACGGCGGGCGCGGCGCCCCCCGCGAGTCGCAGCCGCGCGGCCAGCCGGCCGCGTCGCGCGCCGCCGCGCCGGCCGCCAAGCCGGCCGGTGGGGACTTCGACGACATGGACGACGACATCCCGTTCTAGCGGGACAGGACGCCGGGTGACTCCTCGGAGGCATCGACCCGGCGGTCGGGGCCGCCGGCCCGGGCGTCCCGCGGGCGGCCGTGCGGATCGCGGCCGGCCGGGCGCGGCCCGGGGGCTCAGATGTCGAAGCGCACTCCCTGCGCCAGCGGAAGCTGCCCCGAATAGTTGATGGTGTTGGTCGACCTGCGCATGTAGCCCTTCCAGGCGTCGGAGCCGGATTCGCGCCCGCCGCCCGTCTCCTTCTCGCCGCCGAACGCGCCGCCGATCTCGGCGCCCGAGGTCCCGATGTTCACGTTGGCGATTCCGCAGTCCGACCCGCGCGCCGACAGGAAGGTCTCGGCCTCGCGCAGGTCGTTGGTGAAAATCGCCGAAGCCAGTCCCTGCGGCACGTCGTTTTGCAGGCGCAGCGCCTGCTCGAAGTCCTCGTACTCGAGCACGTACAGGATCGGTGCGAAGGTCTCGCGGCGGACCGTGTCGGTCTGGCGCGCCATCTCGACGATCGCCGGGCGCACGTAGTAGCCGCCGGGATGGCGGTCCTGCAACACCCGTTCGCCACCGGTGACCCGGCCGCCTTCGCCGGCGGCGTCGCGCAGCGCCTGCTGCATCGCGTCGAAGGCCGGGCGATCGATCAGCGGTCCGACCAGCACGCCGTCGTCCAGCGGATCGCCGATGCGCAACCCGGCATAGGCCTTCTTCAGCGCGTCGACCAGCGCGGCCTTCACCTGCGCGTGCACGATCAGCCGGCGGGTCGTGGTGCAGCGCTGTCCGCAGGTCCCCGCGGCGGCGAAGGCGATGCCCCGCAGCGCCAGCGCGAGGTCGGCCGAAGGCGCGACGATCACCGCGTTGTTGCCTCCCAGTTCCAGCAGGCAGCGGCCGAAGCGCGCGGCCACGCGGGGCCCGACCTCTCGCCCCATGCGGGTGCTGCCGGTGGCCGACACGAGCGCGACGCGAGGGTCGTCGACCAGCGACTGGCCGACGTCGCGCGCGCCGACCACCACCTGGGACAGCCCTGCGGGGCAGGCGCCGAAGCGCCTGGCCGCGCGCTCGAACACCGACTGGCAGGCCAGCGCGCTCAGCGGGGTCTTTTCCGAGGGCTTCCAGACCACCGCGTTGCCGCAGACGATGGCCAGCGCGAAATTCCACGACCAGACGGCCACGGGGAAGTTGAAGGCGCTGAGGACCGCGACGACGCCCAGCGGGTGCCAGGTCTCCATCATGCGATGGCCGGCACGCTCGGACGCGATGGTCAGCCCGTAGAGCTGGCGCGACAGGCCGACCGCGAAGTCGCAGATGTCGATCATCTCCTGCACTTCGCCCAGCGCCTCGGAAAGGATCTTGCCGCTTTCCAGGCACACCAGCCTGGCCAGCAGGTCCTTGTGCTCGCGCAGTTCCTCGCCCAGCAGGCGCACCAGCTCTCCGCGCCTGGGAGCGGGAACGTCGCGCCACGCGCCGAACGCCTCCCGCGCACGGCCGACCGCCTGCGCGACCTCGTCGGGAGCATGGCATCGCAGTGCGGCCAGCGGCTTGCCGTCGATCGGCGAGACCACCTGCAGGTCCGCGCCAGCGGGCGCCGGATCGAGGCCGAAATGGGCGAGCACGCAGGCGGCGGTGGAGGCGGCGGTGGAGGCGTTGGTGGAGGCGCTGGTGGAGGCGCTGGTGGTGGCGGTCATGGCGGATCGGCGGTGGAGGTGGGCGGATGGCGGCAGGGGGGAGACGGGTTCGGCGCGATGCCCGGCGGGCAGCAGCGTGATGCGGGTTGTCCGGGTCGTCCGGGTCGTCCGGCACGATGGGCCGCCGCGTTGCGCGGGCCTGCAGCCGCATGCCGGCGCCGCTGCGCGCGGCCGCGCAGACGGGGTCGATTGTGCGGCGATGCACGCGGCCTTGCCGGGGAGCGGTTGCTTGCCCCGTCGCGTCCGGGCCGGGCCGCTGCGGCCGGGAGCGCTACAGCGGTGCCTCGAGCGCGCTGTCGGGCTGCCGGGGGGCTGCCTCGGGGATCTCGGTCATCGTGGCCTCGGTGAGCAGCAGCACGCTGGCCACCGACACCGCGTTCTCCAGCGCGACCCGCACGACCTTCGTGGGGTCGACGATGCCCGCGTCGAACAGGTCCACGTACTGCTTGCGCGCCGCGTCGAATCCCTGGTTGCCGCTGCCTTCGAGCATGCGCGCCACGACCACGCCGCCGTCGGCGGCCGAGTTCTCGGCGATCTGGCGCGTCGGCGCCTCCAGCGCCTGTCGCAGCATGCGCACACCGGTCCGTTCGTCGCCCTCGCAGCGCGCCTCCTCGCCGGCGACCGCGTCGATGCAGCGCAGCAGCGCGAGTCCGCCGCCCGGCACGATGCCTTCGGCCACGGCCGCGCGGGTCGCGCTGATGGCGTCGTCGAAGGCCTCCTTGCGCGACTTCATCTCGGCCTCGGTCGGGGCGCCGACACGGATCACCGCGACCCCTCCGGCGAGCCGCGCGACCCGCTGCTGCAGTTGCTCGCGGTCGTAGTCGCTGCCTGCCTGTTCGAGTTCGGCGCGGATCTGGGCGATGCGCGAATCGATGTCGGCGCGCCGTCCGGCGCCGCCGATCAGCGTCGTGTCGTCCTTGTCGACGACCACGCGCGCGGCCGAACCGAGCTGGGCCAAGGCGGTGCGCTCCAGGGTCAGGCCGGTTTCATCGGACACCACCTGCGCGCCGGTCAGCACGGCCAGATCCTGCAGCATGGCCTTGCGCCGCTCTCCGTACCCCGGGGCCTTGACCGCGCAGCACTTGAGCACGCCGCGCACATGGTTGACCACCAGCGTGGCCAGCGCTTCGCCGTCGACCTCCTCGGCCACCAGCAGCAGCGGCCTGCCCGACTTGACCACCTGCTCGAGCAAGCCCAGCAGCTGGTTCATCCCCGAGATCCTGCGGTCGCACAACAACACCAGGCAGTTCTCCATCACCGCTTCCATCTTCTCCGCATTGCTGACAAAGTACGGCGACAGGTAGCCGCGGTCGAACCGCATGCCTTCGACCACGTCGAGCACGGTGTCGGTGGTCTTGGATTCCTCGACGGTGATCACCCCGTCGTTGCCCACGCGCTCCATCGCCTCGGCGACGAGCTCGCCGATGGCCGCGTCGTTGTGCGCGGAGATCGCGGCGACCTGGGACTTTTCCTTGCGCGTGGTCACCGGGCGCGACAGCGCGCGCAGCGCCTGCACCGCGGTGCGCGCCGCGCGCTCGAGTCCGCGCTTGAGGTCGATCGCGCTGGCGCCGGCGACGACATTGCGCACGCCGTCGGCGAAGATCGCGTGCGCCAGCACGGTGGCCGTGCTGGTGCCGTCGCCCACGGCATCGCCGGTCTTCTCGGCAGCCTGGCGCAGCATGCGCGCCCCGAGATCCTGCTCGGCGTCGGCGAGGTCGAATTCCTTGGCGATGGTGACGCCGTCGTTGCAGACGATCGGAGTGCCCCACTTGCGGCCGATGAGCACCGACTTGGAGCGCGGCCCGAGGGTCACGCGCACCGCGTCGGCGAGCTGGGTCGCGCCGGCGAGGATCTTCTCGCGGGCCTGCGACCTGAACAAGACCTGCTTGTGCGCCATCCGCGCCTCCACTTGCCAGCGGCCGGCGCCACGCGCCCGGCCCTGCGCACGAGTATCCGGCGCGAGGCGCCGGCGCGGCCGCGCGCCAGCGGACATCGGCTGCGCTGGCGCAACGCGGACGACAAAAAACCCGGCGTGGTGGCCGGGTTCGCTGGCAGGGCCCGCCGGCGTCGCGGCCGGCGGCAGCCTCACATGCTTTCGTGCGGAGGAGTCGGGTGGATGTAGGCCCAGCCCTCGGACTCGCGCAGCGTGATCTCGCCCATGCCGGAGGGCACGATGCTGACGAAGGGGTAGAGATCCTTGCGGTCGACATGGAGTTCGCGCAGGGTGTTTGCGCACTGCGCCAGGATCACGCCCTGCTTTTGCAGATGCAGCAGCTTCTGCTCGAAGCCGTTGTTCTTCACATAGATCGCGAAGCCCTTCGCGTTGGCGATGAGTTCGACCCGCAGCTTGCCCTTGAGGCGGGGGTCGCCGAGCAGGTTCTCGATGTTGTTCAGGGTCTTCTTGATCGCGCCCTGGCCGCCCGAGTCGATCTGGAAGATCGCGCCGTAGTGGTCGCGGGTCGCGCGCGCACCGGCAAAGCCGGAGGCCTGGGCGGCGCCGGCCAGGCCGAGCGCGCAGGCCGCTGCCGCGGCGTATCGGAGAAGGGAACGGCGGGGGTCTTGCATGGTGTCTCCTCGTTGGGCGCCGCGCCGGGGCGCGTGCCGTCTGCGGTGGGTGAGGCCCGCTGTGTCGCGGGTTGGGTGCCGTGACGACCGGGCAACGGGGTGCGCACCCTGGTCGACATCAAACTCCGCGCTTCCCGGAGTCATCCCTGCCGGCTGCAGGCGAGGACAATTGTCGCATCGAGCCGGGGATTCGGCCTTGGGGTTGTCGCCTAGGGCAGTATGGGCGCGACAAACCCGCCCGCCCCGCAGATCCCTGCCAAGGAGTGCCGATGATGCGCAGCCTGTGCTCCGTTTGCGCAACCCTCTGCCTGGCGCTGCTCGCCGGCTGCGTGGTGGCTCCGGCCCCCTACGCCGGCTATGGCGGCGCGGTGGTCTACCCCGGCTATGTCGCGGTGCCCGCGCCGCCGCCGGCACCGCGGGTGGAAGTCGTCGGGGTCGCCCCGGTGCCGGGGTACTGGTGGATTTCCGGCTACTGGAGCTGGGGTGGCGCCCGCTACGTGTGGTATCCGGGGCGCTGGGTGGCGCCGCGCCCGGGCTATGTCTGGGTCGCCCCGCGCTGGCAGCACCACGGCGGAGGCTGGCGCGAGCAGCCCGGGCATTGGCGCAGGCGCTAGGCGCACCGCGCCGCGCCGGACTTCAGGCCGGCTTGCGCGCGACCGCGCCCAGCAGCGCCGAGTGCCCGAGGTGCGCGCTGCCTTCGGCGATGTCGTCCTCGTATTCGCGCAACTCCAGCCACTGCGCCTGGGGCAGCAGTCCGCGCAGCATGTCGGCGTGGTAGAGATGGGCGAGCTTGCCCGGCCCGCCGGTGCGCAGTTCCAGCTGGCGCGCGGTGTAGCCCTGCACCACCAGCAGGCCGCCGGGACGCAGCGAACGCCAGATGCCGGCGAACATGCGCTGGCGCATCGGCGGATCGGCGAATTGCACGAAAATCGCCGCCACCGCGTCCCACTGCTCCGGCGTCCAGTCCCAGTCGTCGACGGCGCTCAGCCGGAAGTCCACCTGCAGGCCGCGCTGCGCGGCCCATTCGCGCGCCTTGGCGACCGCCACCGGGGAAAGATCGAAGGCGCAGACCTGGTGGCCCAGCGAGGCCAGGTACAGGGCGTTGCGTCCCTCGCCGTCGGCGACGCTCAGGACCCGGGAGCCGGGCGCCAGGCGGTGTGCCTGGCTGGCGAGGTAGCGGTTGGGCTGCTCGCCGAACAGCAGTCCGGGACGGGCAAAGCGCTGGTCCCAATGCGAGCGTGGGTCGTCGAAGCCGGAGGGCGGGTTCTGGGGTGCGGAGTCCATGGCGGCGGGGTCGGTCGGGTGGGTCGGCGAAGCGGCCGCGGGCCGTCGTCGGCCTGCGGGTGTGGCCACTGCCTGTCAGTGCAGGCGCTGGCCGGTGGAGTCGAACACGGCGACCTCGGTCGGTATGCCGCCGCGCACGCTCTGGCCGACGGTGCAGAAATCCTCGAACTGATCGAGGATGCGATCGAGGTGCTGCAGCTGGTCGGCCGGCCTGCCCAGGCGGATCTGCACCTCGATGTGCAGCACGCGCAAGCGCCCGGCCTCGTTGCGGCCGATGCGCGCGCGCGCGCTGGTGGTGATGCCTCCGGGGTCGTTCTTGAACTTGCGCAGCGCGAACAGCAGGCTCGAACTCATGCAGTTGCCGACGGCGGCCAGCAGCAGCTGGCCGGGCGACGGACCCGCCGCCTGTCCCAGCGGCGGCGGCTCGTCGGCCAGCAGCAAGGGCTTGCCGTCGCCGAATTCGATGTCAAAGGCATAGTCCCGGCGCTGGCGCAAGGTCACCAGTTGCTCGGATTCGTCGGACATGGCTGGGCTCGCACGGTTGCGTCGATGACCCCAGTGTAAAAGCCCGAGCGGGGTTGCGCAGCGTGCTCCGCCGAGTATCGTGAGCGGGAGCAGCAAACCTGCGCGCCCGGCCCGCCCGGGCCTCCCGGCCGGCGCGGGCGCGGGCGCGCTGCGCCCCTCGCGCTGGTTGCCCGGGCCGAAGGCCTTTATGCTGTGCGGGCGGCGCGCCGACGGCTTCGGCGGCCGAGCCCCCAGTTCCTGCGCCATGATGTATCGCTTCCGCTCGCGTGCCGACTCCGACCTCTACATGAACCAGGGGCCCGCAGAGCGCATCCTGGGAATCATCGGCAAGCAGCCGGGGCGCCAGGGCATCATCGAGCCGGCCGACATGCAGCGGGCGATCGCGGCGCTGCAGGCGGCGGTCGAGGAGGACGAGCGCGCCCGTGCCGCGGGGCCGGCCGCGGAGGGCGGCTCGGCGCAGGCCATCGGCCTGCGCCAGCGCGCCTGGCCCTTCGTGCAATTGCTCAAGCGCAGCCTGGCGGCCGACACCCCGGTGGTATGGGGGGTGTGAGCGCGCAGCCCCGGCGGTGCCGACCATGATCGAGCCGCCGGCGCCCGCGCAGCCGACGCAGCGCCTGGACCGCGAGCAGCGGCGGGCGCTGGTGGCGTCGGCGCTGGGCACGGTGTTCGAGTGGTACGACTTCTATCTCTACGGCTCGCTGGCGGCGATCATCGGCCAGGAGTTCTTCGCCGGGCTCGACCGCAGCTCGGCCTTCGTGTTCGCGCTGCTGGCCTTTGCGTCGGGATTCCTGGTGCGCCCCTTCGGTGCCCTGCTGTTCGGCCGCCTGGGCGACCTGATCGGGCGCAAGTACACCTTCCTCGTCACCATCCTGTTGATGGGGTTGTCGACCTTCATCGCCGGGCTGTTGCCGGGATACTCGACCATCGGCGTGGCCGCGCCGCTGATCCTGGTGGCGCTGCGGCTGTTGCAGGGGCTGGCGGTCGGCGGGGAGTACGGCGGAGCGGCGACCTATGTCGGCGAATACGCCCCCCGGCACGCCCGCGGCGCCTACACCGCGTGGCTGCAGACCACCGCGACCGTCGGGCTGCTGCTGTCGCTGCTGGTCAATGTCGGCCTGCGCCGGCTGCTGGGCGAGCAGGCGTTCGTCAGCTGGGGCTGGCGCCTGCCCTTCCTGGCCTCCAGCGCACTGCTGGCGGTCTCGGTGTGGATGCGCCTGCGGCTCCACGAATCGCCCGCATTCGTGCATATCCGGCGAGCCGGCCGAACGTCCAAGGCGCCGCTGACCGAAGCGCTGGGGCGCGGCGACAACCTGCGCCGCCTGTTCATCGCGCTGTTCGGGCTGACTGCCGGCCAGGGGGTGATCTGGTACACGGGCCAGTTCTACGTGCTGGTGTTCCTGACCCGCACCCTCAAGCTCGACGGCGCGCTGGCCGACCTGCTGATCGGCATCTCGCTGCTGCTGGCGATTCCGCTGTTCTGGGTGTTCGGCAGGCTGTCCGACCGCGTCGGCAGGCGCCCTGTGATGCTCAGCGGCTGCCTGCTCGCCGTGGTGGGCTATTTCCCGATGTTCCACGCGTTGACCGACGCGGCCAATCCGGCGCTGGCCCTCGCGATGCGGACCCATCCGGTCGTGCTGGTGGCCGATCCGCGCAGTTGTTCGTTCCCGCTGCGTCCCGACAAGGGGGAACCCTTCACCAGTTCCTGCGACCTGGCCAAGCAGGCGCTGAGCGCGGTCGCCGTGGACTATCGGCGGCGCGACGCCCCCGGCACGGCCTTCATCGAGGTCGGCGGCCGGCGCATCCGGTCGTTCGATGCCCGCGGCATGTCGGTGCCCGAGCGGCGGCGCCGCATGGCCGCGCTGCAGCAGGCACTGCGCGCGGTGGTGGCCGCGGCCGGCTACCCCGCGCGAGCCGATCCGGCGCAGGTCGACGGCCCGCTGGTGGTGCTGATCCTGACCCTGCTGGTCGCCGACGTGGCGCTGGTCTACGGCCCGATCGCAGCGACCCTGGTCGAACTGTTCCCCACGCGCATACGCTACACGTCGATGGGCCTGCCCTACAACCTGGGCAACGGCTGGTTCGGCGGCATGGTGCCGACCATCGCCTTTGCGCTGGTGGCCTACGACGGCGGGATCTACCACGGTCTGTGGTATCCGGTGACGGTGGCCGCCGTCAGCCTGGTCGTCGGCATGCTGCTGCTGCCCGAGACCAGCGGAATCGACATCTGTGCCGGCGATTGAGTCCGCATCGGGCCGTCGGTGCTTATGATGGGCGGCCCCCGACCGCCCGCCGCGAACTCGATGCCAGCGCCGAACCCACCCGCGACCGCGCCGACGCCGCGCCATGCCATGCTGCTGGCCGCGCTGGGGCTGGTCGCGCTGGCCGTGCTGGCGCTGCCCTTCGCCGGCCTGTTGCTCAGCACCCCGTGGCGCAGCATGCATCTGCAGCACGGCGATCTCGGCGCGCTGCAGGTGTCGCTGCTCTACACCCTGCTGGCGATGCTGGTCGTGGCGCTGCTGGGCACGCCGGCGGCCTGGCTGCTGGCGCGGCGCGATTTCCCCGGCAAGTCGGCGTGCGAGGTGCTGGTGCTGCTGCCGCTGCTGACCCCGCCGCTGGCGATGGGCCTGCTGCTGAGCATCAGCTACGGCCCCTACGGCTGGCTCGGCCGTCCGCTGGCCCACCTGGGACTGCAACTGACCAACACCCCGTCGGCCTTCGTGCTGGCGCAGGTCTACGCCAGCGCGCCGTATTTCATCGTCGCGGCACGCGCGGCCTTCGAGGCGGTTCCGCGCGAACTCGAACAGATGTCGCGCAGCCTGGGGCAGTCGGCCACCCGCACCTTCGTTCGCATCACCCTGCCGCTGGCCGGGCTCGGCCTGGCCGCCGCGCTGGCGCTGGCCTGGGTGCGGGCGCTGGGAGAGTTCGGGGTGGTGCTGATCATCGCCTACTACCCCCAGGGCATTCCGGTGCGCATGTGGGTCAACCTGCAGGACACCGGCCTGCACGCGGTGTACCCGCTGCTGTGGCTGTTCTTCGTCATCGGCCTGCCGCTGCCGCTGCTCGGCGGCCTGTGGTCGCGGCGCGCGGCGGTCGCGCAGTCCGCAGGGGGGATGTCGTGACCGCGCAGCGCCGATGCGGGGCGGACCCGGCGGCGCCGGCGCTGCGGGTGCGGCTGCACGTGCGCCAGCCGCTGGCGCTGCAGCTGGACTTCGAGGTGCGCGGCTTCACCGCGCTGCTGGGCGCCAGCGGCGAGGGCAAGAGCACGGTGCTCAAGGCGCTCGCGGGGTTGCTGCCCAGCAGCGGCGAGCCATTCGGCGGGTTGCCGGCGCAACGTCGCCCGGTGGGCTATCTGCCGCAGGGCTATGCGCTGTTCCCCCATATGAATGCCTGGCAGAACGTGGCCTACGCGCTGGGAGGCAGGCTGTCGGGCAGGCGCGAGCAGGCGCTGGAGCTGCTGCGCGCGGTGGGGCTGCAGGCGCAGGCCACCCAGCGCCCGGCCGAGCTGTCGGGGGGGCAGCAGCAGCGCGTGGCGCTGGCTCGCGCGCTGGCGCGCCGGCCCAGGCTGCTGCTGCTCGACGAGCCGACCTCGGCGCTCGACGCCGCCACCCGCGACGAGGTGCTGGCCGAGCTGGTCGCCCGCATGCACCAGCTGGACATGCCGGTGCTGGCGGCCACCCATGACGCCCAGGTGGCGGCGATGGCCGACTGGGTGGTGCTGCTGGCCGGCAGGCGGGTGGTGCAGCAGGGCCCGGCGCGCCAGGTGTTCGCCCGCCCGGCCAGCCTGCAGGCCGCCGCGCTGCTGGGGGTGCGCAACCGCTTCGGCGCCACGGTGCTCGAACTGGCCGACGGGCACGCGGTGCTCGACTGGCGGCAGGCCCGGGTGCGGCTGCTCGCCCCGGCTCCTCCCGGAGTGCGCCCCGGCCAGTCGGTGGACTGGGCGGTCGCGGCCGATGCGGTGGGCCTGCCGGCGCCGCATCGCGCGCCTGCGCCGCAGCGCCTGCGCGGGCGCGTCGAGCACCTGATGGCCCACACCGGGCATGCGCTGGTGGGGGCGCGCTGCGGCGATGCGCTGCTGTGGTTCAGCGCCGGCTGGCGCGAAGTCGAGCAGCATCGGCTGCAGCACGGCTGCGAGGTGGATGTCGAACTGCCCGTCGAGTCGCTGCTGGTGTGGGGCGCCGCGGACTAGCGGCCCGCCGGGCAGCCTGCTAGGCGATGTGCGCCAGCGCCTGCAGCAGGCGCTGCAGATCCTGCACGGTGTGCGCGGCCGACAGGCTCAGCCGCAGTCTGGCGCTGCCGGCGGGGACGGTGGGCGGGCGGATCGCCGGCACCCACAGGCCGCGCTCCCACAACTGCTGCATCGCGCTCAGCGCGGCCTCGTTGCCGCCGATCAGCAGAGGTTGCACCGGAGTCGTCGATTCGCCCAGGCGCCAGCCGGCCGGCAGCCGCGCCTGCTGGCGCAGCAGCCGCACGAGTTCGCGCAGGTGGTCGCGCCGCCACTGCTCCTCGGCGATCAGCCGCAGGCTGGTGCGCAGCGTGTGCGCGACCAGCGGCGGTGCCGCGGTGGCGAAGATGTAGCTGCGGGTGCGCTGCATCAGGTATTCGATCGCGTCCTCGCTGCCCGCGACGAAGGCGCCGGCCACCCCGGCGGCCTTGCCGAGCGTGGCCATGTACAGCAGCCGCGGGCTGCGCAGGTCGAACTCGGCCGCGCTGCCGGCGCCGCCGGGGCCGAGCACGCCGAAGCCATGCGCATCGTCGATCAGCAGCATCGCGTCGTGGCGCTCGGCCAGGCGCAGCAGTTCGCGCAGCGGGGCGATGTCGCCGTCCATGCTGAACACCGCGTCGCTGACGATGAGCTTGCGACGCGCGCTGCTCGCGGCGAGGCGGCGCGCCAGGTCGGCGGCGTCGCAATGGCCGTAGACCTGCAGTTCGGCGCGCGACAGCCGTGCGCCGTCGATCAGGCAGGCGTGGTTCAGCGCGTCGGAGAACACCGCGTCGCCGCGCCCTGCCAGCGCCGGCACCAACCCGGTGTTGGCCGGGAAGCCGGCGTAGAAGTACAGCGCCCGCGGCATGCCGACCAGGCGCGCCAGGTCCTGCTCGAGCTGTTCGTGCGCCAGGCTGTGGCCGCACACCAGCGGCGACGCGGTGGCGCCGGCGCCCCAGCGCTGCGCGCCTTCGCGTGCCGCCTCGGCGAGCGCCGGGTGTTGCGCCAGCCCGAGGTAGTCGTTGCTGCAGAACCCCAGCATGTCGCGGCCGCCGACGCGCAGCCGGACTCCGTCGTAGGACTCGATGACCCTGCGCGTGCGGCGCAGCTGGGCATCGTCGATGGCGCGCAGTTCGGACGCGAAATCCCACGCCGAAGGCGTGGCGGCGGCGGGGGCAGGATTCACGGTGACCATGGGATATGCGTGGCCGCGGCGTCGGCGTCGGCCTGCGCCAGGTGGGGGACGATGCCCAGGCAGGGCGCGCGCAGCCTGGCGCGCAGCAGCTCGACGTTGGCCTGCGGCGCCAGCATGCGGGGGTCGACCTGGTTGCCGACCCAGCCGGCCAGCGCCAGCCCGCGCGCGGCGATGGCCTCCTGGCTGAGCAGCGCGTGGTTCAGGCATCCCAGGCGCAGCCCGACGACCAGGATCACCGGCAGCCGCAGGCGCCGCGCCAGGTCGCCGCCGTCCTCGCGCATCGACAGCGGCACCAGGAAGCCGCCGACTCCCTCGACGATCACCGCGTCGGCCTGTTCGCGCAGCCGCTGCACCGCGTCGGCGATGCGCTCCAGGTCGATCGACACCGAGGCGCGGGCGGCTGCAGCGTGCGGCGACATCGGCTCGGGCAGGCAATAGGGGTTGTCGAGTTCGGGGGCCACGCGCAGGGTGCTGCAGGCGCGCAGCCGCGCCACGTCGTCGTTGACCCCGTCGGATTCGACCCCGGCGGCCACCGGCTTGGCGCCGACCACCCGCGCATGGCGCGCGGCCAGCCGTCGCAGCAGCGCGCAGCCGACCAGGGTCTTGCCGATTTCGGTGTCGGTGCCGGCGACCAGCCAGGCCGGAGCGAGTCGAGTTGCCATGGGAGCGTCCGCGATCTGCCGATGCCGTGCTCAGGCCAGCGGCTGCTCGGCCGGGCCGCCGCGCTCGGGCAGCCGCAGGCTGTGCTCCAGCGCGCCCAGCGTGGCCTGCAGCAGGTGCTCGGCGTCGGACTCGGCGATGACGTACGGCGGCATGAAATACAGCGTCGAGCCGATCGGTCGCAGCAGCACGCCCCGCTCCAGCGCGCACAGACCGAAGCGGCGCGCGAAATCGGCCGGCGGCTGCTCGACGTCCCAGGCCCAGATCATTCCGGCGCGCCTGCCATGGCGCAGCCGCGGGTGGCGATACAGCGGCTCGAACAACCGGTCCAGGCGCTCGGCCAGCGCGCGGTTGGCGGCCAGCCGCGGCTCGTCGAGCAGGTCCAGCGTGGCCAGCGCCGCGGCGCAGGCCAGCGGGTTGCCGGTGTAGGAATGCGAATGCAGGAAGCCGCGGCCGATGTCGTCGTCGTAGAAGGCCTGGAATACCGGCTCGGTGCACAGCACCGCCGACAGCGGCAGGAAGCCCCCGGTCAGGCCCTTGCCCAGGCACATCAGGTCGGGGCGCACGCCGGCCTGCTCGCAGGCGGTGAAGCTGCCGGTGCGTCCCATGCCGACTGCGATTTCGTCGGCCACCAGGTGCACCTGGTGGGTGTCGCACAGCTCGCGCACCCGCCGCAGGTATTGCGGCGGATGGAAGACGAAGCCCGCCGCGCACTGCACCAGCGGCTCGACGATCAGCGCCGCGGTGTGCGCGGCCTGCTGCCGCAGGTACTCGTCGAGCGCCCGGCAGGCGGCGTCGATCGCCTGCTGCAGCGCGGCCGGGTCGCGCGCGGCGCGCGCGTCGGGCGCGGGCACCGTGGCCGCCGGGCGCAACAGCGGGAAATAGCTGGAACGGAACAGCTCGACGTCGGTCACCCCGAGCGCGCCGATGGTCTCTCCGTGGTAGCTGCCGCGCAACGCGATGTAGCGGTTCTTCTGCGGCTGCCCCAGGTTGCGCCAGTAGTGGGCGCTGAGCTTGAGGGCGATCTCGTTGGCGCAGGCCCCGTCGCTGGCGTACTGCGCATGCCCGAGGCCGGTGCGCTCGGCCAGCCGCTCGGACAGCCGTACCACCGGCTCGTGGGTCAGGCCGGCGAGCATCACGTGTTCGATGCGGTCCATCTGCGCGGCGATCGCCGCCTTGATCTCGGGCCGGCCGTGCCCGAACAGGTTGACCCACCACGAACTGACGGCGTCGAGAATGCGCCGGCCCTCGCTGTCGATCAGCCAGGCGCCGTCGCCGGCGACGATCGAGCGCGGCGGCGCCGCCTCGTGGCGCTTCATCTGGGTGCAGGGATGCCAGACGCTGCGCAGGCTGCGCGCCGCCAGCGTCGCGGAGCTGTCCGGGGAAGCGGGGGTTTGCACGGTCGGTCGAGGGCGGGCGCGCCGAGGGCGATAAGGGGACATCATAGACAAGGTCGTGGCGTCGATCTTCGATGCGACACTTGCCGCGGCATGGTTTGCAGGCGCGCGCCGGCGGTGGTTCAATTTCGACCCAGTCCGCGCCGTACCGCCCGGACCTTGCGCGCGATGAGCCCAGTCGACGGACCGCTGCCCTTCCTCAGTGCCTGCCACGCTGAATTGACCCGCCTGCGGCGCGACCTGCACGCCCATCCGGAACTCGGCTTCCAGGAGCAGCGCACCGCGCGGATCGTGGCCGACCGGCTGCGCGCCTGGGGAGTCGACGAGGTGCACTGCGGGATCGGCGGCACCGGGGTGGTCGGGGTGATCCACGGCCGGCTGGCGCCGCCCGCCGCGGCCGATCCGCCGGCGCCGGAGGCCGAGCCGCGCCCGCTGGCGGTCGGCCTGCGCGCCGACATGGACGCGTTGCCGATGCACGAGGACACCGACTCGCCCTGGCGCTCGACCCGCCCGGGGGTGATGCATGCCTGCGGCCACGACGGCCACACCGCGATGCTGCTGGGGGCGGCGCGTTATCTGGCGGCGTCGCGCGCCTTCGCCGGCCGCGTGCATTGCATCTTCCAGCCGGCCGAGGAGGGCTTGGGAGGCGCGCGGGCCATGCTCGACGCCGGGCTGTTCGAGCGTTTCCCGACCGACTGGGTGTTCGGCATGCACAACTGGCCGCAACTGCCCGCGGGCCGCATCGGCCTGGCGCCAGGGGCGATGATGGCGGCGGCCGACCGCATCACCATCCACATCACAGGCACCGGCGGGCATGGCGCCCATCCCGACCTGCTGGTGGACCCGGTGCTGGTGGCCGGGCACGTGATCACCGCGGTGCAGACCCTGGTGGCGCGCGATGTCGATCCGGCGCAGCAGGCCGTGGTCAGCCTGTGCGCGATGCAGGCCGGCGACCTGGGCGCGATGAGCGTGATGCCGCGCCGCGTCAGCCTGGTCGGCACGGCGCGCAGCTTCCGCGCCGACGTGCAGCAGTTGCTGGAGTCGCGCCTGGGTCCGCTGGTGCAGTCGGTGGCGCTGGCCTTCGGTGCCCAGGCCGAGCTGCTCTACGAGCGGGTGTACCCGGCGACCATCAACACTCCCGCGGTGGCTTTCCACGCGGCCGAGGTCGCGGCCGAACTGGTCGGCGAGTCGGCCGTGGTGCGCAACCTGCCGCCGAGCATGGGGGCGGAGGACTTTTCCTTCATGCTGCAGGCCGTTCCCGGCGCCTACCTCAGGCTGGGGGTCGGCGACCACGGCGGCGCGCAGTTGCATTCCCCGCGCTTCGACTTCAACGACGCCGTGCTGCCGCTGGGAGCGGCGCTGTACGCCAGGCTGGCCGAGCGCGCGCTCGACCGGCCGCGCGCGCCGATGCTGTAGCGCTGCGGGGCTGCGCTCCCGCGCCAGTTCGCGCGGCGCGGGCGCCGGCGGTCACTCCAGGCGCAGCCGCACGAACTTGCGCTTGCCGACCTGCAGCACGTAGCTGCCGGCCTGCAGCCGCAGCCCGCGGTCCTCCACCGGGCTGCCGTCGATGCGCACCCCGTGCTGGGCGATCATGCGCAGCGCCTCGGCGGTCGACGGGACCAGCCCGGCCTGCTTGAGCGCGGCCGGCAGCGCCAGTCCTTCCGGCGGCAGGCTCAGCCGCATTTCGGCGATGTCCTCCGGCACCCCGCCGCGGGCGCGCAATTCGAAGTCGGCCTGCGCCGCGTCGGCGGCCGCGGCATCGTGGAAACGGGTGACGATCTCGCGCGCCAGCATCACCTTGGCGTCCTTGGGGTTGCGCCCGGACTCGACCTCGGCGCGCAGCCGGCGGATGTCGGCCAGCGGCTTGAACGACAGCAGTTCGTAGTAGCGCCACATCAGGGTGTCGCTGATCGACAGCAGCTTGGCGTACATGCTCGCCGGGGCTTCCTGGATGCCGATGTAGTTGCCCTTGGACTTGGACATCTTGTCCACGCCGTCCAGGCCTTCGAGCAGCGGCATGGTCAGGATGCACTGCGGTTCCTGGCCGTATTCCTTCTGCAGATCGCGGCCGACCAGCAGGTTGAACTTCTGGTCGGTGCCGCCCAGCTCCAGGTCGCTGCGCAGCGCCACCGAGTCGTAGCCCTGCATCAGCGGATAGAGCAGCTCGTGCATGGCGATCGGCACGTTGCTGCGGAAGCGCTGGGTGAAGTCCTCGCGCTCGAGCAGCCGCGCCAGGGTGTAGCGCGCCGCCAGCCGGATCATGCCGTCGGCCCCCAGCGCATCGCTCCATTCGGAGTTGTAGCGGATCTCGGTACGCTGCGGGTCGAGCACGAGGCTGGCCTGGGCGTAGTAGGTGCTGGCGTTGGCGCGGATCTGCTCGATGGTCAACGGCGGTCGCGTGGTGTTGCGCCCGGACGGATCGCCGATGCGCGAGGTGAAGTCGCCGATGAGGAAGATCACCGTATGGCCGAGATCCTGCAATTGCCGCAGCTTGTTGAGCACCACGGTGTGTCCGAGGTGGATGTCGGGCGCGGTGGGGTCGAGGCCGAGCTTGATGCGCAGCGGCTGCCCGGTGGCCGCGCTGCGCTGCAGCTTGGCGATCCAGTCGCTTTCGACCAGCAGTTCGGCGCAGCCGCGGCGGGTGACTTCCAGCGCTTCGCGGATCGCCTCGGGCAGCCCGGCGGAGTCGCCGGCGCTGGGGATGGAAGCAGCAAGGTTGTTGGAGGGCATGAAGTTTTTGACAAAATAGCGGCGTCGGGCTGCTAAACTCCCCGATTCAGGGGGGGTGACCGGATCGCTCCCCTGGGCTCTTGATGCGGCTTCGGCCGCCGCCCACGCCGCCCGCCTGGGGCTGCGTGCGGCTCCCGCAGACCCTGCGGGCAGATCCGGATCGCAAGGGTGCGCCGCTCGTGGCGCGCAGCTTGAAGTGTATTGGACCGGGCCGCGCTCGCGACGCGCGCACCGCGCGCGCTGTGCCGCCGCGGCTCCGGTGGGGTTGGTCTTGGCTTGCCGGGCAAGCCTGCAGGAGCGCGCATGTCGTTGTTTGTCCGAACCACTTTCCGTCTGCGCCAGTTCGCGCTGCGTCTGCGCGAGGCCGTCGAAGCCCACCCGGGGCGGGTCGCCTCCGGGGTCGGCGGGGTGCTGCTGCTGAGCAGCGTCAGCGCCTTCGCGCTGGTCGAGTACGGCCCGCAGCCGGTGCTGCCGGCGCCCGGCGTGGTGCGCCAGGCGGTGCAACTCGATGTGTCGCAACAGGCCGGGCTGCTGGACAGCCAGCCGCGGCTGCTGTACACGACGGCTTATGTCGAGCCTTCGGATTCGGCGGCGTCGCTGCTGCGTCGCCTGCAGGTGACCGATCCCACGCAGCTGCGCGCGCTGGCCCGCGAGCCGGCGCTGGCGCAGCTGCTGCGCGACCGCGGAGCCATGGTCGGCGCCGAGGTCGACTCGCTGGGCCGGCTGCGCTTGCTGCAGGCCGCGCTGCCGGCCGCCACGCCGAAGGGCGACGCGGGCGGCAAGTCGGATTGGCAGCAGTTGCGCATCCAGGCGCGCGCCGCCGGGGGATTCGAGACCCGGCTGCAGTTGCTGCAGGCGCAGCCGCAGATCCGCGTCGCCAGCGGGGTCGTGCATTCGACGCTGTTCGCCGCCGCCGACGCGGCGGGAATTCCCGACAGCGTGACTTCGCAGCTGGTCGGGATGTTCGGCACCGAAGTCGACTTCCGCCGCGACCTGCGCTCTGGCGACCATTTCAGCGTGGCCTGGAGGGTCTACCGGGTAGGCGACCACGTGCTGCGCGTCGGGCGCATCCTGGCCGCGCAGATGAGCGTAGGCGGGCACGACTACAAGGCGGTCTGGTTCGACCCGCCGGGCCACCCGCAGGACGCGGCGTATTTCGCGCCCGACGGCAGCAGCCTGGCGCGGGCGTTCCTGCTTTCGCCGCTGCCCTACGACCGCCTGACCTCCGGATTCGGTTGGCGGATCAGCCCGATCTTCCACAAGCCCGAGTTCCACAAGGGAATCGACCTGGCGATTCCGGTCGGCACCCCGGTACGCACCATCGCCGACGGCCGGGTGGTCTACGCCGGCTGGGGCACCGGCTACGGCAAGTACGTCAAGGTCGTGCACCCGGGGGGCTTCGCCACCATCTACGCCCACCTGAGCCGTTTCGACGTGCATGTGGGCGAGACGGTCAAGCAGGGCGAGGTGGTCGCGCTGTCGGGCAACACCGGCTGGTCGACCGGTCCCCACCTGTACTTCCAGTTCTTCGTGCAGGGCAGGCCGGTCAATCCGTTGAACATCGCCGAATACACGCCGAAGGGTACCCACCTGCCGCCGCAGCTGCGCGCGGCCTTCGCCGCCAGCACCGCGCCGCGCACCCACCTGCTCGCGCTGCTGCCCCCGGCGGACGAGCCGGCGGCGGCCAGGCGCGCCGGCTGACCGCGGGCGCGGCGCGAGCGGTGGCGCAGCCGCGGCTGTTCGCCGGGCTGATGTCCGGCACCTCGCTGGACGGGGTCGATGGCGTGCTGCTGGCGCTGCAACGCGAGCACTGCCGGGTGCTCGGCCATGTCCAGCGACCGATGCCCCAGGCGCTGCGCGCCGAGCTGGCTGCGCTCAACCAGCGCGGCGACGACGAGTTGCACCGCGCGCGACTCGCGGCGGCCGAGCTGACCCGGCTCTATGCGGACGTGCTCGAGGACGTGCTGCGGCAGGCCGGGGTCGCCGCCGCGCAGGTGGTGGCGGTCGGAGCGCATGGACAGACCGTGCGCCATCGCCCCGACCTGGGCTACACGCTGCAGTTGCTCGCTCCCGCGGACCTCGCCGAGGCCTGCGGCATCACCGTGGTGGCGGACTTGCGCAGCCGCGACGTCGCGGCGGGCGGGCAGGGCGCGCCGCTGGTGCCGGCCTTCCATCGCGCGGTGTTCGGCCGGCCGGGAGCGGACCTGGCGGTGCTGAACCTCGGCGGCATCGCCAATCTGAGCCTGCTCTTCGGCGACGGGCGGGTGCTCGGCTTCGACTGCGGGCCGGGCAATGCGCTGCTCGACCTCTGGGCCCAGCAGCGGCTCGGCAGGGATTTCGACGACCGCGGGCAATGGGCCGCGACCGGCTCGGTGCTGCCGGGGCTGCTGCAGCGCCTGCTCGACGACCCGTACTTCGGCGCACCGGCGCCCAAGAGCACCGGGCGCGACCATTTCGACGGCGCGTGGTTGCAGCGCAGGCTGCAGGGGTTTGCCGACGCGTCGCCGCAGGACGTGCAGGCCAGCCTCGCCGAAATGGTCGCCTGCAGCATCGCCGCCGAGCTGCGGCGCCACATGCCGCTGGCCGAGGAGCTGCTGGTGTGCGGCGGCGGCTGGGAAAACGACGACCTGTTGCGCCGCTTGCGCCGGCACCTCGGCGACTGCCGGGTGAGCGACACTTCCCGACTGGGCCTTCCCGCGCAACAGGTGGAGGCCGCCGCCTTCGCGTGGCTCGCCGCGCGAGCCATCGACGGCTTGCCCGGCAACCTGCCGAGCGTCACCGGAGCGCGCGGCGAGCGGGTGCTCGGGGCGATCTACCGCGCGTGAGCCGGCGGCGCCGACTCACGCGCCGCGGCTCAGGCGGAGAACGACGAGCCGCAACCGCAGGTGGTCGTCGCGTTGGGGTTCTTGATCACGAACTGCGCCCCCTCGAGCCCTTCCTTGTAGTCGATTTCGGCACCGACCAGGTACTGCAGGCTCATCGCGTCGATCAGCAGCGTGACCCCGCCCTTGACCATGCGGGTGTCGTCCTCGTTGACCTGTTCGTCGAAGGTGAAGCCGTACTGGAAGCCCGAGCAGCCGCCGCCTTGCACGAACACCCGCAGCTTGAGCTCGGGGTTGCCTTCTTCGTCGATCAGCTCCTTGACCTTCGCCGCCGCGCTTTCGGTGAACAGCAACGGGTCGGCCGACTCGACGGCCTGGGTGTCATGGAACACTGCGCTCATGGGGTTTCTCCTGTACAAGCCGGGACATTTTAGGCCCCCGACGCGTCTTTCGCAGGCGATACACCCATTACGCTAAAAGGGGCTTTGTCCGTCCGGCGCCGCGCCGGCGCCGCAGCGTCAAGGCAGCAGCGCGATGCCCTGCAAGCCGGCGTGTTCGGGCAGGCCGAACATCAGGTTCATGTTCTGCACGGCCTGGCCCGCGGCGCCCTTGGTCAGGTTGTCCTGCACCACCAGCACCAGTGCGGTGTCGGGCTGCGGGCGGTGCACCGCCAGACGCAGCAGGTTGGCCCCGCGCACGCTGCGGGTGTCCGGAGCGCTGCCTGCGGGCAGCACGTCGACGAACTCCTCGCCGGCGTAGAAGCCCTCGAACAGCGCCTGCAGGTCGGTGGCGCGGCCGCTGTCGGTGAGCCGCGCGAACAGGCTGCTGTGCATGCCGCGGATCATCGGGACCAGGTGCGGCACGAACAGGCAGCGCAGGCCCGGATCGCCCTGTGCGAGGCCGGCCAGCCTGCGCAGTTCCTGTTCGATCTCCGGCGCATGGCGATGGCCCTTGACCCCGTAGGCCTTGAAGTTGTCCGAGGCCTCGGCGTACAGGTAGCCGAGCTCGGCCTTGCGCCCGGCGCCCGACACTCCGGAGGCGCAACTGGCGATCAGGTGAGCGCAGTCGACCAGGCCGTGGCGCAGCAGCGGGGCCAGGCCGATCTGCACCGTGGTCGGGTAGCAACCGGGGTTGGCGACCACCCGCGCCCGGCGGATCGCGTCCCGGTTCAACTCGGGCAGGCCGTAGACCGCCTCGGCGAGGAGATCCGGGCAGGCATGGGGCATGCCGTACCAGCGCTCGAATTCGGTCGTGTCGCGCAGCCGGAAATCGGCGGCGAGGTCGACGATGCGCACCCCGGAATCGAGCAGCGCGCGCGCCTGCTGCATCGCCACTCCGTGCGGCGTGGCGAAAAAGACCACGTCGCATTCGTCCAGCGCGGCCTGCTCGGGGGCGCAAAAACGCAGTTCGGTGCGACCGCGCAGGCTCGGGTAGAAGTCCCCCAGCGCCTGTCCGGCTTCCTTGCGCGAGGTGATGGCGCGCAGTTCCACCGCCGGATGCACCAGCAGCAGACGCAACAGTTCGACCCCGGTGTACCCGGTGCCGCCGACGATCCCAACCTTCACCATGGCCATCGCGCTTTGTCCTCGGCTCGGCCGCGCATGCGGCTCGAGTCCGCCATGGTAGCGCCGGCAGCGCGCGGTCGTGCCGCACTGCGGCAAAGGCGCCCAGCAGGGCTCAGTGGCGCGACGGTGTGTCGGCCGGACGGGCGTTCAGACTGGTGAACAGTTCGCTCAGGCCCGCCACCGTGGCGTGCGAGGCCTGCGCGAAGGCCCCCTGGCGCAGCGCCTGCAGCGCCGCGTCGCGCTGGCCGCAGTCGGCCAGGCGGACGACTTCGGCGGCGGCGCGGTGCAGCGCCGCATGCTGTGCCAGCAGGCGGCCGAGCACATCGGCGTGACCGGGCTGCTGTTGCGCCGCCTGGCGCAGCCAGCGGCCGAGTTCGCACTGGTCGTCGCGCGAGATCTCGTGCCAGGCCTTGGTCCGCCGTGCCTCGCCGCGGGCGTAGGCGGCCAGGCGCAGCTTCCAGCGCCGCTGCATTTCGATGGCCTGGAAGAAGTCCAGCCCGGCCACCACGGCTCCCGGGTGCATGCCGAAGCGCGTCTGCGGCCCGGGCTCGTGCAGGCGGCTGTCGGCTTGCGGCAACTCGTCGCCCGCGCGTGGCAGCCCGGGCACGTGCCGGCTCAACCATGCAAACAGTCCCATGCAACCCCCCTCGTCGGCGCTGCCGGCGGCCCGCCTGCGCCGCCGGTCATGTCGCGGACCGTATTTTGTCCCAGGATGATGCTTCGGGGTGAATTGGCGCGGCGCAAGGCGTTGCGCGGATGAAAAAAAAGCCCGTCCATCGCTGGACGGGCCCTGCGCCGGCTCGCGGGCCGCAACGAGCGGCCCGCTGCGCGGGTTCAACGCTTGGAGAACTGCTTGCGACGGCGCGCGCCGTGCAGGCCGACCTTCTTGCGCTCGACCGCGCGCGCATCGCGGGTGACGTAGCCGGCGCTGGACAGCGCCGGCTTGAGCGCGGCGTCGAAGTCGATCAGCGCGCGGGTGATGCCGTGGCGCACCGCGCCGGCCTGGCCGGTTTCGCCGCCGCCGCGCACGTTGATCTGGATGTCGAACAGGTTCTCGCTGTCGGTCAGCACCAGCGGCTGCTTGACCACCATGATCGAGGTCTGGCGGCCGAAATACTCCTGCAGCGGGCGGCCGTTGACCGTGATCTTGCCCTGACCCTTCTTGATGAACACGCGCGCCACCGAACTCTTGCGGCGGCCGGTTCCGTAATTCCAATTGCCGATCATCGTCGCTCCTTCACAGGTCCAGGGTCTTGGGCTGCTGCGCGCTGTGCGGATGCTCGGCGCCGGCGTAGACCTTCAGCTTCTTGATCATCGCGTAGCCCAGCGGGCCCTTGGGCAGCATGCCCTTGACCGCCAGTTGCAGCGCCCGCCCGGGGTGCCGCGCCTGCATGTCCTTGAAGCGGGTGGCGTGGATGCCGCCGGGGTAGCCCGAGTGGCGGTAGTACATCTTGTCCTCGGCCTTGTTGCCGGTGACCCGCAGTTTGGACGAGTTGACGACGATGATGAAATCGCCGGTATCGACGTGAGGCGTGTAGATGGGTTTGTGCTTGCCGCGCAGGCGACGTGCCACTTCGCTGGCGACACGGCCTAGGACCTTGTCCGTGGCATCGATCACAAACCACTCATGCTTCACTTCGGCCGGTTTGGCGCTGAAGGTTTTCATGGTTGGTTGAACCGTTTCCGAGGTGTTGCGGCCGTTTGTCCCGCTCTGCGAGCGTGGCCCGGCGATGTCTCGCGGGGATCGTCGGGTCGCGCCGACGGCGGGCTCTGCCAGCGCTTGCGACCATCGCGGAGCGGGCGGGCAGGACGCCTGCTCCGGCAGATCGGTGTCCGACCCGGCGCACTGCCGATGGTGTCCGCAGTGTCGACGGGAAGGCCCGGGCCGCAAGCTTTTTCCGGAGGCCAAAAAACCGGAATTTTTCATTCTATCCCAAAAAACCCTGCTTGCGGCTGTGGCCTGGGCTCGCAGCAGGTCTATAGTACATGCTGCACCGCACAACATGATGGCCGCCCCGTCCCCCCTCCCACCCCCGCGCCACGCCGGCCCGGGCGCGCATCCCGGCACGCATCCCGGCGTCGGCCTGGTGCCGATCCGCAGCCTGGGAATCGACGACCGCGCCGCGCTGCTCGAGCATTTCCTCGCGCTGCAGGCCGAGGATCGCTACCTGCGCTTCGGCTACGCGGCCACCGACCGGCAGATCGCGCGCTATGTCGGCGGCATCGATTTCGCGCGCGACGAAGTGTTCGGGGTGTTCGATCGCCGGCTGCGCCTGGTCGCGGTCGCGCACCTGGCGATGGGAGAGGCCCACGCCGGGCAGGCCGAGTTCGGCGTGTCGGTGCTGCCGGCGGGGCGCGGCAGGGGCATCGGAACGCGGCTGTTCGAGCGGGCGGCGATGTTCGCCCGCAACCGCGGCCTGCACTCGCTGCGCCTGCAATGCCTGAGCGAAAACGTTGCGATGATGGGCATCGCGCGGCGCGCAGGCATGCATGTGCGCAACTGCGGGTCCGAAACGGACGCGCTCCTGGAAATTCCCCCGCGCAGCCTGTTGAGCCATCTCGACGAATGGCTGCGCGACGCGGCGGCCGCGCTCGATTTCGCGATCAAGCTCGGGCTGCACCGCCCGCAGGGGCCGGGCGCCGACTAGGCGCCGGCCAGGCCGCGCCAGCGCAGCGCGCCGGCCAGCGGCTCAGGCCCAGCGCTTCATCGCTTCGATCACTCGCGCGAAGGTCGTGCCGTAGGGCGGGCGCACCAGCGCGGTGCCGGCCAGCCTGCGCTGCCGCAGCACGGGCTTGAGCTTGCTGAAGGTGTCGAAGCCCCAACGCCCGTGGTAGTGGCCCATTCCCGACGGCCCGATGCCGCCGAAGGGCAGGTCGTCCTGCACCACCTGCATCAGCGTGTCGTTGATGGCCACCCCGCCGGAGTGGGTCGAGCGCAGCACCTCGCGCACCCGCCGGGAATCGTCGTCGAACCAGTACAGCGCCAGCGGTCGCGGCTGTTCGTTGATGCGCTCGATCGCCTGCTCGGGCTGGTCGTAGCCCAGCAGCGGCAGCAGCGGCCCGAAGATCTCCTCGTGCATCACCCGCAGCGCCGGCGGCGGGTCGAACAGCAGCACCGGCGCCAGGCGGTGGGCGTCGTCGTCGAACTGCTCGCCGTCGAACAGCGGCTGCATCCTCACGCCGGCCGCGCCGGCCTGCTCGAGCAGCGCGCGCAGCCGCAGGTATTGCCGTGAGTCGACCACGCTGCAGAAGTCGGCGCTGCGCAACCCGGCCGGGTACATCGCGCGCGCCGCGCGCACGCACTCGTCGGCGAAGGCCTGCAGCCGGGCGCGCGGCACGTAGACGTGGTCGGGGGCGACGCAGGTCTGGCCGGCGTTGACCAGCTTGCCGTAGACGATGCGCCGGGCGGCCAGCCGCAGGTCGAAGTCCGGGGCCACGACGGCCGGCGACTTGCCGCCGAGTTCCAGGGTCACCGGGACCAGGTGCGCGCTGGCGGCGGCCTGCACCTTGCGGCCGACCGCGGTCGAGCCGGTGAACAGCAGGTGGTCGAAGGCGAGCGCCGCGAAGGCGGCGGCTTGCCCGGCGTCGCCGTGGAAGACCACGAGTTCGTCGGGGTCGAAGCGAGCCGCCACGAGTTCGCCGAACAACCGGCCGAACTGTGGGGTGAATTCCGACAGCTTGAGCATCGCCCGGTTGCCGGCGGCCAGCGCGCTGGCCAGCGGGCCCACCGCCAGATACAGCGGGTAATTCCACGGCGCGATGATGCCGACGACTCCCAGCGGCTGCGGCAGCACCTGGGCGCTGGCGGGCTGGAACCAGATCGACGGCCGCGCCCGCCGCGGCCGCATCCAGCCGCGCCCGTGGCGCAGCGCATGGCGCAGCGCCGCCAGCGACGGCACGAGGTCGAGCACCGCGGTCTCGGCTGCGGCGCGCTGCCCGAAATCCTCGCAGATGGCTTCGGCGATGCGCCGCTGCTCGCGCTGCAGCAGGTCCAGCAGCCGCCGCAGGCGGTCGCGCCGCGCCGGCCAATCGGGGTACGGATCGGCGCGGAATGCTGCGCGCTGGCGCTCGTGGGCCGCGTGCAGCTCGGGCGGGGCAGGCAGGGCACGGTCCATGCGCGGGCACGGCGGAGGCGACGACGGGCCCTTATCTTAGGCCGGCGCGGCGGCGCCGGCGTGCCCCCGGCGCCGCCGGGCGCCGCGCCGAGCTATGCTGCTGGGCCCCATGCATGCGATCGCGCTTCCTCCCGGAGTCCAGGTGCTGGTGCACGACTGGCTCAGCTCCAACACCGTGGTGCTGTTCGACGATGCCGAGTCGGCCAGCGTGGTCGACACCGGCCATCTGGCGCGTGCCCGCCGCACCTGCGAGGGCGTGCGCGGCGCGCTCGCCGGGCGGCGGCTGCGCAGGATTGTCAATACCCATCTGCATTCGGATCATTGCGGGGGCAACGCCGCGCTGCAGCGCGAGCACGGCGGCCCGCAGCAGTGCACCATCGTGGTTCCGGCCGGCGAACTGCAGGCGGTCAACGACTGGGATGAATCCGGCCTGAGCTTCGTGCAGGCCGGGCAGCAGGCCGAGTCCTTCGCGGCCGCGGCCAGCTATGCCGACGGCCAGGTGCTGCAGCTGGGCGGACTGCGCTGGCAGGCGCACGCCGCGCCGGGACACGACGCGCATGCGCTGATGCTCTTCCAGCCCGACAGCCGGCTGCTGATCACCGGCGACGCCTTGTGGGAGTACGGATTCGGCGTGCTGTTCTGCGAATTCGACAGCGGCGACGGTTTCGCGGCCCAGCGGCGAACCCTGCAGCGCATCGCCGAACTGCAGCCGGCGCTGGTCGTGCCGGGGCACGGCGCGGTGTTCGGCGACGCGCAGGCGGCGTTGCGGCGGGCGGGCGAACGCCTGGAGATGTTCGAACGCGACCCGCGGCGACATGTCGCCCACGCACTGCGGGTGCTGCTCAAGTTCCATTTGCTCGAGCAGGGCAGCATGCTGCCGCTGCCGAGGGTGCGCCAGTGGTTCGAGGGCGCCGAGCTGGTCGCGCGCATCGTGCGGCGCCAGCTGCCGGCGCAGTCGGTCGCGGCAGCCTTCGACAGCACGCTGGACGACCTGTGCCGTGCCGGCGCCGCGGTGCTGCGCGACGGCCGGGTCGGCGACCCCGAAGTCGACGCCGCTGCGCGAGCGGACACACCGTGACGCGGCGCAGCGCTGCCGGGAAGGGCGGCCGGCAGGCGCCGCAGGGCGCTGCGGCGGCCTCGCCGGCGGCCCGGCTGGGGCTGCACAGCGACTGGGACCACGCACTGCACCTGCCGTTGCACTACGTCGACGAGACCCGCATCACCCCGATCGCCGAACTTCCCGAGGCGCGCGTAGCCGTGGTGCTGGCACGGGTGGTGCATGCCGAGGTGGTCGCCGGGCGGCGCCGGGTGCTGCGGGTGCAGGTCGAAGACGCCAGCGGTCGCCTGGAACTGCGTTTCTTCCACTTCTATCCCGGGTGGAGCAGGCAGTACGCAGCGGGGCGGCTGTTGCGCATCCGCGGCGAGGCCAGGCGCGGCTTGTTCGGTCCGGAAATGGTGCATCCGGTATGCCATGCCGGCGATGCCGACGCGCCGCTTCCGCGAAGCCTGACCCCGATCTATCCGGCCGCCGCCGGCGTCAGCCAGGCCTGGCTGCGCAAGGCCGTGGCGGCCGCGCTGGCGCGGCTGGATCTGCGCGAATGGCTCCCTGCCGAGGTGCTCGACGGGCTCGGCCTGCCGCCCATCGCGCAGGCGCTGCGCACCCTGCACGCGCCGCCGCCCACGCTGGCCATCGCGCAGCTCGAGCGCCGCGACCACCCGGCCTGGCGGCGCCTGAAGTTCGACGAATTGCTGGCGCAGCAGCTGGCGCAGCAACTGGCGCGATCGCGTCGCGCGCAGCAGCGGGCCTGGCCGCTGCCCCGGCGCGACGCCGGGCTGGTGCAACGGCTGCTGCAGGCGCTGCCCTTCGCCCTCACCGCGGACCAGCTCGGTTGCGTCGGCGAGATCGCTGCCGACCTGCAGCGCGAGCAGCCGATGCATCGCCTGCTGCAGGGCGACGTCGGCAGCGGCAAGACCGTGGTGGCGGCGCTGGCTGCCGCGCAGGCCATCGACAGCGGCATGCAATGCGCGCTGATGGCCCCGACCGACATCCTGGCCGCGCAGCACCTGCAGCGGCTGGCCGGCTGGCTGCAGCCGCTGGGGGTCGAGGTGGCCTGGCTGCGCGGCGGGCAGCCGCGCGGCGAGCGCGAGGCGGCGCTGGCGCGCGCCGCCAGCGGCGAGGCCTCGCTGGTCGTCGGCACCCATGCGGTGATCCAGGACAAGGTGCGGTTCGCCCGCCTGGCGCTGGCCGTGGTCGACGAACAGCACCGCTTCGGCGTCGCCCAGAGGCTGAGCTTGCGCGCCAAGGGCGCCGGCGAGCAGCGCCAGCCGCATCTGCTGATGATGACCGCGACGCCGATTCCCCGCACGCTGGCGATGGCCGTGTTCGGCGACCTGGACATTTCGACCATCGCCCATGCCCCGCCGGGCCGCCAGCCGGTGCGCACCCGGGTGTTCTCGGAGCAGCGGCGCGACCAGGTCATGCGCCGGGTGCGCGAACTGGTGCTCGCGGGTCGACAGGCGTACTGGGTGTGTCCGCTGATCGAGCCCGCCGCGGACGCGCCGGCAGGCGGTGCGCAGGAGTTGCGCGACGCGCTGGCCACGCACGCCGAGTTGCAGTCGCTGCTGGGCGAACGCGCCGATCTGGTGGGGCTGTTGCACGGGCGCATGCCGGCGGCGAGCAAGGCGCAGGTGATGGCCGACTTCGCCGCCGCGCGCTTGCGGCTGCTGGTGGCCACCACGGTCATCGAGGTCGGGGTCGACGTGCCGGCGGCCAGCCTGATGGTCATCGAGCACGCCGAGCGCTTCGGCCTGTCGCAGTTGCATCAGTTGCGCGGCCGCGTCGGCCGCGGCAGCCAGGCCGCGCAATGCCTGCTGCTGTTCTCCGAGCCGCTGTCGGCGACCGCCAGCGCGCGGCTGCAGGCGCTGCACCAGAGCAGCGACGGTTTCGTGCTGGCGCAGAAGGACCTGGAGCTGCGCGGCCCGGGGGAACTGCTGGGGCAGCGCCAATCGGGCCTGCAGGGCCTGCGCCATGCCGACCTGCGCGAGGACCAGGACCTGCTCGAGGCGGCGCGCGAGGCCGCGCAGGTGCTGCTGCGCGAGCATCCGCAGGCCGCGCGCGAGCATCTGCAGCGCTGGCTGGGCGGCGGCAGCGACTGGTTGTCGGCTTGATTCGATCCGTCCGCGCCATAGTTTTTGCGAATTCTGTCTGCGATGTGCTTTAATGTTGGCTATGACATTGACCGAACTGCGATACATCGTCGCCGTCGCCCGCGAGCGTCATTTCGGCCGCGCGGCCGAGGCCTGCTTCGTCAGCCAGCCGACGCTGTCGGTGGCGATCAAGAAGCTCGAGGAAGAACTCGACCTGAAGATCTTCGAGCGTGGGGGCAGCGAAATCACCATCACCCCGATCGGGGCCGAGATCATCGAACAGGCGCAGCGCGTGCTGGAGCAGTCTTCGGCGATCCGTGAGATCGCCCGGCGCGGCAAGGATCCGCTGGCCGGGCCGCTGCGCCTGGGGGTGATCTACACCATCGCCCCGTACCTGCTGCCCCCGCTGGTGCACAAGGTCATCGAACTGACCCCGCAGATGCCGCTGCTGCTGCAGGAGCAGCTCACCGTCAAGCTGCTCGAGATGCTGCGCAACGGCGAACTCGACGTCGCGGTGCTGGCCGAACCCTTTCCCGAGCACGGCCTGGCCACCGCGGCGCTGTACGACGAGCCCTTCGTGGTCGCGGTGCCCAGGGGCCATCGCCTCGCGCAAGGCGAGCCCGTGCATACCGAGCAGATTCGCGACGAGACCATGCTGCTGCTCGGCACGGGCCACTGCTTTCGCGACCATGTGCTCGAGGTCTGCCCCGAGTTCGCCAGGTTCTCCCCGGGCTCCGAGGGCATCCGCAAGAGCTTCGAGGGTTCGTCGCTCGAGACCATCAAGCACATGGTCGCCTCGGGGATGGGCATCACGATCCTGCCGACCATGTCGGCGCAGCTCGGCCCGGCCGCCGCCGGCGGGGGGCCGATCTGCTACGTGCCGTTCAGCGATCCGGTGCCGTCGCGCAGGGTGGTGCTGGCCTGGCGCAAGACCTTCACCCGCACCGCGGCCGTGCAGGCGCTGCGGCGCGCGGTGCTGGAATGCGAGTTGCCCGGGGTGGTCAAGCAGGACCTCGCTCCGGCGCGTGCCGCGCTGCAACAGGCGCTGCGCGACAAGGCCTCCGAGGCGGCCTGAGCGCGCGCGGTCACCGGCGCGTCGCCGGCCGCGCCCGGCTCATTCCACTTGCAGCGCCTGCGTGCTCTTGACCTCTTCCATAACCACGTAGCTGCGGGTCTCGCGCACTCCGGGAAGCCCCAGCAGCACCTTGTGCAGGAATTCCCGGTAGGCATCCATGTCGCTGACGCGGGTCTTCAGCAGATAATCGAAATCCCCGGCGATCAGGTAACACTCGAGGATTTCCGGGCGCTCGCGGGCCGCTTCCTTGAAGCGCTCGAATATGTCCGCGCTGCTGCGTTCGAGCATCACTTCGATGCATACCAGCAGCGAGGCGCCGAGTTTGTGCGGGTTCAGGCGCGCCTCGTAGCCGAGGATGAATTGTTCGCGAACCAGCCGCCGCACGCGTTCGAGTACCGCGGTGGGCGACAGATGCACCGCCTGGGCCAGCGCCAGGTTGGACATGCGGCCATCGCCTTGCAGCAAGGCGAGAATGCGCCGATCGACACGATCGAGGGCGCTGGCGGCATCTTTCATGGTTTGCAACCTCCGGAAGTCGGGTTGAGCAGCTCAGGGTGGCACGGGGCGCCTGCGCGGCCAAGCAGTCATTGTCGCTGATTGCGACAGGTGATGACACATTAGTCCTGCATGATGTGGGCCCTTCCCCCGGGGAACCTTGCTTCGGCGCAACAGGATCAGTAGAAA
Source organism: Pseudomonadota bacterium (assembly GCA_021845505.1). Lineage (GTDB taxonomy): Bacteria > Pseudomonadota > Gammaproteobacteria > Burkholderiales > Burkholderiaceae_C > Thiomonas_A. The sequence goes on along the minus strand of JAJZVU010000001.1, from coordinate 60,310 downwards.
CCCTGATTCGCCGGACACCGATTGTCATGCTGAATGTAGCGGAATCGTCGCGGCGCCGACTTTCCTGCCGATGCAGTTTCGGCGCGCACGCGACCGCGGTCGCGGCGATAATCGCCGCATGAAAGACCCAGACATCGCGTTCATCGGCGGCGGCAATATGGCCACCGCAATCATCGGGGGTTTGCGCAAGGCCGGACTCGGCGCGGACCAACTGCGGGTGGTCGAGCCGATGGCGGCGCAGCGCGAGCGCCTGCGCCAGCAGTACGACGTGCTGGCCCAGGAAGCGCCCGACGGCGATCTCGCGCGCGCCGCCGTGGTGGTCTGGGCCGTCAAGCCGCAGCATTTCGCCGCGGCCGCGCGGGCGCTGCGCGAGCAGGCCGGCGGGGCCGGCGGCGCGCTGCACCTGAGCATCATGGCGGGGGTGCGCTGCGCCAGCATCGCTCGCCTGAGCGGCGCCACCCGCGTGGTGCGGGCGATGCCCAACACCCCTGCGCTGATCGGGCGCGGCGTCGCGGGGCTGTACGCCAACCCGGCGTGCGGGCAGGCCGAGCGCGAGCGCGCCGAGCGGGTGCTGGGTGCCACCGGCAGCCTGGTGTGGGTCGACCAGGAGGCCGCGCTCGATGCGGTGACCGCGCTGTCGGGTTCAGGCCCGGCCTACGTGTTCTACCTGCTGGAGGCGCTGGCCGCGGCCGGCGTGCGCCTGGGGCTGCCCGAGGCCACCGCCAGGCAGCTGGCACTGGGCACGGTGGGCGGCGCGGCCGCGCTGGCCGAGGCTTCGCCGTTCAGCCCCGCGCAGCTGCGCGAGCAGGTCACGAGCAAGGGCGGCACCACGGCCGCCGCGCTGCAGGTCCTGGGCGAGCGCGACGTGGCCGGAGCCTTCGACGCCGCCCTGCAGGCCGCGGCGCGCCGCGCGGCCGAGCTGGCCGACGAGCTCGAGCGCGACTGCGGCGGCTGAACGCGCGCGGCCGTGCGCCTGCGCTGCGTCCGGCGTCTTCTCGCGCGGGCGGCGCTGCTGCTACGATGTCGGGCTACCCGGAGAGATGGATGAGCGGTTGAAGTCGCACGCCTGGAAAGCGTGTAAGGGTGAATAACCCTTCGGGGGTTCGAATCCCCCTCTCTCCGCCAGGCTGAATGGCCACCCGCCGCCGGCGCCTGAGCAGCCGGCGCCCGAGCCGCCGGCCCCGCGCGCGTCGGCTCGAGGCTTTCGATCGCACTGCCGTCGCCCTGCCCATGCACTTCCTCGCCCTTGCGGTGTTGTTCAGCGTCGCGGTGTCGCTGTGGCTCAAGCAGGCACCCGCCTGGCGCCTCGACCTGGCGCAGATGGTGCTGTGGAACTACGCCACCGCCAGCGTGCTGTGCCTGGTGCTGCTGCATCCGCATATCGACCGCCGCACGCTGGCCTCGCTGCCCTGGCCGCTGGTGCTCGCGCTGGGGCTGGTGCTGCCGGGGCTGTTCGTGATCATGGGGCGCGCCGTGCAGACCGCCGGCATCGTGCGCGCCGACATCGCGCAGCGCCTGTCGCTGATGCTCTCGCTGGTCGCCGCCTTCACGCTGTTCGGCCAGGCGGTCGACCGCTGGCAACTGGCGGCGCTGGCGCTCGGGCTGCTGGCGATGCTGGGCATGCTGGCGCGGCCCACGGCGCGGGCCCGCGAACCCGGCGCCGCGCTGTGGCTGCTCGCGGTGTGGGCGGGCTACGCGCTGGTGGACATCCTGCTCAAGCTGCTGGCCTTGCGCGGCGCCGACTTCGGCGCGGTGCTGCAAAGCAGTTTCGTGCTGGCCTTCGGCTGCATGCTGGCGGCGCTGCTGGTGCGCGCCGCGCGCGGCCGGCGCCCCGACCTGCGCAGCCTCGGCGGCGGAGTCGTGCTGGGCCTGCTGAACTTCGCCAACATCGATCTGTACATCCGCGCCCACCAGAGCCTGAGCCACAACCCCGCGGTGGTGTTCGCCGGCATGAACCTGGGGGTCGTCGCCCTCAGCACCCTGCTCGGCATGGCCTGGTTGCGCGAGCCGACCAGCCGCGTCAACCGCGCCGGGGTGGTGCTGGCCGGGCTGGCGATCGTCGTGCTGACCCGCGCGGCAGCCTGAGGCGCGGCACTCGGCGGCTTGCGCCGTGTCAGCCCGCGGCCGCGGGCTCGGGCAGCGGGTGGCCCAGGTAGGTCACCGGGCCGGTGGGCTGGCCGCTCGGCGAGCCACCAGCCGGCTCGATGCTGATCGCGAAGCCGCGCGCGCTCCGCGCCGCGGCGAGCAGCGCCGGCGGCATCGCCACGCGCTGGCTGCCGCGCAGGCGAACCAGCCCCGCGGCCAGCGGTTTGCCCCGGCGCGGCAGCACCCACAGTTCGAAGGACTTGCCGGCCGGCGTCGGCTGGTCGCCGACCGCGGTCAGCACGGCCTGCGGCCCGCGCAACTGCAGCACCGCGGCGTGCCCCGGCGGGCCGGCGAGCACCGCGACCCTGATCGTCGGCTGCGCCGGGCGCTGCAGCAGCAACGCCACCATCGCGGCCAGCGCCAGCGCCGACAGCCCGCCCAGCGCCAGCGCCAGCCGCCGCCAGATGCGCGGCACCCAGCCGGAAGCGGCGTTGGCGCCGTCCGGCTGCGACTGCGGTCCAAGCCGTCGCTGCACGGCGGGCCACACCGACTCGGGCGTGCGCTCGGGGAGCAACGCGCCGTCCAGGCGCTCGCGCCAGCGTTGCAGCGCCTGCGCGGCCAGCGGCTCGCCTTGCGCCAGCGCCTCGAAGCGGCGGCGCGCAGCGCCGCCCATGCCGCCGCTGAGGTAGTCGGCGGCCAGCCGCTCGAGCAGATCGGGGCGGTCGCGCCAGTTCATCACGCAGTCCCCCCGAGGCATTCGCGCAAGGCCAGCACCGAGCGGCGGATGAGGGTCTTGACCGTGCCGAGTGCCAGTCCGCGCCGCGCCGACAGTTCCGCATGGCTCAGGCCCAGGATGTAGGAGTCGCTCAGCAGCTCACGCTGGCGCGGCTGCAGTTGCTCGAAGCAGTGTTGCAGCCGGCGTTGCGACAGGCTGGCCTGCAACCGCTGTTGCGGGTCGGCCGCCGAGTCCTGCGGCTGCGCCTGCTCGGGCAACTGATCGAGGCTCTCGGCGGGGTCGCGCCGGCTGGCCCGCATGCGGTCCAGGCAGGTGTTGCGCACCACCGCGGCCAGCCAGGCCTCGGCCGCGCCCAGCGCCGGACGGTAGCGCCGCGCCTGGTGCCAGACTTTCACGTAGGCGTCCTGCATCGCGTCCTCGGCTTGCGCGGGGTCGCGCAACAGGCGCAGGCAGATCGCCCAGGCACGGCGACGTGTCGCCTCGTACAGCTGGGCGAAGGCGTCGCGGTCGCCGAGGGCGCTGAAGGCCAGCAGTCGTTGCAGGTCGGGCATGCGAGGGTCGGTGCACTGCGGCCCCCGCATTGTGCCCGAGGATGCGGCGTCCTTCAGGCGATGAACGCCGCCGGCACCGGATCCTTGCCGAGCGCCTGCAGCAGGATCGCCCAGTGCATGGTCTCATCGCCCAGGATGCTGGCGGCGGCCTTGGCCAGTTGCGGCATCGCGAAGCGACCGACGGTGCCCAGGTAGGCGCTGGCGGCGCCCTTCTCCAGCCCCGCGGCGAATTCCAGCACGTCGGCCTGGTTCTTCAGCCGATCGGTGGGAAAGCCGTAGTCGGCGGGTTTGCGCGGCGCCACCGGAGTGCCCCCGAGGCGCCGGATGGTCGTCTCCAGCACTCCGGCATGGGCCTTGTGCTGGCCCTGGAACGACACGGCCAGCGCCAGCACCGGCTTTTGCAGCAGCCCCGACTCCGCGCCGACCTGGTAGGCGGCGATCGCCTGGTACTCCAGCCCGAGCGCGGTGTTGAGCATCTGCAGGTCGCCGGCAGCCGCGGCCGGTGCGGCCAGCGCGCGGCCGGGCAGCGCCAGCGACGACGCGGCGCCGAGGCCGGCGACGAAAAGTCCGCTGCGCTTGCACCACTCGCGTCGGGCGGGAACGCAAGCCTGATCTTGTTGCATGCCTTGCATGGTCATCTCCATGGTTCGCGTGGATGGATGGAAGCGGCAGGGCGGCGCGTCGGCGCGCCGAGCCCTGCCTGCCCTTCCATACGTCGCAGCCGGCGAAATGGATTCACCCCGCGGATTCGATCCGCGCTTGCACCCCGCGCTTGCACCCCGCGCTTGCACCCCGCGCTTGCACCCCGCGGATGCACCCCGCGGATGCACCCCGCGGATGCACCCCGCGGATGCACCCCACGTCGAGCGTGCCGCGACGCGCTACTGCGAGGGCAGGTCGAACACCAGCACCTCGGCGTCCGCCGCGTGGTCCAGTCGCAGCGCGGGCGCGTTGCGCAGTTTCAGCGCATCGCCTCCTCGCAGCTCGACTCCATTGGCATGCAGGCTGCCGCGCACCACGTGCACGTAGGCCAGCCGGCCCGGCGCCAGCGCAAGCTCGCAGTCCTCGCCGGCCTCGAACAGCCCGGCGTACACCCTGGCGTCCTGTTGCATGGTCAGCGCCCCGTCCTGTCCCTGGCCGTCGACGATCCGGCACAGCCTGGCACGCCGCTGCTGCGGCGTGAAATGCCGCTGCTCGTAGCCCGGCGCCCCGCCGGGGCTGCGGGGCTTGATCCAGATCTGCAGGAAGTGCACCGGGTGCTCGCTGGACGGGTTGAACTCGCTATGCAGCACCCCGCTGCCGGCGCTCATGCGCTGCACGTCGCCTGCGCGCAACGTCGACCCGTTGCCCAGCGAGTCCTTGTGGGCCAGTTCGCCGCTGAGCACGTAGCTGATGATTTCCATGTCGCGGTGGCCATGCTCGCCAAAGCCGGTTCCCGGCTGCACGCGGTCCTCGTTGATCACCCGCAGCGGCCCGAATTCGATGTGGCGCGGGTCGTAGTACGACGCGAAGCTGAAGCTGTGGTAGGACTCCAGCCATCCATGGCTGGCATGGCCTCGCTCGACTGATCGCCGAATTTCCTGCTGCACGATGTCGCTCTCCCTGTGAGATGGTTGGCGAGGTGTCGGTCGGGTCGGGCGGCCTCGTCTGCGAACCGAGATCGGCCAACTGAACCATAATTCCCGGATAACACGCAATGCCCTTCGGCCTTTCAGGCTGAACCGGAGACCAGTCTGCCATGAATCTTCCCGTTGCGCTGCGCAGCCCGGCGCTCGACGATGCCGACCCCGAGCGCCTGCGCCAGCGCGTGCGCGCCGATTTCCACGCCACCTTCGACCGCTACGAACAGTTGTTCGAGGTCCTGCAGGGCGAGCGGGCCTATGTCGTCAAGCCCATCGCTTTGCGACACCCGCTGATCTTTTATCTCGGCCATACCGCGACCTTTTTCATCAACAAGCTGGTGCTGGCCGGGCTGCTCGAGCAGCGCATCGACCCGCGCCTGGAGTCGATGTTCGCGGTCGGGGTCGACGAGATGAGCTGGGACGACCTCGACGACACCCACTACGACTGGCCTTCGTCGGCCGAGGTGCGCGCGTACCGCGATCGCGTGCGCGCGGTGGTCGACGAACTGATGTGCCGCATGCCGCTCGACACGCCCATCGGCTGGGACAGCCCCTGGTGGGTGGTGCTGATGGGCATCGAGCACGAGCGCATCCATCTGGAGACGTCCTCGGTGCTCATCCGCCAGCACAAGCTGGAGTTCGTGCGGCCGCATCCCGCGTGGCCGCGCTGCCCCGACGCCGGCCCGGCGCCGCGCAACGAATGGGTGGACGTGGCCGCTGCCAGCGTGCGCCTCGGGCGCGACCGCGCGCGCCCCCGCTATTACGGCTGGGACAACGAATTCGGCGAGCAAGTCGTGCAGACGGCTCCCTTTCGCGCTGCGCGCCACCTGGTGAGCAACCAGGAGTTCCTCGAATTCGTCGAAGCCGGCGGCTATGCCGACGATTCGCTGTGGAGCGAAGAAGGCGCGGCCTGGCGCCGCTTCGCGCAGGCGCGGCACCCGAGCTTCTGGCTGCACGACTCGGGGCGATGGCAGCTGCGGCTGATGTGCGAAGTCGTGGACATGCCGTGGAACTGGCCGGTGGAGACCAACTTCCACGAGGCGCAGGCGTTTTGCAACTGGAAGGCCCGCCGCGACGGCCTGCCGGTACGCCTGCCCAGCGAGGCCGAATGGCACGCGCTGCGCCACGCGGCGGGCATCGGCGACGACCCGCAGCCTCGTCCGGCGCCGGCCAACCTGGAGCTCGACCACTGGGCCTCGTCGTGCCCGGTCGACCGCTTCCGGCACGGAGAGTTCTATGACGTCCTCGGCAATGTCTGGCAGTGGCTGGACACCCCGACCTACCCCTATGCGGGCTTCGAGGTGCACCCCATCTACGACGACTTCACGACCCCGACCTTCGACGACCGGCACAACCTGATCCAGGGAGGTTCGTGGATCTCCTGCGGCAACGAGGCGCTGCCCGCGTCGCGCTATGCCTTCCGCAGGCATTTCTTCCAGCACGCCGGCTTGCGCTATGTCTGCGGAGAAAAGCCCGCCGCGCCCGCGGCGTCGCAGTACGAAAGCGATGCGCTGGTCGCCCAGTACTGCGAGTTCCACTGGGGAGCCAGCTACTTCGACGTGCCCAACTTCCCGCGGGCCGTGGCGCAGCTTGCGCTGCAGGCCATGGGAGCGCAGCCGATGCGTCGCGCCCTCGACCTCGGATGCGCGACCGGACGCACCACCTTCGAGCTCGCGCGCAGTTTCGAGCGCGTCGTCGGCATCGATTTCTCCGCCCGCTTCATCGGCGTGGGCACGCGGCTGGCCGAGCAGGGGCGGGTACGCTACCAGCTGCCCGACGAGGGCGATCTGCTGTCCTACCACGAGCACTCGCTGCAGGAGTACGGCCTGCAGGATGCGGCGTCGAAGGTCGAATTCGTGCAGGGCGACGCGTGCAACCTCAAGCCGATGTTCAGCGGCTTCGACCTGGTGGTGGCGGCCAACCTGATCGACCGGCTGTACAGCCCGGCGCTGTTCCTGCGCGAGGTGCACAGGCGCATCGTCCCGGGCGGTCTGCTGGTGATCACATCCCCCTACACCTGGCTGGCCGAGCACACGCGGCGCGAGGAGTGGATCGGCGGCTTCAAGAAGGATGGCGAGAACTTCACCACGCTGGACGGCCTGCAGCAGGTCCTCGGCGAGCACTTCGAGCGCGTCGGTGCGCCGCAGCAGCTGCCGTTCGTGATCCGCGAGACGCGGCGCAAGTTCCAGCACACCCTGTCGGAGGTCACGCTGTGGCGACGGCGCGCCTGAGCGGCTGCCGAGGCGGGGCGTGCAGCGCGGGCCGAATGCGGGCGGTAACCGGTTGATACGTACACTGTGGGTGTCGTCGTCAGCCGCGCCGCGATGAAACCACTGATCGAAACCCTGTTCTCCGACCAGCACCGGCTGACGGCGCGCCGGCGCGCCCTGGGTGTGCTGCACGACCTGTGCAAACGCCATGAGCGGCTGGGACTGTATGTCGACGGGGCGCTGCGCGAACTTCCGTCGATCCTGCTCGAGGTCGACGAGCAGGAGCAGCGCCTGGTGTTCGACATTCCCCCGCCTGTCGAAGGGGTGGCCTGGGACCAGCGCGAACCCGTGCTCGCGCTGGCTCGCCATCAGGGCGTGCACGTGGGCTTCGTGCTCGAGGACATCGCTCCGCTCGAATGGAACGGCGCCAGGGCACTGCGCGCCGGGCTGGCGCAGCAGGTGTACTACCTGCAGCGCCGGCAGTACTTCCGCGTTCCCGTGGGCGGCGGCGACGTGCACTCGGTGGTGCTGGTGCGCCAGGGTGCGCCGGCGCTCAGCGGGCGCTGCCACGACCTGAGCGCCGGCGGCATGCGCGTGCTGGTGCCCGCCGATCAGGGGCGCTTTGCGCTGCGCGCCGGGGAGTTGCTGCCCGAGTTGCGCTTCGAGCTGCGCGGGGTCGTGCTGCAGACCGAGGCGCGCATCCGCCATGTCGGCGAGCCGCTGGCGCTGCCCGACGGCAAGTCGCTGTTGCCGCTGGGGCTGGAGTTCGTCGACAAGTCCTTCGCCTTCGACCAGGCCGTGGTGCGCTATGTGCAACAGCGCGACCGCGACCTGCTCAGCGGGCGCAAGTGAAGGCTCAGGCCAGCGCGCACACCGACGACGACTGGCTCCAGTCGGTCAGCGGCCCCGACAGATCGGTGCCGCGTCGCACCGCGGTCATCTCGGCCAGGATGCTGATGGCGATTTCCGGAGGCGTCAGCCCGCCCAGGCGCAGCCCGACAGGCCCGTGCAGGCGCTGCGCCTGCTGCTCGCTGACGTCGAACTGCAGCAGGCGCTCGCGGCGACGCGCGTTGTTCTGCCGCGAGCCGAGGGCTCCGACGTAGAACGCCGGCGTGCGCAGCGCTTCCATCAGCGCCAGGTCGTCGAGCTTGGGATCGTGGGTCAGCGCGACCACCGCGGTGGCGGCGTCGGGTTGCATCGCCAGCACCTCGTCGTCGGGCATGCGGGTCGACAGCACGATGCCGTCCAGGCCGTCCCAGCCTTCGTGGTACTCGATGCGCGGTTCGCAGACCGTGACCCGGTAGTCGAGCATCACCGCCATCGACGCCAGGTAGCGCGAGAGCTGGCCTCCGCCGATGACCAGCAGCCGCAGCTGCGGGCCGTGCACGGTGCGCAGCACCCGTTCGTCGAAGGCCAGCTGTTCGCCGCCGCGCGCGCGATCCAGCCTGACCTCGCCGCTGGCCATGTCCAGGGTGCGCAGCACCCGCTCGGAGCCCTCGATGCGGCGCAGCAGCTCGGCCAGCCCGCTGGCCTCGCTCAGCGGCTCCAGCACCACCTGCACGCTGCCGCCGCAGGGCAATCCGAAGCGCCGCACTTCCTCCGCGGTGCGGCCGTAGATGGTCGCCTCAGGGCGGTGCAGCGCGAGTTCGCCGGCGGCCACGCGCCGGATCAGGTCGTCTTCGATGCATCCACCCGACAACGAGCCGGCGACCTGGCCGTCATCGCGGATGACCATCAGCGAGCCCGGAGGGCGGGGCGCAGAGCCCCAGGTGCGCACCACGGTGCCCAGCACCACCCGGCGACCGCGCTGCAGCCACTGCAGCGCGCTGCGCATGACTTCGATGTCCAGACTGTTCATGGTTGCGCACTCCGATCCGATCCGCCCGGCTGTCAGCGGCGCCTGCCAAAGAGCGAAGCCAGCCACCCCTTGAATAGTGCCCAGGCCAGCGCCAGGCCGTTGAGCTCGCTGGCCGCGTGGCGCTGCGGCGGGCGGGCCGCCGCTCCCGGCTGCGCGGGCCCGGCCGGCGGCGCCTGGTCCTGCGCGGCCGCCTGCGCCGACGCCCCCGGCACCGCCGGCGCTTGCGCGGCCTGCGCAGCGGCGCCGAAATTCTGCACGAACTGGGTCAGCAGCAGTTCCGAGACCTGCCCCATCATGCGCGCGCCGAACTGGGCGAACTTGCCGTTGACCTCCAGCCTGGCGTCGCCGTGCAGGGTCGAGCGTGCCGGATCCGATGCGTCGGCCTCGATCACCGCGTGCAGGTCCAGCGAAGCCGACGATCCGCCCTTGTCCGCGCCCTTGCCGCGCAGCGCCATGCGGCGGGCCTCGGGGTCGGTCTCGAGCACCTCCAGCGTGCCGCCGAACTGCGCCTGCGCGGGGCCGACCTTGACCTTCATCAGGCCCTTGTACGAGTGGTCCGAGAGCTGCTCGGTGATCTGCGCACCCGGCATGCAGCCGGCCACCGCGTGGATATCCCGCAGCACGCACCAGGCGGCCTGCGCGCTGACCGGCAGTGGATAGCGTTTGTCGATTCGAACTTCCATGGAATGTCCGGGAAATGGGGCAAAACCGGCATTTCCTGGCGGCTTCTTCGCCGGCAGGCTGGCCATGCCTGATCAGCCGCCAAGCATACAGCGCCCAGGCTCCTGTCTGCACGGCGTGGCCTCAGCCGCCGGCGGCCACCTTGCGATCGCCGACCAGGCGGCCGTCGACCAGGTCGACGATACGGTCGCAGCGTTGCGCCAGCCGCGGATCGTGGGTGACCACCAGCACCGCGCAGCCGAACTCGCGGTTGAAGCTGCGCAGCAGTTCGAACACCTCGTCGGCGCTGTGCGTATCCAGATTGCCGGTGGGTTCGTCGGCCAGCACCAGCGCTGGCCGGGTCAGCAACGCGCGCGCGATGGCCACGCGCTGCTGCTGGCCGCCGGAGAGTTCGTTCGGGCGCTTGCGGGCATGCGCGGCCAGCCCCACGGCCTGCAGCAGTTCCAGGCCGCGCCGCTCGAGTTCGCCGCTGCGCCGGGCGCCTTGCACCAGCGCCGGCATCAGCACGTTGTCGAGCACCGGGAAGGCCTGGATCAGGTGATGGAACTGGAACACAAAGCCGATGGAACTGCCGCGCAGCGCGGTGCGCGCGGCGTCGTCGAGCTCGCGGGTCGGGCGCTCGAGCAGGAACAACTCGCCGCCGGTCGGGGTATCGAGCAGGCCGATCAGGTTGAGCAGCGTGGTCTTGCCCGAGCCGCTGGGGCCGACCAGAGCGGTGAATTCGCCTCGCCGCAGTTCGAAGTCGATGCCGTGCAGCACCTCGACCTGCAGCGCCGTGCCGACCTGGTAGGACTTGCGCAGTTGCTGCAGCCGCAGCACCGGCGGGCTGCTCGTTGCCGGCTCAGACATAACGGATGGCCACCACCGGGTCCAGGCGCGCCGCGCGCAGCGCCGGCAGCGCAGCCGCGGCGATTCCCGCCAGCGTGGCCAGCGCCACCGCCTCCAGCACCAGCGCCGGCGGCACCGGTACGTAGAACAATCCCGGCCCGTAGTGGTTGAACACCCAGACCATCGCCGTGCCGGCCACCGCGCCCAGCGCCGAGCCGGCGAAGCCGACCGCGGCGCCCTCGTACAGGAACACCGCCAGCACGCGCCCTCGGGTGGCGCCCATGGCGCGCAGGATGCCGATCTCCCGCGTGCGCTGCACCACGCTGACCGCCAGCACGCTGGCGATGCCGAAGGCCACCGAAAGCCCGACGAAAAAGCGGATCAGCGCGCTCGACAGCGATTGCGAACGCAGCGCGTTGAGCAATTGCGAGTTGGTGCTCATCCAGCTCTCCGACTTCAGCCCGGTGAGCGCGGCGATGCGCTGCGCGATCGCCTGCGCGTCGAAGATCCGCGCCACCGTGAGGTCGATCTCGGTGGCGCCGCCGGGCAGTGCGAGCAGCGACTGAGCCGGCTTGAGGCCCATGTAGACATAGCGTTCGTCGAGGTCGCGCACCCCCAGGCTGAAGATGCCCGCCACGTCGAACACCTGCGAGCCCCCGGACGCTCCCTGCACGCGCAGCTTGTCGCCCACGCGCAGCCCCAGGTCCTGCGCCAGGCGGGTTCCCACCAGCACCTGGCTGGCGCCCACCGTGAAGCTCCCGCGCACCATGTCCTGCTGCAGCGGGATCACCTGGACGTAGCGCCGGGGAATGATTCCCAGCACCGCGATCGCGCGTACCGCGGTGCCTCGCTGGGCGAAGGCCGGGCCGCTGACCATCGGCGACGCGGCGCGCACTCCCGGCAGGTGCTGCAGCACCCGCAGCAGGCCCGGCCAGTTGTTGATCGAGCGCAGGCGCTGCGGCCGTGCGTCGGTGGCGCGCAGGTCGACGGTGCCCGGCGGCACCGGCGGAGCCAGCGGCAGCAGGTCCGGGGCCGACACGACGATATGCGGCTGGGTGCCGAGGGTGCGCTGCACGATGTTGCCCTGCAGCCCGTCGACCAGCGCGGTGATGAACACGATCACCGCGGCCCCCACCGCGACGCCCCCGATGATCAGCAGGGTCTGCGACCGGCCGTCTCGCAGGAAGCGCAGCGCGATGTTCCACGACAGGGCCATGACGCCTCGCGTGCCCGGTGGCGCGGTCTACTGCGCCGGGCTGGCCGACGCGCCGTCGGCCGCCGCCAGGGTCTGCAGTCGGGCGCGCACGCGCTCGCCGGGCTGCACCGAGCCCGCGGCCAGCACCACGTCGCCGGCGCGCAGCCCCTGCACCACCTGGCTGGCGACCAGCCCGCGCAGCCCCAGGCGGACGGCCTGCGGTCGCGCCTTGCCGTCGCGCAGCACCAGCACCTGGGCGCTCTCGCCGCTGAGCGCGCGCAGCGCATCGTCGGGAACGACCAGCGCGTGCGCCCGGCGAGCCGTGATCACGTCGCACGAAGTGGTCATGTCCTGGCGCAGCCAGGCGGGGGGCGAGGGCACGCGCAGCCGCAACTCGATGGTGCCGCTGGTGGTATCGACCGCCGGCGCGATGAACACCAGGCGGGCGCCGAAACTGCGCCGGGGGTAGGCGTCGGTGATGCAGGTGGCGTCCTGCCCGAGCGCCAGGTTCTGCAGGTTCTGCTCGTCCACCGGCAGCGACACCTCGGTGTCCCCGGCTCGCGCCAGCGTGAACAGCACCTGCCCCGGGGTGACGGTGTCGCCCACCTCGACGTTGCGGGTCAGTACCTCGCCCGCGACCTGGGAGCGGATGTCCGCGCGCCGCAGCACGGCCTGCGCCGAACTCACGGCGGCCTGCAGCTGGGTCGGCAGCGAGCCCGACGGGCGCGCCGCCAGCCAGGCCGCACGCGCCGCGAGCTGCTGCTGGCGCGCCGCCTGCTCGGCCTGTTCGGCCTGTTCCAGCGCCTGCCTGGACATCGCCCCGCTGTCCGCCTGCGCGCGCGCGCGGCGCGCCAGCGAGACGGCCAGGTTCAGCGCCGAGTCGGCGTTGCGCAGCGCGGCGCGCGCCTGCGGCAGGGTCTGCTGGCGCCACTGCGCCAGCGCCGCGAGGGCTTGCCGCAACTGGGCCCGGGCCTGGTCGTCGCGCAGCCGCAGCAGCACCTGGCCGGGGCGCACCCGGTCGCCGCGCTCGACCAGGCGGCGCACCACGGTGCCGGTGATCTCGCTGGCCACGCTGACCCGCGACGGGGTGATCACGCGCCCGGTGGCGACCACGTCCTGCACCAGCGGCTGTTCGCGCACCCGGTAGGCCGCCACGCGCGGCCCCAGCCATCGCTGCACCCCCCACCAGCCGAGAAGCAGCAGCAGGCAGGCGGCGGTCAGGGACCAGAGCAGGCGGCGGGTCATCGCGGGAACGGGAGACGCAATGCGGTCATTGTGCTTGATCGGCGCGCGCCGCCATCGTCCGCGGGGCATGCCCGATGGGCTCGCGCCCTCAGGCCAGGCCGTCCTGCGCCGCCAGTTCGGGAAACCTGCGGCGCCACAGCCAGACGATCGCCAGCGTGCCGACGCCGCCCAGCAGCACCGCGGGCACCGTGCCGAACCAGGCGGCGGTCAGTCCCGATTCGAACTCGCCGAGCTGGTTGGATGCGCCGATGAACAGCGAGTTGACGGCGTTGACCCGGCCGCGCAGCGCCTCCGGAGTCTGCAGTTGCACCAGGGTGCCGCGGATGACCACGCTGATCACGTCGGCACCGCCCAGCACCACCAGCGCCGACAGCGACAGGGGCATCGAGCGCGAGGCCCCGAACACCAGGGTGGCGGCGCCGAACACCGCGACGGCGCCGAACATCAGGCGCCCGGCATGCCGTTCGATCGGGTGGCGGGCCAGCCAGGCCGCCGTCAGCAGCGCGCCGCCGGCGGGAGCCGCGCGCAGCAGCCCCAGCCCCCAGGGCCCGGTGTGCAGGATGTCGCGGGCGTAGATCGGCAGCAGCGCCGTGGCGCCGCCCAGCAGCACGGCGAACAGGTCGAGGGAAATCGCTCCCAGCAGCACCCGCTGCGCGCGGATGTGGTGGACTCCCTCGAGCATCGACTGCCAGGTGATGCGCGTGGCCGAGGCGCGGCCGCCGCGCGGCAGGCTCAGCAGCAGCGCGGCGGCGCACAGCTCCACGCCGCAGGTCAGGCCGTAGCTGGCGGCGGCGCCCAGCGCGTAGAGCAGCCCGCCCAGCGCCGGCGCGATCACCGTGGCGGTCTGGGTGGCCGAGGCGACGGCGGCGACCGCCCGCGCCAGCAGCCCGGCCGGAACCAGCGAAGGCAGCATCGCCTGCATGCCCGGCATGTCGAAGGCACGGCAGGCGCCGACTGCCAGCGAGGTCGCCAGGATGAGGCCGCGCCCCGGTTGCAGCCACCAGTGCAGCGACGCGGCCATCAGCAGCGCGGCCAGCAGGGCCTGGCAGGCCAGGCTCGCGGCCACCACGTGGCGACGCTCGTAGCGGTCGACCACGCTGCCGGCCACCAGCACCAGCACCGCGCGCGGCACGAACTGCAGCAGGCCGACCAGGCCGAGATCGAAGGCGCTGCCGGTGATGGCGTACATCTGCCAGCCGATGGCCACGCCCAGCACCTGGTATCCGCCGGACAGCCCGACCCGCACCAGCCAGAAGCGGGTGAACCCCGGGCAGCGCCAGACCGACGGCGCCTGCGCCGGTGTCATCGGGCCGGCGGCTCGGCGCGCCAGCGCGCCGTGGCGTCGAGCAGCCAGCGCGTGGCGTCGGCCTCGGACAGCGGCTGGGCGTACAGGTAGCCCTGGGCGAAATCGCAGTCGATGTCCTGCACCTTGCGCTGTTCCTCGTCGGTTTCGATGCCTTCGGCGATGACCTGGATTCCCAGCCGGTGGGCCATGGCCACGACCGCCTCGCAGATCGCCAGCTTGCGTTCGTCGGCCGGCAGCTTGCGGATCAGCGACTGGTCGATCTTCAGGTAATCGACGTCGATGCGGCTGAGCGAGGCCAGGTTGGATTGTCCGGTACCGAAATCGTCGACCGCGACCTGCAGGCCCTGGCGTCGCAACTCGCTCAGGCGCGCGGCAATGCGCGGGGAGTCGTCGAGGATCACCGTTTCGGTGACCTCGACCACCATGCAGCCCGGCGGCAATCCGATGGCCTGCAGGTGGGCCGGCCATTGGGCCGTCGAGTCGACGTCCGAACTCAGCTGCAGCGGCGACACGTTGAAGCTGACCTGCGGCGGCTCGGCGCATTGCTCGCGCCAGCGCCGCGCCTGCGCCGCGGCGCGGCGGAACACCCAGTCCCCGAGGTCCAGGATCAGTCCGCTCTCCTCGGCCAGCGGGATGAAGCGATCGGGGCCGACGATGCCCAGGCGCGGGTGGCGCCAGCGCACCAGCGCCTCGAACTTGACCGGAGCGCGGTCGCCGTTGCGCACCACCGGTTGGTACAGCAGGAACAGTTCGCCCTGGTGCAGCGCGCGGCGCAGATCGCCGGCCAGCAGCAGCCGGCCGCGGGCGCGCTGGTCCATCGCCGCCTCGTAGCCGACGCTGCGGTTGCGGCCGTTGCGCTTGGCCTCGTACATCGCCAGGTCGGCGTGGCGCAGCAGCAGCATGCCGTCGCGGCCGTCGCGGGGGTAGTGCGCGATGCCGATGCTGGCCGACGCGTGGATCGGGTGTTCGGCGTGCTCGAACGGAGGCTGCAGCGCGCGGTGCAGCTTGGCGGCCACGGTCAGCGCGTCGGCCGGCTGCTCCAGGCCCGGCAGCAGGACCGTGAATTCGTCGCCGCCCAGGCGCGCCAGCAGGTCCGAGGCGCGCAGCGCCGAGCGCATGCGCTGTGCCACCGCGACCAGCAGTTCGTCGCCTGCGGCGTGGCCGAGGGAGTCGTTGACCGCCTTGAAGTGGTCGAGGTCGACATACAGCACCGCCAACTGCGCCGCGGCCTGCTCGGCCGCGTCGATGGCGCGCTGCAGGTGGTCGCCGAAGGCCTTGCGGTTGGGCAGCCCGGTCAGCGCGTCATGGTGGGCCTGGCGCCAGATCGCCTGGGCGGCGTGGATGCGCTCGCCGATGTCGCGGGCGATCTTCGACGCGCCGACGACGCGCCCGCCGGCGTCCCGCAGCGGCGAAATGGTCACCGACACGTCGACCCGGCCACCGTCCTTGTGCAAGCGCACGGTCTCGAAATGCTCGACCCGCTGACCCATCGAAATGCGCTGGAGGATCATCTCCTCCTCGTGCAGACGCTCTTCGGGAATCAGCTTGGTGATCGACTCTCCGATCATTTCTGCGGCGCTATAGCCGAAAACCCGCTGCGCCCCCGGGTTCCAGCTGGTCACCACCCCGTTCAGGGTCTTGGTGATGATCGCGTCGTCGGAGCATTCGACCAGCGATTCGTAGACATTCATCATCTGGTGCGCACGTGTCGCCGAGCCGCTCCCGGCGACCAGCGTGCGCTGCAGCGGATGCACCGTGAGCAACCAGCCCAGCGCGCCCAGCGCGGGGTCGCGGATCGACGAGCGGGTGACCAGCACCGGCAGCAGGCGGCCGTCGGGGTCGCGCACAAAACTCTGGGCGCTCAGTCCGCCGCCGTGCGGCGCATCGCCGGCCAGCGTGCCGCAGTACTGCGGCAGCAGGCGCTGCAGCGGCTGCCCCAGCGCCTGCGCCTGGGGCACGCCGAACAGTCGCGCGGCGGCCGGGTTCCAGCTGCTGACCAGCCCCTGCGGGGTGATGCTGAACATCGCATCGTCGTGCGACAGAACGATCGCCTCGAACAGGCAGGCGCATGCTGCGGTGGGAGCGTCCATGGCCAGACCCCCTGGAAGCGGCCCGGGTCATGCCAGCGCCCCGGCCTTGCAGCAAGGATAGCGAAAAGCGCATGCACCGGCGCTGCCGCGCCGGCGCGCCATGAGGCGTCGAGTCAGAACGGGTAGCGCACCCCGGGGGCTCGCGCCGCCTCGGGGAAGCGCTCATCCATCCGGCGCAGCCAGGGGCGCAGGCCGTCGTCGGCCGCCAGCACCGGTTGCGGGTCGCAGATGCGGGCCCATTGGAAGGCCGAATACGCCACCATGTCGGCGTACAGGGGTTGCGCGCCGCACAGGAAGTCCTGGGTGCCCAGGGTGCTGCGAAGCGGCTGCAGCACCTTGTTCAGCGCGGCCAGCGACTCGCCGCGCAGGCGGCGCAGCTCGTCCATGCTGGCACCCAGGGTCGCCTCGCGCGTTTGCACGAAGTAGGCGCGGTCGCAGTCGGCGACCATGTCGGCGATCGCCGGCACGATCACCCGCGCCAGCGCCGGATGCAGCGATTCGGCGGCCCACTGGTTGACAAAGCGCGCCAGCGCCTCGCCCGGCGCCGGGCCGAACAGGCTCGGGCGGTCGGCGTGGCTGCGCTCCAGGTGGCGGGCGATGTCCCAGCTTTCGTGCAGCATCCGCCCGCCGTCCACCAGCACCGGCACCTTGCCCTGGCCGCTCGCGGCAATGCGCTGCTTTTCGGTGAAGCGCCAGTCCAGGCGCTCGCATTCCAGTCCCTTGTGGATCAGCGCCAGGCGGATGCGCCAGCAGTTCGGGCTGAAGCGCACCTGGGGGTCGGCAGCCGCGAGTTCGAACAGTTGCAGGGGGCCGGCTTGCGAGGCGGTCATGGTGTCTTCCAGCGGAGGAATTCGGTACCAAACGGTACACAATTGTGCCCCGGCTGGCCGCTGCGGGCAAGGGCGCGCCGCCGGCGAGCCGGCGGCAGCCTGCGTCCGCATCCCGGCAGCTGCGTGCGGAAACTGGCCACGGCATGCAAGAATTCGGCGCAATGCTGGTGGCGCCATGAGGACGTGCTGCCGGCAGCGACTACAGCCTGAGAACCAAGCGATGAACGACCCGGCGGACCACGACCTGCTGCGCCAGATCGAAGCCATGCGGCCGACCTTGCTGCGACTGGCGCAGATGCAGTTGCGCAACACCGCGTGGGCGGAGGATGCGGTCTCCGAGGCCTTGCTCGCCGCGCTGGAAGGTCTGGGTCGCTTCGCCCGCCAGTCGAACCTGCAGACCTGGGTCGTCGGCATCCTCAAGCACAAGGTGCTGGATCAGCTCCGACTGCGGCATCGCGAATTCGCATACCCATCCGAGTTCGAAGACGATGGGCTGGAGGATCTGGTCTATGCACCCGACGGCCATTTTCGCGAGCCTCCGCAGCACTGGCAGACACCCGTCGAGTCGTTGCAGAGGATGCAGTTCTTCAAGGTGCTGGAGGCCTGCATGGACGCGCTGCCGGGGCAACTGGGGCGGGTGTTCCTGATGCGCGAGTGGCTGGAACTCGACACCGAGGCCATCTGTCAGGAATTGAGCATCACTCCGACCAATGCGTGGAAGATGCTGTCGCGCGCGAGGCTGCGCTTGCGGCAGTGCCTGCAATTGCAGTGGTTCGGTGAGCAGACATCGTGAAACGGCCATCGCTGCGGTCCTGCCGGGATATTTCGGCGCTGGTGCTGGCGCGCGAGGATCGCGCGCTGGATTGGTACGAGCGGGTGGCCATCCGCGTGCATTTCCTGATCTGCCAGGCGTGTCCGCGCTTCCAGCGCCAGGTGCGGACCCTGCACGAGGGCCTTGCGCTCTGGCGCAGCTATCGGGACGACGGCGAGGACGGCGGGTCCTGAGGCTGCGCGCGGCGGTGCGACGGGCCTGCGACCGCGGGCCGAGGCGATTGCGCAACAGGGCGTTTCGAGGAGTCGGCAGCGGTAGCGATTGCTGACATTCCGGGCCCCTCCAAGGGCCCGTGGGCGCCCGGCTTGCGGCCTATGATGGACCAGCGCCCCAGCCAGGGTGCGCGACACCCCATTCCAGGTCGGACACGCTCGCATGACATCCAGCCCGGTTCGCCTTCGGCAATGCGCCGCGGCGCTCGCCGCCGCCGGCGCGCTGGCGGCGCTGGCGACGTCGCCAGCGCAGGCCCAGTACGACCATCCCGGCTACGGCCACCGCGGCTTCCGACATCGCGACTTCCGGCGTCGCGATTTCCAGCGTGGCTACCAACCCGCGCCCGCGTGGAACGGCGGCTACCAGGGTGGGGGCGGAGGAGGGGGCGGCGGCCTGGTGTTCGGCGCGATCCTCGGTGCCGTGCTCGGCGCGGTGACCTCCAGCGCCGTGCAGCCGCCGCCGGGGGTGTTCTATGGCGCTGCGCCTCCGCCTCCGCCGCCCGGGGTGTACTACGCGCCGCCTCCGCCCGCGCCGCCTCCGCCGCCTCCGCCGCCGGGCGGCTACTACCAGCCTGGGCCGCCGCCAGGCTACTACGCGCCGGCCTACCGGCCGGCGCACTGAACGCGGGCGCGCGGCGGCGTTGCGCCGGTTGCGTGCCTGCCTCTTCCAACCCGTCGGTCTTCTCGCCACGAACCCGCCACGAGCCCGCCATGAACCACACGACCTTTCGCGCCATCGCGCTGCCGGCGCTGCTGACCCTGGCGTTTTCCGCGTCGCCGGCCCGCGCCGAAGGTGCCGCCTCGTCCGCGCCCGCCCCCAAGGCCCAGCCGCCGGCGGCCGCCGCGGCGCGCAATCGCTTCGACAGGGTCGAGCAGCGCATCCGCAAGCTGCACCAGGAACTGCAGATCACGGCCGCGCAAGCCGGCCCGTGGCATGCCTTCGCGCAAACCATCCGCGCCAATGCCGAAAGGATGGAGCGGGCCTTCGACCAGCGGGCGCGCAAGTTGCCGACCATGAACGCCGAGCAGGCCATGCAGTCCTACACCGAACTGGCGCGGCTGCATGCGAGCAACATGGACAAGCTGTCGGATGCCTTCCGCAAGCTCTACGCGGTGTTGTCGCCGGCCCAGAAACACCAGGCCGACGTGCTGTTCCGCAGCGCCCGCCCGCGTCGCAAGCGTTGACGGCCAGCGCGGGCCCGCCCCTGCGCGCTGCGGCGGGGATGGGCACGACCCCGCGCCCGGCGTGCCTGCGCAGCAGCCGACTGGAGGCCTTGCGATGCCCGAGCCCAAGATCTGGTGCTGCCTGACCCTCGTGCTGGCGCTGAGCTGCGGCAGCGCCGCGCGGGCCGCCTCCTGCGCCGGCTGCGGCCTGCCCGGGCCCGCCGCGACCCAGCAGGCGGCGGCCGGCGATGGGGGCACGCAGGCCGGGTCGCAGCCCTCGGAGCTCGGCTCCTTCGCGTCGGGCACCCTCGACGCCTACCTGCTCGGCGCCGGGCTGGGGCTGCTCGACGTGGCCGCACTGCACCGCCTGGACCACCCGGTGCATCCCCAGTACTCGGGAATCTGGTCGGTGGGCAAGTCCCCGCAATTCCCGGAGGAGCTGATCGGCTTGACCCTGGCCGCCGCCGTCTGGGAAGGCGGTCGCTCGACCCTGGGTCGCACGCTGTGGCAGAGCCTGGACGCCGCGGCGATGGCCGGCATCTCGACGCAGGGGCTGAAGTGGACCTTCCAGCGCATGCGGCCGTCGACCACCAGCAACCCCGACCGCTGGTTCCAGGGGGTGCACAACCAGAGCTTCCCCAGCGGAGACGTGTCGTCGATCACCGCGCTGGTGACCCCGCTGATCCTGCAATACCACCGCAGCGAGCCGGCGGTGGACGCACTGGCCGCGCTGCCGGTGTTCGACATGGCCGCGCGCATGAAGGCCCACGGCCATTGGTTCACCGACACCGTCGCCGGTGCGGCGGTGGGTGTGGCCAGCGGCTATTTCGCCCATCGCATGCACAGCCCGTTCCTTCTGGGGCTGTTGCCCGGCGGCTTCTACGTGGGCCTGCGCGAGCGCTTTCGCTGAGCCCCCGCGGGCGGGCGCCTCAGGCGGCCGCCCGGAACAATTCGTACAGACGGGCCGCGCTGGCCGACAGCGCGTGGCCGCGGCGCCGGATCAGACCCAGGCTGCGCCGGACCTCCGGCTCGACCAGCGGCACGCCGACCAACTCGGGGTGGGCGACTGCGTCGAGCGCCATCGCCGGCATCGCCGCCACCCCCAGTCCGCCCAGCACCAGGCTCAGCGCGCTGGCGCCGGTCTGCACCTCGTAGGCCACGCGCGGGCGCGCGGCGGCGCCGGCCAGCGCGCGGTCGACCGCCAGCCGGTTGCCCGAGGTGCGCGCCAGCGCGATGAACGGATGGCCGCCGAGTTCGTCCCAGCGCAAGCGCGCGTGCCGGGCCAGCGGATGGTCGCGCCGGCACGCCAGCACGAAGCGCTCGTCGACCAGCGGCTCGAACTCGATATCGCCTTCGCCGCCATCGACAAAGCTCAGCCCGAAGTCGGCTTCGCCTTGCGCCACCGCGTTGCGCACCTCGTTGGCCTTGGCATCGAACACCAGCAGTTGCACCCGTGGATGGGTCCGGCGGTACTGGTCCAGCACCCGACAGACCAGTTGCCCGACCGTCGAGGGCACGCAGGCCAGGCTGACGCGCTCGCCGCGCGTGGCCGGGTCGCCGCGGATGGCCAGCAGCGCGTTGTCGAGGTCGTCGAGCAGCACCCGCATCTTGCGTTCGAACTCGCGACCGGCCGCGCTCAGCGTGACCCGCCGGGTCGTGCGCTCGACCAGGCGCACTCCCAGCGCGCGCTCGAGCTTGTCGATGCGCCGGCTGTACGCGGGTTGCGACAGATGCACCGCCCGCGCCGCCTTGCCGAAGCTGCCGAGGTCGGCCAGCGCGCGCAAGGCCACCAGGTCGTTGAGGTCGAATTGCAGGCTCATCGCGCGTGTCCGCCGTATTGATGTCGAATTTCGATCAATCGATCGAATCATTGCAATTGACGAAGGATACGGCGTGATCGAGACTTCGGGCTGATCCCTTTCCAGACCGCCCACCGTGTTGCCTGCGATGATGGCCGAGCCCATTCCCGACGTGCTGGTGATCGGCGGCGGCAACGCCGCGCTGTGCGCCGCGCTGACCGCGCGCGAGCAGGGCGCCTCGGTGCTGCTGCTCGAGGCCTCGCCGCGTGCCTGGCGCGGCGGCAACACCCAGCACACCCGCAACCTGCGGTGCATGCACGATGCGCCCCAGGACGTGCTGGTCGATGCGTATCCGGAGGAGGAGTTCTGGCAGGATCTGCGCAAGGTCACCGCGGGCCATACCGACGAGGAACTGGCGCGGCTGGTGATCCGCGAGTCGGCCACCTGCCGTCCCTGGATGCGCAGCCATGGCGTGCATTTCCAGCCTTCGCTGTCGGGAGCGCTGCACACCGCGCGCACCAACGCCTTTTTCATGGGCGGGGGCAAGGCGCTGGTCAACGCCTACTACCGCAGCGCCGAAAGGCTGGGGGTGGCCATCCGCTACGACACCGCGGTCGATCGCCTGGAACTCGACGAAGGACGCTTTGTCGCGGCCTTTGCCGGCGAGCGGCGCATCGCCGCGCGCAGTTGCGTGGTCGCCTCCGGAGGTTTCGAGTCCAACCGCGACTGGTTGCGCCAGGCCTGGGGCCGCGACGCGCGCGGCGAGTACCCCGCCGAGCAGTTCCTGATCCGCGGCACGCGTTTCAACACCGGGGTGTTGCTGCGCCACCTGCTCGACTGCGGCGCCGATTCGGTCGGTGACCCGACCCAGGCGCACATGGTGGCCATCGATGCCCGCGCGCCGCTGTACGACGGCGGCATCTGCACCCGCATCGACTGCGTCAGCCTGGGCGTGGTGGTCAACCGCGACGCCGAGCGCTTCTACGACGAGGGAGAGGACTTCTGGCCCAAGCGCTATGCCATCTGGGGCCGACTGGTGGCCCGCCAGCCGGGGCAGATCGCCTATTCGATCATCGATGCCAAGGCGCTGGGCCGCTTCATGCCCCCGGTTTTCCCCGGCACGCGGGCCGACAGCCCTGCGCAACTGGCGCGCGCGCTGGGCCTGCCCGAGGAGCGCCTGGTGGCCACGTTGCGGGACTACAACCGCGCCTGCCGCGGCGGCGCGTTCGACCACACCCGTCTCGACGACTGCCACACCGAAGGGTTGCGGCCGGCGAAGTCGCACTGGGCGCGTCCGCTGGACACGCCGCCCTTCCTGGCCTACCCGTTGCGCCCGGGAGTCACCTTCACCTACCTGGGCTTGCGCACCGACCGCAGCGCCGCAGTGCGCTTCGGCGGGCGAGCGAGCCCGAACCTGTTCGTGGCCGGGGAAATGATGGCCGGCAATGTGCTCGGGCAGGGCTACACCGCGGGAGTGGGAATGAGCATAGGAACCGCCTTCGGGCGCATCGCGGGGCGACAGGCCGCCGACGCGGCACGACGAGCACGCCATGTCGGCGCTTGACGACTTGATCGGCCAGGCGGCCGCATGCGCCGATCCCGGCGCGCCGGCGGCGCCGCGGCAGGCTGCCGATGCCGAGCAGGAGGCGCTGCGCATCCTGCAGATCTGCAATGCCTGCCGCTACTGCGAGGGCTATTGCGCGGTGTTCCAATCGATGACCCGGCGACTGAGCTTCGACACCGTCGACGTGCGCTACCTGGCGAACCTGTGCCACAACTGCGGCGCCTGCCTGCACGCCTGCCAGTACGCGCCTCCGCACGAATTCGCGGTCAACGTGCCGCAGACCATGGCGCGGGTGCGCCTGCTCGGCTGGCGACGCCACGCCTGGCCGCGCGCGCTGGGTCGGCTGTACACCCGCAACGCGCTGCTGCTGGGGGGGCTGCTGGCGGCCGGCAGCGCGCTGTTCCTGGTGCTGGCGCTGCTGCTGCACGGCACGTTGTGGCACGCGCAGCCCGGCGGCGACTTCTACGCGGTGTTCCCGCACGACCTGATGGCCGGAGTGTTCGGCTTGCTGTCGCTGGGGGTGCTGCTCGCGCTGGGGGTCGGCTGCGCCGGCTACTGGCGCGAAATCGACCCCGGCGGCCCCGGCGCTGCCAGCCTGGCCGATGCCGCCGGCGCGGTGGCCAGCCTGCGCTACCTCGGCGGCGGGCACGGCCAGGGCTGCAACAACGAGGACGACCGCTTTTCGCTGGCTCGCCGGAACGCCCACCACGCGTTGTTCTACGGTTTCGGGCTGTGCCTGCTCGCCACCTGCGTGGCCACGCTGTACCACTACTTTCTGCGGCTGCCCGCTCCCTACCCCTACACCAGCCTGCCGGTGGTGCTGGGCATGGTCGGCGGAGCGGGCATCGTGGTCGGCGGCGCCGCGCTGCTGGCGCTGCGCCTGCGCCGCGACCCGCGGCAGGGCGACCCGGAGCAGGCGGCGATGGACCTGGCCTTCACCGCGTTGCTGCTGCTGGTCGCGCTCACCGGGCTGGTGCTGGCGGCGCTGCGCGCAAGCGCGGCGATGCCCACGCTGCTGGCGCTGCACCTGGGGGCGGTGTTCGCGCTGTTCGCCACCTTGCCCTACGGCAGGTTCGTGCACGCCCCGCTGCGCGCGATCGCGCTGCTCAAGTGGGCCATCGAGCGCAGGCGCCCCGCCGGCGCGGCGGCCGCCGGGGACTGAGTCCGTCGGCGGCTTCGCGCCGGCCTCGCGTCAGCTTTCGCGCTGCAGGTCGACCGACTTGGTCTCCGGGCTGGCGAGGATGGCCAGGATGGCCGCCGCGGCATAGCCCATGACCAGCAGCCCGATGTACAGGTACGCGTGGGCGATGCCGTACGCGCGCAGGATCTGCCCGGCCACGATGGGGATCAGCCCGCCGCCGTAGACCTGGGAGATCTGGTAGGAGGCGCTGGCCGCCGACGCGCGATAACGGGTCGGGAAGTTCTCGGTATAGAAGCTCGGCACCGCTCCGTAGCCGAAGCCGAACACGAAACCGAAGCCGATGATCTCGGCCAGCGCGGCCAGAGCGAAGTCGTGGCTGTTGATCAGGTAGAAGTAGGGGATGGCGAACACGAAGAACACCACCGCCGAGGTCAGCAGCACGCTGCGCCGGCTGATGCGGTCGGCGAGCAGCGAGCCGATGATCATGAACACCAGCATCGAGGCGGCGGCGATCAGGCCGATCTCCTCGGCCTGGCTGCCGGTGAAGCCCACGGTCTTCATGTAGCTGGTGCCGAAGATGAAGCTGAGGAAGAACGCTCCGCCGAACATCGCGTTGACTAGCGAAGCGCGCAGCAGCCGCCACGGCATGTCCTTCCACACCTGCAGCGCCGGAACCTTCAGCAGTTCCTGCTGCGACTTGTAGTTCTCGAACACGAAGCTGTCCTCGGTCCGCATGCGGATCACGATGCCGACGATGGCGACCAGGAAGCCGATGAAAAAGAAGATGCGCCAGCCCCAGGCGATGAAGCTCTCAGGGGTCATCAGCGACTTGACGAACAGCACCGAGCCGAAGCCCAGCAGCAGCCCGATCGGCACCGCGAAGCCGACCCACGCACCCCAGAACGCCCGGTGCCGCGACTTGGCCGCCTGCTCGACCACCCAGGTCGACGCGGTGCCGAATTCGGCGCCGAAGCTGATCCCCTGGGCCAGCCGGAAGACGATCAGCAGCACCGGCGCCGCCACGCCGATGCTGTCGTAGGAGGGGGTGAGGCCGATCAGCAGGGTGCCCACGCCCATCAGCAGCAGCGCGTACACCATGGCGTCGCGCCGCCCCTTGCGGTCGGCGATGTTGCCGAACAGGTAGGCGCCGATCGGGCGCACGATGATGCCGATGCCGTAGATGGCGATCGCCGCGGCCACCGCAGCCAGCGCCGGCAGCTTGAAGAACACCTTGCCCCACACGGTCGCGGCGATGACCCCGGTGACCAGGAAGTCGTATTGCTCGATGATCGACCCGATGATGCTCGCCAGCGCGACCTTGTAGACCTGTTGCGCCGACGGACTGCCGACTTGGCTTGCCATGTCTGTCTCCTTGTCGAGGAAGTCCCTTTGGGGGTGTTGTCGTGGGGGTGGGTGGTGCTTCAGTCGCTGCGGCGTACCGGCGCCCAGGCGAAACGGTTGGCCCCGTCGGGCAGCGTGGCCGCGCAGCGGACCAGTTCGTCGAGGTCGGCGGCCTGCAGGCCGACCGCCTGCAGCACCTGGCGGGTGTGTTCGCCGAGTTCGGGCGGCGGCAGCGTCGGCGCCGCCGCGGCTCCCGGCGGGCGCGGGAATTCCGGCACCTCGAAGTCCAGGCCGCGGTAGCGGATGTCGCGCAGCTTGCCGGGCTGGCGAGCCTGCGGCGACTCGAGCACGCGCTCCAGCGGCAGCACCTCGGTGCAGCCGATTCCGGCCGCCTGCAGCCGCGCCGCGGCCTCGTCGAAGGCCAGGCGCGCCAGCGCCTGGCGCACCAGCGCCTCGCAGCGATCGCGTTGCCTGCGGCGGTTGCGCAGGCTGGCCAGCTCGGGGTCGTCGGCCTCGGCGAGCTGCATCGCCCGGCAGAACCTGTGCCAGTGCGAGTCGGTCAGCATCAGCAGGTACAACCAGCGCTGGTCGCTGGTCTGGTAGGCGCCGTAGCCGGGCATGCTGAACTCGCCGTGGGGTTCGCGCTCGGGCCGCCCCAGCAGCCGGGTCTTGAGCTGCACGCCGACGAGGTCGCGCGAGGCCACGTGCAAGCCGGTCTCGTACAGCCCGACCTCGACCGCGGAGGCGGGCTTGCCGGCGGCCTGCTGCACAAGGCCGGCCAGTATGCCGATCACCGCGTAGGCACCCGCGAACTGGTCGTGGTAGCTCGGGCCGAGTCGGCTCGGGCGGCCGTCGACGCGGTTCTGCTCCATCACCCCGGTGGCCGCCTCGGCGACCGGGTTGGACGCCAGGTCGTCCTGCAGCGGTCCGGCCGCATAGCCGCGGATGTGGCAGTAGATCAGCGAGGGCTTGACGGCCAGGCAATCCGCCTCGGTCAGCCGCAGCTTGCGCGCGGCCCTGGGCGCGAGGTTGTGCACCAGTGCATCGGCGCTTTGCAGCAGCCGGCAGAACGCCGCGTGGCCCGCGGGCTGCGCCAGGTCCAGGCATACGCTTTTCTTGCCGTGGCTGTAGGCGATGAAAGTGCCGCTGGGGCCGCCGCGCACCAGCGCGCGGGTGGGGTCCCCGTGCGGCGGCTCGACCTTGATGACCTCGGCGCCGAGCTGGCCGAGCAGGTGGGCGGCGAAGGGCGCGGCCAGCATGGTGCCGACTTCGATGATGCGGCGGCCGGCGAGCGGAAGGGTCGGTGCGTCCATGGACAATGCATTCTAGGTGGGAGGGGTCGCAGTGGCAATTCGCCGCGCCGAGCAGGCAAAATGGAGGCCGGCGCACTGCGTGCCGCCAGCTGGACCGGCCAAAAGAATATACAATGCATTCAGATGCAGTGAACGAGGAATCGTCGATGACCCATCCCTATGCCGAGTGGCTGGGGCGCAGCGAAGAGCGCACCGAACGTCTGGACGTCGGCGCGGTGCGCGCGCTGGCCGCGACGCTGGACCTGCAGGCCGCGCCGCAGCCGGGCGAGCCGTTGCCGGCGGGCTGGCACTGGCTGTACTTCAATCCGGTGGTGCGTCGCAGCGGCCTGGGTGCCGACGGCCACCCCAGGCGCGGGGGTTTCCTGCCGCCCATCGAACTGCCCAGGCGCATGTGGGCGGGCGGGCGCATCCGCTATCTGCAGGACCTGCCGGTCGACGCGCTGGCGACGCGCCGCAGTGTCATCCGCAGCATCGAGCACAAGGTCGGCAAGCGTGGCGCGTTGTGCTTTGTCACCGTCGAGCACACCGTGTCGTGCGACGGACGCGACGGCCTGGTCGAGGAGCAGGATCTGGTGTATCGCGAAGCGGCTGCGGGCGCGGCGCCGGCCGCCGCGCCACAGCCCTTCGACGGCGTCGCCGAGTTCGGCCACGATTTCGTCGCCGATGCGACCTTGCTGTTTCGCTACTCGGCGCTGACCTTCAACGGGCACCGCATCCACTACGACCAGGCGTATGCGCAGGCCGAGGAAGGCTATCCCGGGCTGGTGGTGCACGGCCCGTTGCTCGCCACCTTGCTGCAGCAACTGGCCTTGCGCCACGCGGGCGGCCGCAGGCTGCAGCGTTTCGCGTTCAGGGGTGTCAACCCGGTGTTTGTCGACCGGGCGTTCCGCCTCGAAGGCAGGCAGGAGCGGGAGGACGAACTCGAACTGTGGGCGCGCGGCCCCGCGGGAGAACTGTTGATGTCGGCCAGCGCCACGCTGGGCTGAGCCGGCGTTCCGGCTGGCGTGCGCGGTCGCGGCGGGAGTCCGCGTGAACAAAGAATGCATTGGGCATCAGAACTACCGCACTACAGGAGCATCCAAGTTGAACCACCTCACCAACCCCTCCGAATCCGGCGTCGGCGACGCCCCGGCGCAAGGCCTGATCACCGACGAGGCGGTGGCCGCGGCGCGTGCGATGATCGGCCTGCACCTGCGGCCCGAAGGCCCCTATCTGCAGGACGCAACCGCCGATACCTTGCGCAATTGGTGCAATGGCATCGGCGACCTCAACCCCCTGTACCGTGACCCCGGATACGGGCCGGGCACGCGCTACGGCACCCAGGTCGGTCATCCGATGTTCCCCATGGCCTTCGGCTGGCTGGGACGCACGCGCTGGGGATTGCCGGGAGTCCACGGCTTCTACGCCGGCAACGACTGGGAACTGTTCCGCCACGTGCGCCCGGGAGACCGCCTGTCGGCCATCGAGCGGGTCGTCGGGGTGGAGGAAAAGCAGAGCAAGTTCTCCGGCCGGCTGGTGCTGCAGTACGTCGAGGCCTGCTACTACAACCAGCGTGGCGAACTCGTCGCGCGCGCGCTGGGCACCTGCACCCGCCACGAGCGCAAGGCGGCGCGCGAAACCGGCAAGTACAAGGAAATCACCCAGCACCAGTACAGCGACGAGGAGCGCGATCGCATCGACCAGATGGTCCTCGACGAGCCGAAGAACATCCGGGGCGCCGACGTGCGCTACTGGGACGATGTCGAGGTCGGCGAGCAACTGCCGACCATCGCCCGCGGTCCGCTGTCCCTGATGGACACCATGGGCTTCCTGGTGGGCTGCGGCCGCGGCCATACCCACGGCGTGCTGCTGCAGGCGGCGGTGCGTCATCCCGGCCACTACTTCCGCAACCCGGAAGCCGGCGGCGGGGTGGAATACACCGGCATCGGCCACCACCGGGAATCGGTGGCCAAGGAAGTGGGGGTACCCGGCACCTACGACTACGGCCCGCAACGCTCGGCCTGGATGTGCAGCCTGGTGACCAACTGGATGGGCGACGCCGGTTTCCTCAAGCGGGTGCGCACCGAAATGCGCCGCTTCAACATCATGGGCGACACCACCTTCTGCAAGGGCCGGGTGGTGCGCAAGTACGTGAAGGACCGGACCGCCCTGGTGGACATCGAGATCGCCGCCGAGAACCAGCGCGGCGAGGTCACCACGCCAGGCCTGGCCACCGTGGCGCTGCCGTCGCGCGACATCCGGCTGCCGGCGTTCATCGACGGCGCCGGCTGCGACCTCGAACTGCCGGTGGTGCGGTGACCGCGTTCGCCAGCCGGGCGGCTGCCGAGCCGGAGTCGGCGCCGCCCGCCGCGCTGCCGCTGGCCGGCTGCCGGGTGCTGGAGCGCTCGCGCGGCGTGGCGGCCGCCTACGCCGGGCGCCTGCTGGCCACGCTGGGAGCCAGCGTGCTGATGCTCGAGCCGCCCGGCGGCTCGCCGCTGCGCCGCGCGGCGCCGCGGATCGAGCCCGCAGGCGAAAGCGCGCTGTTCGCCTACCTGGCTGCCGGCAAGCGCAGCCTGGAGTGCGACACCCTGTCGGACGCCGGTCGCCAGAGGTTGCGCCAGGAGTTGCAGGCTGCCGACGTGCTGCTCGACGACACCCCGCTGGCCGAGCGCGCCGCCCACGGCCTGCAGCCGCAGCAGGTGGCCGAGTGCGCGCCCCGGCTCATCCATGTCAGCGTGCTGCCCTTCGGCGCCAGCGGCCCGAAGGCCGCCTGGGACGCCGAGGAAGTCAACCTGCTGCACGCCGGCGGCGAAGGCTACCTGCTGCCCAACGGCTACGCGCAGGAGCTGTTTCCCGAGCGGCCGCCGCTGAAGATCTACGGCCCCTTCGCCGGCTACCAGGGCGGCTGCCTGGCCGCGCTGGGCGCGCTGTCGGCGTGGTGGAAGGTCGACACCGAAGGCGGGCGCCTGGTCGACGTGTCGGTGCAGGACGCGGTGCTGGCGGTGGGGGCCTTCGCGCTGCAGCGCCTGGGCGACGGTTCGCTCGAGCACCGCGCGACCCGCAAGTTTCGCTATGGCGGAGTGTTCCAGGCGCGCGACGGCTTTGTCGAAATCCTCACCCTCGAGGACCGCCAGTGGGAAGCGCTGCTCGACTTGTTGCAGCGCCCCGCGTGGAGCGCCGACCCGGCGTTGCGCGACCCGCTGGAACGCAGCCGGCGCGGCGACCAGATCAACCGGCATATCCGCGAATGGATGGCCGGGCAGGACGTCGACCAGGTGGTGCGGCGGGCACAGCAGCTGGGCGTGCCGGCGGCCCGCTACCGCGCCCCCGAGGAGGTGCTGGGCGGCGAGCACGAGGCCGCGCGCGGGCTGTTCGCCGACATCGATCTGCCGGCAGCCGGCGCGGCGCGGGCGCCGCGGGCGCCCTACCAGTTCCTGCGCACCCCGCTGCCGGGTGGCGGCCGGGTGCCGCGGCTCGGTGAAGGAGGGCAGCCATGAGCCACCCGCCCGCGCTGCAGGGCGTGCGGATCGCCGATTTCACCATCCACGCGGCCGGGCCGTTCTGCACCCACCTGCTGTCGCAGCTCGGCGCCCAGTGCATCAAGATCGAGAGTCGTTCGCGGCCCGATGCCTTCCGCAAGCCCCACGCTGTCTACGGGCGCATGACCGCGGCCACCTTCGACCAGGTGTCGGCCAACAAGCTCTCGGTGCGCCTGAACCTCAAGCAAGCCGACGCGGTCGTGCTGGCGCGCCGCCTGGTGGCGCTGTCGGACATCGCCGCCGAGAGTTTCCGCCCCGGAGTGATGCAGCGTCTGGGCCTGGGCTTCGAGTCGCTGTGCGAGGTCAAGCCCGACCTGGTGATGCTGTCGCTGTCGGCGAGCGGGCAATACGGCCCCGATTCCCATTTCGCCGGCTATGCCCCGCTGTTCGGCGCCTGGGGCGGGCTGGGCTGGATGAGCGGCTACAGCGATGGCCCGCCGGTGGAAATGCGCCATGTGATGGACCACTCGGCCGGGCTGCACGCCGCACTGGCCGCGGTCGCCGCGCTGCACCAGCGGCGCCGCACCGGACAGCCCCAGCATGTCGACGTGGCCGCGCGCGAGGTCGCCTCGGCGATGATCGGCGACGCGCTGGTGCTGGCCTCGCTGGGCCAGGTCGCCGAGCGCCCCGGCAACTCCGACCCCGGATTCGCGCCGTCGGGGGTCTACGCCACCGCGCAGCCCGACCGCTGGCTGAGCCTGGCGGTGCGCGACGATGCGCAATGGCAGGCGCTGTCGCGGGTCGTCGGCGATGGCCGCGAACACCCGGAGCTGGAGCGGGCCGACGAGCGGCTGCGCCGGCGCGACCAGGTCGACCAACTGGTGGGACGCTGGCTGCGCGAGCGCGACGCCGACGCCACCGCGCGTGCGCTGCAGCAGCAGGGCGTGTGCGCCCATGTGTCGTGGACCATGCGCGACATCGCCGACGATCCCCACCTGCGCGCGCGCGGCGCAGTGGTCGAGGTCGTCTCGCCCGACATCGAGTCGCGCCCGGTGGTCGGCGCGCCGGTACGATTGGCCCAGACCGAGGGCATGGGCATACGGCGCCTGACGCCGGCCCTGGGCCAGGATGAGGACTATGTGTTCGGCGAACTCCTCGGGCTGTCCGCCGAGCAGCGTCGAGACCTCGAGCAACGGGAGGTGATCTTTTGACATCCATGCGGCGCGTCACCCCCCGCCGCGCGCGACGACCTGCGGAGGCCCGATGAGCCCTGCGCGCGACTGCGCGCCCGCGACCGCCGCGCTGGCCGGCGCGCGCAGCCTGTTGTTCGTTCCCGCCGACCGGCCC
The DNA here is from genome assembly GCA_021845505.1 of Pseudomonadota bacterium. GTDB lineage: Bacteria > Pseudomonadota > Gammaproteobacteria > Burkholderiales > Burkholderiaceae_C > Thiomonas_A. The sequence continues at coordinate 28,902 of JAJZVU010000001.1, read as the reverse complement.
GAGCGCTTTGCCAAGGCCGCGGCCAGCGGCGCCGACTGCATCGTCCTCGACCTGGAGGACGCGGTGGCGCCGCAGTCCAAGGCGGCGGCCCGCGCGCACGCCGCGCAGTGGCTGGCCGGCGGCGGCGTGGCCATCGTGCGGGTCAACGCCGCCGACACGCCGTGGTACGAGGACGACCTGGCGATGCTGCGCGGAGCACCCGCCGCGGCGCTGATGCTGCCCAAGGCCGACGCGGCCGCCGTGGAGCGCACAGTCACCGCGCTGCCGCGGCGCGGACTGGTCGCGCTGCTGGAGACGGTGTCCGGTTACTTCGATCTGCGGCGACTCGCCGCGGCTGCCGGCGTGGCCCGGATCGCCTTCGGCAGCGTGGACTTCGCCGCCGAGACCGGGATCGCCGACGAGGGCGAGGCCCTGACTTCGGTGCGCACCTCGCTGGTGCTGGCGTGCCGCGCGGCGGCGCTGCCGGCGCCGCTCGACGGTGTCAGCCTGGAACTCGGCGACGAGCAGCGCATGCGGGGTGATGCGCTGCGTTCGCGCAGCCTGGGTTTCGGCGGCAAGTTGTGCATACACCCGCGGCAGGTCGCCGCGGTGCACCAGGCCTTCACGCCCAGTGCGCAGGAACTGCAGTGGGCGCACCGGGTGGTCGAGGCCTTCGAGGCCGGCGGCGGGGCGGCGATCGCGGTCGACGGACGCATGGTCGACAAGCCGGTGGTCGACAGGGCGCGACGCCTGCTGGCCTGGGCCGGTCGCTAGAATCGCGCCGGCAAGGGCCTTGCGATGGGCAATGCTCGCCTTCCCCTGGCGCGGCGCGCGGCTGGCGAGAGCAGGCTGGCGCAGGCGCTCGCCCGCGAATCCCCCATGGACTATCGCACCAAGGAAGAACAGGTCGCCGATTTCCTGCGCGAGCGCATCCTCTCGGGGGTCTACCCGCGCGGCTCGCGCCTGAAGCAGGCGCAGATCGCCGAGCAATTGCGCCTGAGCATCACCCCGGTGCGCGAGGCGCTCAAGCTGCTCGAGGCCGAGGGGTATGTCAGCGGCAATTCCTACCGCGGCGCGCGGGTGATGCCCTTCGATCCCGCGGCCTCGGCCGAGATCCTGCAGTTGCGCCTGCTGCTGGAGGCGCAGCTGGTGCGCGAGGCGGTCGGCAACGCGACCGCCCAGGACATCGAGGATCTGCGCGCGCTGGCGGGAGAGTTCCGCGACGCCTTCGCCAGTGGCGACCGGGCCGGCGCCCGCGGCATCAACTACCGCTTCCACCGTCGGCTGTACGACATCGCGCACCTGCCGCAGACCTTGCATTTCGTGCAGATCCTGTGGGCCAGGTACCCGTTCGACCTGATCAACGCCGTGCAGGGGCGCGGCGGCGACGCGGTGCGCGAGCACGAGGACATCCTGCAGGCGCTGACCGCGGGCGACGTGGCCGCGGCCACGCTGGCGATGCGCAGGCATATCGAATCGGGATGGGCCGTGCTCAGGCAGTCCGTCCCCGGCTGAGCACGGCTGCCGGCGGTCTTCCCACGGCCGGATAGGGATTACCCCGCGCCCGCGCCCGCCCGGCGCCGCCGCGGCGGTTTCGCCGGATTCTGCGGCAACGCAGCAGGAAAAGCCGGATGCACGAGGGCAAGATCGCTTGCTGCGCTGCGCCAATCGGAGATCCGACAGCGACCCTCCGAGCATTCGGCGCGCGCCTCGGCCGCGTTGGGTGATCGCAGGCGTCGATCAATGCAGGGAAAAACGATTAACAGCTGGCCGGCTGGCCCACGTAGCATCCACATAGGTCAATGAAAGAATGAAAGCCGGCGGTCTGCGCGGCCAGGGCGAGATCCGGGCGCACGCCAGCCGGCGACCACAAACGAGGAGACAAGGATGCGCAAGCAGCGAGGCTTCCACTGGCTGCGGCCGGTGTTGCTGGCGGCGGGCGGCGTGCTCAGCGCCGCGGCGAGCCTGCCGGCACAGGCGGCGACCACCCTGGTGATCAACCAGTTGCTGCCTCCGGGCGACCCCTTCAACCAGCAGGTGCTGCGCCCATGGGCGAAGGACGTCGAGCGGGTCACCGACGGTCGGGTGCGCATTTCCCTGCCCAACGCGCCGATGGCCGGCCCGGCGCAGCTGTGGAATGCCGTGTCCGGGGACATTGTCGACGGCGCCTATGTGTTCAACGGACTGTTCCCGCGGCAGCTGCCGCTCGAGCAGGTCGCTGCGCTGCCCTTCATCTCGGGCACCGCGGCGGCGACCTCGGTGGCGTTGTGGAAGACCCACGAGAAGTTCTTCGCCCGGGCGCCCGAGTATCGCGGCGTCAAGTTGCTGGCGCTGTTCTCCCTGCCCCCGGGTGAGGTGTTCAGCATGGCCAAGCCGATCGTCCATCCGGGCGACCTGCGCGGCCGGCGCATCTGGGCGCTGCCCGGGGTGCCTCAGCGCGTGCTGGTGCACAGCCATGCCGGGGTGATTTCCAGCCCGGCGGTGCAGGTCAGCGAACTCGTCGCCGGCGGCACCGTCGACGCGGTGGCCGGCATCGGCGACTACAACGCCCGGGCCTTCAAGATCCTGGGCTACATGAAGTCGGAAACCGTCATCCCCGGCGGGCTGACGGTGCCCAGCTTCTCGCTGATCCTCAACCGCGGCAAGTGGGACTCGATCGCCCCGGCCGACCGCAAGGCGATCGAGGCCATCTCCGGGCTGGCCTTCGCCAGGCGCATGACCCTGATCACCCGCATCAACCAGCAGGCGCGCGAGCAGGCGCGCAAGCAGGGGCTGCAGATCCTGCAGGCCTCGCCGGCGCTGATGGCCGAGTTCAAGGGCTACGCCAAGCCGCTGTTCACCCAGTGGCTGGCATCGGCGCGGGCGATGCATGTGGACGGGCCGGCGGCGCTGAAGTATTTCGAAGCGCAGGCGCAGGCGCACTGAGCCGGGGGCTGCGATGAGCACGATGCAGGCCATGTGGGGGCCGGGGGGGCGGCTGCGCGCCCAGGCGGTGGCGGTGGCGCGCTGGGTGCTGCGCGCCGGGGTGGCGTGCAGCATGCTGGGGATCATGGGGCTGACCGTGGTCAACGTGTTCATGCGCTATGTGTTCGTGCGGCCGATCAGCGGCAGCGACGAGATGGTGCAGTTCATGCTGGCGCTGCTGGTGTTCTCGGCGTTTCCGCTGGTGACGGTGGAGAGGCGGCACTTTTCGGTCTCGGTGCTGGCGCGCGGCGCGCGCGGCTGGCTGAAGTTCGCCGGCGTCGCGCTGGAGCTCGCGCTCAGCGCGCTGGGCTGCGCGATCGTCACCACGCAGCTGTACAGCCAGGCGGCGATGCTGGGCTCCGAGCAGATGACCACCATGGTGCTGCAGCTGCCGCTGGCGCCGCTGAACTATGCGATGAGCGCGTTGTCCTCGCTGGCGTTCGTGGGGATCGTGGTGCTGCTGCTCGAGCATGTGCTGGGCGCGGGTCGCGGGGAGAGTGGGCAATGATCCTGCCGTTGCTGGGTTTCGCGGTCGTGCTGGCGCTGGCCTTCCTGGGCGTGCCGCTGTGTTTTTCGATGCTCACGGTGGGCGTGGGGCTGTTCAGCCTGGTGCGCGGGATGCATCCGGCGTTGATGATGGCCGGGCAGACGATTTCCGACCTGGCGATGAACGAGGGGCTGTCGGTGCTGCCGATGTTCATCCTGATGGGCGCGCTGATCTACAAGTCCGAGCTGGCCGAGGAGCTGTACGACGCGGCCTATGCGCTGGTGGGGCACAAGCGCGGCGGGCTGGCCTACGCGACGGTGCTGGCCAGCGCCGGCTTCGCGTCGATCTCGGGCAGCTCGATCGCCACCGCGGCGACCATGACCAAGGTGGCGATGCCCTCGATGCGCCGGCTGCGCTACGACGACAGCCTGGCCAGCGGCTGCGTGAGCTCGGCCGGCACGCTGGGCGCGCTGGTGCCCCCCAGCGTGCCGCTGCTGATCTACGGCATCATCACCCAGCAGGACATCGCCAAGCTGTTCGTCGCCGGGGTGCTGCCGGGCATCCTGCTGGGCTCGCTGTTCATGGCGGCCATCTGGTGGACGGTGCTGCGCAACCCGGCGCTGGGCCCGGCCGGGCCGGCGCTGCCCTGGGGCCAGCGGCTGCGGCGCATCGCCAAGGTGTGGCCGATCGTGCTCTTGTTCGCGATCGTCATGGGCGGCCTGTACAGCGGGATCTTCACCGCCAACGAGGCCGGGGGCATCGGCGCGGCCGGCGCGATGCTGTTCACCGCGCTGCGGCGCAAGCTGACGTGGTCGGTGCTCATCGAATCGCTGGTGGAGGCCGGGCGCACGACGGCGATGATCTTCGCCGTGGCCTTCGGCGGCATGGTGTTCGCCAACTTTGTCACCATGTCGGGGCTGACCGGGGGCCTGGTGTCGCTGATCGGCGGGCTGCACCTGCCGGTGACCGGGATCATCCTGGTGATCATGGCCATCTACGTCGTGCTGGGCTCGATGATGGAGGCCATCTCGATGATGCTGCTGACGGTGCCGGTGTTCGCCGCGGTGCTGGCCCCGCTCGGGGTGAGCATGATCTGGTTCGGCATCTTCGTGGCGATGATGATCGAGATCGGGATGATCCACCCGCCGATCGGCATGAACGTGTTCATGGTCAAGACCATGATGCCCGAGTTGAGCATCCGCACCATCTTCGCCGGCACCATCCCGTTCCTGGTGGCCAACTTCACCGCGCTGGCGCTGATCATCCTCTTCCCGGCGATCGCCACCTGGCTGCCCGCTTTCGCCCGCTGAGCCGGCCGGCGCAGGCGGCGCCGCTCCGGGCTTGCGCCGATCGCAGCATCGGGTGCAACATCGGGGCCGATGCCGACCCATGCGCGCATGAGCGCTGCGGGCGGCTCGGCAATCAGCGTGGGTTTTTGTTGTCCGGGATCAAGCTTGCGGTGCCAACTGTCGCCAGAATGGAGCCCCGGCGACGCGCGGGAGGGCCCGCCGCAGCCCGCAGCGCCGCCGGCGGCGCGACCATCCGATCCATTCCATGAATGCGCAACTGCAAGGGCTGCAGTGGAGCCAGGCGCTGGCCACCGGGATACCGGAGGTCGACGAGCAGCACCGCGAGCTGCTGGACATTTTCAACCGTGCCGCGCTGGCCCAGGCGCAGGGAACGGGGTCGCAGCAGGCGCGTCGGTTGCTCGAGTCGCTGATCGAATACACCCGCTACCACTTCCGCGAGGAAGCCCGGCTGATGCAGCGCTGGTCGGTCGCCGAGTCGCATCGTGCGATGCACCTGCGCGCGCATCGGAGTTTCACCCGTTTCCTGCACCGCGCCCAGGCACTGGCCGAACGACAGCCGGCCGACGTGACGGTCGACGTGCTGGCCTTCCTGGCGCAATGGCTGCTGCACCATATCGCGGGGGTCGACGCGCGCATGGCGCGGGAGATCGGCGCCGCGCAGGGGGCGGCGCGGCCGCGCGAGCCCGGCGCGAGCGACGACGCGCAACTCGAGCAGCTGGTGGAGGCGGTCAGCCAGTTGACCGACACGCTGGGGCAGCGCACCTTCGACCTGCTGGCGCAGCGCCAGCGGCTGCTCGACCTGCAGGGCTTGTACCGCGCCCTGCTGCACTCCGGCGAGGTGCTGATCCAGAGCCGCAGCGAGCATGAGATGCTCGCCAGCCTGTGCGCCAAGCTGACCCAGGAGACCCTCTTCCACGTGGCCTGGGTCGGGCGTCCCGGCGCCTCGCAGCTGTTCGAGGTGCTGGCCGTCGCCGGCGATGGCGCCGCGCAGGTGCGCCAGACCATTCCCCGGCTGTCCGACGAGCAGGCGGCGCCGGTCGTGGTCAAGGCGTGGAATTCGCGCCAGCCCGTGGTCTGCAACGACACCCTGGCCGACGCGTCGTTGCAGCCGTGGCACGAGGGCTTTCGCAGCAACCGCTGGCTGGCCATCCTGGCGGTGCCCATCGTGCGCGAAGGCAGGGTCTGGGCGGTGCTGACCTTTGTCGCGGCGCGTCGCCAGGTGTTCGACGAGCGCACCGTGGAGGTCTGCGGGCGCATCGCCGCGCTGCTGGGCTTCGGCCTCGACGAGTTCGACCTCAAGAGCCGCATCCAGAGCCTGCAGGCGCAGGAGGCGCGCATGGCGCGCACCGACTCCCTGACCCAGCTGCCCAATCGCTTCGCCTTCGAGGAATACCTGCCGGCGGCGATCCTGCGTTCGCAGCGTCGGGGTCGGGCGCTGGCGGTGGGCATGATCGACCTGGACGACTTCAAGCCGGTCAACGATCGCTTCGGCCACGAGGCCGGCGACGAACTGCTGCGCGCGGTGGCCGCGCGCTTGCGCGAGCGACTGCGCGGAGCCGACTTCCTGGCGCGCCTGGGCGGCGACGAATTCGCCGTGGTGCTCGAGGACCTCGACGCCGGCCAGGTGCTGCAGCAGCTCGGGGCCGCCTTCATGCGGCTGCACCAGGCGGTGGACCGGCCCTTCGCGCTGGGCGGCGAGGCCAGCGCCCGCATCGACATGACCCTGGGCGTGGCCATCTACCCGTCCGACGGAGTCGACGCCGACGCCTTGCTGCGCAAGGCCGACGTCACCATGTATCAGGCCAAGCAGCACAAGGACCAGCGGCCGCAGTGGTGGCGCATGAGCTCGGCGGCGGTCGAGGAGCCCCATTCCGAGGCGGCTCCCGACCCCTTCGGGCCGGAGTCCCGGGAACTGCTCGAAGGCCTGTGGGACAGCCTGGACAGCGTGGCCGAGCGCTTCGCGCTGCGCTTTCGCGCGCATCTGCAGGCCTCGCCCGAAATGGCATCGATCCTGGCCAGCCTGGGCGAGCAGCAGTTGCGCGAGCTGCGGTGCTCCGAGGCCGCTCAGCTGCGCTTCCTGCTCGACCCCCGCACCACCGCGCAGGCCGCGCAGAGCGAGTGCGCGCGCCTGGGCACGGTCCACGCGCTGGTCGGCGTCTCGGGCGCCTGGATGACCCAGGCCCTCGGGCTGCTGCGCGAGGTGCTGCACGAACACCTGGACGCCGCGGTGGTGACCGCCCGCACCCGCTACCGCACGCTGCGCGCGGTCGAGTCCAGGCTGCAACTGGTGCTGCAGGCGATGCTGCAGGCCATGCGGGGGGTGGCCGACAGCTACCAGGCCTACCTGACCCAGCCTTTCGCCGAAAAACTGCTGTCGGGCGACGCCATCCAGGCCGAGCTGGATTCGCTGGCGGCGCTTCCCGGGGTGCGCGCCGCCGTGCTGTTCCGCCCGGATGCCGGCAGCCGCTTCCTCATCGAACAGGCTTCGGGAGCGATCGCCTGCGAGCTGATCCAGGCCTTCGCCGCGCGCGAACTGCACCCCATGGTCGACCCCGGCCACGCTCGCGGCCAGGGGCTGGTGGCGATGACCTGGATGAGCGAGCAGGCCCAGCACAGCACCGCCTACGCGCTCGATCCCCGCACTCGCCCGTGGCAGCAGATGATGGCCGACTTCCAGGTGTGCAGCGCGCTGGCGGTGCCTGTGCATCGCGACGACGAGATCCACGCGGTGCTGATGGTGTTCGGCGGCTATCCCCACCAGTTCGCCTCGAGCTGGATGCAACTGTGGCAGACCTCGCTGCAGAATCGCTGGGACCAGATGCTGCGCTCGATGACCGCCCAGGCCCCGGTGATCGGCGTCGAGCACAAGCTGCGGGTGCGCGAACTGCTGCACGCCGGGGCGCTGCGCATGTTCGTGCAGCCGATCGTCGATCTGCGCAGCGGCGAGTTGCGCAAGGTCGAGGCGCTGGCGCGGCTGCTGCGCGACGACGGGACCTACCTGCAGCCGGCGGAATTCCTGCCGGCGCTGGGAAACACCGACCTGCATCTGCTGCTGCGCAAGGGACTGGCCCAGGCGCTGGCGCAGCTGCGGCCATGGCAGCGCGACGGCCTGGACATCGGGGTGACGGTCAACCTGGCGCCGGCGTCGCTGATCCACCCCGATTGCCCGCTATGGATCGAAGCGGCGCTGCGCGACACCGGGGTCGCGCCTGGGCACCTGACGCTGGAACTGCTGGAATGCCAGCCGCTGCAGACCGCGCTGGCCGACGCCGCGATCGGCCGCCTGGCCGCGCTGGGAGTGCGCATCGCGATGGACGACCTGGGCTCGGGCTTCAGCAGCCTGCAGCGCCTGGCCGAGCTGCCCTTCAATGTCATCAAGATCGACCAGGGCATCGTCAAGGAGCTGAGCGCCAACCCGCTCAAGGCGCTGAGCCTGATGCGCTCGACGGTGCAGATCGGCCAGGACTTCGAGCGCGAGGTGGTGGCCGAGGGGCTGGAGGACGCGGGGCTGATCGAGGCGGTCTGCCTGCTCGGTTGCCAGCTCGGCCAGGGCTACGGGCTGGCGCGGCCGATGCCCGCCGAGGCCTTGTCGGCGTGGGTAGGCGGCGAGCGCTTCCGCGGCTTCGACGGTGCCGAACTGCACAGCTGGGTCGGGGCGCTGGCCTACCAGTGGCTGCTGCTGCACGACAACATGCACCTGCGCCATCCCGGGATGCTCGAGCGCTGCCCGATGACCCGCTTCCTGCGCGAGCGCCGGGTCGGCGAGGCCGAGGTGCTGGACTGGCACGAGCGGATCCACCACTCGCCCTACGAGCATGTCCGCCTGCAGGCGATGCGCCAGCTCACCCATTGGCTGGCCGAGCGGGTGCGCGAGGACTACCAGCGCGCGCCGGGGGCGCCGCGCGTGGCGGCCCCCGCCGCTGCTTCAACGGCCCGTCAGTCGTAGGTCGGCTGCTCAGGCTTGTTCACCGGCAGCCCGGCTGCCGCCCAGCCGTCGAAGCCGACCGCCAGCGACCACACGTCGAGGTAGCCCATTTCCTGCATCGCCAGCGCGGCCAGCGCCGAGCGGCCGCCGCTCTTGCAGTACACCACCACCTTGCGGTCGCGAGCTCCGAGCTCCGGTGTGCTGCTGAGCTTGAACTCCAGCAGGCCACGCGGCACCAGCACCGCGCCGGGCAGGTGGCCGGACGCATATTCGTCGGCCTCGCGCACGTCGAGCACCAGGTCGGCTTCGCGCACCGCCTGCTCCGCGCGTTCGAGGGGGACTTCCCGGATGCGGGACTTGGCGGCGGTGACTAGGTCGTGGGCGGTCTTCATCGCGGCAGGTGCTGGGCTGGGGAATGCTGAGGAATCGGAATGTGCGCAATTCCTGATTCTAGTCTCGCATCGGCTGTCCGGTGGCGATTTCAGGAGGCGTGGCGCGGGCCGCCGTCCGGCGGCGCAGCGTCCTGCGAGCGCTGGTCGATGAGCACCCGGCCCGCGCGGTCGAGCAGCCGCACCCTGTCGACCCGCAAGCGCAGCGCCCGGGTGGCGCCGGAAGCGCCCAGCACGCTGGCGTCGATGTCCATGCGGAAGTGCACATAGCCCGCGATGGCGCGGTCGATCGAACGCCTCACCACCGCGTCGTCGCAGCGCAGGTGGCGCCACGCCGCCGGATGCGCGTAGACATAGTGGTAGGGCGAGTTGTCGAAGTAGTAGCCGGCCTGGCCGATGAACAGCCGGTTGTCGATCGGGTAGTAGCCAGCGGCCGCCACATAGGGGTCGAGCGCGATGTCGCCCACGCGGATCAGCAGCCTGGGGTGCGTCTTCGCGAAGGCGATCATCGCGTCGATGCCGCGGCGCTCGCCCGGGCTGGCGATCACCGGGGCCGGTGGGCGGATCATCTGGGTGTTGGCGGTGAGGATCGCGGTGTAGTCCACCGGCTGCCCCGAGTAGGCGTAGACGTAGACCTTGAGCAGCACCGCCGAGTCGAGCACCACCGCGCCGTGGCGCATGCGCATCGCGTTCACTCCGACGTGCCAGTCGATGCGCGTGCGCGAGGCGGGCCCCGGCAGGTCGGTGACCGACGCGCTCTGCAGGTTCACCGCGGGCTGCGCCGCGCCGGCCGGATCGCTGCAGCCCAGCGCCAGCATCGCCGCGCCCAGCGCGGCGCGTTGCAGGCCGCGCCGCAGCCCGCGTGCAACCACCCGACTCGCCATCGCATGCTCCCTCGTCGTGCCGCGCCGCCGCCCGTCAATGGCCTTCGCCCGGCGCCGGCCGCGGCTCCTCGTCCCAGCCGGTGATCATCGCGCGGATGTACGCGGTGGGCGGATGCGAGGTCGTGGCCAGATAGCCATGGGCGATGAAGAACACCAGCATCATGTAGGCGGCCGCGGTATGGGTCAGCGCCACCCAGGCCAGCTGCAGGTGCAGCGGCGACAGGCGCAGCCAGTCGTAGCTGAACCCCAGCAGCAGCAGCCCGCTGAACCACAGCAGCGGGTTGATCAGCAGCTTCAGCCACAGGTAGGCCAGTCGCTGCAGCGGGTTGTGCTTGCGGAATGCCTGCTTGCGATAGGGATGCTGCTCGCCCAGGAACAGGCCCCACGCGTAGTAACGGATCATCGGCCACAGGCTGCGCCAGCGCAGGTCGGGGATGTAGTTCTTCCAGGCCCCGGTCGTGAAATGCCAGAAGATCGCGAAGGCCCACAGGGTCATCAGCAGCCACGCCGCGTATTCATGCAGCAGCAGCGCATGCTCGAAGTCCAGGCCGCGCAGGTAGCCGTGGATGTCGAACCCGCTGTAGAGCAGCGCGATGACCAGCACCGCCTGGGTCCAGTGCCAGAAGCGCTCGAAGCGGGTGTACAGGTAGACGCGGCGTGCGGACATCGCAGGCTCCTCTCAGTGACGGCGGCGCAGCCAGAAGACCAGCCGCAGCACGCCGTGCAGCGCCACGCCGGCCAGCGCCAGCGCGGCCGCCAGCAACCCGATGGCCTCGATCCAGCGGTTGTGGTCGCGTGCCCGCCGCGGCATGTACACCCCGTCGACCTGCTGCAGCCGGCCTTGCGCGGCATGGCATTGCGAGCAGCTCAGCGCGGCGTCGGCCGGCGCCACCATGTGCTCGATCGGCCAGTACATTTCGGTGTTCACGAAGGCGTAGTGGCCCGAATACGGCAGGTGCGCGGCCTTCATCCCGGCGGCGATCGCCGTCTGCCAGTCGTAGCCCATGGTGTAGGCGGACCGGTCGAAGCCGAAGGAATGGAACACCGCGAGGATTCCGGTGCGGCTGTCGTAGGGCTGGTTGGTGCGCATGATCTTGAAGGGAAAGATCTTCGACCTGCCGTCGCCAGCGCGGCCTTCGATGGCGTTGATCCGGACGATCCCCTTGCCGTTCTCGAAGTCGGCGATCCTGCTGCCGATGGTCATCCAGCGTTCGGTCCCGTCGAACCAGCGGTAGCTCGGGACCACGTCGGTCGCCCACTCGAAGCTGCCCTTCACGCCCCAGTAGGTGTTCCAGCCCCTGCTGTCGTTGATCACCAGCGGCGAGCCGTTGGGGGCGAGCTTGCCGGCGGTGGCGTAGTTCCAGCGCATCTTGGTCGGCAGGCCGCCGCGCGCGAACTCCGGGATGTGGCAGCTCTCGCAGGCGACATCGCGGGAGTGCATGTTCAGCGTCGCCGCCTCGATGCGCGCCGCCACGCCCGCGCCCCGGTGGGGCGCGCCGCCGTGGCAGGACACGCAGCTGGCGGCCTGGCCGTTGTGCCGCCCGCCGCGCTGGTAGCGGCGGTCGAAGGTCCCGACGTCGGTCAGGTAGCGCGATCCGCTGATCCGGTGGTTGGCCGTCGCGTGGCACTGCTGGCAGCTGAAGTCCAGGCCCCCGGGCGACATGTGCACGTCCTCGGCGCGCGACGGCGCCGCCATCGAGCTGTCGAGGTCGCCGTGCTTGACCCCGTCGCCGCCGCCGCCGTAGAAGTGGCAGGCACCGCAGGTGGCGCGGGTCGGCGCGCCGACGTGTCGCGCGATGGCCGCCAGGTTCTCCGGCAGCACATAGGGCCGGTCGGTGCCGTAGACCTCGCCGCAGCCCGGGCGGACCGCGATGGTGGTCATCGCCGGGTTGCCGCCGATGAAGGGAATCTTGTGGTACTTGCCCGTCTGGTCATGGCAGACCAGGCAGTCGACATGGTCCTGCGATCGGCTGGCGAAGGGGACGAAGTGGTTCGGGTCGGTGCTTCCGTAGCCGGCGTGGCAGACGGTGCAGAACTGTTCGTTGCTGATCGGGCTGACGCAGAAATTGTTGTAGACGTGGTTCTTGCCGACCCACTGCCGGGTCTTCGGGTCCCAGGCCTTCCAGGTCCAGTGGATCGACGCCATCACCTGGCGCGCCGCGTCGGTATGGCATTCCAGGCAGGCCCTGGTCACCTGCTCGGGCGAGGTGAAAGGGCCCTGCAGCTGGGCGTAGCGGCTGTGGTCCTGGGGGATCTGCCTGCCCACCGCGCCCTGCTGCACCGGCGGCACGACGACATGCCAGGCGCGGCTGGCGGCGGAGGGCGGCGACGCCGCCGGGCTCGCGCCGGCCGCGCCACCGGCGCTGCACAGAGCCCACAACAGCGCGGCGAGCGCCAGCGGCGCGTGGCTTGCGCCGCTGCGCTGCCGCGGCGGCAATCGGTCGGGATGCATGGCCGTCCTGTCTCCTGCGAAGGCCAGACGAATGGAAGGCCATGTTGCGCGCGCCGCGCGCCGCGGAGTTGACGAAAGGCAATTTCCCGGCCGACACGGCCGCCGGGGGCAGCCAAGTTGAGCCAGCGCAAGGAAAGCGCGGCCGCTTGCGGCCGCGCGGCGCGGCGCGCCTCAGGCGGCGCCGCTGGCCAGCGGGCCGGGGGAGCGAACCTGGTCGCGCAGGTCCTCGGGCCAGCTGCGGGTCCACACCTCGGCGGAGCTCAGCTCGTAGAAGGCGTCGATCTCGGCGGTCAGGAATCCCCTGGCCTGGCTCACCACGGCCTGGCGGTAGCGATCGGCCTGGGGGTTGGCGCGGCACACCGCGTAGACCACCCTGCAGACCTTGGAGTCCTCGCAGATGCACAGGTCCAGGTAGCCCATCAGCGAGCGGTACAGCAGGTAGGCGGCCGCCAGCACGATGGCGATCTGCAGCGCATCGGCGGCGTAGCCCAGCGGGCCCGTGGCGCCCAGGTCGGCAGCGCGGGTGCTCATATGCGCCTCGCCGAGGGCGATCAGCGTGCTGCTGACCAGGTAGGCGACGACCGCGAACGAGCAGGCAATGCCCAGCAGCAGTCGCCTGGATGTCTTGCGCACCTGCTGCAGCGTCGGCGGCTGGCCGCTGGCGAGGTCGATGGTCGGGGTTCCGAGCATGGTCCTATGCACGAATCGAGATACGGGGGCGAGCATAGGACGAGTCGCCGCCTCGCGGGATCGGGACTTGCCCGCAGGCGCGCCGCGCAGCGTCGGGGCCCGGCGGGCGCGACGCGGCCCGCCCGCCCACCGGCCCGCCAGGTGCGCCGCGGGCCTTCAGTCCTCGTAGCGCGACAGGTCGCGCACCGCGCCCTTGTCGGCGCTGGTGGCCAGCAGCGCGTAGGCCTTCAGCGCGGTCGACACCGCGCGAGCGCGCGGCGCGGCGGGCTTCCAGCCCTGCGCGTCCTGGGCGCCGCGGCGGCGCGCGAGTTCGGCCTCGTCGAGCAGCACCTCGATGCGCCGCGCCGGGATGTCGATGCGGATGCGGTCGCCGTCGCGCACCAGGCCGATCGCCCCGCCGGCCGCCGCCTCGGGCGAGACGTGGCCGATCGACAGCCCGGCCGTGCCGCCGGAAAAGCGCCCGTCGGTGACCAGCGCGCACTGCTTGCCCAGGCCCTTGGACTTGAGGTAGGAGGTGGGGTAGAGCATTTCCTGCATCCCCGGCCCGCCGCGCGGGCCTTCGTAGCGGATGACCACCACGTCGCCCGGCTGCACCTCGTCGCCCAGGATGCCCTTGACCGCCGCGTCCTGGCTTTCGTAGACCCGCGCCGGGCCCTCGAAGCGGAACAGCGCCTCGTCGACTCCGGCGGTCTTGACCACGCAGCCGTCGACGGCGATGTTGCCGTACAGCACCGCCAGGCCGCCTTCGCGGTTGTAGGCATGCTCGGCGCTGCGGATGCAGCCGCGCTGTCGGTCCAGGTCGAGTTCGTCCCAGCGGGTGTCCTGGCTGAAGGCCTGCTGGGTCGGGATTCCCGCCGGGCCGGCGCGGTAGAAGGTTCGCACCGCCGGGTCGTCGCACACGGCCACGTCGTGGCGCGCCAGCGCCTGCGCCAGCGTCGGCGAGTGCACGGTGGGCACGCTGGTGTCGAGCAGCCCGGCGCGGTCGAGCTCGCCGAGGATGGCCATGATTCCGCCTGCGCGGTGCACGTCCTCGACGTGGTAGTGGCTGGACGGCGCGACCTTGCACAGGTTGGGCACCCGCCGCGACAGCTTGTCGATGTCGGTCATGCCGAAATCCAGCCTGGCCTCCTGCGCCGCGGCCAGCAGGTGCAGGATGGTGTTGGTCGAGCCGCCCATCGCGATGTCCAGGCTCATCGCGTTCTCGAAGGCGGCGCGGCCGGCGATGTTGCGCGGCAGCACCGAGGCGTCGTCCTGCTCGTAGTAGCGGCGGCACAACTCGACCACCAGCCGTCCGGCGCCCAGGAACAGCTGCTTGCGGTCGGCATGGGTCGCGACCACCGTGCCGTTGCCGGGCAGCGCCAGCCCCAGCGCCTCGGTCAGGCAGTTCATCGAGTTGGCGGTGAACATTCCCGAGCACGAGCCGCAGGTCGGGCAGGCCGAGCGCTCGACCTCGGCGACCTCGGAGTCCGAGACCTTCGGGTCGGCGGCCATGACCATCGCGTCGATGAGGTCGATCTTGCGCTTGCCGCCGCCCTGCGCCAGGCGCGTCGTGCCGGCCTCCATCGGGCCGCCCGAGACGAACACCACCGGGATGTTCAGTCGCATCGCCGCCATCAGCATGCCGGGGGTGATCTTGTCGCAATTGGAAATGCACACCAGCGCGTCGGCGCAGTGGGCGTTGACCATGTATTCGACCGAGTCGGCGATGATGTCGCGGCTGGGCAGCGAGTACAGCATGCCGTCGTGGCCCATCGCGATGCCGTCGTCGACCGCGATGGTGTTGAATTCCTTGGCGACCCCGCCGGCAGCCTCGATCTCCCGCGCCACCAGCTGGCCCAGGTCCTTCAGGTGCACGTGGCCCGGGACGAACTGGGTGAAGGAGTTGGCGACCGCGATGATCGGCTTGTCGAAGTCGGCGTCGTGCATCCCCGTCGCGCGCCACAGCGCGCGAGCGCCCGCCATGTTGCGGCCGGCGGTCGAAGTCCTGGAACGATAGCTTGGCATGGAAAAGCCTCTCGGATGGCGAGCTGTCTGGTGGGCGCGGCCGCGCCCACCCTCGGGTCGGCGCGCACGGCAGCCTGCTAGCTTAAAGCAGCCGGCGGCAGGCCGTCGCGGCCGTGGTTGAAGTGGTATAAGTAATACCACTATAATGCGCTCATCCGGCTCGCGGGCAGCGGCGTTCCCGCCGGCCGCGCAACCGGGAGCCAGGCGATGCCGGAATCGAGCGATCAGCACGGAGGGGGTCCGCAGGAGTCCGCGCAACGTGGGCTGCCGCTGGTGTATTCCTGCTCGGGCTGCTCGAGCGCGGCGCAACTCGCCAACCATCTGGCGGTGCGGCTGGACCGCAGCGGCGAGGCCGAAATGTCGTGCATCGCCGGGGTCGGCGGCGGAGTCAAGCCGCTGGTTCGGCTGGCGCAACGCGCGCAGGCCGCGCGGCGGCCGATCCTGGCGATCGACGGCTGCGCCTTGCGCTGCGTCGGCCATGCGCTGGCGCAGGTCGGCGTCGAGCCCACCCGCCACCTGCTGCTGTCCGACGCCGGGGTGCGCAAACTCCCGCACGCCGACTTCGACCCCGCGCAGGCGGCCGAGTTGCTGCGGCAGTGCACCCTGCAGGTGCGCGAGATGGCTCGCGCCAGCGAACAGCAGGCCGGCTGCGCCGTCGACGCCTGAGCGGCGCGCAAGCTCGGCCGCGCCGCCTCCCCTGAGCGGCGCGCAGGCGCGCCCGCGCCGCCTCACCGGGACCGGCGCGAGCCCGCCGATGGCGGCTCGACCCGGACGGGCGCAAGCCCGCCGGCTCCGCCTCGACACCCCGGCGCGGCCGCCTCTATGCTGTGGTGCAGCCACGACCGAGGAGCCCCGCGCAGTGCCCTACGACCCCAGCGACAGCCGCCCCGCCGCGGCGGACAGCCCCGACCCATCGTTTCCCGTCGGCAAGCCGGACGCCGCCGCGTCCGCGGCGGATGACAAGGCGGCGCGGCCGAAGGTGGTGTTTTTCAGCTACCCCCACGGCGAGGACGAGGAACTGGTGCGCCTGTTCGTCGACGCACTGAGCCGGCGCGGCCACAAGGTCCTCACCGACTGGATGTTCATCCAGCAGTGGGACGACTGGCGGGGACGCATCACCGCGTGCATCCACCAGAGCCAGATGGCGGTGGCTTTCCTGTCGGCCCATGCGCTGCGCGAAGGCGGGGTGTGCCGCAACGAAATCGCCATCGCCAGCAACCGCTTGGGCGTGGTCTACGCGCTGCTGCTCGAGCGGGGCATCGAGGACTCGATCCCGCCGTCGCTGCGCGACCTGCAGTGGCCCGACCTCAGCGGCTGGAAGGACATCCGCGCCGGCAAGGTCCCCGGGGTCGAATGGACCGGCTGGTACGCCCGCCGCCTGAAGGACACCATCGACAAGGTCGAGGGCGAGGAGGCGGGCGAGCTCGTGGCCGAGTTCCAGGCGCTGCTGCAGGTGCTGCGGCCGGAAGGCTTCGAGTCGCGGTTCGCCCAGCACCTGCCGGACTTCGTCGGCCGCGACTGGGTGTTCGAAGCCTACGACGACTGGCTGCGGCGCGAGCCGCAGTCGCGCCTGTTGCGCATCGAGGGCGGGCCCGGAATGGGCAAGACCGCGCTGGCGGTGAACCTGGCGTCGAGCCGGCGCGACAGCGTGCTGGCGAGCTGGTTCTGCGAAGCCGGAAGCAGCGAGCTCGGCCGTGCCGAGGCGCTGCTGCGGGGAATCGCCTTCCAGCTGGCCTTCCGGCTGCAGGACTACCGCAAGGAACTGATGCGCGAACTGAGCGTCACCGGCGACTCCGGGGCGCGACAACTCGACGAGGTCAGGCGCGAGCTGCGGCGCATGTCGGCGGTCGATCTGTTCCGGGTGCTGCTGCGCGAGCCGCTGGCCGACCTGCATGCCGAGCGCGCCGGCGGGGTGGTGCTGATCGACGCCCTCGACGAGGCCACCGCGCCCGATGGCCGCAATGCGATCGCCGCCCTGCTGGCCAGCCACGCCGGCGAACTGCCGCGGTGGTTGCGCTTCGTGGTCACCAGCCGCCCCGAGGCCGCCGTGCTGTCGCGCTTGCAGGGCTTCGGCAGCCTGCAACTGCAGCCCGCCGACCCGCGCAACGCAGCCGACCTGCAGGCCTGCTACCGGCGCCTGCTGGAGCAGCACGAAGGGCTCGACGCGGCGACCCGCGACGCGCTGCAGCGCCGCGAGCAGGCGCTGATCGAGCGCAGCCAGGGCATGATCCTCTACCTGCAACTGGTGTTCGAGGGCCTGCGCGAGGGCTCGCTGCGCGCGCAGGACCTCGACTCGCTGGCCCCCGGGGTTCCGGGCCTGTACAGCCGCTACGCCAGCGGCTTCAACAGGCGGCTGCCGGACGACGCCGAATTCCAGCGCGTGGCGCCGCTGTTGCGCCTGCTGGTGGCCGCGCCGGGCCCGTTGCCCAGGGACATGGCCAAGTCCGTGCTGGACTGCCATGGCGAAGAACTCGCGAGCCGCATCCGCCGGTTGGGCAGCTATCTGGTCGACGACGCCGACGGACTGCGGCTGTTCCACGCCAGCCTCGCGCAGTGGCTGGGCACCGAGCAGCACAACCCGTATTACGTCGACGCCGCTGTCGGGCGCGCGCAACTGGCCGCCTGGCTGTGGCAGCGCCACCTCGAGCTGCGCCGCGACGGGGTGTCCGAACCGCCGCCCGCGCGCGATGCGCGCCTGCTCGTCGACTGGCTGCCGCGGCTGGTCGAGGTGCTGCCCGCGTGGAGCGACCCCGCCGCGCTGCTCGGCCTGGCCGAGCACCTGGCCGAGATCGGCTGCGACAACCAGCCGCTGGCCGCCGTCTGGTGGCGCGTGAGCGAGCTCGCGCGCGCCCGACGCGATACGCCGCTGCAGGCGCGCGCGCTGGACGAACTCGCGTTGCTGGCGCTGGCCGCGGGCGACGCCGAGTCTGCCGCGCGCCACGCCGACCAGGGACTCGAGCTGTTGCAGGACCAGGGCCTGGAGGACACCCTGCGCCACGGCATGCTGCTGCGCACCCGCGGCCGGGTGCTGGCGGCACAGGGCCGCCAGCAGGAGGCGCTGGAGCAGTTCGGCGAGGCCATCGAGCCGATCCAGGCCGCCGAGCGCAAGGCGGGCGCGAGGTGGGGCGTGCAGACCGCGGTGGCGATTTTCGACGCCTGCGGCGCTGCCGCCGCGCTGGCCGACGCGGCGTTCGCCGACTGGAGCGCGGGGCGCGGCGAGATGTCGGACTGGCTGGATGCGCGCGAGCAGGCCCGCGAGTGCTACCGCTGGCTGAGGGCCATCTACGAAGCGCGCGACCTCGATGCCGAGCTCCCGCTCGACGGCAAGCGCTCGCCCGAGGCGCAGCGCGGGTGCGCCGCCCACGACGCCGCGCTGGCCGAGGCCGCGGTCGCGATCTATTCCGGGGGGCCGCGCATCGACGAGGCCACGCTGGCGCGCGCCTGCGACGTGCTGCGCAAGGTGCAGAGCCTCTGGGAGCCGGACAGCGCGTGGGCCGACGCGGCGCGCGCGGCGCGCACGCGCTGGGTGCACGGCATGCTGCTGGCGCTGCGCGGCCAGCGCGAGCCGGCGCGCGCCGAGCTCGACTCCGCGTTGCAGGCGCTGCGGCGGCTGCGCAACGAGTCGCACGGCGAAGTGCAGGCGGTGGCCCGGCTGCTGCAGGCGCTGCGCGATCCCGTCGACCAAGGCCCGGCGCTGCCGATCGAGGAGGCGATGCGGGCGCTGCCCCAGGGCTGGATGAACCAGGACATCGTTCACTGACACGCCGAGGGGCGGGAACTTTTGGCCGGAACGCGACTCGAAGAGCTTGTGTTCCGCCCTTTGTCCGGGCATGCGGCTCGACTGTCTCGGGCGGCGCAGCGGGGTTGCCTCCCAAGCCACGGCGCTTCGGGCCGTCTCGTGGTTTCCCGCTGCCGTCCAGCAAGCCGCGCAACGCCGGAGCCCGACCATGTTGAGCATCCCATGCCGCGAAGCCGCCTGGCGACTCGCGCAGACCCGCCACGCACGGCGGGCGGCCTGTCGGCCGGCTTCCCTGCTGTCGGCCGCCGATCTGGACACGGACGCGCTGGCGGCCATCCTCGCGGATGGGCTGGAGATCAAGCGGTGCCCCGGCGACTACGCCGACGCGCTGGCGCACGTCGCCGTGGCATTGCTGTTTCAGAAGACCTCGACTCGCACCCGTTGTTCCTTCGAAGCGGCGACCCGCGAAATGGCCGCCCATTGCAGCTATCTCGATTGGTCGCGCAGCAATTTCATGCTGGCCGATGTGCGCGACGAAGTGATCGTGCTGTCACGCTACTGCGACGTGATCGTGGCGAGGGTGGACCGCCATCGGACCCTGCAGGTCGTGGCCGAGCACGCCGAGGTTCCGGTGGTCAACGGCCTGAGCGATCGCGAGCACCCTTGCCAGGCGGTGGCCGACCTGTTGACCTTGGCGGAATATTTCGGCCCTGACCTTCGCGGGCTTCGGCTCGCTTGGGTCGGCGACGGCAACAACGTCTGCCGCTCGCTGGTGCAGGCAGCGGCCCGACTGGGCGTCGAGTGCACGCTGTGCAGTCCCGAAGGCCATCGGCTCGACGCCGCGGGCTTGCCCGGTGGCGCGGCCATGGTCCGCCACGAAGCCGATCCGCGCGCCGCAGTTCGCGGAGTCGATGTCGTCTACACCGATACCTGGGTCTCGATGGGCCAGGAGCAGCAGATGGCCGAGCGGCAGCGCCGCTTCGCCGGGTTGCAGGTCGATTCCGGCTTGATGGCCTTGGCCGCGCCGGGGGCCTTGTTCATGCACTGTCTGCCCGCACACCCCGGGCACGAAGTGTCGGCGCAGGTGCTGCGCTCCCCGCGTTCCATCGTCTTCGACCAGGCGGAGAATCGAAAGCACGCTCAAAAAGCCTTGCTGTTGTGGCTGGACCGGGTCCACGGCGGCCTGGGTGCGCGTGGCCGCAGCGCGACGGCGCCGTAGCAGCGCCGGTGCTGCGCCGCCTCGTCCCGGCGTCCTATAGTGTGGCCGGGGAGGCCGCGCGTCGCGGCCGGCGCGGGGGAGCCGAGCACCATGGATCGACCGGACTATGCCCAGGCCGCCGCGGCCTTCAGCCTGGAGCGTGCCCAGGCCCCCTTCACCGGGGACTTCCAGCGGGGGATCAACGCCTGCGTCGAGTGTTGCGACCGCTGGGCCGACGACCCGTTGCGGGTCGCGCTGCACTGGCGCAGCGCCGACGGGCGCGCGGCGACCCTGCGTTTCGCCGAACTGCGCGCCGCCGCCGCGCGCTTCGCCAACCTGCTGCTCGAGCAGGGCATCGGTCCCGGCGACGTGGTCGCGGCGATGCTGCCCCGCACTCCCGAGCTGCTCGCGGTGATCCTCGGTACCTGGCGCGCCGGCGCGGTCTACCAACCGCTGTTCACGGCCTTCGGGCCGCAGGCCGTCGCGCAGCGGCTGGCCACGAGCGGCGCGCGGCTGGTGGTCACCGATGCGGCCAACCGCGCCAAGCTCGACGGCCTGGCCGGGCCCCGGGTGGCGCTGCTGGCCGACGTGGTGCCTGCGGCGGACCTCGACCTGCGTGCCGGGCTGGCGCGGCAGCGCGAGGACTTCGCGCCGGTTCCGCGCAGCGGCGACGACCTGTTCCTGATGATGTCGACATCGGGTACGACCGGCGCGGCCAAGGGCGTTCCGGTGCCGCTGAAGGCCTTGCTGAACTTCCGTGCCTACATGGTCGACGCGGTCGACCTGCACAGCGGCGACCGCTACTGGAACATCGCCGACCCGGGCTGGGCCTACGGGCTGTACTACGCGGTCACCGGCCCGCTGCTGCTGGGGCACGCGACCACCTTCCACGACGGTCCGTTCAGCGCCGACAGCACCTGGCGCCTGGTGCGCGAGCTGGGGATCACCAACCTGGCCGGCGCGCCCACCGCGTTTCGCCTGCTGATCGCCGCCGGGGCCGACGCGGCGGCCCCGTTGCGCGGACAGCTGCGCTGCGTCAGCAGCGCCGGCGAGCCGTTGAACCCCGAGGTCATCCGCTGGTTCGACTCCCACCTGCAGGCGCCGATCCGCGATCATTACGGGCAGACCGAGCTGGGCATGGTGGTCAACAACCACCACGGGCTGCACCACGTCGTGCACGCAGGCGCGGCCGGCCTGCCGATGCCCGGCTACCGCATCTGCGTGCTCGACGCGCAGGAACGCGAACTCGGGCCCGGGCAGCCCGGCGAACTGGCGGTCGACACCGAGCATTCGCCGCTGTTCTGGTTCCGCGGCTACGTGGGCCAGCCCGCGCCGGGGCGCTATTACCGCAGTGGCGACAGCGTGGAGCTGAGCGCCGACGGGCACGTCGTGTTCATCGGCCGCACCGACGACGTGATCACCTCCTCGGGCTATCGCATCGGCCCCTTCGAGGTCGAGAGCGCGCTGCTCGAGCATCCGGCGGTGGTCGAGGCCGCGGTGGTGGGTCAACCCGACGCGCAGCGCACCGAGATCGTCAAGGCTTTCGTCGTGCCCGCGGCGGGTCGGCTGGCCGACTCCGCGTTGGCCGAGGAGCTGGCGCAGTTCGTCAAGCACAGGCTGTCGGCCCACGCGTATCCGCGGCAGATCGAGTTCGTGGCCCAGCTGCCCAAGACCCCCAGCGGCAAGGTGCAGCGCTACCTGCTGCGTCGCGGCGGCTCGGGCCCGGTATAGTGGCCGGGATCGCGGCCGTGCCGGCGGTGGGCGCCGGCACCCGCGGGATGGCGACGAGGAGGCTTGGCATGATCAAGGTCAGCGTGATGTATCCCAACCTGAGCGGGGCCCGTTTCGATCACGCGTACTACCGTGACAGGCACATGCCGCTGGTGCAGGCGCGCATGGGGGCGGCGTGTCGCTTCTACACCGTCGACGTCGGGCTGGCCGGCGGCGCGCCCGGCGAGCCCGCGACCTACGTCGCGATGGGCCATATCTTCAGCGACTCGGTCGAGGCCTTCCAGGCCGGCTTCGCGCCGCACGTCAAGGAGATCATGGCCGACATCCCGAACTACACCGACATCCAGCCGCAGATCCAGATCAGCGAGGTGGCGGTCGGCCACACCGGCTGAGTTCGACCGCGGCGGGCGAACCGCGGTCGGCTCGCCGCGCCCGGGCGCCCCGGTGCGTCAGTCCGCCGGGAACAGCACGAAGCGCAGCAGGAACAGGCCGGCCACCACCCACAGCGCCGGATGCACCTCGCGCGCCCGCCCGGTGGCCAGCTTGAGCGCGGCGTAGACGATGAACCCGAAGGCCAGCCCGTTGGCGATCGAGTAGGTGAAGGGCATGACCAGCGCGGCCAGCGCCGACGGAACGGCCTCGGTGACGTCGTTCCAGTCGATCTGCAGCAGTTCGCGCATCATCAGCCCGGCCACGTACAGCAGCGCCGGCGCGGTCGCGTAGGGCGGAACGATGGCCGCCAGCGGGGAGAAGAACAGCGCCGCCAGGAACAGCACGCCGATGGTCACCGCGGTCAGTCCGGTGCGCCCGCCCGCCTGCACCCCGGAGGCGCTCTCGATGTAGGCCGTGGTGCTGCTGGTGCCGAGCAGCGCCCCCGAGAAGATCGCCAGGCTGTCGGCGAACAGCGCGCGGCCCAGCCCCTCCTCGCGGCCGCCCTCGAGCAGCCCGGCCTTGCGCGCCAGCCCGGTCAGGGTTCCGGTGGCGTCGAAGATCTCCACCAGCACGAACACCAGGATGATGTGGAAGAAGCCGCCGCGCAGCGCCCCCGGGATGTCCAGCTGCAACAGCGTGGGCGAGACGCTCGGCGGCATCGAGACGATGCCCCGGAAGTGCGTCAGCCCGAGCGCCACGCTGGCCAGCGTGACCGCGAGGATGCCGATGAGGATGGCGCCGCGCCAGCGGAAGTAGTCCAGCACCGCGATGAGCACGAAGCCCAGGGTGGCCAGCAGCACGGGCAGGCTGTGCAGGTCCCCCAGGCCCACCTTGGTCGCCGGGTTGGCGACGACGATGCCCGCGCCCGACAGCGCGATGATCGCCAGGAACATGCCGATGCCCGCGGCGATGGCGCTGCGCAGCGACTTGGGGATCCCGGCGACCAGCCAGCTCCGCAGACCGGTGATCGTGAGGGCGACGAAAACGCAACCGGAGATGAACACCGCCCCCAGCGCCTGCTGCCAGGTGAAGCCCATGCCCTTGACCACCGTGAAGGCGAAGAAGGCGTTCAGGCCCATCCCCGGCGCCAGCCCGATCGGCCAGTTGGCGAGGAAGGCCATGATGAAGGTGCCCAGCGCCGCCGCCAGGCAGGTGGCGACGAACACCGCATCGTGGTTCATCCCCGTGGTCGACAGGATCGCCGGGTTCACGAAGATGATGTACGACATGGTGAGGAAGGTCGTGAAGCCGGCCATCACCTCGGTGCGCACGTCGGAGCCATGCTCCTCGAGCTTGAACAGGGACTGCCATGTCATCGTCGGTCTCCTCTGGCTTGGTCTGCTCTGCGGGCACGCCCGGCAACGGCTCAGCCCGCGGACGCAATGTCCGCGAAGCGCGCGCGCAGCGAGCGGATGGTCGCCTCCTCGCCGCGCACGCGGAACACCGCGCCCGCTTCGTCGGCGCTCTCGGCCAACACCTGGCAGTTGGCGTAGATGTCCCGGCGCAGCTGCTGCGCCGCCCACGGCAGGCGCAATTCCGCCTCGACCAGGTCCTTCTGGAAGAACGCGACGATGAGCGAGCGCAAGTTCGCCACATCGTCGGCGCGGCGCGCGCTCATCACGACGCACGAGGGGTCGCCGGCGCGTGCCTCGCGCTCGAATGCCGACTGCGCCTGCGCGTCGCCGACCCGGTCGATCTTGTTGAACACCCGGATGCGCGGGATGTCCTGCGCGCCGATCTCGGCCAGCACGTCCTCGGTGACCTTGCGCTGGCGCTCGAATCCGGGGTCGCTGGCGTCGATCACGTGCAGCAGCAACGACGCGTCGAGGGCCTCGTCCAGCGTGGACTTGAAGGACTCCACCAGGCCATGCGGGAGGTTCTTGATGAACCCCACGGTATCGCTGACCAGCACCCTGGGCACGCTTTCCGGGTGCAGCACCCGCACCGTGGTGTCCAGGGTCGCGAACAGCTTGTTGGCCACCAGCACCTCGCTGCCGGTGAGGGCGCGCATCAGCGTCGACTTGCCCGCGTTGGTGTAGCCCACCAGCGCCACGCTGGCCACGCCCTGGCCCTGCTGGCGGCGCGCCCGCTGGGTCTGGCGCTCGGTGCCCATGGCATCGATCTCCAGTTGCAGCTCGGCGATGCGGTCGCGGATCTTGCGCCGATCCAGCTCGGTGTGCGATTCGCCGGCGCCGCGCCCTCCGGTGCCGCTGCGCTGCCGGCCCTGGGGTCCCGCCAGCTTGGCCGCCTCGCGCAGCCGCGGCGCCATGTACCCCAGGCGGGCGATTTCCACCTGGGCGCGCGCGGCGCGCGAGCGCGCATGGCGATGGAAGATCTCCAGGATCACCATCGTGCGGTCCATCACCTCGCAGCCCACGGCCTTCTCGAGGTTGCGCGCCTGCGACGGCGAGATCTCGTGGTCGATCAGCAGCGCCTGGATGCCTTCCCACTGCTCGTGGGTCGCATGGCCCGGTCGCGCGTCGTGCGTCGCGCCTGCGTGGCCTTCGACATAGGCGCGCAGCTCCTCGCGCTTGCCCGCACCGAGGTAGGCCGTGGTGTCGAAGCTGGCGCGCCTCTGGGTGAAGGTCTCCACCACCCGATAGCCCAGCGTCTTGGCCAGCTCGCGCAGCTCGGCGAGCGAGGACTCGAAGTCCCCGTCGCTGACCTCGGGCAGTTGCACCGCGGCGACGATGGCGTCGAGGGGTTGGTCGCGGGTGTCCTGGGTGTCGGGTTGCATGGAATGCTGGGGTGGCGAAGGCAGACTCCCATCCTATGCGCTCGCGCGCCCGCCCGGCGATCCGCATGGCGTCGGCGCCGGCAAGTCCGGCGCGAGCTTGCCTGGAGCAAGGCCCGAGGCGCTCGCGCAGCGGCATGGCCTCTTTTCGTCATCGTGGAATGGCGCGCTTCGTAGGCAGGCGCTTGCCGCGGCGGCAGGCCGTGTCTCGGCCGGCAGCCTCCTGGGGCGTCCGCGCCCGATTCGGGCCACGCAACAAAAAAGCCTAGCACCGCGAAGTGCTTGGCTTGATGGTTTCATTTTTGGTTGCGGGGGCGCGCTTGGATCGCCGCTTGCCGGTCGTTCGGGTGCGGTCATGCGCCGGGCTCGGTGAAGGTGAGGGCGGCTGAAGTCTCCAGGGTGTTCGAGTGGGGGGGCCGGGCAGCGCAGCACGCGGCTGCCTTGCGGATCCCCGTCGGTGCACCGGGCGTCCGTGAAGACCCTTGTGTGAAACAGGCGGCGGGAACTCCGAGCGGAACGTCTGCTCTAAGTGACTTCACCCATGGCTGCCCTGCTGGTGGGGCGCTCACAGAAGAGCCTTCATGCTGGTCTCGCGGCCATGCCACAACTCGACGTCGGGCGCCTTGGCGATGCCGGGGAAGCGGCCGCGTTGCAGGTTGGTCTTGCTCATCGCCCTCGGCCTGATGGCGGTGGGGGTGCTGTGGCGCACGCCCACCGCCCATGCGGCGACGATCAAGGCCATGGGCACCGATTACTTCCAGAACTGCAAGGGCCCTGCGTTCGACTACGGGAATTTGCTGTACTTCGGCAACGGCGCCGTGTATCCGCTGTGGCTGTACCAGCACGCGCCGGCGGTGATCTACGAAGCCGGTCCCGGGCTCGGCGTGGTCAGCGGCAACACCAACTGCATGGAGTTCAGGTACCTGGGCTGTCCGCCCGGCACCACGTTGCACTATTTCGACCCGAAGTATGGCGAACTGTGCATCGTTCCGCAGGGAATCGCGGAGAAACAGCTTGGCGGGGCAAGCGATGGCGGCAAGCCTTCCGCGAACAGTTGCACCAACGCAGGCGGAGGCTATGTCGGCGACCCCGTCGGCATCGCCACGGGCAACGTCTACGTGGTGCAGGTCGACTGGGAGCAGGACGGGCTGGCACTGCATCGTTCCTACAACTCGGCTTTTTCCAGCACCGCAAGCCGCAACGGGCGCGGGCTCGCCGGGCTGCTCAGTCCCTTCGGCTTGAACTGGAGCTTCAGCTACGGCGCGCGGCTTCTGCCCAACTCCGCCACGCCGCTCAGCAGTGTGCAGGCGTTGCGCCCGGACGGCCAGGTCCTCACATTCCATGGCAGCGCCAGCGCGGGGTGGAGCAGCGAAGCCGACGTCAATGCCACCCTCACCGAGCACAGCGACGGCGCGGGCAACCCCACCGGCTGGAGTCTGCGCCTGGACGATGACCACCTCGAGCACTACGCCGCCGACGGCCGCCTGCTCGAGATCAGCACCCGCTCCGGCCTGACCCGAAAGCTGGCCTACAGCGACGACACCACGCCGGCTGCGGTGGCGCCGATTCCGGGGTTGTTGATCGGCGTGGCCGACGCCTTCGGCCGTCAGCTGCGTTTTGCCTACAACGCCAAGACCCGCATCCGGTCCATGACCGCCCCCGATGGCACCGTCACGAGCTACGCCTACGACGACGACGGCAACCTGCTGTCGGCGACCTACCCTGACGGCAGTGCGAGGCGCTATGTCTATCAGTCCGGGTCGCTGCTGACCAGGATCGTCGATGAAAGCGGCAACGCCTACGCCAACTACACGTACGACGCGGACGGGCGCGCAACCTGGTCCGCGCTGGCCGGCGGCGCGCAGCGCCTGGAGTTGAGCTTTGGCGAAGGATTCACCGCGGTGACCGGCGCGCTGGGGGGCGTTAGCGTCTATAGCTACCAGGACCTGCTGGGGCAGCTTCGCAACACCCTCATCCAGACTCCATGTCCGAGGTGCAGCACC
Source organism: Pseudomonadota bacterium (assembly GCA_021845505.1). GTDB lineage: Bacteria > Pseudomonadota > Gammaproteobacteria > Burkholderiales > Burkholderiaceae_C > Thiomonas_A. The sequence continues at coordinate 1,981 of JAJZVU010000001.1, read as the reverse complement.
ATCACGAACAGCCTGGCGATCGCGTACAACGCCAACGGCTACGTCAGCGCAACCGCCGATAGTCCTGGCGACGCGAGCCCACCCCATAACACCACGTTCACCTGGGACACCAGCCGCAACCTCCTGCGCACGCGCACGGACGCGGCAGGAACGAGCGTGGCCCGGGCCATCAACATCGCCTGGCATGCATCCTTTCGCCTGCCCGAAACGGTCACCGAAGGCCCCCTCACCACCGCGTACACCTACGACAACCACGGCCACGTCACTCGAAGGGTACAGACCGACGCCGCCCACCATCTCAGCCGCACGATCACCGCGCGCTACGACGAGTCCGGCAAGGTGCCGGGAGCCGTGCTGCGAATGGTCGTGACGGGTCCCCGCACCGACCTCGAGCAGACCACCACCACGGCCTTTTACCCGCCTGACGCCACCTGCCCCGGCGCGGCCGCCCTGGGCTGTCGCGGGCAAGTCCACAGCGTGACCAACGCCTTGGGCCACGTGACCACGGTCGACGCGTACAACGCCGCAGGCCAGCCGCTGCGGATCACCGACCCCAACGGGCGGATCGTCCAGCTGGAGTACGACCGCCGCAATCGCCCGACCCGCCTGCAAGTGGGGGAGGAAACCACCCGGTACCAGTATGACGCCGCGGGCGATCTGATCCGGACGACACGTCCCGACGGCAGTTCGGTGCGCTACGGCTACGACGTGGCGCACCGGCTGATCCGGATCGCCCTCGGCGACGGCAGCCACATTGCGTACACGCTCGATGCCAACGGCGACGTCACCCAGGAGCAGATTCTCGACAGCAGCGGCAAGCTCACGTACACCCACAGCCGGGTATACGACAGCCTGGGCCGGCTGATCCAGGACGTGGGCGCGGCCCAGCAGACCATCACCGATACGCACGACGCCCACGACAACGTCACCGCCCAGAGCGGGCCGCGCACCGACATCGGCGACGTCACCCGCTACCAGTACGATCCGCTCGACCGGGTCACCCAGATCGCCCGGGCCGACGGCGGCGTGCAGCAGATGGTCTACGACGCGCTGGACCATCTCACCCAGGTGACCGATGCCAATCACCAAGTCACGCGGTACACCCGCGACGCCTGGGGCGACGCCCTCCAGACCATCAGTTCGGATACCGGCACCACCATGCGCAGCTTCGACGCGGCCGGAAACCTCCTCGGTTCCACGGACGCGATGGGCCAGGTGACCAGCTACACCTACGACGCGCTGAATCGCGTGCTCAGCAAGAGCAGCTCCGTCTCCGGCACGCCCGGCTACACCTTCGTATACGACAACTGCCCCGACGGCATAGGCAGGCTGTGTGCGGTCGAAACCAACGGAACACCCTCGATCACCCTCAGCTACGACAGTCAGGCGCGTCTGGCCGGCCGCACCGACATCGTGGCCGGAACCGCCTACACCACGGCCTATCGTTACCACCCCGGCGGCGCCCTGGCCAGCCTGCGCTATCCCAGCGGACAGACGGTGCACTACGCCGTGGACAGCGAAGGGCGAGTGCGCGAGGTCAGCGTGCAACCCGCCGACGGCGGAGCACCCATCGTGCTGGCCTCACAGTTCATCTACAAGCCCTTCTGGAGCCCTGCTAGTTACACATTCGGCAACGGTGCGTCGTACATGCGGATCATCAATCTTGACGGCCGGCCGATCCTGCAGCAGAGCGGGCCCTGGGTGAAGTCGGCGACCTACGATCAGGCTGGCGATCTGCACACCCTCGCCGATGCCGACCGCACGCTGCAGACCTATGGCTACGACGCGATGCAGCGCCTGACGGCTGCCACCGACACGGCCTCGCCCGGCTACGGCACGCGCGCCTACACCTACGACCTCAACGGCAACCGCACCAGCGTGACGCGCAACGGCGCTACCGACACCTACATCTACAGCCCACCGAACTGGCTGGCGGCCACGCACGAGAGCAAGCGCACCCGCAATGCCGACGGCGACCTGG
>JAJZVU010000035.1 GCA_021845505.1 Pseudomonadota bacterium | reverse complement strand
GCGGCCGCTCAGACCGCGGCTGCCGCGCGTCCCGGTTGATCCCGCAGGGTGTCGTGTGGAGCGCGCGAGCGGCGCCGGCCCGGCGACCGCGTCGCGCTGCCGGCGTCAGCGCCGGGAAAAGTCGCGCGTGCCGTACGAAGTCGCCGGTTGCGCGGCGCTCGCCCGGCCCAGCGCCTGGGCGAACAGCAGCGCGTTGCGCTGGTCGTCGAAGGCGTCGGCCACGCCCACCGGCGCGGCACCGGTTCCGCGGTACACCAGCACCCGGGCGTCCTTCAGCGCGGGCGTATCGCGCAGCGCCTGCACCTGCGACGCGCTGAGGTGCCCCAACGCGTCGGCAGCGCACGGCGCGTAGCCCTGGCAGCCCTGCACCGAGTGGGCCGTCCAGTCCTTTCCGGACGGCTCCAGCACCACCACCTGGTAGCCGGCGAGGGCGTGGCGCACCGCGCCGCCGTACAGCAGGTCGGTGGTGATCGATGCGTCGGCGCTGCCGTCGTCGATGGCCACCACCAGGCCCTTGGCGCCCTGGTTGTGCAACAGCGGCAGCAGCCGGGTGATCGGCGAGGGGGCCAGGCCGGCCATCGCGGCCGAGCAGGCCAGCGACAGCGTCGCGGCGAGAAGAGTCTTTTTCATGTCGAGGCTCCTGGAGTTGCGGTGGGGCGGCGCGGTCGCCGCCTACCCCCTCCAGAACGCGCCGGCGCGGCGGATTTGAAAACCGCCTGCGCCCGCTCGCGCCGCGGGCTCAGCCGGCGCGCCCCGCGCGCTGCTGCTGGATCGGCGGGCAGGGCACGTCGCCATAGGAGCAGAACACGCAGCAGTCGCCCGGCAGCGGGGCGAGCACGGCCTGGCACGCCTCGCAGGTGTAGAACCACTGGCAGGCGTCGGTGGGCATGGTCTCCACCTTCGCGTGGCCGCAGGCGGGGCAGGTCAGGGTCGAGCGCAGCTGGATCGGCATGGCGGCGGACTTCAGTCGGAAGACGGGCCGAGGGACCACCACTGCTCGCGCGTGGCCTTGTGCGCCTTGGCCCGATACATCGCCGCGTCGGCCAGGCGCAGCAGTCCGGGCGCGTCGACGGCATCGTCGGGGTACAGCGCGGCGCCCAGGGTCATGCGCACCGTCGCCCGGCATCCCGGCGCGACCTCGAAGGGCGTGGCCACGCTGTCGTTGAGCCGGCGGATGGCCATCGCCGCCGAATGGCGCGCATCGGCGGCCTCGATGCCCTTGAGCACGACGACGAATTCATCGCCTCCCATGCGGGCCAGGAAGTCCGAGCCTCGCAGCACGCCCTTCATGCGGCGCGCGAACTGCTGCAGCAGCGAGTCGCCGGCCGCATGGCCATGGCGGTCGTTGACCGGCTTGAAGTCGTCCAGGTCGATGAGTCCGACGACCAGGTGGGTGCGCTGGCGCTGGGCGTCGGCGATGGCTCCCGGCAGGTACTGGTCGAGTGCCTGGCGGTTGGGCAGCCCGGTCAGCGCGTCGTGGTGGGCCTGGAAGGCGGCATCGGCCTGCAGCTTGCGCAGCCGTTCGGTCTGTTCGTCGCGCTGGCTCACGTCGACCACGGTCCATACCGCGATCGGCTTGCCCTGGGGCTGGGGCAACAGGCGCCCGGAGATGTCGCAGCTGATCAGCCCGGCATCGCGACGCTTCAGGTGCACGCTGAGCAACTGCACCGTCCCCGACTCGTACATGCGGGGATACAGATCGCGGATGCGCTGGAATTCGGTCATGTCGGCGTACAGCGACAGGGTCGGGCGGCCGACGAGTTCGTCGACCCCCTGGTAGCCCAGCATTTCGGCGAAGCGCGCGTTGGCGCTGACGATGCGGTTGCCCTGGGTCATCGTGACCCCGGCCACCGCGTTGTCCAGCAGGATCTGGTGCAGCAGGTCGTCCTGGCGCTGCCTGGCATCCCTGGCGATGCGGTCGATTCCCCGCGAAATGCCCAGCGCCAGTTCCTCCAGCACGGCCCGGGTCTCGAGGTCGAAGATGCCCTCGTCGCGGTGGTAGACGGCCATCACCCCCCAGGGCCGGCCTTCGCGCTGCACCGGCAGCGCGGCGACCGCGGCCAGTGCGTGGCGCCCGGCGAGTTCCTTCCAGGGTCTCAGCGAGGTGTCGTCGCGGATCGACTGGTTGTAATGCGCGCGGTCCTCGCGCCACGCGCGGCCCATGCAGCCGAGTCCCTCGGCGATGTCCGGCCGGGTCGTGGTGCGCACATGCTCCAGGTAGCTCAGCGCACCGCTGGCGGCAACCGGCCGGAACCAGCCGTCGACATCGGGCACCGCGACCCAGGCCAACGCGAAGCCGCCGCGCTCGACAGCCAGTTCGCACACCTGGGCCAGCATGGCGTGTTCCTCGACCGCGTTGGTGATCGCGTGGTTGACCTGGGCCAGCAGCGCCGCCAGGCCGCGAGCCGCCTGCAGCGCGCGCTGCAGTTCGGCCTGGCGCGCCTCGGCCACGCGCAGCTGCTCGTGCGCGGCCTCCAGATCGCGCTGCAGTCGCGCGATGCGCGAGCCTTGCGGGAGCCCGCTCGCCTGGGCCTGCCCGGACGCCTGCGGGCGCGACGAATCCGCCGGGGCCACGCCCCGGGCTCGCCGTGCCATGCGCATCTTGCCCATCGGTCCTTCTCCGGCAGCGCGGTGTCGGTCGCGGTGGGGTGCCGCTGCGCGCTGGCGCGCGAGCGACGAGCCGATGCCGTCGGGACTGCGCGCGCTGCGCGGATCATATCGCCGCAGCGCAGCCAGCGGCATCCGGGAAAGGCTGCTGCCGATGGTGGAGGAGGTGCGCAACCGCGGGCGCGTGGCGGGACTGGCGTCCTGGAGTCCAGCCGCCATCCCGGGTGAAATGGGAGCCCGCGTCGACGCGGGGGCATCGGGGCCGGGGCCTTGCCCGACCCGTCGGCCGAGTCCGCGGGCGCCGCGGCGCCCGCCTGTCGGCGAAACCGCGCCCCGGAAGGCCCGCGCCCGGCAGGCCGTGTCCGGGGGCGCGCCCGGCTTACTCCGTCTCAGTATTCGGGTTGAAGATCGGCGAATAGCCCCGCATTTCGTATTCGGCGACCGAGAGAATGCCGGCGGGGATGACCTTCATGAACGGATACACGTCGGCGCTCTTGACGTGGAAAATGACCATCGCGTTGTGGCAGACCGAGAACGTGACGCCCTCCTTGTGCAAGGCCCTGAGCAGCGGAGCCCAGCTGCTGTATTTCTGGCTGAAGCTATCGGCGATGGCCACCGCGCGGCTGTAGAAGACGTAATGGATCTTGTACTTGTAGCCGTGCGCGCGCAGGTACTTGATGACCAGCGCGCCGTTGATCAGCGACTCCTTGGTCTGCGGGCCGGGCTGGCCGACCGCGAACACGATCTTCACCGGCTGGTGGTTCTTGAAGAAGCCGCCATAGGACAAACCCGGCTTCAGCGGGATGTTCGGCACTCCCGGCATTCCGCTTGCGGCGGCATGGCAGGTGACGGCGACGAAAAAGCTGCAAAGGACCTGGATGATTCTTTTCACTGCGATCTCCCGTTGGCTGGCGTTGTTGTCAGAGAAAGTGCAGCCGCGGCCGGTCCGATTTTCCGTGCCGGCGTGATCCAAGGCGATCGGAAAATGCCTCGCACCGCTCGCGGCATTTGTAACTTTCGCACCCGAGTCTAGCCATTGGTGATTACTGGGCCCACTATGGTTTACCCCATGGAGTGTTGAAAGTCTGGCGGCCGGCAGGCGAATGGCAGGCGGCGGGCGGACGAGGGGCGGGCGAGGGGCGGACGAGGGGTGGACGGCCGCCCGATGGCGCTGCGGCAGCGGCCGGGGGCCGCGGGCCGGCAGGCCGTTGCGTCGCCGCAGGCTTGGATAGAATATACAAATCCATCCGCAGCCCTTGACCGACCCACCGCCCCCGATGCGCACGAACAAGCTCATCCATGTCGTGAGCTGCCACGCCGCCGGCGAGGTCGGCGACGTGATCGTCGGCGGGGTCGCTCCGCCCCCGGGAGCGACCATCTGGGAGCAGTCGCGCTTCATCGCGCAGGACCGCACGCTGCGCGACTTCGTGCTCAACGAGCCGCGCGGCGGAGTGTTCCGGCATGTCAACCTGCTGGTGCCGCCCAGGCATCCGCAGGCCGCGATGGGATGGATCGTCATGGAGCCCTGCGACACTCCGCCGATGTCGGGGTCGAATTCCCTGTGCGTGGCCACGGTGCTGCTGGAGACCGGAATCGTGCCGATGCACGAGCCGCGGACCACGCTGTGGCTCGAGGCGCCGGGCGGCCTGGTCGAGGTGCGAGCCGAGTGCCGCGACGGCAAGGTCGAGGAGGTCGCGGTCCGCAACCTGCCTTCGTTCGTCGACCGCCTGGACGCGCCGCTCGAAGTCCCCGGGCTGGGGACGCTGCGGGTCGACGTGGCGTTCGGCGGGGACAGTTTCGTCATCGCCGATGCGCAGCGCCTGGGCTTCTCGCTCACCGCGGATGAAGCCAGGGATCTCGCGCAGATCGGCATGCGCATCACCGAGGCCGCGAACCAGCAGCTGGGCTTCGCCCACCCCGGGGCTGCCGAGGGCGCGCGGCACGGGGTCGAGGGCGCCTTCGAGTGGAAGCACATTTCCTTCTGCCAGATCGCCGGCCCGCTGTCGATCCAGGGTGGGGCGCTCGCGGCGCGCAGCGCGGTGGCCATCCGTCCGGGCAAGATCGACCGTTCGCCCTGCGGCACCGGATGCTCGGCGCGCATGGCGGTGCTGCACGCCCGCGGGCAACTGCAGCTCGGCCAGGCCTTCCTCGGCAGCTCGCTGATCGGCTCGGAGTTCCGCTGCCACATCGACTCCGAGCTGCGCGTGGCGGGGCGCGCGGCCGTCAGCCCGGTGATCCGCGGCAGCGCGTGGATCACCGGCACGCATCAGCACACCCTCGACCCGACCGATCCGTTCCCCGCCGGCTACCGGCTGTCGGACACCTGGCCCGCGGAGCAGGCTGCGAGCCAGCGCCGGGGTGCGTAGGCACCCGGGCCGGCGGCCCGGCTATTTCGGCGCGCCCCGGTGCAGCGCGATGAAGGCCTTCAGATCGGCGCAGGCGTGCTCGATGTGCCGCTTGAGCAGGCTCGCCGCGCCGCGCACGTCGCCCTTCCTGCACAGACGCACGACTTCGCCATGCTCCTTCTCCGCTCGCCTGCAGCTCTGCGGGCTCAGCGACAGCTGCAGGCGGGTGTAGCGGTCGGTCTGCTGCAGCAGCGACTGCACGATCGCGTGGGTGCGCGGTTGCCCGGCCCTGGACATCAGGACATCGTGCAGCCGGGTGTTGAGTTCGCCCCAGCGCGCCGGATGGTTGGTACGCAGCTCCTTGCCGTATTCGGACAGGATGCGCTCGAGCTGCTCGAAGTCGTCGGCGGTGAGCCTGGGTGCCGACTTGCGCAGCAGCAGGGGCTCGAGCAGGCCGCGCAGCTCGAAGAGTTCGGCGATCTCGTCGATCGACAGCTCGGAGACGACCGCTCCCTTGCGCGGGACGATGCGCACCAGCCCCTCGCCTTCGAGCTGCAGCAGCGCTTCGCGCACCGGAATGCGGCTGACCCCGAGTTCGGCGGCCAGCGCGTCCTGCCTGAGCTGCAAGCCCTCCGGCAGTTCGCCGGAGACGATGCGGTGCCGCAACGCGTCGGCGGCGGCTTCAGCGACGGTGGTCGTGCGCAGACGCGCCGATGCCGCTGGGGAGTTCATCGAGGGATCCTCGGCTGGTGGGGCCGCCGTGGGTCGCTGGGTCGGGTATACACGGCAGGGTCAGGGGGATTCTACGGAGTCGCGCGGCGCCCTCATGCGGGGTAGCGCTGCAGCGGCGCGCCCAGCGCCGCGACGTCGACCTCGACCCCCAGCCCGGGCCCGCCGGGCGCGCTGCCGAAGCCGTCCCTGCTGCGCGGCTGGTAGCCGGCGACGTGCTCGCTGGTCCAGTCGTTCATGAACGACACGCTGAGCAGCGAGCGTTCCCTGGTCGACGCAGCGATGTGGGCCGAGGCCGCGGACACCAGGTCGCCGCCCCAGGTGTCCTCGACCGTGAGCTGCACGCCCAGTTCCTGGGCGAGGTCGCGCAGCAGTCGCGCCTTGGTCAGGCCGCCGACCTTCGATACCTTCAGGTTGAACGCGCCCGCGCCTCCGTCGCGCACCGCGCGGATCAGGCTGGGAGCGTCGTCGACGATTTCGTCGTAGACCATCGGCAGCGAGGTGTGCCTGCGCACCTCGATGCACTCCTCCATCGTGGGGCAGGGCTGCTCGAAATAAAAGCGCGGCAGCTGCTCCATCGCGCGCGCCGCGACCAGCGCCTCGTTGAGCCTCCAGCCGCAATTGGCGTCGCCGACGACCAGGTCCTCGGGCCCGGTGCTGTCGATGACCTGCCGCGCGCGCAGCGCGTCGAGCGTCGGGTCGCCGCCGATCTTCAGCTGGAAGCGGTGGATGCCCTCGGCGCGCCGGGCCAGCACGTAGCGGGTCATTTCCTCGGGCGTTCCCAGCGGCACCGCGAAGTACAGCGGGAAACGGTGCTGGCGCACGCCGCCGAGCATGTCGGCGACACTGGCGCCCCAGGCCTTGCCCGTGAGGTCCCAGCAGGCGACGTCGATCGGGCTCTTGGCGTAGGCGTGGCCGCTGAGCACCGAGTCCATCGTGTCGTAGACCAGCGCGTGGTTGGTCGGGTCGAGGCCGATCAGCGCCGGCGCGAGCAGCGCCAGCGCGGCGCGCGCTCCCCCGGCATGCTGCGGCAGATACGTCGATCCGAGGGGGCAGACCTCGCCCCAGCCTTCGTAGCCGGCGTCGCTGATCACCCGCACCAGCGTGGACGGCAGCGAGCTGATCCGCCTGCCGCCGGACATGGTGTAGACCCCATGCACGTAGCTGAGGGCGAAATGGTGGACCTCGATCGCCGCAATCTTCACCGTGGTTCTCCCGGGGCGTGCGCTCGCGCGCACGCGGTGCGCCCGGCATGCGGCCGCGCCGCGCCGGATCCGTGGTTGACCTATCACGCATATTTTATACAATTTACACGGAAGAGCTACCTGCGAGAGGCCAGGCGATGAGCAAGCACGTTTCGTGGTCGGGGGTCTTCCCGGCGGTGACCACCCAGTTCCGCGAGGACTTCAGCGTCGACGTCGAGGCCACCGCGAAGGTGGTCGAGGCGCTGGTCGGCGACGGAGTGTCCGGCCTGGTGGTCTGCGGCACCGTCGGCGAGACCTGTTCGCTCGCGCGCGCCGAGAAGGCCGCGCTGTGGGAGGCGGCCTGCGACGTGGCCCGCGGCAAGGTCCCGGTGATCGCCGGGGTGGCCGAGTACACCACGGCCTTTGCGATCGAGACCGCGAACGAGGCACGGCGCGCCGGGGTGGACGGGGTGATGCTGATGCCCGCGCTGGTCTATTCCTCCCAGCCGCACGAGACGGCCGCGCACTACCGCGGCGTCGCGGCCGCGGTGGACCTGCCGCTGATGGTCTACAACAACCCGCTGATCTATCGCACCGATGTCACGCCGGACATCCTGGCCTCGCTGAGCGACTGCGACAACATCGTCTGCTTCAAGGACTCGTCGGGCGACACGCGCCGCTTCACCGACCTGCGCAATGCGGTGGCCGATCGCTTCATCCTGTTCGCGGGCCTCGACGACGTGGTGTTCGAGAGCCTGCTGGTCGGAGCGGTGGGCTGGGTCTCCGGCATGTCCAACGTCTTCCCGCGCGAGGGCGAGGCGCTGTTCCGGCTGGTCAGGCAGGGGCGCCTGCAGCAGGCGCGCGCGATCTACGACTGGTTCATGCCGCTGCTGCACCTGGATGCGCGTCCGGACCTGGTGCAGACCATCAAGCTGTGCGAGTCCATCGCCGGCCGCGGCAGCGCGGTGGTGCGCCCGCCGCGCCTGCCGCTGACGGACACGGTGCGCGCCGAGGTGGAGGCGCTGATGGCCGAGGCGCAGGCGAGTCGCTCGCGGATCGAATCACTGGTCTAGACCATTGCACACGACTGCGGTTTCGAGGGCCGATGCTCGTCGGCCCGCCGTTGCGGCCGATTTCCGCGCGGCCGCGCGGCCAGCGAGCGATGCAGCAACCCGGATCGGGCGCCGCCTCGGTGCCCGGCCACGATCCACAGAGGAGACGACGCGATGAGACACCCTTGCTTCCGAAGCCTGGCGGCGCGCCTGCTGGGCGCTGCGCTGTTGTACGCGGCCGCCAGCGCGGCCGGCCTGGCGGCCCCGGCCAAGCCGCTGCGCGTGGTCATCACTTCGCTGCCCCCGTATGTCACCAAGGCGCCGGACGGGCGCCTGCGGGGGATCGACGGCAGCCTGTTCGACCATGCGGCCAGGCAGCTCGGACTGCGCTACAAGGTCACGGTGACCAACTGGGACGGCATGCTGGCCGCGGTGCAGTCGGGCCGCGCCGACCTCGCGGTGTCCGACGTCGCGTGGACTCCGGCGCGCGCGAAGACCGGCCTGTTCACCGATCCCTCCTACTACCTTCCCGAGCTGATCGCCGAACGCAAGGGGCTGGACATCCACGACGTGGCCGGGCTGTCCGGGCATGTGGTGGGAGCGATCAACGGCCAGTCCTACGTCGACCCCCTCAACGGCCTGCCGCATGTGCAGCTGCGGCTGTACCCCGACACCGTGTCGCTGCTGTCGGACCTGTCGGCCGGGCGCATCGACGTGGCCTTCATGGATCCGCTGGTCATGGTCTACCAGAAGAAGGTCCGGCCCAGCCTGCACTACAAGGTGGTTCCGCTGACTGCGCCGACCATGAGCCAGATTGCCGAGCATCCCAAGTGGGCCTTGTTCGGACCGCAGATGATCGGCTGGTACGTGCGTCCCGGGGACCAGGCGCTGGTCGCCAGGCTGGACCGGGTGATCCACGAGTCGTGGAAGAGCGGCTTGAACGTCAGGATGATCCAGGCCGCCGGAGTGGCCGACGCGGCGCCCTTCGTCGACCCCGGTCCGCAGTGGCTCGCCGCCTATGAGAAGCAGCGCCGCGGCGTCGACCGGCCCGCCGACTGGGTGGCGCCGAGCGCGCCCGGACACGCCGCCAGGTGATCCGGCGTCGGCCGGCCCGCCGGGCCGGCCGCGTCGGCGCTCGCGGCAACGGGGATGGGCATGCAGCTGCTCGGCACTGTGTTCAGGGTTCACTGGAGCCATTACTGGCTCGACTTGCTGCGTGGCATCGAGGTCACGCTGCAGTACACCGTCTCCGGCTTCATCGGCGCGATCCTGCTCGGACTGGTGCTGGCGCTGATGCGCCTGCGCGAGCGCTCGCTGCCGGCGGCGGCGGCGCGGGTGTTCGTCGAGGCGTTCAAGAACGTTCCGCTGATCACCGAGATCTTCATCACCTACTTCGGCCTGTCGTCGATCGGTATCACCCTCAGCGCGTTCGCCGCCGGGTCGCTGGCCCTGATCGCCCACTATGGCGCCTACCTGTCGGAAGTCTTCCGCTCGGCGATGAAGGCGGTCGACAAGGGGCAGCAGGAGGCCGGCCTGGCGCTGGGCATGAGCAGTCTGGGCATCTTTCGCAAGGTGGTGGCGCCGCAGGCGGTCCTGATCGCCCTTCCGGGCACCGGAACGATGCTGGTCGATCTGCTGAAGAGCACCTCGCTGATGGTCACCATCGGCGGCGCCGAGCTGATGACCCAGGGGCAGATCATCACCTCGGCGACCTTTCGCGCGCTGGAGGTCTACGTGGTGGTCGGCGCGATCTATTTCTGCCTGTGCTTTCCGCTGTCGTCGCTGCTGCTGTACGTCGAGCGACGCCTGGCGCGGGGCCATCCGTTCTCGTGGCGTCGCCTGCAGCTGCTGCGCCTGGCGGCCAGCCTGGCAGCGCCGGGCGCGCCGCGGGAGCGGCCTTGATGCGGCCGCAGCCGATGCCGGTCGACGCCGCGCCGTCGGCGCAGCGGCCGGTCATCCACGCCGCGGGTGTCTGCCTGCGCTTCGGCGAAGTTGACGCGCTGGTCGATGCCGCGCTGGACGTCGCGCCCAGCGAAGTGGTCAGCATCGTCGGCCCCAGCGGCGCCGGCAAGAGCACCTTCCTGCGTTGCCTGAACCTGCTGGCAGTGCCCGACCGCGGTCGCATCGACATCGGCGGCACCCCGATGTTCGACGACGGCCTCAGGCTCGGCAAGGGCGAGCTGCGCAGGGTCCGGCGCTCGCTCGGCATGGTGTTCCAGAAATTCCACCTGTTTCCCCACCTCACCGCGCTGGAGAACGTCACGCTGGCCATGCTGGACGCCGGCATCGCGACGCGCGAGGAGGCCGTGCGCACCGCCTGCGCGCTGCTCGACCGCGTCGGGCTGCGCAAGCGCGCGCTGCAGCCGGCGCCGGCCCTGTCGGGCGGGGAGCAGCAGCGCGTGGCCATCGCGCGCGCGCTGGCGATGAAGCCCACCGCGCTGCTCTTCGACGAGCCGACCTCGGCGCTGGATCCCGAGGCCAGCCGCGAGGTGCTGTGCGTGATGCGCGAGCTGGCGCAGCAGGGAACCACCATGGTCGTGGTCACTCACGAAATGCAGTTCGCGCTCCAGGCCAGCGACCGCATCGTGTTCATGGAAGGCGGGCGCACGCTCGAGACGGCCAGCCCCGACGAGATGTTCCATCGCGCGCAATCGCCGCGTGCGCGGGCCTTCTTCAGCCAGGCGCTGCAGCATGCCGGACTGGCCTGAGGCCATGGGTTCGCCGGGCGCGGACTACCTGGTCGTCGGCGGCGGCATCGTCGGCGCGGCCTGTGCGCGCGAGCTGGCGCAGCCAGGCGCCACGGTCGACCTTCTGGAGCAGGAATTCATCGGCGGCGGGGCGACCTCGGCCGGCATGGGCCACCTGGTGACCATCCGCGGCGTTCCCGGCGAGCTCGAGCTCACCAGCCTGGGAGTCGAGATGTGGCGCAGCGCTCCCGCCGAGTTGCTGCGCTGCGCCGAATACGTTCGCGCCGGCACGCTGTGGATCGCCACCTCGGCGGCTGACACCGAGGCGCTGCAGCGGCAGGCGCAGGCCTTCGGCGCGCTGGGCATCGAGGCGTCGCTGCTGGATGCGCGCGCACTCGCGGCGGCCGAGCCGGCGCTGTCCGGCGCCGCGCTGGCCGGCATGCGGGTCGCCGGCGACGCCATCATCTACCCCCCCAAGGCAGCGCAGTGGCTGGCGCGCGACGCCGGCCGCGGTCGCATCCGGGTGCATCAGGGAGTGCGCGCCCGGGCCGTGGGCGCCGACTGGGTGCTGGCGGCCGACGGCCGGCGCTTCGAGGCGTCCGCGGTGATCGTCGCGGCCGGCCTGGCGGCGCGCCGACTGCTTCCCGGCCTGCCGCTGCTGGCCAAGCGAGGCCACCTGCTGATCAGCGAACGCGGCGCGCCGCGCATTTCCCACCAGATCCTCGAACTGGGCTACGCCGCCAGCACCCATGCCCAGGATGCCGTGTCGATCGCCTTCAACGTGCAGCCGCGCCCCAGCGGCCAGCTGCTGATCGGCGCGTCGCGCGAGATCGGGGTCGAGGAGCGCGCCGAGAGCCTGGAGGTGCTGGCGCGAATCGCCCGCCGGGCCGTGCACTTCCTGCCAGGGCTGGCCACGTCCCGGGTGATCCGGGCGTGGACCGGGCTTCGCCCGGCGACCCCGCAGGGCATGCCGATGCTGGGCGCCGTGGCCCTGCCGGCGGCTGCCGGCAGAGTCTGGGTCGCGGTGGGCCACGAGGGCCTGGGCGCCACCACGGCCCTGATCAGCGCCAGGATCCTCGCCGCGAAGATCCGCGCAGAGGCCCTGCCGGCCGGGCTGGCCGGCGGCTTCGACGCCTGAAGCCATGGCGCCGCCGCGGCAGGTCACGGTGCGGGTCGACGGCGTCGCGCTGCGCGTGCCGGAGGGCGCCAGCGTGGCTGCCGCGATCGAATGCGCGGCCGGCGGCGTGCCCGCGATCTATCGTCGGTCGCTGCGCGGGATGCCGCGCGGCGCCTGTTGCGGCATGGGTGTGTGCAAGGAATGCCGGGTCACCATCGACGGCGTGCCCAACCGCCTGGCCTGCGAGGTCCGCTGCAGCGAAGGCATGGAGATCGGCGGCGCGGGGACCGGCGATGGAACTCTTTGACCTGGTGGTGGTCGGCGCCGGGCCCGCCGGGCTGAGCGCGGCGCTGGCCGCGGGTCGCCACGGCGCGACGGTGTGCCTGGTCGAACTCTCGCCCGAGCCTGGCGGCCAGGTCTGGCGCAAGGACCTGCGCAGCCCGCGCGCCGGCGTGCCGCCGCGGCTGCTCGACGCGCTGGCCGCGCTGTCGTCGGTCACGCTGCGCAACCAGACACGAGTGCTGGGTCCCGCCGGCGAGGCCGCGCTGTGGGTCGACAGCGGCGGGCGCAGCCAGCGACTCGGGTATCGCCGCCTGGTGCTGGCGACCGGGGCGCGCGAACTGCTGCTGCCCTTTCCCGGCTGGACCCTGCCCGGGGTCACCGGCGCGGGCGGACTGCAGGCGCTGGTCAAGGGCGGCGTCGCGCTCGCCGGACAACGAGTGGTGGTGGCCGGCAGCGGGCCGCTGCTGTGGGCCGCCGCCGCGAGCGCGCGCCGCGCCGCAGCCAGCGTGGTAGCGCTGATCGAGGCGGCGCCGCCGGCGCGGCTGGCTCGCTTCGCGCTCGCTCTGGCGGCGCGCCCGCGCAAGCTCGCGCAGGCGCTGGGGCTGCGTGCCGCGCTCGCCCACAGCCCGCTGTACGCCGGCGCGCGCCTGGAGGGCGCCGGGGGCAGCGCTCGCGTGCGATACGTGGAATTCACCCACCGGGGCCGGCGGCTGCGGCTGGACTGCGAGCGCCTGGCCTGCGGCTTCGGGCTGGTGGCCAACCACGAACTCGGCGCGGCGCTGGGCTGCGCGCTGCTGCCGCGCGCGGCGGGGGAACTGGCGATCGCCGTCGACGAGTCGCAGCAAAGCTCGATTCCCGGGGTCTACGCCTGCGGCGAGTGCACCGGTTCGCGCGGCGCCGAACTGGCCGCCGCCGAGGGCACCATCGCCGGGCTCAGCGCGGTCGGCCGTTTCGATCCGCGCGGAGCGCAGGCACGCGCGCGCCGGCGCTGGGCGGCGTTCGCGGCGGCCGTCGAGCGCGACTTCCGCTTCGAGCGCGAACCCGCGCTGCACCGGGCTCGTGATGAACTGCTGTGCCGCTGCGAGGACGTCGCGCTGGCTGCCGTGCTCGACTGCGCGAGCTGGCAGCAGGCGAAAATGCTCCACCGCTGCGGCATGGGCGATTGCCAGGGCCGGGTGTGCGCGACGGCGGCGCGCGCCTTGCTCGGCTGGGAGCCGCAGGCCGTTCGCACACCGCTGTCGCCGGTCGAGCTCGGCCGCTTCGTCGACCTGGCCTGAGGCCTTGCGCCCCCGACTCAGTCCGGGCTCGCGCCGCGGCCGGCCCCTTCGTCGTCGTCGTATGCGAAGTCGTCCAGGGGCGGGCCGTCGTCGTGGCCGCCGCCGCGCCTGTACTCCAGGTCGCGCTCGGTCGCCTGGGCCTGCGCGGCCTGCGACTGGGCCCGCGCGGGTTGGCCATGGCGGGCCAGCCAGTCGGCGTAGTCGCGTCGGACGGCCGCCAGCAAGGCGAGCAGGTCCTCGTCGGGATCGTAGGCATACACGAAGGGCATCGGAGGATCTCAGCGGTCGCCGGATGCGGCGGATGGGTCGTGACTGTCGGGCGGCGAGGCGTCCGGCAGTTCCAGGTAGTCGCGCAACGCGTCCAGCACGCCTTCGAACGACGCCTCGGCCTGTGCGGGCGCCGCGGCGGCGACCACCGCGAGGGCGCGCCGGATGGCTTCGCCCGCGCCCGCTTCGAGTTCGGCCAGCCGGCGGCTGCCGTGTTCGCGCCGCGACTGCGCCGCGGCACGTGCCAGCGCCGCGAAGGCCGCGAGCAGCGCGCCCGCGGCGCGCAGCGCGTCGCTCGCGTCGCCGTGCCGGCTCGCGAGGTCGAAGCGCGCCGCGAGCACTGTCAGCAGCGCGGGCGCGGCCGGATCGGCGGCGGCGACGCTTTCGGCGTGACTGCGCGCGGCGTCCAGTCGCGCGAGCGCCGCGTCGACGTGTCCGCGATCGGCCAGCGTGCGCGCCAGCAGCGCCGCCGCGGCGACCGCGGCCGCGGGCTGGCCGAGCACGCCCAGCAGCGCGACGCGGCGTTCGAGCAGTGCGGTCGCGTCCAGCCCGAAGCGCTCCAGTACCGCGGCATCCTGTCGCTCCAGCCACTGCAGCACGTCGACTCCGAGTTCGCGCAGGTCGCCCGACACGTCCAGCACCCGCAGCGCGGCGCGGCCCCAGCGCACCGCGGCGACGCGCCGGCCGCAGAGCGCACAGGCCAGCGCGAGGTCGAACAGGCTCTGCGCCCGGCGCCGCGCGCCCGGCGCATAGGCTCGCCCGACCAGGCGCGCCGCCAGCCGAGCCACCCCCAGGTCGCGCTGCGGGGCCGATGCATCGACTTCGGCTTCGATCAGCGCGTTCTTCGGGTCCTGGGGCGGTTGCAGCGCGCGCAGCAGCGCGCCTTGCGCCCATGCGTGCAGTTCGCCGCCGAGCAGTTCATCGAGCCCGGCGTCGGCGACGGGGTCGTAGCGTCCGTCCCCGCCATGGTCGAAGTCCAGCCAGGCCTCGGCCTGCCAGCGCAGCCTGCCCAGCACGCCGGCCAGTTGCCGCAGCGCCGCGGCCGACGGCGCGGCGCCGAGTTCCTCGCTCCACAGCGCGATCCAGTTGCGCTGCAGCTCGGCCCACGCGAGCTTGCGCGCGGGCGGATCGGCGGCCGCTCGAGCCGTTTCCAGCAGCAGCCGGGTCACGCCGAGGTCGAAGATCAGCGCGTGCTCGGCCAGGACCGCGGCGAGGTCGCGCAGCCTGCCGAGCAGCCGCATCAGCCGCGCTGCTGCACCGGTCGCGCGGGACGGGCTCTCGCGGGCCAGTTCGGCGAGTTGGTGCACGGCCTCGGCAGCGGCCCAGGAGTCGCCGCCGGCCAGCGGCTCGACATGCTCGAGCAGGCGCAACCTGGCCGAGGCGCGGTCGAGCTTCTGGCAGGCCTGCCAGAAGCTGGCATGCATCAGATCCAGGAAGCCCTCGCGGCGCAGCACATAGGGCTCCAGCCTGGCCAGCAGCGGCGACAGCAGGCGCTGCGGCAGGCGCTCGCTGCCGCTGGCCTGGTCGAGCGGGTCGGGCGAGTCGTCGGCGCGGCGCGCCAGCAGCAGCGCCAGGTCGCGCTCGCGCAGGCCGCGCCAGGACAGCGCCAGCAGCCGCGCGCTGCGCTCCCCCAGGTTGGCGTGCAGCGCATCGTCGAGGTCGTCGCGCATGCGTCGCAGCACCAGCATGAACAGCTCGCCCGGGCTTGCGCTGGCGTTCAGCGAGCGCAACTGCGCGGCCAGCCCCGGGTGGTCTCCGTGCAGCCGGAGTTCCTCCAGCAGCATGCGCAGGAACAGCGGATTGGTGCACGCCGGGCTGGCCGCGAGGGCGTCCAGCAGATCGTCCGCAAGCGCCTTGCGGTATTCGTCGAGATAGCTGCGGCTGGCCTGCCGGATCTGCTCGGCATCGAAGGCCGGCAGCTCGATGCGGGCCCAGTCGCCGGGCGGCGGGCGGGTCGAGGTGACCAGCACCAGGGTCTGCGGTGCGCCGTCGAAGGCCTTGCGCAGCTCGGATGCGGCCAGGTCGCCGCCGGAGTCGAGCTGGTCGATGGCGTCGAGCACGACGAGCACCGGCCTGCGGTCGACCTCGAAGCGCTCGCGCAACCTGGCGGCCAGTTGCTGCACCACGCCGTCCGGCGCGGGCAGCGTGCGGCGCTCGCGCGGCGGACCGAGGTCCTCGACCGACTGCCTGGCCCAGTCGTGCAGGTTGGCGCGCTGCCTGACGCCGAAGAAGTGGGTGTGCAGCGCCAGGTCGGGCTGCTCGCGACGCAGCTCGGAGTCCAGGTCGGCGATGAGCGCGCTCTTGCCCGTCCCCGACGGCGCGTGCACGCACACGAAGGTGGCCCCCGGGTTGGAGCGGGCGGCGGCGACGCATTCGAGCAGGCGGGAGTGGACCCCGGGGCGGCGCACATAGGCGCGCAGGCGGCTTTGCGCGTACAGCGCCTGTTCGCGCCGGCGCCTGCCGGACTCGTCGGGTACCTGGTCCTCGGGATAGCGCTGGTCGATCGCGGCCATCAGGAAGCGCTGCACCGCGTCGCCGAAGGCCTCGATGCTGGTGTAGCCGTCGATCGCGACATGGCCGCCCTGGCGCAGCCAGTCCTTGAGCGCGGCGAGCTTGTCGCGGTGGCCGTCGTGGAAGTCCTCCGCGTTGCCGGCCCGCGCAGCCAGCGCATCGGTCAGCTGCGGGGCCCGCAGGAAGACCCGCGAATGGGTGGCCGCATGAGCGTATTGGGCGAAGGCGTAGCGCATCTCGAGTTCGGTGACCCCGATGCCCTCGGCCACCGCCTGCTGCAGGCGCGCCCAGCGCTCGTCGGATTTTCCGCCCAGCTTGCCCTGCTCGCGCGACAGGTCGCTGCGCCGTGGCACCCAGCCGTAGCGCTCGCCGAGGAAACCGATGAAAAACGGCGGGTACTCCGCGCAGCGTTCGATCTCGGCCAGGCAGATTTCCGCGGTATGGCCGCTCCTGGACTGTTCCTCGGTGATGCCCCAGCGCAGGTCGATGTCGGTGAAGGCGACCCCGCGCGCCGCGCAGTAGCTGCGCAGTTGCGGGAACACCTTCGCGACCAGATGGGCGCGCTCGGCATTCATGTCGCGAAAGGTCGACGACAGGAAGACGCGTACCTCCCGGTCCTTCAAGGTCTCCACGCCCTGCGTGGCACTGGCCTGCGTCATGCGTTGTCCGTTCCGTGGTGCCGTGTCGGCGCGGTACTGTACGACAGCGCCGCTGCGGGCAGCCGGGCCGCCGGGCCGCAGCGGTGCGGCCGCCGCGTGGCCGAGGCGGGTCGTTCAGGCGCCCGCGCCCGCGCCCGCGGCCTCGTCCGCGGCCTCGTCCGGGTCATCGCCGCGGCTCTCGTCGGTTTCGTCGAACAGGTGGCGCGCGATCGCATGCGCCGCGTCGCGCAGCGCCGGCAGATGCCGGCAGGCCTGCTCGTAGCTCATGCGGGCCGCCGGCGCGTTGACCGAGACCGTGCCGCGGATTCGTCCGGAGGGGGAGCTCACCGCCACCGCCAGCGCGACCAGGCCGGGCCAGTAGCCCTGGTCGTCCCAGCTGATGCGCTCCTTGCGGATGTGCGCCAGCTGCTGTTCGATCTGCGCCGGGTCGATCACGGTGCCGGGGGTGTAGCGCCTGAGCGGCGCGCCATGCAGCAACCTGCGCGCCAGGGTGCGCGGCATCAGCGCCAGGAAGAGCTTGCCGCTGGCCGTGCAGTGCAGCGGGATGCGCGAGCCCGCCTGCAAGTGCAGGCGCAGCGGCGCCTGCGATTCGACCCGCTCGACGCAGACCGCCTCGTGGCCGTCGAGCACCGTGAAGGTGCAGGTCTCGCCCACCTGTTCCATCAGCGCCTGCAGCACGGCGCGTATCGGCCCGCGGCTGGGCGCGTTGGCCATCGCCTCCAGGCCCAGCGCGCACAGCCTCTGGCCGACGACGAACTTCTTGCTGTCGGGCGCGCGCTGGATCATGCCCATCGCCTCGAGCAGCGCGCAGACCCGGTAGACCGTCGGCTTGGGAAGCTGCAGCGCGTCGATGATCTCCTTGCCGGCGACCGCACGCCCGGCCCTGGCGACGATCTCGAGGATGTCGATCGCGCGCTGCGCAGCCACGCCGGCCCTTGCTGTTTGCCGCATCGTCCGCTCCGTGGAAGTCGCCGCTGGACAAGTCCAGCCCATCGAACTCGATGTTAGTTCAAAAAATGAGACTATACATCTCGTGATTGACCATGGATGTCTGTGCCGGGTAGCATCGCCGCCAGCCACCAGCCCGCGGGGGCTGCGTCGCGGGACACCCTGAGGAGACACCATGAAAGCCATGCTCATGACCGCCGCGGGGAATCCGCAAGTCCTGCAACCCGCCGACATCCCGGTCCCCGAACCCGGTCCGTCGGATCTGCTGGTGCGCGTGCATGCCGCCGGGATCAATCCGCTGGACACCAAGGTGCGACAGCATCACATGTTCCATCCCTCGTCGCTGCCGGCGGTCCTGGGTTGCGACGGCGCAGGCACGGTCGAGGCCGTCGGCGCGCAGGTGCGGCGCTTCAAGCCCGGCGACGCGGTGTACTTTTTCAACAACGGCCTCGGCGGAGCGCCGGGGAGCTACGCCCAGTACACGGTGGTCGACGAACACTACGCTGCGGCCAAACCCGGGAACCTGTCGATGGTGCAGGCGGCGGCGGTGCCGCTGGTGCTCATCACCGCCTGGGAGGCGCTGGTCGACCGCGTCGGCCTGCGCGCCGGCGAGAAGGTCCTGATCCATGCCGGCGCCGGGGGCGTCGGCCATGTCGCGGTGCAACTGGCGCGCCACCTGGGCGCGCGCGTGGCGGCCACGGTCAGCGGCGCGGAGAAGGCCCGGCTCGTCGGCGAACTGGGCGCCGAGCTGGTGATCGATTACACCCGCGAGGATTTCGTCGAGCGCACGCTGGCCTGGACCGCGGGGGCGGGCGCCGACGTGGTGCTCGACACCGTCGGCGGCGCGACTTTCGCGCAGTCCTTCCCGGCCGTGCGGCTGTACGGCAGGCTGGCCACGCTGATGTCGACGACCTGCGAAATGGCCCAGGTGAACAAGGCCAGGATGCGCAACCTGCTCGTCGGCTACGTGCAGATGTCCACTCCGCTGCTGCTGGGCGACCACGCGCTGCGTTGCGCGCAGACGCGCATCCTCGAGCGCGGGGCCGAACTGATCGAACAGGGGCGGCTGCGGGTGGTGGTGAGCAAGGTGTACCCGCTGGCCGAAGTGGCCGAGGCGCACCGCCACGTCGAGCAGGGCCACGCCAGCGGCAAGGTGGTGGTCGAAGTGGCCTAGCGCCCGAATGCGTCTGCGCGTGGAAAGTTCAAAAACTAGAAAAATGAGATTATAAGACTCATAATTGACATAGAAAATCGGCGCTGCTACAGTGAATTCGCCTCCTGGGGTGACGGCCCGGGGTGTTCGTCGGGGTTGCCGAAGGCGCGCCGCGCAGGCCGCGGCGCCGGCTCGGTCAGGCCGGCGGCACAGGCGGAATGCGGGTCCGCGCGCGCCGCGCGCCGGCAGCCACCGGCAGTGCCGCGGGGCTGCGTCGGGTTCGCGGCCATCCACCCACCGGAAAGGAGAAGGGAATTGAAACGGCAGATCTCAGGCAGTGAGGCCCTGGTCGAGGCGCTGCGCATCGAAGGTGTCCGCAACATCTGCGGCATCGTCGGCTCGGCATTCATGGACCCGCTGGACCTTTTCCCCGAAGCCGGCATCCGTTTCATCCAGGTGCGCCACGAGCAGAGTGCCGCGCTGATGGCCGAGGGCTATGCCCGCGCCACCGGCGTGCCGGGAGTGTGCATCGGCCAGAACGGGCCGGGCATCACCAACCTGGTCACCGGGGTGGCCAGCGCCTGCCTGAACCACACCCCGCTGGTCGTGCTCACCCCGGCGGTGCTGAGCACCGGCATCGGCACCGGAGCCTTCCAGGAAATCGACCAGATGCGCATGCTGGCTCCGGTGGTCAAGTGGCAGATGCAGGTCAACCGCCCGGATCGCATGTCCGAGGCGATCCGCGGGGCCTTTCGCGCCGCGGTCTCGCTGCGCGGCCCGGTGCAGGTCGACATTCCGCGCGATGCCTACTACGGCGTCTGGGAAGAGGAGGCGATGCAGCCGGCCGAATACCGGATCGACGGCCGCTACGGCGGTGCCCCTCCCGACGCCATTTCCGCGGCGGCGCGCATCATCCAGGGTGCCAAGCGCGTGGCCATCCTCGCCGGCCTCGGCGCGGTCGACTCCGACGCCCACGATGCGATCGCCGAGCTGGCCGAGACGCTGTCGGCGCCGGTGGCTTGCGTGTGGCTGCACAACGACGCCTTCAGGGGCTCGCACCCCCTCGCGGTGGGCCCGATCGGCTACCAGGGCTCGGAAGCGGCGATGCGCCTGCTGGCCGAATCCGACGTGATCGTCGCCCTCGGCACGCGGCTGAACGCCTTCGGGACGACCCCGCAATACGGGGTGGACTTCTTCCCGCGCAGCGCCAAGCTGATCCACAACTCGATCAACCCGCTGGAACTCGGCGCGCTGCGCCGCCTCGACGTGGGCCTGCTCGGCGACTGCCGCGAGGTCACGCGCCAGCTGACTGCGGCGCTGCGCGGCCAGCCGCTGGCCGTCGACGCGGCCGCGCAGCGCGCACGCATCGAGCAGCTCAAGGCGGAGTGGTCGCGCAAGTTGGCGGACATGTCGCACCAGGACGGAGCGCCGATCCACCCCCGCCGCGCGTTGTGGGAGGTCTCGCGCGCGGTCGCCGCGTTGCAGGCCGACACCACCGTGGTCGCCGACGTGGGCAATGTCAGCGGCAGCGCGAACGCCTACTTCGCCAGTTTCGAGCGGCCGCGGCGCTGGATCGCCGCCGGCAGCCTGGGCGGAATCGGCGTGGGATTTCCGACGGCGCTCGGAGTCAAGCTGGCCAGGCCCGGCTCGCCGGTGCTCGCGCTGGTCGGCGACGGGGCGTGGAGCATGTCGATGCAGGAGGTGATGACCGCGGTGCGGGAAAAGCTCTCGCTGGTCACGGTGATTTTCAACAACACGGTGTACGGCGCCGAGCGGCGCAACCAGTACGACTTCTTCGGCGAGAGGTACTTCTACACCGACCTCGAGAACCCGAGCTTCGCCGCCATCGCCCGCGACATGGGGGCCGCCGGGGTCACCATCGACCGGCCCGAGGACATCGCGCAGGCGGTGAGCGAGGCGCTGGGCAGCGACCAGCCCTCGGTGATCGAGATCATGACCGACCCCAAGGCCCTCAACGAGCCCTATCGCCGCGACGCGCTGAAGATGCCGGTGCGGGTGCTGGACAAGTACCGCAAGTATTCGGCTCCACCGTCCCGGGGCTGAAGGCGGCGGAGGCGGCGATGGAGTATGACTACGTGATCGTCGGCGCCGGCTCGGCCGGGTGCGTCCTCGCCGGGCGACTTTCCGAACATCCCGACGTCAGCGTGCTGCTGCTCGAGGCCGGCGGAGCCGGCGGCGGCCTGTGGGAATCCCTGCCGCTGGGAGTGGGAAAGATCCTCAACCTGGAAGATCGCATCTGGCGCGACACGACCCTGCCCACCGACGGCACGAGCCGGCGATCGGTGAGCTGGGTCAGCGGCCGCGGGCTGGGCGGCTCGAGCGCCGTCAACGGCATGCTGTTCGTCCGTGGCCACCCGGCGATGTACGACCGCATGGAGCAGGCGGGTTGCAGCGGCTGGAGCTACGACGACTGCCTGCCGTACTTCCGCAAGCTCGAGGACTGCCGCTTCACCACCTCGCCCAACCGCGCCACCGGCGGCCCGATCGGCGTGTCGCGGGCCGAGCCCGACCCCATTTCCGAGGCCTTCGTCGACTCCTGCCTCGGCGCGGGCTACCCTCGGGTGGACGACTACAACGACCAGATTCCCGACGGGGTGAGCTACCTGCAGCTCTCGGTCCGCAGGGGCTGGCGCAGCAGCGCGGCCGCCGGCTACCTGCGCCCGCACGTGGGCCGCGGCAACCTGACCATCGTGACCGACGCCCCGGTGCGCAAGGTGCTGTTCAGCGGCCGCGTGGCGACCGCTGTCAGCTATCTGCACGAAGGCCGCGAACTGCAGGCTCGCGCCCGACGCGAGATCATCCTGTGCGCCGGCGCGGTGCGCACGCCGGCGCTGCTGGAGCGCTCGGGGATCGGGCGCCGCGAACTGCTCGACGGCCTGGGCATCGAGGTCGTGGCGGCGCGCGCGCAGGTCGGCGAGAACCTGCAGGACCACTTCATGCCGCGGGTGTGTTTCGAGACCCGGGAAAAGGGCACGGTCAACCACCTGCTCAACAGCCGGCTGGCGCAGGTGCGCGAAGCCGTCAAGTTCGCCGTCGCGCGCAAGGGCATGTTCGCCGACTCGGCGCTCAAGGCCACCGGCTACGTGCGCAGCGACGAGGCGCAGCCCCTGCCCAACCTCAGGCTGCAACTCGGGCTGGTGAGCTCGGAGAGCCGGGTTCCCGCGCTCGACGCGGGGCGCGGCCGGACGCCGGCTGCCCGGGCCGGCCTGGACGCGGGGTCGTCGTTCCAGATCGGGGTCTACGACCTGTATCCCCGCGCCCGCGGCAGCACGCATATCCGTTCGGCCGATCCGCTGCAGTCGTCGGTGGTCCATCCCAACTACCTGGGCAGCGAAGTCGACCGTCGCACCATCGTCGCCGGGCTGCGCATCGTGCACTCGCTGGCGCGCAGCGCACCGCTGGGCAAGGTGATCACCCGCGAGATCCGACCGGGCCATGCGAACCCCGACGACGACGACCTGCTGCGCTACGCGATGGGCACCGCCGAGACCTGCTGGCATCCCGTGGGGACCTGCCGCATGGGCAGCGATGCCGCCGCGGTGGTCGATCCCGATTGCCGGGTCAACGAGGTCGAGCGCCTGCGGGTGGTCGACGGTTCGGTGTTTCCCTTCATCACCGCCAGCAACACCAACATCCCGGTGGTGATGCTCGCCGAGAAGATGGCCGAGCGCATCGCCGGCGCCGCCCGCTGAGCGCCGGCCGCGGCGCCGCGCGCGGCTCGGCGGCGCTCACAGGTCGAGCACCAGGCACTCCGAGGCGCTGCGCGAGCAGCAGGGAAGCAGGTATTCGAGCCGTTCCTGCTCGTCGAGCACGTAGTCCCGATGCACCGGCGTGCCCGCCAGGTAGCGAGTCTTGCAGGTCGCGCACAGCCCGGACTCGCACGAGGTGGGGATGTCGACCCCGTGCTCGCGCAGCACCTCGACGATGCTCTTGTCCTCGGGGATGTCGAACTCCTGGCCGCTGCTCGCCAGGCGCACGCGAAAGCCCACCGAGATGGCGTCCGGCCCGTCCGCGGCGGCCGCCGGCGCAGGCGTGTCGGGCGCCTTGAAATACTCCCAATGCACCCTCTCGCGCGGCCACGACTCGCTGGCCGCGGCGACGGCCTTCATGAAGCCGGGAGGCCCGCAGTAATACACGTGGCTTGCCGGGGGCGCGGCGGCGAGCAGGCCGGCCGGGGTGGCGGGACTCGCGGCCGGTTCGTCGTCGACATGCAGCTGCACGGTGCCGTGGCTGGACAGTCGCGCCAATTCGGCCGCGAAGGCCGCGCGCTCGCGGGTGCGCACGAAGTAGTGCAGCGCGAAGGCAGTGCCCTGGCTTGCGAAATGCCGCGCCATCGCGAGCAGCGGGGTGATGCCGATGCCGCCGGCCAGCAGCAGGTGGTTCGCGGCGCCTGCGGCCACCGGGAAGTGGTTGCGCGGCCGCGAGATGCTGAGCAGCCGGCCGACATGCACCTTGTCGAAGATCGCCTGCGATCCGCCGCGGCCGGCGGGCTCGCGCTGGACCGCGATGAGGTAGCGCAGGGTGTCGCGCGGATCGCCGCACAGCGAGTACTGGCGCACCCGGCCGTCGCGGAAATACAGGTCGACATGGCTGCCCGGGGTGAATCGCGGCAGCTCGCCGCCGGCGGGGTCGACGAGTTCGTAGGAGTGGATGTCCTGCGCCTGGTAGACGATCGAGCGCACGCGCACCGTCAGCCGGTCGTCGGCGGTCTGCGGCGCGGCGCTTTCACCCAGATCCTGCAGCCTGTTCATCGTCGCCTCCTCGCTGCGCCGTCGACACTGTGATTAGGGCACTTTCCGTTGCGCAATTGAAGCACTTCTGCGTAGCATAGGCAAGAAGTACGGAAATACGCGATCAAAAATCTCATTTTTCTGTATTTTGATTGCCGCTGGCCTCCGGGCGGTGTGGTTGACGGGATTCGAGGGGCATCCAGGACGGGCACCCGAACGGCTCGCGCGACGCGTTGCGGAGATCGCCCGCCGTACCTACACAAGTTCGAGGAGATACACCATGTCCAGCAAGCACACCGACCGGTCACGCCGGGACTTCATCGCCCAGGCCGCTGCCGTGGGCGGATCCGCCGCGTTGGGAATCGGGGGGTTGGCGTGGCCGGTCGCGCACGCGGCGCAGCCCGACGCCATGCACTGGCCGACCCCCTACGCCAGCATCTCCCCGGCTTCGATCGCCTGGCTCAAGAGCAAGGGTTGGTGGCCGCTGCAGATCGCGTGGAATCCGCTGTGGTCCGACGGGAACGTGATCCTGTTCGCGATGATGCACTTCGACCTGCTGGCGCGCCGGGGCCTGCAGGCGCACTACGTGCCCATCCTCGCCGCGGGCCTGATGAACGAGGTGTTCATTCCCGGGCGCATCCAGATCGCCCAGGCCGGCTCGCTGGGCCTGCTGCGGCTGATCGACCTGAAGATCCCGACCGCGGCGGTGTGCACCTACCCGGCGCAGCGGCAGGCCTTTCTGGTCCATCCCGACTCGCCGCTGAAGGGCGGCATGGCCGACCTCAAGGGAGCCAAGGTGCTGGGGCGTCCGGCGATCTGCGGGGTCACCATGGGCAGCACCACCCACCTGGGCCTGCTCATCGCGGCCAAGGTGCTGGGCCTGGTCGAAGGGCGCGACTATCAGCTGTCGAACATGGGCCCGGGCGAGATCATCACCATGCCCAAGGGTGTCGACGTGGTCGGCATCTGGGAGCCCAACGTGCTGTACATGACCGACTACCTGAAGAACGCGCGCATCCTGGAGCTGATCGACCGCTACGAGATCTTCAACGGCTACTCCTACGCCCGCGGCGAGATCGCCCAGCATGCTCCCGACGTGCTGCAGGCCTACACCGACGCCTTCGTCGAGGCGCAGATGCTGTGCCGCACGCGCACCGACGAAGTGCTCGACGCCCTGATCGCCGACCCCTCGCAAAAGGGCCGCAGTCCGCAGCTGGTGCGCCAGGACGCGCAGATCAACGTGCTCGATCCCAAGCCGACCATCAACTTCCCCTTCCGCGATGTCGACGGCTTCTGGGCCAGGCTGGAGGCCTACCAGACCAACGTGATGCACGACGCCGGCGTGCTGCAGCATCGCTACACGCCCAGCGAGTACCTGTCGGTGATCCACGACCGCTTCCTGTCGGAAAGCTACGCCCGCGTCGGCTGGAAGGTGCCGACATGGCCGCCGTTCCTGCCGGTGGGATGGAAGGGCCAGGTGGGCCATCCTCCGTACCCGCCCTACGGCCTGATGTACATGGGCCGTCAGCAGTTCCCCGGACCGGGCGACCTCGTCCCCGCTGCGAAGGGCTGAGCCGGGCGCCGTGCGCCGGCGCTCGGGCACATTTCGATGAGGACACGCAAGGAGTCGGCGATGGAACAAGTGGCAAGCACCGTGGAGCTGGCTGCCGCAGACGCGGTCCCGGCCGAATGCAGGCCGCTGCGCGCCCGCGCGCGCAGCCTGGCGAAGGCGCTGTTCAAGTACAGCCCGCTGCTGCTGCTCGTGGGCGGGTGGCAGCTGCTGAGCACCCGCAACCCGCAGGTGGCGCTGATGCTGCCCGCGCCGACCGTGGTGCTGCACGGGGGCATCTCGCTGTTCCGCCAGGGGCTGCTGCAGCAGGACGTGATGGCCAGCCTGGAGCGCGTGGCCGTGGCCGTCGGCTTCGCCTGCCTGATCGGCTTTCCGCTGGGCATGCTGATCGGCGCCTCGCGCGCCGCGGCCTGGCTGCTCGAGCCCATCGTCGACTTCTTCCGTCCCATTCCCCCGCTGGCGTGGATCCCGCTGTCGATCCTGTGGTTCGGGATCACCAACGCGCAAAACGAGTTCATCATCTTCCTCGCGGCCTTCTTCCCCATCGTGCTCAACACCCGCGAGGGAGTGCGCGATGTCGAGCCCAAGCTGCTGCGAGCCGCGCGCACGCTGGGGGCCGGGCCGCTGGCCATCGCCGGCACCGTGGTGCTGCCGTCGGCGCTGAGCTCGATGTTCGTCGGCCTGCGCGTGGGCGTGGGGATCGCCTGGATGGCCTTGGTCGCCGGCGAGCTGGTCGCGTCGACCTCGGGCCTGGGTTACCTGATCAGCCAGGGACGGCTGCTGTTCCGCAGCGACTACATCGTCGTCGGCATGCTGATGATCGGGGTCATCGGGCTGGCCCTCGACGCACTGACGCAGCTCATCCAGCGGCTGGCGATGCCCTGGCGGCAGGAGAAGTGAATGACCGCCCAGGCATCGGTTCGCATCGAGCATGTCAGCAAGACCTACAGGACCGGGCGCGACACCGTGGTCGCGCTGCAGGACGTGTCGCTGGAGATCGGCGAGCACGAGTTCGTCTGCATCGTCGGCCCCAGCGGTTGCGGCAAGACCACGCTGCTGAGCCTGCTGGCGGGCTTCGAGCGCCCGGACGCCGGCACCGTCGAGGCCTTCGGCCGGCGAGTCGAGGCTCCCGGCCCCGACCGCACGATGATGTTCCAGGACTATGCGCTGTTTCCCTGGCTCACGGTGCGCAGCAACATCGGCTACGGGCTGCGCCGCCTGCGCGTGCCGCGCGCCCGGCGCGAGGCCATCGTCGAGCGCTATGTCGACCTCATCGGCCTGCGGGGCTTCGAGCACAAGTATCCCCGGCAGCTGTCCGGGGGCATGTGCCAGCGTGTCGCGCTCGCGCGCGCGATGGCGGTCGACCCGCGCATGCTGCTGATGGACGAGCCCTTCGCAGCCCTCGATTCCTTCGCCCGCGAGAAGATGCAGGACGAACTGGTGCGGGTGTGGAGCACGGAAAGGAAGGCGGTGCTGTTCATCACCCACAGCATCGACGAGGCGGTCAAGCTGGCCGACGTGGTCGCCGTGATGCGCGCGCGGCCCGGCCGCATCCTCGAGACGCTGCGCGTGGACACGCCCAGGCCGCGTGTCATGGACGCTCCCGAGCAGGTGGCGACCATCCGCAGGATCCGCGACATCCTGCACCGCGGCGCGGTCGCCGGCGCGCCGGCGACGCAGCCCGGGGCGGACAGCACCTTCGACTCGACGCTGCAGTCTCGCCGCCGAGCCTGAGCGATGCGCCGGGCGCTCGCTCCGCGCCGAGCCCGACCGGGGCCGCATGCCGCGGCGCGCTGCGTGCGCCTATCATCGCTGGCTGGTCCATTGTGGCCGTGCACCGCTGTGCACGGCGCGACTCCATGAAGCATCCACCGACGACCAGGCCCCGGTCCCCCGCGGCGACCCCGCGGCCCACGCCGCGCAGCGACCAGGAAGGCGCCCATTCCGCGGCGGGCCGGGCGCTGGCGGTGCTGCAGGCGGTCAGCGCGGCCGACGGCGCCGTATCGGCGGTCGAGCTGTTCCCCGACCTGGGAATTCCCAAGCCGACCATTCACCGGCTGATGCTGTTGCTGGAGTCGCTGGGGTTCCTGGAGCGCGAACCCGGCAGCAAGCGTTTCATCGCCGGGCAGGCACTCACCCGCATGGCGGTCGATACGCTGATCAACTCTCCGGAGCGCGCGATTCGCCATTCGATCCTGCAGGCACTGGTCGACGAAGTGCAGGAGACCTGCAATGTCACGATGCTGGCGGGAAGCGAGATCGTCTACGTCGACCGGGTCGAGGCGCACTGGCCTTTGCGCTACCACCTGCAGTTGGGCTCGCGGGTGCCGATCCATTGCAGCGCCAGCGGCAGGCTGTTCCTGAGTTTCATGCCGGCGCGCAAGCGACAGGCCATCCTGGGTGCGGTGCCGCTGAAGAGCTTCACCGCGCGCACGGTCACCGATCCGGTGCAGATCGAGGCGATGCTCAAGCAGGTGCGCGCGACCCAGATCAGCCTGGACAACGAGGAGTTCATGGACGGACTGATCGGCCTTGCGGTTCCGGTGTTCGATCGCCGGGGCAGGATCTGCGCGACGGTGTCGATGCACGCGCCTTCGCTGCGCTGCACGCCCGAGCATGCGTTGGGCTTCGTGCCGCCGCTCAAGCGCGCGGCGCAGGCGATCGGGCGTACGCTGGCACCGGCCGGCGCGGACTGAGCTCCGCGCCGCGCTGGGGCCGGCGCTACCTCGAGTTGACGGCCAGGCCGACGATGGCGGTGAGCAGCAGCACCGACAGCACGATGGTGCGCAGCAGCCGGTCGTCGATGCGGTGCACGAAGCGGTTGCCCGTCGCCGAGGCGAGGATGTAGATGGGCATCAGCGCCGCGGCATGCCAGAGTTCGCGGGTACCCACCCTGCCGCCGGCCAGCACGATGCACAGCCCGACGAGGGCGCTGAACAGGGCCCACAGGATGAAGGTCGCCCGGTTGCGCACCGCGCTTTCGTCGCCGGAGTACAGGAACGGCAGCACGGTGGCGCCGAAGGAAGTCGCGCCCAGCACCACCCCGGCCAGCGCGCCGACGCCGACGAACTGGCCCATCGACAGCCTGCGCCGCAATTGCCAGCCCATCAGCAGGATCGCGGTGAAGGTCCCGACCATCGCATAGACGATGCGCGCGACCACCCGCGCGTCGAAGGACAGCATCACGTAGCCGCCCAGCGGAATGGTCAGCAGCGCCCCGCCGGCCAGGCAGCCGAAGGTCGCCAGCGAGCCCCTGCGCAGCGCGTCGCGCAGCAGGCTGACGTTGCACGACAGGTCGACCAGCGCGGAAATCGCGATGGCCGACAGCGGCCCGAAGAAAAAACTCAGCGTCGGGACCAGGATCAGCGGACCGCCGAAGCCGGTGACTCCCCGCACGAAGCCCGCGAAGAACACCACCGGCGCGACGCCGAGCAGGTCGATCAGTCCCACGGTGGTGTCCCTGCCGACCCGGCGTCGACCCGTCCGGCGCAGCGGCTCAGCGGTAGGCGCGTTCGAGTTCCTCCAGCCGCTGGCGCACGAAGGCGTCGCGCTGCGCGCCGCTCAGCGCATCGGCCTGCGCGGTCAGCTCGACGATCGCCCGCCCGAGCGCGCGCAGCATCTGCTGGTCCTGCGCCTCGTCGCCGCGGCGGGGGATGTCCAGCAGGGTGTTCTGGGTGTAGCAGTGCGTGGGCAGGCCCTGGACTGCGCGCGCGTGCATGGCCTCGGGCAGCGCGGCGGGGTTCCTGCCGCGCAGCGCGGCCTTGATCAGCTTGCGGTTCATGTAGACCCCGATGTCGCCGGCCATCGGGTGCTCCAGAGCGTGCACCGCGATGTCCCGCTGGCTGGAGATCGCCTCGTAGTCGCCCGGGGCGCGCTGCCCCTGCGCGTAGCTGCGGTTGCCCACCTGGCCCTCGAGGAAGTCCATGTCGTCCCAGCCCAGGCGGTCCTCGCGGCCCATGTGCAGCGGGTCGATGCTGTCGCCGAACATGCGCCAGCCGAAGATGATGCTGTGGGTGTCGTCGACCGGCACGTACCAGCGCGACATGTGGACGCGGTGGAACAGCCGGCGCTGGCTTCCGTCCTCGAACAGATAGGCGTGCTGGCTGATGTTGGGGACGATCAGGTCGTTGATGCGGATCCACACCCGGTTGTCGTCGACCCGCCGGTTGGCGATGAACACCATGCCGGTGCCGTCTCGCACCTCCATGTAGTCCATCACCGGAAAGGAGCCGAATGCCGTGGACAGCGAGGTCCCGGCTTCGTCCTTGCCGTCCACCGTCATGTTGTTGTGCAGGAACGCGGTGTGCAACTGGTCGGCGATGTTGTCCATCGACTGCAGCCAGTTGCAGGGAAAGACGTTGGAGAACGCGACCAGCCGCAGGTCGGGGTAGGCGGTGTAGGCGTCGTACTCGGGAAACGGCGGCTTGTCCTCGGGCGGCCCCATGTAGGCGAACACCAGGCCGGAGCGCTCGAATGCCGGGTAGGCACCCTGGGAGACCATCTGTTTCAGCCGCGCTCCCTTGTCGGGCTCGCCGGGGACTTCGATGATCGTGCCGTCGACATCGAAGTGGAACGCGTGATAGCAGCACCGGATCCCGCATTCCTGGATGATGCCGTACTCCAGCGACGCGCCGCGGTGGCAGCAGTGGCGCTGCAACACCCCGACGCGACCGCGCTTGTCGCGGAACGCGACCAGCTTCTCCCCCAGGATGGTCAGCGCATGCGGCACGTCGGTGAGCTGCGACGACAGGCACACCGGTTGCCAGAACCTGCGCATGTACTCGCCCAGCGGCGTGCCCGGTCCGGTCTGGGTCAACTCGGCGTCGGGCGCCGGCTCCTCGCGGTTGTAGTAGGCACCGTAGGCGCGCGCCCTGCGCAGCGGGGCCACGGTCGGTGCAGGTCTGGACGCAGTGTTCATCGGGGCCTCCGGATCGCCTGGCGCCGCGCTTGCGGCGCATCGCTGGAAATCTACGGGGGCTGGGTGGCAAAGTCAAATAGTTGGTTGTTTTGAATTCAAAAGTCTCATTTTCATTGCATTTTGCTCGATCGGCTCCGACGCGGACCTCGGGCATCGCCAAGCCCACGCAGCTCGGGGCGCTCGTTCCGGCGATCGATGCGCAGGCGCGTCCGGGCTGGGTCGCAGTCCGGGTCGACGCAGCGGGAAGACAGGGTCATACAGCCCGAGTCGAAGCGCTCGCGGCTGGCGCCGCAGGGCAAAGGCGCGAGCCGGCCCTTGCATCGGAACCGCGACGTTGGCAGTGCCGGCCGGCGCCTGCAAAACCGTCGGGAGCATCGCCTGCGTCGGCCGCTGCAGCGCGATCGGATGAATTAGATTTGGCGCGACCGGCACCTGGCGTACGATCGTGCCTATTTTTGCCGCACGTTGGACAGCATCTGCTGAGCTTTCTGCGGCGCGGAGGCGCAGTCGGTCGGCAGCGCGGAGGCGATGCATGTGGCGAGGACGGCCAAGCTGCGATTGCGATGCATAACGAATGTGGATGGCTTGCCCATGGTGAACCCCTACGGCGTCTACGACGAAGGTCCTGGGAATGGTGCTCGAAAATCGCCTCGACGACGCTGGCGGCATGGTGCAGGAATGCGGCAAGCCGATCTCGGGCTGGATCTGCGCACCCGCAAGACCTGCAAGGGCAAGCCTGTCGACGAGACCGATCGGGTGGTGCCGTGGGCCCAGTTGTTCGCGTTGATCGAGTGGCACGCGCCGCGTAAGCAGCGAGGACGTCCGTCGTTCAGCGCCGAGGCCACGCCGGCGGCCAACGGCCTGACGCTCGAGGAGGGCGCGGCTGTGGACGCGTCGCCGATTGCAACGCCCGGCTCGACGAAGAACACCACCGGCACGCGCGACCCGCAGCCGCACCAGACCAGGAAGGGCCATCAGTGGTACTTCGGGATGAAGTACCACATCGGTGTCGACTCCGGGAGCCGCCGGATGCGCATGGCGGTCGCAACTTCGGCCGACCTCAACGATGTGCCCCAGCCGTATGCGCCCGTGCATGGCGAGCAATCCGACGCATTCGCCGATGCCGGATACCGAGGTGGCAACCATCGACACGACACGCGAGACCTCCGAACGCACGGACATTTCGCGCTGCGGCCGTGCCTGCGCAGGCTGCTCGACGCGACCAAGCCGACGGGCGCGCTCGCCGGGCCGATGGAGCAGGTGAATGCGAGCATTCGCGCCAAGGTCGCGCATCCGTTCCGCGTGATCAGGCGCCCCCCGGCGGGATCGAAGCAACCCTCGGTCAGCGCATCGGGCCGCGAAATAGCCGAAAACCAGGGACGAAGATCATCCCGTTGCCCTCATCGATCCGCAGCGGCGGCCAGCCGATTTCGGGCAACCTGACTCGCTTTTTGATCTGGTTTTCGATCTATGCAGCATGTTAACGGGAGGAGTCATGCACAAAAGACGAATCGAACCCCTGGCCACGGCCTTGTCGATGGCCGCACTTTTCGCGTTGACCGGATGCAGCAAGAAGCCCTCTCAGCCGCCGGGGCCTCCCCCCAAGGCAGCTGCGCCGTCCGCAACGGCCATGCCGGCCTCGCCGGTCACGTCGGGTGTCCCGGGAGCCACGCCTTCCGCGTCGCCGGGTGCGAAGACGGTGGCTCTCGCGCCAGCCGAGACAAACCCCGCGGCAAGCTCGGATCCCGTTTTCAACATGCCGCGCAAGCCCGTGCTTGACGTTTCGGCGAGCGAAAAACAATTGAGCGCCATCGCGGCGGCGGCACTGAAATAACGCGAGCTGCATGGCCTTATCGGGAGCGGTTGCCGCCTCTTCACCCGCGCGGGCTCCGGCTTGCAGGCATCCTTCGCCAAGTCACCTTGTCGGCACTCCAGAGTCTCTCGCCGTCGGTTGTCGCCATCGATCGCGACAGCCTCTCGCCGTTCCTGCCGGTGAGGGGCTCGTCCCATTTTCCGATCCGCCGGCGCGCGAGACGCTCATTCCAACGCCTGCGTTGCCTGCGCAACCCTCGCCCTGCTCCCTAGCCCCCAGGCGAAACGGCCCATGTCAAGCCCCTATACCGCTTCGCTGGGTCCGGCGCCCTCGTCGAAATGATTTCCAAGGAGACTCCATGAAAAGCGCACTCAAGGTCACGCTGCTGGCCGCTGCCATCGCCTTGTGCTCACTGGGACCGGCCTTTGCGTTTCAAGGTCAGGCACCCTCGTCGGTGCCGGTCGGAGGCGTGCCCACAAACGGGCAATCCCTGTCCAATGCGCCCAATGCCCATGCCATTGAAAAGGGCGGCATTCAAGCCAACCAGCTTGCGGCCGGGCAGGGCGCGCTGGACAAGTTGATGTGGGCCGCCATCGATTCAAGCAATGTGCACGAAGTCAAGCAGCTCCTGCAGGACGGCATCAGCCTGAAACAGGACTATGGCTATGCTTGCAACGCGCTGGCCGACACCGATGACTTTCAAACCGATCCGATGGCCGAGGATCAGTTCTACAGGATCCAGAGCCCCCGAGCGGCGATGTATTCAGGCGAATTGCCGGGGCATTGCGCGAAACAGCATCTGCTGCATGCCTATCTGGTGGCCTCCAAATACTGGGGCGGGACTTTTGCCGGACCTGGGGGCCGATATTTCCCTTCGGTCGCGACGCAATTGGATCGGCAAGCGTTGCTAAAGGCCCAGAATCCAGCCAACCCCGCGGAAGTCGGTTCGTTGGGGCAAAGGCTCGATGACTTGGCGAAAAAACAAAAAGCCTCCTTCGAAATATTGGCGCTTCTGGATGCCAATATCCCAGTGGCGGACAAGGCCTTTTATCCCGCAATGATGGATGAAAAGCCTATTGGGACGCGAAGCGCGTTGATCGATCTCTGGATGCTTCATCAATACGATCAGGCGCTTCCCGAAATTCAAAGGGCGCGGGCCCTGCATGAGCCCTCTCATATGGCCTGGGATGCGTTTCGAATGAAAGTGGACAAAGGCATGGTCCCAACGGATGTAACGCCTTTTGAGGCCGGGCTTTTTGATCCCGCTTCGATGCCAGGGGGCGACAACAGTGTGACGATTAAAGGCTATGCGGCCACTGTGCTTAATTATTTGGAGGGTAGTAATGCGAGTTTTCTCGGGGAGGAAAACGCTGCCGTTTGCCGCCTTGAGGCGCAGGCCCAAAGAGATAAGGGAGAAAATACATCAAGCTCCAATCCAGGCGCTTTTTACCTCATACAGGAGGCCGAGCTCGCAAAACTCGATGGAAAAAACCTTTCTGCGAACGCCAAAATGCTGACGCTGGATGGATTGTCCCAGAGGCCTTTTTCGGAATTCGAGGAAAAGTTTCAGAAAGAAATCGTTGACAAAGTGGACGCGCAACATGCGCGGATTGGAACGCTCGGCCCTATTCTTGCGAATGCGGAGCGTCTTTATATCGACCGCTATTGGGTGGCAACACTGCTTTCGAGGAAGGATGTGATCGAGGCGCTCAACAATAAGACGACCGTGCCAGGCGGAGAGCCCCCACTGTTCTCGATCATCCAAGTCGGAGGAAACTTGGGATCATCGCCGGAGTTGGTGCGCGCGATGCTCAACGCGGGGGTCAACCCAGGCCTTCTGGGGCCGGATGGCAAAACGGCGGCGGACATCGCGATTGGAAACGCAGACGCATACCACCAATGGTTCAGCCAGGCGTTCCTGAAAAAAGACTACTCGGACGCAGGATGCCCGCCGTCGCAATGAAGGAGGTGGGCGATGCAGGCTGCGCACGGCGTTGCGCAGAACAGCGGGCGCAGCACGGACAGTGGCATGGATCGCAGCACAAGCGACACGGGGGCTTCGCGGTGCGGGGCCTGGGGAAGATCGACCGGTTGCGCTCCTCGGCCGTATCGCGTCGGCCGGCGGTATGACAAGGGCGAAAGCCATGAAAACCGCCATGCCGCGCGTTCGAGGAGCCTCAAGCGTAACCGGAGTCGATATCACCGAAAAGAGGTGGAGTACTCGATGATCGCCGCCATGCAAGTCCGGGAGGACCTGTTCCTCCGCTCGGTTGGTATGCCAGAGACCTATGCCGGGAGATTCCCGGACTGCCTGTTTCGCGCTGCCCGGCATGGGTTTCACAGCCCCGTTCCTGTCTGCTTGACCGGCGAAGCCGTCATAACGGACTTCCAGTCTTTTCCGACGGCTTCCATGTCTTGCGTCCTGGCGGGAGCCTTTGTTTTGGCATCAAGGTTCGCTGGCATCGCAGCGGGCGCGTCGGGTGATCGCAAACGGGCGCGTTGCAGGAACATGCAACCCCTCGCTCCACCCGAGGTCATGCTGCGAGACGAGCCGGACGTGGAGGGCTGATCATGACGGCGCCTGTCACTCAGCAAGAGCACGACCCTGCCATCACCCGGGAGGGTTTGTTGGGCACCGAAGACCGGGATCCCGGCCCCGCGCAAGCCTTGCCGCGCCCTCCGGCCGGGTTGCGCCAGGAAGGCTCCTTTGCGTTGGCCTGGGCCATCGCCGCCATCGCCGTTGCCGCCTTCTATTGCGTGGGAGAACTTTGCTACAACATGACCCTGGTCGAGTTCGTGAGCTCGGCCAACACCAGCGCCGATGCGTTTCGGAGCCTGGAGACCGCCGGCAAGTGCCTTGGCGCCGCTGGACTCTCGATGGCCCTGGTGCGTCTGGTCTTCTCGCGCTGGAAGGCGGTGATCGCCTTCGCGCTGCTTGCGCCGTTGGCTTATGTCGGGATTGATCGAGGCTTTGCCGCCTATATCGACTCGCTGCCGCACGCGGCGCGGGTCGAGGGTTACTACCTGGGAGCCTATCGGGCCATCGTGCTGTCCGGGGGCCTTGAAGACCCCGACTTCCAGAACGCCTCCACTCCGGTCGAGCTCAAGCTGCGATTGCTGAATCTACCGCTGCTCGAAGGCTCCGGCAAGGGAGTGCAAAAGGCCGTCGAAACGTATGTCTTCGGCTCGAAGGACAAAACACGGATCAACCCGGCCATAGCGGGTCTCTGGGCGGTTTACAGTGGGGTCGCAAGCCGCATCGAGCCGCTCTACGACTACTACGCCATCCAATCGCGCAGGGCGATGGGTCTGCGCAAAGGGTTCTATCAGCGGGCCTATTTCAAGGCCTTTGAGCAAAAGACCGGGGGAATCCCCCCGGGCCTCGATCGCTCGCAGTTTCTGGCAGCCGTCGAGCGCTCGTATCCGGCCCTGGCTTCGTACCGCGCGTCGGTGGTCATCCCTGCGCAACCTCAGTTGGGCCTGGCTGCGGTGCGCATGGAGGACATCCCCTCGGGTCTGGATCGGCAAGGATTTCAGGCCTTCTTCGATGACTACCTGGCGCGGGCAAGGGCCGCCCAGCGCTCAGCCTCGGAGCATGTCGACAAGCTCCCCCATGCCGAGGCTTTGATCTCGTCGTCCTTCATCCCGCCTCTGAGCATGTCGTTGAGCCTGTTTTCGTTCGCTCTGAACGCTTCGGCGGCGCTGGCGGGCCTGTTGCTCCTGCCGTTGTGGCCTTGGCGCCAATCCAGAGGCTACGCACACGCGAGTCATGCCGCCAAGTTGGGGTTGACCGCTGCGGCGCTGGCCTGGATGGTTACGAGGCCCCCCGTGCTCACGGGGGACGCGGCCCGATGGGCGCGTGTCGCGCAACACAGCGACATGGGCACCGCCTGGATCAAGGCCATCAACGCCGAGGCGGCCGTGCTCGAGCAACTCTACCCGGCCTTGCCTGCCATCCACGATGCCTTCATCGACGACAAGCATCCGGGACAGGTCAAGAAAGTGCGCATCCAGAAAGCCAAGCCCGTCGATTATGCGCAGATGGATCGAACGATCGCCGGATTCAAGAAGGCGCAACAGAGCATCAACGCGCCAGAGCCGGTGCAAAATTTCCATGCCGACGAGAGTCGCCTCAACGACAAGGGCTATTACGGGGAGATTCGTCCGGCAGGGGGCAATCCGTATGCATCCAGCCCCTAGCAGGCCGTTGAAGTACCTGACGAACGAGCGAATTCCCGCTGCTGGAATTGCGTGGCGATGCTCATCGGGGGCTCAGTTTTCGGGCAAGCCCCCCAATTCCGAGCCGATTCGGGCCCTGGTG
>JAJZVU010000034.1 GCA_021845505.1 Pseudomonadota bacterium | reverse complement strand
GGGCTGGCGGGCATCGGCGCTGCCTTCGTGCACGCCATCCCCGCGCTGGTCGCGCCAGCCGTGGTCATCGGTGGAATCCTGGGAGGCGTATTCACACCGTACGAGGCCGGCGCGGTTGCCGCAGTCTACGTTGCCATCGTCGGTGCGCTCGTGCGCGCGCGCTCGGCGCGCAGCTATGGCGGCGCCCTTGTCGACGGCGCGAAGACCTCGGCCATGGTCTTGTTCATCATCGCCAATGCGTCGGTGCTCGCCTGGGTCCTGACGAGCCAGCAGGTTCCGCAGACCGTGGCGACGTACGTCGGCTCGCTGACACATCAAGCCATCCCGACCCTCGCGCTGATTTCCGTGGCACTGATCGGACTGTCGATCGTGCTCGAGCCGCCGGCCATCCTGATCGCCGTCATTCCGATCATGCTGCCGCTGGTCACCAGCGTGGGCGTGCCCCCGCTGCAATTCGGAGTCGTCGTGATGATCTGCGGGGCGATCGGCATGGTGTTGCCGCCGATCGGTCTCACGCTGCTGGTATCGGTGGCCGTCATTCACTCGTCGCTGGAACGGGCGGCTGCCGCCGCCTTGCCCTATGTGATCGCGGCCTGCTGCGACCTGGTGCTGGTCATCGGGCTGCCGACGCTGACCTCCTGGCTACCCCATCTGGCTCATGGCTGACGCCATGGCTGCAGTGCTTCGGCCTTTCTCCATCTTTCCATGCGAATGAGGACGCCATCGTGAGTACCCAGGCAAACCATGAGATCCACGAAGCCCGCACGCTGGTCGGCGGGAGCTGGCGGGAGGGCGAAACGACGCTCGTCCCGTCGCCTTACGACGGCAGGCCTGCGGGCAGGGTCCACCAGAGCACGCACCAGGATGCGCAGGATGCGGTCGAGGCGGCAGCCGCCGCCGGCCCCGCCTGGGCCGAGACACCCGCCTACCAGAGAGCCTCCATGCTCCAGAAGATCACGCGTCGGATGGAGCAGCATGCGGACGAACTGGCACGGGTGATGACGCTGCAGACCGGCAAGACGCTGCGCGAGGCCAGGACCGAGACACTGCGCTCCATTTCGACGATGGAGATTTCCGCCGAGGAGGCCAAGCGCATCCATGGCGAAATGGTGCCCATGGATGCCGTCGCGCCCGGCGCCGGGAAGCTGGGCTTCACGCTTCGCGTTCCGGTTGGCGTCGTCGCAGGCATTACGCCCTTCAATGCGCCACTCAGCACGCTGTGCCACAAACTGGGCCCGGCACTGGCAGCGGGAAACACGTTGGTAGTCAAACCCCACCCGCACGGTTCGGGGGTGACGGCCATGCTCGGCCAACTGGCCCTCGAGGCGGGCCTGCCCGCCGGCGTGTTCAATATGGTCCATGGCGGCGCGGACATCGGCGCCGCGCTGGTCGAGCACCCTCGCGTCGCACTGGTGAATTTCACGGGCAGTGGAAAGGTCGCCGACCAGATCCTGCGATCGATAGGGTTGAAGCGCGCACTGCTCGAACTGGGTGGCAACGCGCCCACCATCGTGCACGGCGACGCGGACCTGGACAAGGCGGTGCCCCAATGCATCGAGGCTGGCTTCGGCCTGACCGGGCAGAGCTGCATCTCGACGCAGCGCATCTATGTGCAGCGCCCCGTCTACGAGGCCTTCGTGGATCGGCTCGTCGCCGGCGTGAGCGCGCGCAAACTCGGCGATCCGCTCGACACGGCCACCGATACGGGCCCGATGATCAACGAAGCGGCTGCGATTCGCATCGAGGCCTGGATCCAGGAGGCCGTCGCGCAGGGAGCGAAGCTGCGCTGCGGTGGTCAGCGCAACGGCACCCTGCTGGCACCGGCGGTGTTGACCGACGTCGATCCCCGGATGAAAGTGGTCTGCGATGAAGTCTTCGGTCCTGTGGTCACGGTCAGCCCGTACGACACGCTGGACGAGGCGCTGCAATGCGCCAATGCAACCCCCTGGGGATTGAAGTCGGGAATCTTCACACGCTCGCTGGACGTGGCACTGGCGGCGGCCCGGCGCCTGCAGTACGGCACAGTGAACGTCAACGCGGCGTCCCGCGCGAGAACCGACCAGGAGCCTTCCGGCGGGGTCAAGCACAGCGGATGGGGCAAAGAGGGGCCGCGCTACGCGATCGAGGAAATGTCCGACCTGAGAATGGTCACGATCTCCGCCGGCTGACACGGTTGCCCACGGCACCCCGCGCAAGGGCCGACTTCATGGCGAATTCCGAACCGCTACCAGATCCCTCCGGACCGCAGCAGCCGCCTGCCGCCGCGATGTTCGACGTGCGATGGCTCGAGCGCAGGCAGGAAGACATCCTGCTCCCGGACCTGCCCGTCATCGACCCGCATCATCATTTCTGGTACGGGTCGCACCAGCCGAGCTATCGGTTGGAGGACCTCCTTGCCGACGTCGGAAGCGGCCACCACGTGCTCGCCACCGTGTTCGTCGAATGCCGTGAGATGTACCGCGCGCACGGGCCGGAGGCACTGCGCTCGCTGGGGCAGACCGAGTTCGTCAACGGGATCGCTGCGATGAGCGCGAGTGGCCTCTACGGAACATGCCGCGTGTGCGCCGGGATCATCGGGGCGGTGGACTTGCGGCTGGGCGAACGGGCCAGGCCCGTGCTCGAGGCGCATGTCGCGGCGGCGGGTGGCCGCCTCAAGGGAATTCGCCAGATCGGCGCGCGGGATGCCGACAGCCGGGTCCGTGTTTCCGGGCCCATCCCGCCGCCCGCGCTGTATTCCGATTCGGCGTTCCGCGCGGGGTTCGCGCACCTCGCGCCGTTGGGCCTGGCCTTCGATGCCTGGCTCTATCACCCGCAATTGAACGAACTCCACGACCTGGCGGCGCATTTCCCCCAGACGCGAATCGTGCTGAATCATTTGGGCGGGCCGATCGGAATCGGCCCGTATCAAGGCAAGCGCGATGAGGTGGCCGTCCAGTGGGAGCGCGCAATGCGCCATCTTGCGCAGCTCCCGAACGTCTGGGTCAAGCTCGGCGGACTCGGCATGAAGCTCGGCGGATTCGACTTCAGCGAGCGCCCCGAGCCGCCGTCCTCGGTCGAGCTCGCAGCGGCATGGCGGCCTTCCATCGAGACCTGCATCGACGTCTTCGGGGCGCAGCGCTGCATGTTCGAGAGCAACTTCCCCGTGGACAAGAGGACCTGCAGCTATCCGGTGCTGTGGAACGCCTTCAAGCGGATCGCCGGCAACTACTCGGTCGCCGAGATCGAGGGGCTCTTTGCCGGGAACGCGGCCCGCTGCTATCGACTGGATGGGCAAGGCCTCGAATGAGCGGACTGGCGCCGTCGTGACGCCAGCCAAACCGACAGCAACTTCGGTGGCAAGCCGCCGGAACCCTTCCAGAAAGGCCGAAAGTGCAGAGCAACGGTGTCGTGTCCACCGGCGCGCTCGCACCGATTCAGGGTCCCCCTTCGCGACGGGCCATTCCCCGGTATCGGTTGCCATCAACCCGGTGGGCATGCGCGGATCGACTCGCCCCGGAACACCGGACATCGTGAAGGACTGCACACTTTCGCGTGGTTCGCGGCCTTTGCGCTCGCCTGCATGCGGCGTAATCGAATATCGTTGAGTCCGATGGCTGGACGCCCCGGACCCGGCAGCCAGCCCGGGATCCACCACCCTGCGCAAGCCGCACAGCATGCAAACCGACACCCTGCCGACCAGCGAACCCCCTGCGTCCACCCCTCCGACCACGCCCGCAAGCGCCTCGATGGACGCGCTGTGGAAGGCCTTGCGCAGCCATGCGCAGGACCCGGCGCGGCATCTCGGGGAGGCTCTGGTGCAGCGTGGGCTCGTCACGCAGGCCCAGCTCGCCAAGGCACTGGCCCACCAGGCGAGCAACCATCCGCGCCGCCCGCTTGGGGCGATCCTGGTCGACGACGGCACGTTGCGCGCCGAGCAGATGGATCAGGCGATCTCCGACTGGTTGGGGGTCCACGTCGTGGACCTGAGCGAGCTGACTCCGCAGCCCCAGGCGCTGCGCCTGGTGCCCGCGGGCTTCGCCGAGCGCGAAGCCGTGCTGCCGCTGATGCTGCGCGACGGCCACCTGGTCGTCGCACTGGCCGACCCGTGGAACGACCGCAACCTGCTCAACCAACTGCGCCTGCTGACCAGCCTGGACATCCTGCCCGTGGCGGCCGCCCCCGGAACGCTGGCCCCCGCGATCGCTCGCGCCTATCGCGAAGCCGGCCATCCCGGCGCGGCGCGGCCGCTCGACACCCGCGAGCTGGCCGCCGCACTCGCGCGTCAGCCGGAGCCGGCGCTGGCCGCCGACATCGCGGCCGCGAACGAATCCGACAGCACGCTGGTGCTGTTCATCAACTCGCTGATCGCCGATGCGATCCGGCTTCGCGCGTCGGACATCCACGTGGAGACCAGCACGCCCCCGGCGGGCGTGCGCATCCGCCTGCGCATCGACGGCGACCTGGTCGACCATCTCGACCTGCCCGCGCGCTACGGCTTCGCGATGATCTCCAGGCTCAAGATCATGGCCGAGCTGGACATCGCCGAGCATCGCAAGCCGCAGGACGGAAAAATCGATTTCGCGCGCTTCGGCGGCCCGCGCATGGAGCTGCGCATGGTGGTCGTTCCCACCGCGCACGGGCTGGAAGACGTCGTGCTGCGACTCCTCGGCGGCCTCAAGCCCATGCCGCTGGAGCGCATCGACCTCAGCCCGCGCAACCTGGCGGCACTGCGCGAGGTGATCGTCAAGCCCTATGGGCTGATCCTGATCTGCGGCCCGACGGGCAGCGGCAAGACCACCACGCTGCATTCGGTGATGCGCGAGATCAACACCGAGAAGCTCAAGATCTGGACCGCCGAGGACCCGGTGGAGATCACCCAGCCCGGGCTTCGCCAGGTGCAGGTCAATCCGCGCATCGGATGGACCTTTGCCGCGGCGATGCGCACCTTCCTGCGCGCCGATCCCGATGTGATCATGATCGGCGAGATGCGCGACGAGGAGACCGCACGCATCGCCGTCGAGGCCTCGCTGACCGGCCACCTGGTCATGTCCACGCTGCACACCAATTCGGCGGCCGAGAGCATCGCGCGCCTGCTCGAGATCGGCCTCGATCCCTTCACCTTCTCGGATTCGCTGCTGGGAATCCTGGCGCAGCGCCTGGTGCGCAGGCTCTGCCTGCACTGCCGCGTGCGCGAAGCCCTCTCCGAAGACGAGCTGCAGCACATCGCCGGCCTGTACCAGGCCAGCGGCGCCGGAGCCGGGGAGTCGCGCGAATCCCTGCTCGCGCGCTGGCGCTCGCTCCACGGCGACGCGCAGGGGCGCGTGATGCGCTACCGCCATGCGGGTTGCGCGCACTGCGAATCCACGGGGTTTCACGGGCGCCTCGGGCTGCACGAGTTCCTCGGCAGCGACGAGGGTCTGCGCGAGCTCGTGCGCCGCCGCGCTCCGGCTCGGGACGTCGTCGCGCATTCGCAGGCGCGCGGCATGCCCACGCTGCTGCAGGATGGAATCGACAAGATGCTCGCCGGACTGACCGACCTCGCCGAGGTCCTCTCAGCGACCAACCACTGACAGGCTGTCCAGCCACCTCCGGTGGTTCGACAGCCTTCTACGGCGTGCTGACACGCGCGGCGAGCCACTCCAGCAGGAGCCGGGAGGCGGCGGGCCCCTCGGCGCCGGCGGCATGCGCCCGCTCGTGCAGCCGAATGCCCTGCGCACAGTCGGCACGGCCTTCGAGGAAGCGACCCACCGGACATTCGACCGCGCAGGCAGAGGGGCTCGTCTCGGTCGTGTGCATGGCGCGCCAGTGGTACGCCAGGGCTCCGGCGAAGGTCCGGATGTGCCCGGCGTCCGTGCTGGCGTTCCTCGAGAAGCTCGCCATCCACGCCGGCAGGTCTCCCACGCGCATCGGCTCGGCGTAGTGATAGCCCTGCACGTAGTCGGCGCCGAAGGCCGCGGCGATCTCGAACATTCCCCGGTCCTCGATTCCCTCGACGACCACGCGCTGCCCCAGGTCGCGACCCAGGAGCACCAGCGAGCCGACCAGCTTGACCGTCTGCAGCGGGCTGTCGTAGACGCGGCGGATCAGCATCTGGTCGATCTTGATCGCGTCGAAGCGAAACGCCGCAATGCGCTCGATGCTGCTGTAGCCGGTGCCGAGGTCATCGATGGCCACGCCGACCCCGACCTTGCGCAACCCCTCGATGGCCAGGCCATGCCTGACCGGATCGAACTCCTGCGTCTCCAGCAGCTCCAGGGTCAGGCGCCGCGGCTCGACGTTGCGCGCGCGCAGCGCGGCGTCAACCCACTGCGCGCACTCCGGGTCGAGCAGGGTCGACGGCGGCAGGTTCAGCGAGAGATCGAGCGACAGTCCCCGCGCGTCCCAGTCGCGCAGCGCGTCGAGCGAAAGATCCAGTCCCATGCGAAACACCCGGTCCAGTTCG
Source organism: Pseudomonadota bacterium (assembly GCA_021845505.1). Classification (GTDB taxonomy): domain Bacteria; phylum Pseudomonadota; class Gammaproteobacteria; order Burkholderiales; family Burkholderiaceae_C; genus Thiomonas_A. Next base: position 29,807 of record JAJZVU010000034.1, on the reverse strand, counting down.
ATCTCCCCCAACGGCGGCAGGAACACCGACGGACCGATGACCTCGCCGTCCTCCATGCGCAGGCGCGCCAGCGCCTCGACATGGCTGACACGGCCCGACTGCAAGTTCACGACCGGCTGCACGAACATCTCGAGGCCGCCGGCGAACAGGCGGTCCCGGCAGCGCTGGGCCGCCCCCTGCGACAACTCGACCGCGCGGCCAGGCATCGCGCAGCGGCCCCACGCCACGTCCAGGCGTCTGCGCAGGGCCGCGCACCACTCCTGCATCCACGACGATGCGAACTGGGCCGTCTGCCGCCCGAACACACTGACCACGCCGACCACGTGCCCGTCGCGCCCGCAGAACGGGATCGCCACGTGGGAGCGGATCCCCAGCCGCGAACCCGCGTCGCGCCACGGCGCCACGCGCTCGTCGTGCGCCCAGGAATCGATGCGGGAGTTCGCCTCGTTGCGCCACGCCGACGAGGTCGCGCCGCGCCCCCGCGGTGAAGCGGGGTCGAGTTCGGGAAGGCCTACGCTGCCGAACAGTTCGGCGACCGGATCGGCGGCCTGCGCGCAGGCGCTGGCCTCGACCACCAGCGATCCGTCTCGATGCAGGCGAGTCAACGCGACCGCGACGACCCCGGGCAGATGCGCCAGGAAATCGAGTTCCCTCTGCGAGGCATCCGACCATCGTGCGCCCTGCGCCGGCTGCTCGCGTGCGAACACCTCCAGGTACGATCGGCTGACGGCCTCGGCGGCGGCGAACTGCGCCTGCAGATCGTCCTGCATGCGCAGATCGAAGAGTCCGAGCAACCGGTATCGCTTCGTCACCGGAACCCGCGCCCCGCCGAGATGCTCGGCGAGCAGCGCCCGATAGCGCATCGAGGCGCGCGCCAGCATCGAGCCGCTGACCCCGCCGAGCAGATGGATCGCGCCGAGTTGCCCCGCCCGATCCAGCAGGCCCTCGCGGGTCGTCGCGGGATCCACCAGCATCGCGAGGTACGCAGCCTGCCGGCGCTTGAGCTCGGCGAATTGCTCGTCGGACAACCCCGCGAGCAACGCCAGCGAGGCCGGATCGCGCTGCAGATCGCGATAGAAGTCGTCGACGAACCGGGTGTTGATCTGATCGAACAGCCTGGCGTACTCGGTGAACAGGACCGCGCACTCCGCTCCGTAGGCGTCCAGCGGAACCTCCGCCTGCCCGACCGGATCGTCGGAGACCCCCATTTGCCACCAGTTGGCCCGGGTCTTCTTTCTCTGCTTGAGCTGGTACATGGCGGCGTCGGCCAGGCGCAGCAACTGGTCCGGATCCGGACTGTCCTGCGGGAAACGCGCCACCCCCATCGTGAGGCCCACGCGCGCCGACCCGCCCGACGCCAGCGGGAAGGGACTGACCACCGTTTCGTGCAGGCGTTCGAAGACGGTCGACAGCTGCTGCATCGCGAGCCCGGAGTCGATTTCCTCGACGACGAACACGAACTCGTCGCCGCCGAGCCGGGCGATGAGTTCGCTGCGCCGCAGCTGGGCCCCCCACCGTCCGGCAAGCTCCTTGAGCAGCGAGTCCCCCGCGGCGTGGCCGAATCGGTCGTTCACTTCCTTGAAATCGTCCAGGTCGATGTAGCAGACCGCGAGTTCCTTCTGGCTGCGACGCGCGCGCGACAACGCCTCCTGCAGGTGCAGATTCAGCGCGAGGCGGTTCGGCAGGCCGGTCAGCGCGTCGCGCAACGACTGCAGGGCCGCCGCTCCCCGCATTCGCGAGAGTTCGACGAAGGAGGCCTGGATGCGAACCGTCGCGAGCATCAGGAACGCGAAATACAGAATGATCAGCAGCCCGAGCACCCTCAGCGATGGATCCGCCGATTCGAACAGCCGCAGCGCGGTGGGGACGAACGGGGGTGCGATGAACAGCGCCGCGGACCATGCGTCCGAGGCCAGCTGCGCGACTCCCGCACCGCAGACCGCCGCGACGACCGCGGTGACAAGCAGCTCGTCGAAGGCGTTGCTCGGCGCCACCAGCATCGGCAGCAGCGCCCAGGTGCATCCCAGCAGGGCCACGCTCGCGCGCAGGCGCAGCAGCCACAGCGAACCGTTTCTCCGGTGCGCCAGATCCGCCCTCGCCTTGAACCATACGCTCAGGCGCAGCGCATGCGCGAGCAGCACACTGCCGATCCACCACCAGACCGTGGGGGGAAGGATTCTCTCGTGCAATACCCAGGCCACCGCGCCGGTGGGGAGGATGCTGCCGACGAAGCCGACCGGGATGATCTGCAGCGTGGCCCGGGCGCGGTCGACCGCCGAGTCGTCCTCGGCGGCGCGAAGGCCGGCAGCGAATGCCCCGGCGACCGCCTCTCCGACGGCCAGCGAGCCCAGGGCCTGCCTGCCGGCCCGCGAAATCCTGATCTCGGTTGAAGGGCCGTCGGGGTCCATTCGCCGCTCCGCACAGCAAGGTCGCTCAGGTCCGGCAGCTTCACGCCGGAACTCGCCCGCGGGTTCGAGGTCCCGGTCGGGCATGCGAACCATAGCCGCAATCGGCTCCGCGCGGCGATGGGCGCGATCAAGAACAGCCCCCTCGCCCTGCAAAAAGTCACAATCCCCGCATGAATCCTGAGCGCACCGGCCCGGCGGGCCGTTGCAGTGCCGCAGCGGGCCGCGCCTGGGGCCTGGAACAGTGGATCGCCGCGACCCGCGCGGCATCGGGCGCGGCGACCTGCCCGCGTGCCTCGATGCCAGCTGCACAGTGGTGCGGACGGGTCAGCGGCGGGAATCGTTGCCGGTGCGGCGGGAGGTGTGGCGGGAGGCGTGGCGGGAGGTGTGGCGGGAGGCGTGGCGGTTGCCGGACGATGGGCTCGGTGCCGACTTGCGCGACGCGCCCGGCAACGGAGTCTCGATCGGCATCGCAGCAACGCGGCGATGGGCCAGCGCGGCAGGCGCGGCTCGGGCGACTGTGTCGCTTGTGGGCGTCTTGCCCCAGTTCCTGGCCATCCGCTCGACGGCGGCTTGCAGCCGGTGCAGCGCCGCGACGACCTCGGCGTACGGCGGCCGATCGGCCTCGCGAACCGCGGCGTCGGCGCCTCGAATGGCGCGCTGACGATGGAGCCCGCACATCGGGCCTTGCCCGTTCGTCGGTACCTGTAAGCACCTGGTGCGACGGGTGGGGATCGAACCCACAACCCCGGCCTTATAAGGGACCACGCTCTACCGATTGAGCTACCGTCGCAAGGAAGCGTCCTCGACTTCCTTGCGGCATATTCGGTCTTGCAGGCGGACGACGGTCGACCGGCTCGACCGGCCGAGCTTGCGCACGGCGAGCGTGTCGCCAGCCCGCGAGGGATCGGGCAGACGCGACAGCTCAGGTCGGTCGCAGCGCCCGCCCGAACCGATTGCGGCGAACACGCGCTCGCGGCCAGCGGCCGCCAGCGCCGCCTGCCGGGCCTGGGCGTGCTGTTCGCTGGTCGCTGCGCGGGCGTAGCCGAGTTTCATGGGTCAAGAACCGGTTGCGTTGCCGGTCCATTCTGCAACACGGCTTCGCAGGCATCAACCCTCCGCGCGACCGGCCAGTGCCCAGGGGTCACAGCCGGCGCGAGCGTGCAGCGCTCGCCCGCCGCATGCACGGCCACCGTGCGCGGCTCGATGGCCACGTTGTCGCCGGCGGGTGCCTCGTCAGCGGCCGTCCTCGGCAGGCGCAAGGCACCCTTCGCGCCTTGCACCGCGACGGCTGCGTGCGACCCGGGTGCGTCGACCCCGGGTGCGTCGACCCCGGGTGCGTCGACCCCGGGTGCGTCGATCCAGGCGGGCGACCCGGCGGATGCAGCCTGCGGTGCGGGCGCGGATGCTGCGTGCACCGGTGCGACGACGCGCCCGATGGCGCATCCGACACTCCAGATCAGCCTGTTGCCTGCGACGGCGATCGACTTCGTGCCTGCAACCCACGCCGACGATGCCGCGGCGAGTACGGGCCCTGCCACCGCCGGGTAGCCGAGGTTCATGGTTCGCTAGGATCCTGGCGCCACCGTGGCCGCGAGACGGCGCGCGCGGCGGCCGAAGGGCATGCGCCGGGCGCCGTCAGGACGGAATTGGAGGACGCTGGGGTACTGCCCCAGCCCCCGATCCGGTCGCGCAGCCTCGCTCCCGGCACCGATGGGGCTGATCTCCTCCGCACGCCGTGCCGGTGCGATCGCCACCTCGGTCGTCTGCTGCCGCGGTGCGAGTGCCTCGGTGCCATGATCGACATGGCCGAGCCCTTCCTCGTCACGGTCCACGCCACAGCCAGGCGCAGCGCCTTGCGTCGCGCTCGATGCCGTGGCACGGGTGCCGAGCCAGCGCCGGTAGCTGGCGATGCAGCCCATCCACGACCACACGATGATGTTGGTGACCGGAACCACTTCGCTGTACCCGCCGTGGCCACGCAAGGCCATGGCCAACACCGAAGCTCCGCAGACCCACGCGAACCAGCCGGCCGGATGTTCGACACCTCGACCGCGCAGCACGCGCCACCCCATCGAGGCGTAGTTGACCACGTAGTACGCCGAGACCATCAGCGCGGCGTATTGCGGCCAGCGAAACGCACATCCGAACATCGCCAGCCCCGCTCCGATCAGCAGGCCGTCGGCCCAGCTGATCCTCTCCAGATTGCGCAGGCTCTTGGCCACCACGGTGAGCGCGCAAACGGCATTGACCAGGTACAGCGCAGCGTGCGGAATCGAGCTGAGCTCGGCGGTCGTGACCGAGGCGGTGAACGCGATGATCGCGGTGGCCAGCCAGTTCACCGGCATGGTTCGGACATGGCCGGAGAACAGCGTGCGGAAGTACAGGCCCCAGCCGATCAGGCCGATGATCGCGGCCACGTAGTTCAGGTGCGCAGCGACGGTCGCCATCATGACTTCGGCCCCTTCAGCAGGAACACCCCCGCCCTCGGGTGGGTCGTCTGGTCGCCGAACGCGATGGCGGCCTGCACGCGCCAGCCCAATCGCCCCAGCGCGGCCACGCTCAAGGGTTCGCTCGCGATGCGCGGGCAGTCGAAGCGCATCGCCGCATCGCCCAGCGCCACCTGGTTGAGGTTGCTCGCGCTGTTGCAATAGGTCTGCCGAACCGGTGGACGGGCCGGCCGCGCGAACGCGGATGCGCCCATGCAGGCGCCCAGCACCAGGCTACCGGAAATCCACTGCTGAAACCTGCGCATGCGTCACCTCTGGTGGTCTCGTCGAAGTTGCGGCTGCACGAGCCGCGTCACCCCTCAGAACCGAAGTGCGCGCTGAATTTGAAAAACCTCGCAGCGCCGTACCGGCGCCACCGACGAAGCCTCGGCTGCGAGGCCGGGCCGAGCATCCGGCCCTGGCGCGTGGAGCAGGCGATCGCCGCGATCCGGCGCTTGGTCACCGGCAGGATGCCAGCGAGCCGACCATGCTCAGCGGACGGCGTGCCAGCGAGGTCGCGCAACCGCGCGACGACCAGCACCGGCGGATGGCCGAAGCCCGATCGGACCTCGCCGCAGTCGCGGACGATGCCGCCGATGCACCGATGCCGGCGCAACCGATCGGCAACGACCCCCACCCACGAAAAAGCCGGCCCCTGGCCGGCTCTCGCAAGTCCTTGAATTGTTGGTCGGGGCGAGAGGATTCGAACCTCCGACCCTCTGCTCCCAAACTGCCTTTGGGGGTCAAAAACGCTCGATTTGACGGGCCTTGAGAAAATGCAAGTTGTTGATTCTTAACAAGAATGCATTTTTGCTGCGGTGCAGGAATTCGTTTGCAGCTAGCGCCGATCGGCAACAGAATGGCAACAGCAGGAGGGTTGTTGCCATGGCAGGACGCAGGGTCGGACTGACCGTCAAGGAAATCGAAAACGCACGCGCCGACGGCGCGGACCGTTGGCTGAACGATGGGGGCGGACTGTTCCTGCACGTGCGCCCTGGCGGCACCAAGACCTGGCGCCTGCGCTACACAGTTGGTGGCAAGCGCCGCATCGTCGACCTCGGCGACGCCAAGTTGAAGTCCCTGGTCGAAGCCCGCCAGGATGCCGACCAGCTGCGCAGGGTCGTCGACAACGGCCTCGATCCGATCGAGGAACAACGCAAGGCCCGCGCAGCAGCCGACGCCGAGGAGCAGCGCCGCCAGCAGGAGATCGCCTCGCGCCGCACCCTGGGGGACGCCGCCGCGCTCTGGCACAAGCTGCAGTTGGCCAACCGCAAGGACGGCGGCATCGAAGCCATGCGGATGCTGCGCAAGGATGTCATCAACGTCCTCGGCCATCGCGACCTGCGCAGCATCGGGCGCGGCGATCTGCTCGCCTGCCTCGACGGCATCGTGGCACGCGGCGCGCGCGTGCAGGCCAACCATTGCCTGGTCGCGCTCAAGCAGTTCTATCGCTGGTGCGAGGCCCGCGACTGGGTCGACCGCTCGCCGCTGACCTGGATCGCGAAGAAGCAGGTGGGTGGAGACATCAAGGAACGCGACCGCGTGCTCAGCCTGGACGAGATCCGCGCGCTGCGCGATCAATTGCCGCAGGCCAACCTGGAACGCCACGCCGAGCTTGCGATCTGGATTCTGCTGTCGACGCTGGTGCGCGTCGGGGAGCTCAGCCAGGCCGCGTGGAAGGACGTCGACCTGAAGGCCGGGGTCTGGTACCTCCCCGAAACCAAGAACGGCCAGCCGCACACCGTGTTCCTGTCGGAGTTCGCGCTGCGGCAGTTCCGCGAACTTCGGACACTCACCGGCTGGTCGGCATGGGTCATGCCATCCGCACGCAAACGCGCGCCCGGCAAGGAAGCACCTCAACCCGAGGTCGACGCGCCGATCGGCAAGCAGGCGCTGACCAAGCAGTTCACCGACCGCCAGAGTCCGCTGGACAAGAAGCACCGCACGCAGGCCAAAGGCACGCTGACGCTGGACGGCGGTCGCTGGACCGCGCACGACCTGCGGCGAACCGGCGCGACGATCATGGGCGAGAACGGCGTGATGTCGGAAGTGATCGAGCGCTGCCTGAACCACAAGGAGCACCGCAAGGTGGTGCGGACCTATCAGCGACAGGAACTCCTACCAGAGCGGCGAGAGGCATGGCGCGTGCTGGGCGATGCGCTCGATGCGGCCTTGAACGACACCCCTCGCACGGTTGTGGCGCTCGGTACTGCGGCAAGGCAGCGAACCGCAACGGTGCACTACCCCCAATGGGGTCTCCCACGGTCCGCGCGCCGCCACACGTCATCCATCTGAACGCGCTCCGCTGACATCTGCCGAGCACCGACAGCCCGGCGACGGCACCTCGGCCCGTGCCGTCGCCTACTTGGCCATCGCCAGAGGCGGCTGTCGACCCGTTGCTGCCGTTGCGCTTTGAGAAACGCTGTCGTCCAACGTCTGAATTCATCGGCCTGCGCGGCTTTTCGCGCAGGTCTGGCGGAATGATGGGTTAGCCATGGACGTTAAACGGAGCACTACCCGCCACCAGTACCTGTTGTGCAAGATACTGGACGAGCTCTATGTCGAAAGAAAGCTGCTCGGCCTCCTGAGTAAAGGGCAGCAGCAATTCAACGTCCCCGTCTCTTGAATCAGTCTTTGTATGAACGATCTTGCAACGGATGTCATAGATTCTGTCTGTCACATCGTTCCTAAGATCGGCGGAGGGGTTCGCCAAAGGAATTTTGTGATACGGGGACGACTTCGCCTTGTTGAGAAAAAAGTCCTTGCGCTCAGCTTCGGCCTCTAGGAATTGGCGTAAAGCTTCCGAATCTGAGCATTCCACAAGTGTCGCACGGAGTTGTGAGCGTTCATCGCCAAACGCACCACTACGGCTCACGTAAATCGCCCCCAAGAGTCTAGCAATGTCAGCATCCCGGTCTCCGCGGAATGTCGGGTCCTTTAGTATCGCTTTCAGCTTTCTCTGGGCCGCTGACTGCGAATAGATCGGAAAGTAGAATTCGATGACTTGGTAGAAAGCGAGAAATTGAAGCAAGGGCATACCCGTCGCGCTTCGGCCGTACCAATACAGCGACAGCGGGGCGTTTTCGAACTGTGTCTTTGGGTACTGCAATTCGGTAGCTTGGTTTGATCGCTTCCTTTGCGATCGCCCACCGCCAAAGCGGCGGCGCGCTTTCTCCAAACCCATTGGGACGTCAGTAAGTAGGTCAAGTTGGAACAGGACCGATCCCGCAGCTTTATTGAGCAACGCTAGCGCTGAGTCGTGCGTAGTTACATGACAACCAGCAAGTTTCAGAGTCATGCGCAGCCTGGCTGGCGACCTCGATAGTCGGGTAAAAACCTCAGACGCGGGGCTAATCTCGATGTGAGGCAACCCTTCCTGTGTGGCGGGCACGGCAATCTTGGCAGACTCCACATCAAACTGATCGTCTGGGCGATCAAACCCAAACAGGCGCCGGTACGCGAAGCTTGCTGGTCCGAATGACGGAGCAAGGGGTCGAATTGCGGCCTCTATGGTTCCATCAACGTAAGAACATATCGCCTCAAGATCTGCAAGGTAGATGTATTTCTCGAACGGAATCGAAAGAAATTGCCCAATGCTGTCATCAGACCACAGGCCAAGCCAGCGCGTGTTGCGGCCGCATTTCATTCCAACCCGAAGGCGAGGCCCCTCATCTGGAACATTTACCTCCTCGAGCGTGATGCCTGCCGCCGAACATCGCTCCACTAATAGCCTTTTCGCCGCAGCGATTTCTTCGGGAGGTCTCGCAGCTTCGATTTCCTCTTCCTCAAATGCGTTGTCAGCGTCGGTCATAGTGGGTGATTTCAAGTGAATGGTTAACGCTCTAGTTAACCGGCGCCGGAGCACGAAGTGCGGAGGGCCCCGACACAGGCCATGAAAATGCCGAAGGCATGGCCTGCGTTGGCGTTCGCGCTGAACGACAAGTTAGGCAGTAAAGCGCGAAGCTGCTTCATTCGCTGGCTCTTTGCGAGACATCTGCCTCCCACATTGCCACCTCTTGCACAAATACATCTATCATTTCAGAAATGCATTGATGAAGGCTGTTCGATTTTCTCTGAAGGGTGCCTGTAAGCGTTTCAGAAACGCCTCCTGCCAAATTCAAATTTTCGCCGCCCCCTACCAAGACAACGCCTCTCGTGCTCAAGTTGAAGCATCCCGCTTGGACAAATTCGTAGTGAGCGATTCGGTCCCGTACCGATGTAACGCCACCTTCCGACAGGACGAACTCGAAGTTGCTTATGTGCGTCGCATGGACTTCAGCAAGCTTGCTGGCAACCTCTTTTGGCTTTCGGTGGCTGAGGAAGTTGGGTAGTGTTCGGAAAGAGCTGTATTTGTTCTTGAAAAATGCTGCTAAAGCGCATGCCAACTGGTCGAGACACCTACGGAACGCGAGTACATATGCTTGATACTCAAAGTCAAGCACCGATGTGCCTCCCAGACCAAGCGTTCCATTTGCGGGAAGCCCTTTTATGTCGTGGGCGTGAAGCGCAACCATTAACGCGCGCTCTGTTTGCGCCAGACGTTCTTGGTGATAAAGCAGGCAACTAAAGGAGCCTTGAACATTGCCAAGAATACCGTTTACCAAGGCGTGATACCAATGCTCCTTCTTTGGATCAGCGCGAAGCGTAGAGATGAAGTTTGGCTGTGGTTCCGTTATGAACTTATGAAAAGCTAAGAAGGGCGTCTTTTTTTCGGCGGGGAGTTCGCATCCAGCGATTTCGCGCACTTTGGCAATAAGAGTCTGCATTTCTGCGCTGCAAAATATGCCCAGGGAATTAATCAAGAAGTCTTGCATCTGCTCGTCCATCTTGCTGCCTAACGTAAGGTAGTCCGCAAACTCCGCAAAATAAACCGACGGCCGCGCGATATTCTGGCAAGATCTTGCGCTGCGAAGTGGCTTGCACAGTGGGTTCCGGAGGAATGGACTGTGCAAAAAAACAAGCATAAATGAGCCATGAAACCCGGCATGCCCGTGCTGCACTCGGTTCGCTTTCTCGATTAGCTTCGCAAGCGCATTTGGTACGTGCTCTATAGCTCCTGCGCCGAGAAGGCTTATATGTATTGTGTGCGCCTTTTTATTCGCTGGCAAGGTCGGGGCGGGCCGTGCGGCGTCCGCGTGAGATGGGCGAGGCCGAGGTGGAGGCTTTCCTCACTATGCTGGCGATTGAACGCGATGTGTCGGCCTCCACGCACAATCAGGCGCTCAGCGCCTTGCTGTTCTTGTACCGCGAGGTGCTGGGCGTGAACCCGCTGGATGCATTGGCGCTGGAGCGTTGAGTGACCGTTTTCCGGAATGTGTGCGACCGACTGCAACGGGTCGTGACCGGCCCCTAGGCGGAATCGGGTGAGAGTCCGGTCAGGCCGACCTCCAGTCCTTGGCTCGACAAGGGCATCTGGTCCATGGCTGGCGTTGGCGAGAGGTTGCACCGACAACCGCAGGACGGTAGTCAGTGGCGACAACCGTTGCGCCTGGATGCAATGGGTACGTGCGCGGAGCACAACAGGTCATTGCGCTGCCTGGTTGAGGCTCCTGCTGCCTGCTCGCCTGCCGAAGCCTTCTAGCGGTTTGCGCCACATGGGTGACGCCAATCTGCCAACGTCGAGAAATAGGCCATTGTTCAAGGCCATTTTCGGGAAATGGCCCATTTCTTTGGCCCATTGATTGGAATGGGCCATTGTTCGTGGCCATTTCTCGGGAAATGGGCCATTGTTCATGGCCAATTCGGATCGCGAGGCACCACCGATGGCGCGTTTGGTGCCTTGAACGCCCCCCCGAAGATCCCTCGTGTCTGTCCACCACGGCATGGTTGCGCCCCATGACGAGAGCTCGTCCGGCGCCGCGTGCGCAAAGGACCGTGGTTCTCGGCGCGAGGTGGGGGGAACCGTTGACTCCTGGCAAATGTTTTCCTTCGCACGCCGCGACAGCGGCCTGCGAAGGGTGCATGGCGCTGGAGGTTGCTGCTGCGCGTGCCGTTGTGGGGGCACGTGCTGTCGTGGCACGGCTGCCGTGGCTGGTGGGTGTTGGCTCTCCTCTTGCACCACCACATGCCCTACCCCGCGACGTTGTCGTCCATGTGCGTGGGCTACGTTGTCGCTGCCGTGGCATCGAGGCCGCCGCTTCAGCATCGAAAGGCTGCCTGTCAGCGAGACGGCCTTTAACCTACTAGCACCCTTCGGGTGCTGTAGGCGAAGGAAGGGTGCCCCTTCCTTTCGAAACCATCCCAACCCCACGGGGTGGTCCGATGTCGCCCGGTGCGCTGACGGCCTCGATCATCGCGCCTCGGCTATTCCCGCTTAATGCGATCGCCTCTACAACGAGACCGTGTGCGGCTCGATGGAGGTGGGACCATGCTGGATCATGAACATGCCGAGGAACTGCTGCCTAGGATCTCGGTGCGCCTGGACGGCGTGCCGAAGACCCGCCTGGCGTTCGTCGCTCGCCACAACCTGCGTCAAGGCCCGCCGCCGGGGTACGTCGATCCGGCACGCGCGCATCTGAACGCGGTCCTGTTCGGCCCGGAGGCCGGCGACTTCAAGGCGGCAGCGCTCGCCAGCGCCGAGCGTTACCGGAACCGGGTCGGGCAGAAGGTACAGCGCAAGCAAGCCTTGCTGGTGGAAGGCATCGTCACGTTCTCGCGCGCCGCGCAGCCCCTCGTGCAGCAAGACCTGGAGCAAGCGCACGCTCGCGCCCTCGCCTTGGTCGAGGAGATCGCGCGAACTCACGGGCACGGCGCCAAGCTGGTGTCGCTGGTCTATCACGGGGATGAGTCCGCGCCACACTATCACTTCCTGCTCGAAGGCGTCGGTGCCGATGGCCGCGCGGTCCTGCAGCGGTTCCAGCGGCGTGAAGGGACGCAACTGCAGGACCTTGCGGGTCTGGCCTTCGCGCCGATGGGCATTCAACGCGGCATTCCGGTGATTCAGCGCATGCAGCGAGGCGACGACCGCAGCAAGATCGTTCACCGCAGCGTGAGGCAGTTGCATGCCGATCTGCCGCGTGAGCTTGCCGCCAAGCAGCGACAAGTTGCGGCCGTGGCCGTCGACCTCGCGGAACTGCAGGCCAAGGCCAGCACCACCGAGTCCCGGTTGAACAAGGCCCAGGCAGACATCGCCAAGGTGCAGGCCCAAGCCAGCGTCGATGCAACCCGCGTTGCCAAACTGGAGGAGCGCATCAAAGACTACACGGCGCGCCTGACCAGGCAACGTGCGGAACTAGATGCCGCGATGCCCAAGCCTGTCGAGGTCACGGTGGTCACCGGCACCGAGAAGGGCTTGCTCGGCAGCAGGCCAACGACCGCCGTGCAGTCGCTTTATTCGGTCGAGGAGGTAACGCACTTTGCGGATCGCATGAACCGCGCGTTGCTGCGCGAGAAAGATCGCGCGCGCAAGGCCGAGCAAGACCTCGCGGTCGCGCAGGCTCAGGCACAGCGCCTGCGCTCGATCATCGCGCCCTACCCTCAGTTGGGTTGGCGGTTGCAGTCTCGCCCCGCTGGCGAGCATGGACCCGAACAAGGCCGGGTGATCCACATGGACCAGCGCTACGTCTACGCGGTCGAGCCGCGCAGCGATGCGTTGATCGAAGGGCCCAGGCCGCGCGATATAGCTGTGGACTTCGGCATGGTGCTGGAGTTCGACGGCAAGCATGTGGCGCCGCCCACGAAACCGAGCATCCGGCCCTGGGGCCTGGAACAGGTGATCGCCGCGATCCGGCGATTCGTCACCGACAGGATGCCGAGCGCCTTGCCCATGCTCACCGCCCGGCTTGCCAGCGAGGACGCGGAATTGCGCGAGGAAAGGCGCCGCCAGATGGCCGAGGCAGGGTCGGACCTTGCCCCTGGCACTGACGATGCCGCCCATGCGCCCGTACAGGCGCCTGGCAACGACTGGGCGTGAGCCGCAGCACCCTGGGTGCCGCATCAGCCCCACGGCCCTGTGCGGGCCGCTCAGTACCTGCCAGTGTCGGCCATGCGCAACGCGAGCCGCTGCTGCCTGCGCCAATTGGCAACAGATTGGCAACAAACCCCGCCCACGAAAAAGCCGGCCCATGGCCGGCTCCCGCAAGTCGTTGAATTGTTGGTCGGGGCGAGAGGATTCGAACCTCCGACCCTCTGCTCCCAAAGCAGATGCGCTACCAGGCTGCGCTACGCCCCGAAACTGCTATTCTAGGCATGGGCTTGCCGGTGGCCTTGCCGGCAGGCCTTTGCGGGCCCTCGCAGGGGTTTGCGGGCCCTCCCGGCAGCCGCGCGGTGCCCCGTCCACGCTGCGTCCCCTCCTCCGTTACTTCGATGTCCTCGTCGCGACACACCGCTGTTTCCCCGTTGTTCACCGGCCTGAACCTGCTGGCCGCGCTGGCCTGCGTGGCCATCCTGGGCGGCGCGCTGTGGCTGCAGCAGACCCAGGGCGCGCTGCCCTGCGCGCTGTGCGTGCTGCAGCGCATGGCGTACCTGGGGGTGCTGGTGTTCGCGCTGCTCGGGGCAGCGGGCTTCGGGCTGCGCCGGCCGGGGCTGGCGCGCGGCGCGGCGCTGCTGGGCCTGCTGGCCGCGCTGATCGGCGTCGGCCTTGCCGCGCGCCATGTCTGGCTGGTCTACCACCCCGAGCAGACCTGCGGCCTCGACCCGCTGGCCGTGCGCATCAATCACTGGGGAGTCACCCGCATGGCGCCCTGGCTGCTCGAGGCCGACGGCCTGTGCAGCGACATTCCCTACCTGTTCGGGCTGCCGCTGCCGCTGCTGTCGGGAATCGGGCTGGCCGGCCTGGGCGCGCTGCTGGCGGTGGCGGCGTCCGCCGCGGGCCGCCTGCGCCCCCGCCGCTGAGCGCGGCCCCGGCGGCGCGCGGCGCCGCCCGCGCTTACTGCATGAACCAACCGTGGCTGACCACCACCGACTGGCCGGTCAGCGCGTTGGACGCGAAGCCGGCGAACAGCAGCGCGATCTCGGCGACGTCCTGCACCGTGGTGAATTCGCCGTCGACGGTTTCCTTGAGCATCACCTTGGAGATCACGTCGGCCTCGCTGATCCCCAGTTCCTTGGCCTGCTCGGGAATCTGCTTGTCCACCAGCGGGGTGCGCACGAAGCCCGGGCAGATCACGTTGGCGCGGATGCCGTGCGGCCCGCCTTCCTTGGCCACGGTCTTGCACAGGCCGATCAGTCCGTGCTTGGCCGTGACATACGGTGCCTTGAGCACCGACGCCTCCTTGGAATGCACCGAGCCCATGTAGATGATGCTTCCGCCGCGGCCCGAGGCCTTCATGTGGGGCACGCAGGCCTTGGTCGTCAGGAACGCACCGTCGAGGTGGATGGCCAGCATCTTCTTCCACTCGGCGAAGGGGAACTCTTCGACCGGGTGCACGATCTGCACCCCGGCGTTGCTGACCAGCACGTCGACCCCGCCATAGGCGGCCACCACCTTGGCCACCGCGGCGTTCACGTCGGCCTCGCTGGTCACGTCCATGGTCACCGCCATCGCGGTGCCGCCGCCCGCCTGGATGCCGTCGGCGACGGCCTGCGCCGCCTGCAGGTTGATGTCGGCGATCACCACCCGGCCGCCCTCGCGCGCGTAGGTCAGCGCGATCTCCTTGCCGATGCCGCTGGCCGCGCCGGTGACGATGCACACCTTGTTCTCAAGTTTCATGGAAGCTCCCGTGATCCGAGATGAAAAAGACCCTTGTGACCCTTTGTGACCTATAGGGTATTGCAGTCGCCCGTGCGCCCGGCCCGCGGCGGCTCAGGCCAGGTAGTCGTGCACCACGCGGCCCAGTCCCAGCGTCAGGTCGGTCAGCAGGTGCACGCCCGAGACCACCTCGAGCACCGGCAGGCGGGCCACCGGCGCCAGCGCATGCTCGGCGAGTTGCAGCGCCACCGGGCCGCTCCAGGCTCCCTTGACCACCACGTCCTCGAGGTGGTACTCGACGAGTTCGCAGATGCGCGCGCTGCCGTCGACATGGGGGATGATTTTCAGCAGGTAGCTGGGCTCGAGCAGGCTGGCGAGCACCTTGTCGTGGTCGACCGGGCGGTGCTTGTAGCCCATGGTCGCGGTCGCGACCCGCACCGGCCCGTAGTCCAGCGTGCCGAGCAGGGTGTCGGTCTGCACCTGCAGCGCCGGCGCCGCGAGCTTCTTCGGGAAGCCCCACAGCTCGCGCCCGCCGGCGATCGGCGCCTCGTCGTTGAGGTACATCGAATGCACGTAGCTGCCGCTGCGCCCGCGGTAGCGCACCGGGATCACCTGCCCCGACTCGGTGTAGTCGCCGAAGCCGGTGGAATCGGGCATGCGGATGAACTCGTACTTGACCAGCGGCTCGACGACTTCGAGCGGTTCGGGCACGACGGCGCGCAAGGCATCGAGGTCGGTGCGGTAGGTGACGACCAGGAACTCGCGGTTGTTGAAGCGGTAGGGCCCCGGCGGGAAGGCCGGGTTGGTCAGCGGCATCGCGAAGGCCTTGCGCCGAACGTCCTCGATGTTCATGGTTCGCTCCTGTTGGTTGCCGGCTGGCGCGAGTCGTCCGCCGGAACGTCGAACACATGCACCCCCTGCGTCTCGGCGCCGTGGTTCTGCCATCTCGGGTCGTTCAGGGTGCGGGTCATGTCGGCCACGCCTGCCTGCCAATGCTCGAGCATCGAGCGGCGGGAGAACTCGTAGTCCTTGGAATGGCTCTCGTAGGCCTTGCTGCGGTAGATCAGGTGCACGATGTCCATGTTGCCCGGCGAGTGGTGCAGTCGCGCGAGTTCCCGCACGTCGGGGTCGTTGCGCAGCGCGGGCGGCAGCTTGGTGAGCAGCCTGGCCGTGGCCTGGGCCACGCGCTGGCGCTGCACGACCTGGCTGGTGTTGAGCCGGGTGCGGCTGGAAAAGCGGATGTCCTTCTCGCGCGCCACCACGTCGGCCAGGGTCTGCGGCAACTGGCCGACCGCGGGAAACAGGTCGACCTGGAAGATCATCCGGTGCTGCTCTCCGGGCTGGTCGATCACGTACTGCAGAGGGGTGTTCGACACCAGGCCGCCGTCCCAGTAATGCTCGCCGTCGATTTCCACCGGCGGGAAACCCGGAGGCAGCGCGCCGCTGGCCATCACGTGGCGGGCATCGAGGCGCCGGCTGGTCGAGTCGAAATACTCGAAGTTGCCGGTGCGCACGTTGACCGCCCCCACCGACAGCCGCGTCGCGCCGTCGTTGATGCGATCGAAGTCGACCAGCCTGTCGAGCGTCCGCGCCAGCGGCGAGGTGTCGTAATGGCTGATCGCGCCGGCGGTTCCCCGCGGCTGCCAGGTCGCCGGCGGAACCCGCGGAACGAAGAACCCGGGCACGCCGAACAGCACGCCGCGCAGCGCGCTGGCCTCGTTGAAGCTGCTGCGCAGCACGCCGTCGAGCGCGGGCGGCATCGGTGAACTCACCTGGTCCCAGAACTCGCGCAGCCTGGCCAGCCGGCGCTGCGGCGGGTTGCCGGCGATCAACGCCGCATTGATGGCGCCGATCGACACCCCGGCAACCCAGTCGGGCTCGCGGTGGATCGACGTCAGCACCTGATAGACGCCGCCCTGGTAGGCGCCCAGGGCTCCCCCGCCTTGCAACACCAGGATGCACTGCGCCTGGGCGCAGCGGGCATCGACGGGTCGTCTGCCGGGTTTTTCGGTGGGCATGCTCACCTCCCTCGTGGCCGTCCGCAGACGCTCGGGGGATGACCCGAACCGTCTGCTGCAGCGCACAAGGTTAGCAGCGCGAGCCGCTCCCCGCTGTTACAAAATCCTCGTCGTCGTCGCCGGTCCGGCCGGCACGGGCCTTGCACGCCGCGGCTTGCGGGCCGCCGGCGCGACCTGCAGCGACGGCTCGGACTGCGCGACGATCAACGCCATCGCGGCATCGCGATTGTCGTCGGCGAGCCTGCGGTGGATGGTTTCCGCGGCGACCTCGTCGCGCGCGCAGACCGCCTCCACCAGTTCGCGCCAGGTCTGCAGCGACAGCTTGTGGCGGCGCGGGTCGCTCAGGCCGCGCCGCACGTAGCGGCCGATGCGCTCGGCGTATTCCTGGATGATCTGCCCGAGCTGCGGGTTGCCCGACAACTCGACCAGCAGATGGACCATCTGCCGGCTGGCGGCGATGTAGGCCTCGGGATCGCCCTGCGCCTGCCTGAGCGCGGCCAGGCCCTGCTGCAGGCGCGCCCGCTGCGGCGCCTGGAACTGCCGCGCCGCGCGACGCGACGCCAGCCCCAGCAGCACCGAGCGGATCTCGAACAGGTTCTGCAACTCGGCCAGCGACAACTGGGTCACCGTGGCGCCGCGTTGCGGCACGATGCGCACCAGCCCGCGCTGTTGCAGGATGCGCAGCGCCTCGCGGATGGTCGCCCGGCTGACCGTAAACGCCGTGGCCAGTTCGACCTCGCGGATGCGCTCGCCGGGCTGCAGGCGTTCCTCCAGGATGGCCTTGCCGATCTGCTCGGCGACCTGCAAGGCCAGTGTCGCCGCCAGTCGGGTGTCAAAAGTCGGGGTGGACATGGGGCTCGTCGACGTGGCACACCATCGCACTGTACATCGCCCGCCGGGGCGCCTGCGCAGGCGCGCGGCTCGACCCCGGGCAGCGCCGCGCAACTGTCGCCGCAACGCATCGGATACTCCGGGGAATATTGCCTGAATGTCGACATTCAGGCAAGATGCGGGTCCAGGCTGCGGCGTCGGCTCGTCCACGCGGCTTCACGCGCGGCCCTTTCCGGCAACTTCAGGCACAGGACCATGGCAATCACAGGTGGCAAGGCAGTGGCGCAGACCCTGCTCAGCGAAGACGTGCAAGCGGTGTTCGGGCTCATCGGCTCGGCCGGCATGGAGCTGTTCGACGGCTTGTACGCGACCCCCGAGATCCGCTTCATCGGCGTGCGCGACGAGCGCACCGGCACCCACATGGCCGACGGCTATGCGCGGGCCTCGGGCAAGGCCGGGGTGATGATCGCCGGCCAGAACGGACCGGGCGTGACCAACCTGGTCACCGGACTGGCGCAGGCGTCGGCCGCGTATTCGCCCGTGGTCGCGCTGGCCGGATCGCTGTCCAGCGCGCATGTCTGGCGCGATGCCTTCCAGGAGGTCGACCAGCAGGCGCTGCTGCGCCCGGTGACCAAGAAGACCTGGACGGTCACCAAGGCGGCACGGCTGCCGGAAATGGTGCACGAGGCCTTCCGCACCGCGCTGAGCCCGCGCCAGGGGCCGGTGGCGCTGAACCTGCCGCGCGACCTGCTCGCCGAGATGATCGAGTTCGACCACGGGCTGAGCAGCTGGCGCGGCGGCGAGCCGCCCGCGGCCCAGGCCGATTCGATCCAGCGCGCGGTCGCGCTGCTGGCCGGCGCCAAGCGGCCGCTGATCCTCGCCGGAGGCGGCGTGAAGGCGCGGCGCTGCGCGGCCGCGGTGACCCGGCTGGCGGAAATCCTCAGCGCCCCCATCGTGATGTCCCCCGGCCACGGCGACGCCGTGTCCGCGCAGCACCCGCTGTATGCCGGGCAGATGGGGCCGCGCGGCAATGCCGTGGCGTCCTGGCTGGCCAGCCAGGCCGACGTGATCCTGGCGCTGGGCACCAGGCTGGGGTTCAACACCACCTTCTACACCTACGACAACCTGAACCGGGATGCGCAGATCATCCAGGTGGAGACCGAACCCACCGCGATCGGCCGCCTGGTTCCGGTCGCGCAGGGGCTGCATGCCGACGCCGCGGTGGTCGCGCAGCAGCTGGCCGGCGAGCTGTCGTCGCACCGCCCGACGCAGGCGCTGCAGTGGGCCGAGGAGTTCCGCAGGCGCCGCGAGCAATTGCTGGCCGAACGCGACGAACAGGCGTCGAGGGTCACCCAGCCGATGCAGCCCGCCACGTTGTTCAAGGCCCTGCGCGACGCCTGCCCGGACGATACGGTGTTCACGATGGACGCCGGCACGCTGTGCCTGCAGGCCACCGACCAGATGCGCTACCTGCAGTCGCCGGCGTTGTTCACCCCGCTGGACTTCGGGCTGGTGGGGTTCTCGTACGCGTGCGGGCTGGGGGCCAAGCTCGCGCTGCCCGAGCGCCCGGTCGTCAGCCTGATGGGCGACGGGGGCTTCGGCATGACCATGAGCGAACTCAGCACCGCGGTGCAGAGCAACCTGGCCACCGTGTGCGTGGTCATGAACAACGGCTGCTGGGGCGCCGAGAAGGCCTACCAGCGGGACTTCTTCGGCGGACGCTACATCGGCGCCGACGTGGTCAACCCGCCCTACGACCAGCTCGCCAGGCTGTTCGGCGCCGAGGGGTTCCGCGTCGATCGCGCCGAGCAGCTGCCGCAGGCGCTGCACGCCGCGCTGACCTGCGGCAAGCCCGCGGTGGTCGACGTGCAGATCGACCCCGCGGCGCTGTACAGCTTCCGCCGCGATTCCTTCGCCCACCGCGCGGGCGCGGCTTCATGAGCGACGAGCTGCAGGCCGACTACATTGTGATCGGCGCCGGCTCGGCGGGCTGCGCGCTGGCCGCCCGCCTGAGCCAGGATTCGCAGGCGCGGGTGCTCCTGCTGGAAGCCGGAGGCGTCGATCGCAATCTGTGGCTGCATATCCCCCTGGGGGTCGGCAAGCTGCTGACCAACCCGCGCTTCGCCTGGAAGTTCGACAGCCAGCCGCAGTCGGGCATGAAGGGCCAGGCCATCTACTCGCCGCGCGGGCGCGTGCTGGGCGGCTCGAGCGCGGTCAACGGCATGGCCTACGTCTGGGGCGACCCGGCCGAGTACGACCGCTGGCCGCAGCTGGGCTGCCCGGGGTGGAGCTACGCCGAGCTGCAGCCGTATTTCCGCAGGCTCGAGAACTACGACGACAACTCCGACCCGCGCCGCGGCCACGACGGGCCGGTGCGCATCACCGATCGCAAGTACCGCGACCGCGACGCGCTGTCGGACGCCTTCGTGCAGGCCTGCGTCGAAGCGGGAATCGCCGAGACCCCCGACTACAACGCCGACAGTTACGAAGGAGCGCGCTACCTGGAGCAGACCGCGTGGCGCGGTCGCCGCTGGAGCGCGGCGACGGCCTACCTGCGCCCGCCGCGGCGCCCCAACCTGCTGCTGCAGACCGAGGCGGTGGTGACCCGCATCGTGTTCGACGGCCGGCGCGCCTGCGCGGTCGAGTACCTGCGCGCGGGCCGGCTCGAGCGCGCCAGCGCGGCGCGCGAGATCGTGCTGTGCGCGGGCGCCTTCAAGTCGCCGCAGCTCCTCGAGCTGTCGGGCATCGGCGATGGAGCGCGGCTGCAGCAACTGGGCTTGCCGGTGCTGGCCGACAACCCCATGGTCGGCGAGAACATGATCGACCACCTGCAGGTGCGCTGCACCTACCGCACCGACCTGCCGATCACCATCAACGACCTGATGCGCAGTCCGTGGGTCCGCGCGCGCACCGGGCTGCAGTACCTGCTGACCCGGCGCGGGCTGATGGCGGGAACCTCGTCGACCGCCCATGCGATCACCCGCACGCGCGAGCAGCTGCCCCACCCGGACGTGATGATCCGCATCTACCACATCAGCGGCAAGGACCGGTACTCCCGTTCGCCCGGCGCCGGAATCGACCCCTATTCGGGGTTTTCCATAGGCGGCTTCAAGCTCTACCCCAAGTCGCGCGGCTGGGTCCACGCCGCGTCCAGCGACCCGCTCAGCGATCCGCTGATCCAGCCGAACTACCTCACCGACCCGGAGGACGTCGCCGACGTCGCCCCGCTGCTGCAGGCCATCCGGCGCATCGCAGGCCAGCCGGCGATGCGCCGGCACATCGTGGCCGAATCGCGCCCCGGGCCGCAGGCCCAGGCCGACGAGGAACTCCTCGACTACGCGCGGGACATCGGTCAGACTGCATGGCACAGCGTCGGGACCTGTCGCATCGGCCCGGCCGGCAGCGCGGTCGTCGACCCGCGCCTGCGGGTGCACGGGGTGCAGGGGCTGCGCATTGCCGACGCCTCGGTGATGCCCACGCTCGCGTCTTCGAACACCAACGCCGCCTGCCTGATGATCGGCGAGCGGGCGGCCGACCTGATCCAGGAGGACCACAGGAACCATGGCTAAGGATCGCACCCCGCGGCACGCCGCCAAGGCCGGCGCCACCAGCCCGACCCCCTACACCGACGCGCAGCGCGCCAGCGGCGACTGGAATCCCCTGTGGGACCAGTTCAGCGAGGTCGATCCCGACTTCCTCGAGGCCTACCTCGCGTTGCGCAGCGTGCCCTTCCGCAAGGGTCCGCTGCCGCCCAGGGTCAAGGAGCTGATCCTGATCGCGATCAATGTCGCGACCACCCACCTGCACGCTCCGGGGGTGCGCCGGCACATCCGCAACGCGCTGCGCCACGGCGCGAGCCGCGAGGAGATCGTCGAGGCGATCGAGCTGACCACGGTGCTGGGAATCCACGGCTTCAACCTCGGCGTGCCGATCCTGCTCGAGGAACTGCGGGCGGCGCCCGCCCCCGCGGCCGACGGCGCGGCAACGCCCAGGCGGCCCCGCGCGGGCAAGCCTCGCGCTGCCGCCGCGAAGGGTTGAGCATGTGGACCATCGACACCGTCGAACTCGGGCAGCGCACCGCCGAGAGTTCGATGTTCCTGCACCTGACCGACATCGGCGTGCCGCTGCAGATCGCCTACCGGGCCTGGGTGCTGCGCCGCGGCGACGAGGTGGTGCTGGTCGACACCGGGCCGCCGCTGCGCGAGGCTGCGCAGCGCGGGCTGCGCAACGTGGTGGCGCTGGACGAGGGCCTGGCGCGACTGGGCATCGACGCGGGCGCGGTGTCCAGCGTGCTGCTCACCCACCTGCACTGGGACCACGCGGCCAACGCGCTGTGCCTGCCGCGCGCGGTGTTCCACGCCCAGCAGCGCGAACTGGCCTTCTACCGCAGCCGCAAGCGGCGGCACCCGGCCTTCAATCGGTTCTTCAGCGCAGACACCGACCTGCGCGGCCTGATCGAACAGGGCCGCATCGTCGGGCTGCCGCCGCGCCAGGCCTTCCGCGAGGGCATCGAGGTGTTCCGCGTCGGCGGCCACACCCCGGGCTCGCAGATGGTGCAGGTGCAGACCTCCTACGGCAAGGCTCTGATCTGCGGCGACGCGATCCCGCTGTACCGCAACTTCTCCGAATGCATCCCCTCCGGGATCCTGAGCGACCTGGCCGAATGCATCGCCGCGCTGACCGTGGTGCGGCGCAACGGCATCGACATGCTGTACCCGGGGCACGACATGGTGCCGGCCTGGCCGGTGCGCACGCCGAACCCGCCTTTGAATGCCTGACGACGTACCGCGGCGGGCGATGACCCGCCGCGCCTGATAGCTTGCAAACCAACGAGGGAGACGAGGATGGCCAGTGTCACAGGATTCCAGGCGCTCAATGAGGCGCCGCTGAACCGGTTCCACCGCAAGGTGACCTTCCTTTCGGGAATGGGAGTGTTCCTGGAAGGCTACGACTTCACCAACATCGCCTCGGCGCTGATCTTCCTCGTTCCGTACTTCCACCTCAAGCCGGCGCAGATCGCGCTGCTGGCCTCGTCGACGTACATCGGCACCATCGTCGGCGCGGTGGCCATCGGCTACCTGGCCGATCGCCTGGGGCGCAAGTTCATGTACCTGTTCGACATCAGCATGTACGCGCTGTTCGCGCTGCTCAGCGCGGTGTCGACCTCCTACACGATGCTGCTGATCGCGCGCATCGGCCTGGGCTTCGCGATCGGCGCCGACCAGGCGCTGAGCTTCACGATCATCGCCGAGTTCGCTCCCAAGCGCATCCGCGGCAAGCTCAACGCCAGCACGTGGATCCTGTGGACCGTCGCAAGCGCCTGCACCTATGTGATCAGCTACGCGCTGCACCCCATCGCGCACGACGAAACCTGGCGCATCCTGTTCGGCCTGGCGCTGATCCCCTCGCTGATCGTGCTGATCGGACGCAGGAGCATCCCCGAGTCGCCGCGCTGGCTGGTCAAGCAGGGCCGCATCGACGAAGCCCGTGCAGCGATGGAAGTCGCGGTTCCCGGCAGCGGCCAGCACCTGCAGCATGCCACCCACCAGGAATCGCAAGGTTCGCTTCGCCTGGGAGCGCTGTTCCCGAATCGCGAACAGGCGCACCGCACGCTGTACATCTTCTTCATGTGGTTCTGCATCACCTTCAACACCTACGGCGTCGGGTATTTCACCCCCTACATCTTCAAGACCCTGGGGTTCACCGCGGGGCTGTCGCTGCTCGGCGGCGTGATCGTCTCGCTGTTCGCCATCGCCGGTTCGGTGACCATGTTCTTCTCGGTGGAGAAGGTCGGCCGCAAGGCGCTGGCCACGCTGGGATTCGGCTTGCTGGCGCTGATCGACTTCGGCCTGGTGCTGGTCAGCCAGGCGCAGATCTTCTGGGTGCTGCTGCTGCTGTTCAGCCTGTTCCAGTACGTCGCCTGGATCGGCCCGGCGGGGCTCGTCGGCGTGGTCGCCCCCGAGTGCTTCCCCACCGAGATCCGCGCCTTCGGAACCGGGCTGGCGGCAGCGCTCGGACGCATGGGGGCGATCACCGGGATCCTGCTGTTCCCGATCATGATGAAGGCCGGCGGACTGCACCTGTCGATGACCGTCTTCTGCCTCGACGCGGTGCTCGCGACCTTGGCGATGCTGATCTTCGGCAAGGAAACCAAGGGCCAGGCGCTGGATTGACCACGAACCGACCGAAAGCTCGCGGAGTGACTCGATGCAAACCCCGAAGAAGGACGACAACGCCGTTTCCGGCAGCCTCTGGCTGCTGGTGGTGCTGGCCGCGATGGGCGGCTTCCTCGACTCCTACGACCTGATCTCGGTGGGCGCGGCGACGTTCATCGCCAAGTCCTTCCATCAGCTGGTGGTGACGCCGTCGGACATCGCGCTGGCCAACTCGGCGGCCTTCGTCGGCGCGATCCTCGCGTCGCTGCTGGCCGGGCGCTACAGCGACGCGGCGGGCCGGCGCGTGCTGTTCGTGCTCGACCTGCTGCTGTTCGTGGTCGTCGCGCCGCTGCAGGCGCTGGTCAGCAACGTGCAGGAACTCATCTTCCTGCGCCTGCTGATCGGAGTGGCCATCGGCATCGACCTGCCGGTGGCCTGGACGCTGATCTGCGAAACGGCGCCCACCGGCAAGCGCGGCCGCCTGGTGTCGATGATGTTCACCTTCTGGGCGCTGGGCGGGCTGGCGTCGTTCCTGGTGGCGCTGGCGCTGCTGCCGCTGGGGGCCATCGCGTGGCGCCTGCTGCTGGCCTCCGGAGCGGTGCCGGCGATCATCGTGCTGGTGCTGCGGCGGGGCGTTCCCGAGAGCCCGCGCTGGCTGCAGGCCCAGGGGCGGCACGACGAGGCGGCGCGGGCCGCCTCGAGCCTCGGGCTGAGCGCGCAGCCCGAGGCGCGGCCCTCACGCGACGGCGGCGACCTGGGCTACGGCGCGCTGTTCACCCGCTACTGGCGGCTGGCGCTGTTCGAGGGCACGTTCATGTTCGTGTTCGCCGCCACCGGGCTGCTGCTGTCGATCTACCCGGCGCAGATTTTCGCGAAGCTCGGGCTGACCGGGTTCCACAACTCGCTGTACGTGGGCGCGCTGAGCTGGGTGCTCATCCTGCTGGGCATGGTCACCTGCGCCCTCATCGTCGACAAGGTCGGCAGGCGACCGTTGAGCTACCTCGGCAGCCTGGGCGCGGCGCTGCTGCTGTGGGTGCTGTCGCGCACCTCGCCGAGCGACTTCCCGCTGTTCCTCGGCGCCTTCTGCGCCTTCGCCTACGTCTCGGTGCTGGGCGCATGGGGTCCTGCCTGGGTCTACCAGTCGGAGATCTTCCCCACCCGGCTGCGCGCCACCGGCGCCGGCTACGCCGGGGCGATGAACCGCATCGGCGCAGCGGTCGCCGCCTTCGGCGTGCCGGTGTTCCTCTCCGCGTTCGGCTTCCAGCGCCTGCTCGACGTGTTCATCGTCGCCAACGTGGTGCTGTTCGTGGTGCTGCTGTCCTTCGGCTTCGAGACCCGCGGCATGAGCCTGGAGCAGATCGAGGACATGGTGCAAAGCCGCAACCCGGCTGCCGGCTGAGCGGCGCGGCGCCGGCGCAAGCCGGTGCCGCCGCCCGCCGCCCGCCGAGTCAGGGCGCGACGCGAATCGCCGCTCGCTGGACTTCGCGTCGCCTGGACTTGTCCAGCGCGAGTTGCACCTGCTCCAGCGGGAATTGCGCATCGAACAGGCGCGCGAACGGGAACTCGCCCTCGTGCGCTGCGAGGAAGCGCAGCGCCCGGCGCAGATAGTCGGGCGGATAGCGGTTGATGCCGTGCAGGGTCACCGAGCGACGCACCAGCGTCCCCGGGTCGAAGTCCGTCGTCAGCCCGGGGGAGATCGTTCCCATCACCGCGTAGCGCCCCTTGGTCCGCAGGTAGTACAGGCCCTGCGCGAACACCGCGGGCACGCCGCTGGCCTCCACCACCACATCGGCGCCGCCGCCCGTGAGGGCATCGACCTGCGCGCGCAACTCGTCCGCGCCGGCGAAGCGATCGACCTCGACGGTCTCGCAGGCGCCGAACGCCCGCGCCACCTCGAGCCGCGACGCGACGCGGTCGAGCACGATCACCCGCGCGCCGCGCTTGCGGGCGATGGCCGTCGCCAGCACGCCGAGTCCGCCCGCGCCCAGCACGACCACCGTCTCATCGACTCCGACCTCCACCAGGTCGAGGCCGTAGAGCACCTGCGACAACGCGCAGTTCGCCGCGGACGCCGCGGCGTCGGACACGCGGTCGGGTACGCGGTAGAACTTCTGGTCGGGATGCAGGTAGTAGTGGGTCGCGAAGGTGCTGCCGTGGAAATGCGGCGCCTCGTCGACGCGCCCGAAGCGCCGGAAGCCCGTCGCGCAATGCTCCGGATCGCCGCGACTGCAGGACTGGCAGCGCCCGCAAGACGAGGTGTAGACCGGCACGACGCGATCGCCCACCCGCACCGGCTCGCCCGCGCTGTCGCGGTCGACCCCGGCGCCGAGGCGGGCGATGCGGCCGACCATCTCGTGGCCGAGGCCGCCGGACTTCACATGGGGATGGCGGCCTTCGAACACATGCAGGTCCGACCCGCAGACGTTGGTCTGCACGACGCGCAGCAGCAGCGCGCCGGGCTCCACGTCCCGCGGCACCGCATAGTGCCGCAGCTCCAGGGTTCCCGGACGCAACATGTAGGCCAGCGTACCTTGGTCTTCCACGATCCCTCCTGCGCATCGAAGCCTCGGCCCCAGCTGAGGCGGGCCGGATGAAGTCACAGCGATTCGTCGCCTCTATAGACGATCACCGTCTTCAGCTGGGTGTAGTCGTGCAGCGCCGCGAGGCCCTTCTCGCGCCCGTAGCCGCTTTGCTTGTAGCCGCCGAACGGCGCCTCGACGCCGATCGGCTGGTAGTCGTTGACATACACCTGGCCCGCTTCCAGCCGCGCCGCCAGCCGGTGCGCGCGGCCGACGTCGCGCGTCCAGATCGCCGCGGCCAGCCCGTATTCGCTGTCGTTGGCGATCGCCACCGCCTCGTCGTCGGTGTCGAAGGGGATCAGCACGCCGACCGGGCCGAAGATCTCCTCGCGCGCGATGCGCATCGAGTTGCTCACGTCGGCGAACAGCGTCGGCTCGACGTAGTAGCCGTCCTGCACCTCGGCAGGCATGCGCGGGCGCCCTCCTCCGTGCACCAGACGCGCGCCCTCGCGCTGCGCCAGCTCGAGGTAGCCGCACACCCGCTCGAGCTGGCGCCTGGAGATGACCGGCCCGATATCCGCATCGCTCACCCCCGGCCCGATGCGCACGCCGCGCAGTTCCTGCGCCAGATGCCGGGCAAAGGCCTCCTGCACCGAGCGGTGCACCAGCAGGCGCGTGCCGGCCGAGCAGATCTGCCCGGTGTTGAACACGAAGGCCTTGCGCGCCAGCGCCGCGGCGCGCTTCAGGTGGGCGTCGGCGAAGACGATGAACGGCGACTTGCCGCCGAGCTCGACCGTGGCCGGCAGGATGCGCTCGGCCGCCGCGCGCAGCACCGCGCGCCCGGTGACCACCGAGCCGGTGAAGCTGATGCGACGCACCCGCGGATCCTCGACCAGCGCCTGCCCGGCCTCCGGCCCGTAGCCTGTGACCACGTTGACGACCCCGGCCGGCAGCCCCGCCTCCATGCACAGCCTGGCGAATTCGACGGTGGTGATCGGCGTCTGCTCGGCCGGCTTGAGCACCACCGAATTGCCGGCGCACAGCGCCGGCGCGGCGCCGCGACCCGCCTGGGTGATCGGCCCGTTCCACGGAATGATGTGGCCGACGACTCCATAGGGCTCGCGCACCGAGTACATCAGGTGGTCGTGGGTCGCGGGGAGGACTTCGCCGAGGAGCTTGTCGGCCACGCCCGCGAAATACTCGAAGTAGCGCGCGCAGGTCAGCACGTCGGCGCGCGAGGCCGACAGCGGCTTGCCGGTATCCACGCTTTCCAGCCAGGCCAGCCGGTCGACGTCGCGCACCAGCAACTGCGCGACGTCGAGCATGCGGCGTCCGCGTTCCAGCGGCAGCAGCGCGCGCCACGCCTGGAAGC
This sequence comes from Pseudomonadota bacterium, assembly GCA_021845505.1. Taxonomy (GTDB): domain Bacteria; phylum Pseudomonadota; class Gammaproteobacteria; order Burkholderiales; family Burkholderiaceae_C; genus Thiomonas_A. The sequence goes on along the minus strand of JAJZVU010000034.1, from coordinate 2,390 downwards.
CCGCCAGCGCGGCGTCGACCGCGGCGCGGACGTCGGCGTCGCCGCCGCGCGCCGCGTGGGCGACCACGCGTGCGTTGGAAGGGTCCTCGACCTCCAGGTACTGCCCGTTCGCGGGTGGGTGCGACGCGCCGCCGTAGAAGTGGTCGTAGCGCTCGCGAAGCGCGTCTTCGAAGCCTTGTGTCATCGGGCTCTCCTGTCCGTGGCGCGCTGCCTGCCGGCCTGCAGCGGCACCTGTTCGAAATCGTCGATGCGGGGCTCGCGCGTGAGGGCCCAGTATTCGGCGGTGGTCCACGGCATGTTGGTCGTCACGCGGCCCCGCGCATTCCTGTACCACGAGCCCTCCGGAGAAACGCTCCACACCATCCCGGCCAGCCGCTCGTCCAGTTCGCGGTTGTATCGCTCGAAGGCTGCGCGCTTGCATTCCACCGCCGCGATGCCCGATTCGAGCATCGCCCGCAGCAGCTTCGCGACATACGCCGACTGCGCCTCGGCCTGGGCGCACAGGCTGCCGCCGGTCGCGATATTGGTGTTCGGGCCGTAGAGGATGAAAAAGTTCGGGAATCCGGGCACCGCGATCCCCAGGTAGGCCCGCGGATCGTCGTCGCCCCAGACGCGACGGATGTCGAGCCCGTCCCTGCCGATGATCCGGCAGGAGTCGAGCATCCTCGACGCGGCGAAGCCCGTGGCAAGGATGCAGACGTCGGCTTCGTGCAGACGACCCGCGCCGTCGACGAATCCCGATTCCCGGAACTCGACCTCGCCGGTGACCAACTCGACATTCGGCCGGCGCAGCATGCGGTACCAGCCGTTGTCGCGCAGCATGCGCTTGGAAAACGGAGGATAGTCGGGCAGGACCTGCGGCAGCAGGTCGCCGCGATCGCCGAGTTGCTCGACGATGTAGCGGCGCAGCTGGTCGCGCGCCTGCGCGTTCGCGAGGGAAATGGTCCCGTCGCTCGCCCTCCAGTCGGGGTCGACCAGCTGCGCGGCGCGGTTGACGTCGGTCTGTGAGATCATCGTGCGGATGCGCTGCCAGCGCCGGTAGACCGGCAGGTGCGCCAGCAGCCACTGCTCCTGCGGCGGCACGTGCTGGTGGTACTCCGGCGTTCCGACGTTCCAGTGGGGGGTCCGCTGCACGACGCACAGGCTCTGCACGGCATCGGCGATCGCCGGGCCGATCTGGTTGGCGCTGGCGCCCGCGCCGAACAGCGCGACGCGCTGGCCGCGCAAGTCCAGATCGGGATCCCAGCAGGCGGAATGGCAGACCCGTCCCGCATAGCGCTGCAAGCCGCGAAACGCAGGCACGCTGGGCTTGTTCAGCAAGCCCACCGCGCTGACCACGACGTCGGCCCGGGTTGCGCTCACCTGGCCGTCGCTGCCGAGCAGACGCAGCTGCCATCGGCGCCTGGATTCGTCGTAGCGGGCCGCTGCGACCGAGGTGCGGAAGCGGATGTGCTCGGTGATGCCGTAGGTCCTCGCGGTGGCCTTCAGGTAATCGAGGACCTCGGGCTGCTTCGCGTAATAGCGGCGCCACTCCGGGTTCGGATGGAAGGCATAGGAGTAGTAGTGGGTCGCGGTATCGACCCCGCATCCCGGATACCGGTTGACGTACCAGGTCCCCCCCAGTTCCGGCTCGCGCTCGATGATCTCGAAGTCGATGCCCAGGCGTTTCAGGCGGATCCCCATCGCGATGCCGGAGATTCCGGCGCCGATGACGACGACCCTGAAGTCCGCCGCGGCCACGCGACTTCCCGCGGCCCAGTCGACATGGAGATCGTGCGAAAGCCCCATCTCCTTCAACATCAGGTCGGCCTCCGCGCCCTCCGGCGGGCGGCCGAGCGCCCAGTGCAGGATGCCGCGGATGCGCTGCACATCGCCGGGCCCGGTCTCGGGGTCGGGGCCCCAGCGGGCGACGCATTCGAGCAGCCTGGCATCGATGGCGCGTCGGCTTTGCGGAGGGAAGCGCAACTGCGAGGGCTGCGGCCCGCCGATGTGCCGCCCCCAGCGCCGCAGGCAGCCGCTGTCGCCGCTGAGCTCGGCCAGCGCGAACAGCTTCACGGCCGCATCGCCGTGGGGCAGGTTGCGGGCCAGGTCCGCCAGGAAGGCGTCGCCGCCCACCGATGCGCTCATCGCCTGCCTCCCGAGCGGGCGGGCAGCCACCTCAGGCGGCCGCCGCGGCCGGCGGCGCGAGGAACTCCTCCTCGATGAAGCGGGTGTGGATCTCGGCGTCGCGGAACGCCGCGGTGCCGAGCAGCCGGTGGTGGAGCGCTGCGGTGGTGTGCACGCCGTCCACGCGCAGCTCGGCCAGCGCGCGCTGCATGCGGGCGATCGCCTCCTCGCGGTCGCTGCCCCACGCGATGAGCTTGCCCAGCAGCGAGTCGTAGTACGGCGGC
>JAJZVU010000004.1 GCA_021845505.1 Pseudomonadota bacterium | reverse complement strand
CGACCGGGCAGGCGGCGCACAGCGCCGCGAGCGCGACGACCGAGCGGCGGGTGGTGGTGGGCATCCGGAATCCCTCATGGAACGTAATGCGAACGATTCGCGTTCATGGATCCGAAATATAACCTGAAAAGGGACAGGCCCGGCAAACGGGCCGCGCGGGCGAGGGTCCCGTGCGCAGCGCGCGGCCTGGCGGCGGCGCCAGCCGAGGGCGCCGGCGCCGGATCGATCGCTGGATCAAGCGCCGGATCAAGCGCCGGTGAGCTGGCTGTGAGCGCGCTGCGCAGGCCCTTGCGGGCAGGCCGTCAGGGTGGTTTCATCGGGTCACTCGATGCAAAACGAAACGATTCGCAAGAACACGCAACCTTCTCCCGCAAGCCTCCCAGGAGCCCGGTGTGACCCGATCGATCGATGAACGCCAGCCCGCGCAGCGCCCGCCGCTGCCGACCCATGCGCGAGCGGTCGCGCCGCGCCGCTTCGCAAGGGCGCGCGCAGTGCTCGGCTGCGCGCTGTGCGTCGTGCTGGCGGGTTGCGGCGGCGCAGATCCGGCCCCATCCTCCCGGGGGCTCGTACCGTTGGCGACCCGGCTGGCCGGCGAGTCCGGACCCTTTCGCATCGCAGGGGTCGCCGCCGGCCTGCGCGGCCGCGTCACGCTGAGCCTGAACGAGGGCTTCGACAGCGTGGTCGTCCGCCAGGCAGGGTCGTTCGCGTTCGGCCGGCGACTCGCCGCGGGCCAGCGTTACGAGGTCCGTGTCACCGGGCAACCGCCGGGGCAGTCCTGCGAGGTGCTCGGCGGCAGCGGCATCGCCGACGCCGACGTCGAGGGCCTGCAGCTGCGCTGCCACGAAGGCAGCCCGCAGAGCGTGCACGCGCTGGGTGCCGCGATGGGCGGAGCCGGCAACGCCAGCGCGCTGGTCGAGGACGCACAGGGCCGTCTGTTCGCATTGACCCAGAACGGCGGAGCGCACGGCCAAGGCGCGGTGATCCGCATCGCCGCCGACGGCACCACCACGGTGCTGCACTCCTTCGACGGCGGAGCGATGGACGAGGAGCCGCAGCGCCTCAGCGTGGGGCCGGACGGCAACCTGTACGGCGTCGCAACCCTCGACGAGCGCCACCCGCATGGCGTGGTGTTCCGGCTCAGCCCGCAGGGCGCGTACAGCGTGGTGCACGAGTTCGACGACGAGGCCGACGGCAGTTCCCCGAGTTCGCCGCTGCTGCTGGCCAGCGACGGCCGCTTCTACGGCCTGACCGGAACCGGCGGGCGGCACGGCGGCGGGACGCTGTACCGCTTCGTGCCGCACAGCGGACGCGTCGAGGTGGTGCATGCCTTCCGCGACCTGCAGGCACTGCAGCAGCGGGACCCCGAACAGACCTGCGACAGCGACGGGGAGGCCGACGCGCATGTCCATGCCTTGTATTCACCCGCCGGGCAGCTGGCCGAGGACCCGCGCACCCGCACGTTGTACGGCACGGCCATCGAAGGCGGAATGCACGGTCAGGGTGGGGTGTTCGGCTACGCGTTGCAGGCCCGCACGCTGCGCACGGTCGTGTCGATCCCGGACGACTTCCCGTCGCCGAGCTACGGCCTGGTGCGAACCCGCGCGGGCGAGCTGTTCGGCGTGCTGCAGCGGGCCGACGAGCCGCTGGCGATGTTTCGCGCCCACGCCGATGGAAGGCTGCGGCTGTATCGGTGGCGCGAGCGCGACCACGTGCCGCGGGTGCCGCGGGGTGTGCTCGCCGAAGGCAGCGACGGCAGGCTGTATGGAATCAGCGAACTCGGCGGCGAGCACGCGGCCGGCGCGCTCTACAGCTTCGATCCGGACGGCGGCAGCGCGCTGCTCCACCATTCCTTCGGCGAGCCGGGCGACCCCTCGCGCATCGGCGCCTATCCGGCGAGCAGCCTGTTGATCACCCGCGCCGACGCCATCCACGGCATCACCGGCGCCGGCGGCCCGCACGGCGATGGCGTGGTGTTTCGCATCCGCTGAGCCGCTGCCGGCCGGTCAGCTGCGCGAGCCCTGCATCTGCTGCAGCGTCTGGCGGGTGCTGATCTGCTCCATCGGCAGCACCAGCTCGAGCAGCGTGCCCTGGTCGTGCTGCAGCGCCTGGCGCAGCGCGGGTTCGAACTGCGCGGTGGCCTCGATGCGCTGCGCGCTCCAGCCGTAGGCGCGCGCCAGCGCGCAGAAGTCGGGGTTGGCCAGGTCGGTGCCGCTGACCCGCCCCGGGTAGCGCCTCTCCTGGTGCATGCGGATGGTGCCGTAGCCGCCGTTGTTGACCAGCACGACGATCGAGCGCGCCCCGTACAGGCGCGCGGTGGCCAGTTCCTGCGAGCTCATCAGGAAGTCCCCGTCGCCGGTGAAGGTCAGGCTGGTGCGGCCGCTGGCCAGGTTGGCCGCGATTCCGGCCGGCACGCCGTAGCCCATCGCGCCGCTGGTCGGCGCCAGCTGGGTCTTCAGCCCGGCCGACAGCCCGCGGTAGCGGAAGAAGCGGTGCAGCCAGTTGGCGAAATTGCCCGCGCCATTGCTCAGCACCGAGTCGGCGGGAAGCAGGCGTTGCACCACGTCGACGACCTCGCGCATGTCCAGCGCGCCGGCGGGCGGCAGCGGGCCCTGCAGGTTGGCCAGGTAGTCGGCGCTGCATTGCCGGCTCCACGACTGCCACGCCGGCTCGGCCGGCGGCGCGAGCCCGGCCAGCAGCGCAGCCACCGCGTCGGGCGCCGCGCACAGCGCCAGGTCGGCCTGGTAGACCCGCTCGAGCTCGGTCGCGTCGGGATGGACGTGCACCAGCCGCTGGCGCGGCCGCGGTACCTGCAGCAGGGTGTAGCCGCCGGTGGTCATCTCGCCCAGCCGTGGCCCCAGCGCCAGCAGCAGGTCGGCCTCGGCGATGCGCCGCGCCAGTTGCGGGTTGATCGCGATGCCGACGTCGCCGGCGTACTGGGGATGCCAGTTGTCGAAGGTGTCCTGGAAGCGGAAGGCATTGGCCACCGGAACCTGCCACGCGGCGGCGAAGCGTTCGAGCGCGCGCGCCCCGGCCACGCCGAAGGCGCCGCCGGCGAGCACCAGCGGACGCTGCGCGGCGCGCAGCAGCTGCTCGAGCTGGCGGCCGGCCGCCGGGTCGCAGCCGGGGCGCGCCGGCACCACCGGCGGCAGCGGCGGCGGCACGGCGACGCGGCGCGTCAGCATGTCCTCGGGCAGCACCAGCACCACCGGTCCCGGGCGGCCGTTGACCGCGGTCGCGTAGGCGCGTCGCAGCGCCTCGGGAATGCGCGCGGGGTCGTCGATGCGCTCGACCCGCTTGGCCATGCCCTTGGTGCTGGGGCCGAACATGGCCGCGAAATCGACTTCCTGGAAAGCCTCGCGTTCGCGCATCGACCCGCCGACGTCGCCGACCAGCAGCAGCAGCGGAGTCGAGTCCTGGAACGCGGTATGCAGCCCGATGGCCGCGTTGCTGGCGCCCGGCCCGCGCGTGACCAGGCACACCCCGGGCTTGCCGGTGAGCTTGCCGTAGGCCTCGGCCATGAACGCCGCGCCGCCTTCGTGCCGGCAGCTGACGAAGCGGATGCGGTCGCGCCGGGCGTACAGGCCGTCGAGCACCGCCAGGTAGCTCTCGCCGGGCACCCCGAAGCTCAGGTCCACCCCGAGGTCGATCAGGCACGACACCAGCAGGTGCCCGGCCAGGATATCGGTCATCGCTCAGTCCCCCGCGCCATCGCGGCCGACCGGGCCGCGCCGATCCATTGTGCTTCAACACCCGGCGCCGGGCTGGCGTCATGGGCGCCCCGGGCGTACCCTTACCGCACGTGTGGGTATTGTCCGCAGACTGGCTGGGAGACCGACGATGGGTTTCGAAACCGACGCAGGGGCTTTTGTCGAGGCGCGGGATTTCCTGCTGCAGCACCGGAGCGACTACCAGGCCGCCTACGCCGGCTTCCGCTGGCCGGCCTTGCGGCATTTCAACTGGGCGCTCGACTACTTCGACCCGATGGCCCGCGGCAATCCGCGCACCGCGCTGTGGATCGTCGACGAAGGAGGCAGCGAGCATCGGCTGAGCTTCGACCAGATCTCCCGGCGTTCGCACCAGGTCGCGGGCTGGCTGCGTGGCCTGGGGGTACGGCGCGGCGACCGCGTGCTGCTGCTGTTGCCCAACGAGGTGGCGCTGTGGGAAACCATGCTGGCCTGCATCAAGCTCGGCGCGGTGATCGTGCCGACCACCACGCTGGTCAGTGTCGACGACCTGCGCGACCGCTTCGAGCGCGGCGGGGTGCGCCATGTGGTCTGCAGCATCGGCGCGGTCGAACGCTTCGCCGAGCTGCCCGGCGACTACACCCGCGTGGTCGTCGGCGGCTCGGCTGCCGGCTGGACCGACTACGCCGGGTCGCAGGCGGCGCCGGCCGAGTTTGTCGCGGACGGGCCGACCCCGGCCGACGATCCGCTGCTGCTGTATTTCACCTCGGGCACCACGTCGCGCCCGAAGCTGGTGCTGCACAGCCACCAGAGCTACCCGGTCGGCCACCTGTCGACCATGTACTGGATCGGCCTGCGCCCCGGCGACGTGCACTGGAACATCAGCTCGCCGGGCTGGGCCAAGCATGCGTGGAGCTGCTTTTTCGCGCCCTGGAACGCCGGCGCGACGGTGTTCCTGTTCAATTACCAGCGCTTCGATGCCTGCGCGGTGCTCGACGCGCTGCAGCGCTACGAGGTCAGCTCGCTGTGCGCCCCGCCGACCGTGTGGCGCATGCTGATCCTGCAGGACCTCGGGCGCTGGCAGGTCAAGCTGCGCGAACTCGTCGGCGCCGGCGAACCGCTGAACCCGGAGGTCATCGAGACCGTGCAACGCGCATGGGGAATCACCATCCGCGACGGCTATGGCCAGAGCGAGACCACGGCGATCATCGGCAACACCCCGGGGCAGCCGGTCAAGCCCGGCTCGATGGGACGGCCGCTTCCCGGCTACAAGGTGGCGCTGCTCGACCCGCAGGACGCTCCGGGCGACGACGGCGAGGTCGCGCTGGACCTGTCGCAGCGCCCGCTGGGTCTGATGCTGGGCTACGACGGCGACCCCGAGAAGACCGCGCAGGCCTGCCGGGGCGCCTACTACCGCACCTCCGACCTGGCCAGCCGCGACGCCGACGGCTACCTGAGCTACATCGGGCGCGCCGACGATGTGTTCAAGGCCGCCGACTACCGCATCAGCCCCTTCGAGCTCGAAAGCGTGCTGATCGAGCACGACGCGGTGGCCGAGGCGGCGGTGGTGCCGGCGCCCGACGCGCTGCGCGGATCGGTGCCCAAGGCGGTGGTGGCGCTGCGCGACGGGGTCGCGCCGAACCGCGAAACCGCGATGGACATCCTGGCCTTCGCCCGCGATCGGCTGGCGCCGTACAAGCGCATCCGCGTCGTGGAGTTCGCCGAACTGCCCAAGACGCTGTCGGGCAAGATCCGGCGCGTGCAGTTGCGCCAGCGCGAACTCGCGCGCTCGCCGGGCGAGGCGCGGGAGCTGGAATTCCGCGAGGAACAGCATGGCGCGCAGTGAAGCCCGGGGCGGGGCGGTCGCGCTCGGCGATCGCCGGCGCAGGCGCCGGCTGCTGGCCGCGCTGGGCCTGGGCTGCGGCTGGCTGGCGCCGGTCGCCTGGGGTTTCGACCTCGGGCAGCTGCAGCGAGGCTTGAGCTCGCTGCCCGGACTGGGTTCGCAGCCGGCGGCGCCGGCGGCCCCTGCCGCGCCGAGCGGCGCCACGCCGGCGCTGGGCGCGCTGAGCAACTCCCAGGTCGGCCAGGGACTGAAGGCGGCGCTGGCGCGCGGGGTCGACGTCGCGGTGTCCACCCTCGGCCGGCGCGACGGCTTCTGGGGCAGCCCGAAGTGGCGCATCCCGTTGCCGCCGGCGCTGCAGCAGGCCTCGTCGCTGATGCGCATGGCCGGCATGGGCGCGCAGGTCGACTCGCTGCACCTGGCCATCAACCGCGCCGCCGAGGCCGCGGTGCCGCAGGCACGCGGCCTGCTGGTGCAGGCGGTGCGCCGGATGACCCTGGCCGACGCGAAGGGCATCCTGAGCGGCGGCCCGCATTCGGCCACCGACTACTTCCGCGCCCAGACCCAGACCCAACTGGAGGGCAGCTTCGAGCCCATCGTGCACCAGGCGACCGCCCGCATCGGGCTGGCACGGACCTACGACCGCTACGCCGCGCAGGCCGCGCGCTTCGGCCTCGTGAAACAGGACCAGGCCAGCGTCGACCAGTACGTGACCCGGCAGGCGCTGGCGCGGCTGTACCAGGCCATCGGCGACGAGGAGCAGGCCATCCGCGCCGACCCGGCGGCGGCCGGTTCGGCGCTCATCCAGAAGGTGTTCGGCGCGCTGCGCGGGGGCTGAGGCCGCCGCGTGCGGACTCAGCGATCCTCGCCGGCCGCGGGGGCGCGGGAGCGGCGGGTTCCCAGCTTGCGGTACACCGTGGCGCGGCTGATTCCCAGTGCGCGCGCGGCTTCGGCGACGTTGCCGCGCGCGGCCTCGACCGCCTGCCGCACCAGCGCGTCCTGCAGTTGCTGCAGCGACATGCGGCTGCGCGCCGAGGCCAGCGGCGCCGGCGCGTCGTGGCCGGCGCGGCGCGCCCGCACCTGCACCAGCAGCCCGGACCACAGCGGGGCTTCGAGCGGCCCGGTGTCCAGCAGCTCGCTGGCGCGGGCATGGTCGAACAGACGTTGCGGCGCCAGCGCGAAGACCTCGCCGGCATGCAGCCGCGCGCCGATGCCGGTCAGCTGCGGCACCAGCGCGCGCGCCGCGCGGTTGGCCGCGCAGATCCAGCCATCGGCGTCGAGGCACAGCAGCGCGTCGGTCGGGCTGCCCGGTTCCTGCCCGGGCCAGTTGATGCGCAGCGCCAGCGCGTGCGGCTGGCGCTGCACCAGCGCGTTCTCGATGCGTCGCGCCACCTGGGCGGCAAGGTCGGCGAGCTCGGGGCGCTCGAGCGCCTCCACCCCGGTCAGGTCGAGCATGCCGATGCAGCGGCCGTCGGGGCCGAACAGCGGTGCTCCGGCGCAGCTGTACACCGAGGTGTCGTGGTAGAAGTGCTCGCCGCGGTGCAGCCACACGCTGCGGTGTTCGCTCAGCGCGGCGCCGATCGCGCTGGTGCCGATGCTGGCTTCCGACAGGTCGACGCCCACGCGGGCGATGCAGTGCACCCGCGGGTCGGCATGGTCGAGCGCGCCACGCACGTCGATGACCGTGCCCTGGGCGTCGGTGAGGATCGCGAAGTAGCGCGTGCGGGCGATGGCCCGCGCCAGTTCGTCGAGCAGCGGCGAGGCCGCGTCCAGCAACCGCTGGTTGCGCTCCCGGCTGTCGCGCTGGGCCGAACGCGGGACACAATCGAATTCGACCTTCTCGTCGGGCTTGCGACCTCGCTGCAGGCAGCGCAGCCACGAGCGCTCGATCCAGTCGCGCCGCGCGCCCAGCACGGCCGGCGGCAACTGCCGGCCCTCGGCCATCACCAGGCGGCGCGCCTGGGCGATGTCCTGCAGGCGGCGGTCGGGCAAAACGGCGGAGGAGGAGGGCATCGGTGGCTCCTGGCTGTGCGGGTGCGCTTCCGTGATTGTTCTATTTTGAGAAATTTCCTGCTGCGTTGGCCGAAATTCAGTGTTTTCCCTAAAGGGCTTGGCTTGAGGCCGCAGGCACGGACCCCAACAATGGGCGGCGAATCCACGCTCTGGCGGCGGGCCCGGCGCCCGCCGCATCCATCAGGAGACCCGCGATGCAAGTCACCTTGACCGTCAATGGCCGCCGCGAGACCATCGACGTCGCCCCCAACACCCTGCTGGTGCAGGCGTTGCGCGAACACCTGCGCCTGACCGGCACCCACGTCGGGTGCGACACCGCGCAGTGCGGCGCCTGCACCGTGCTGCTCGACGGCAACGCCGTCAAGTCGTGCAACATGCTGGCCGCCCAGGCCGACGGCGCGCAGATCACGACCATCGAGGGCCTGGCGGCCGCCGACGGCAGCCTGCACCCGATGCAGGCCGCGTTCAAGGAATGCCACGGCCTGCAATGCGGATTCTGCACTCCCGGAATGGTCATGAGTTCCATCGACCTGTGCAACAAGCACCCCCACGCCAGCGAGCAGGAGATCCGCGAACTGCTGGAAGGCAACCTGTGCCGCTGCACCGGCTACCACAACATTGTCAAGGCCGTGCAGAAGGGCCGCGAGTCGATGCCCAAGGCCTGAGCCGGGCCGTTGCCTGCCTAGTCCATACACCATAGGAGAGTCGAAATGGGAGCATCCGATTTCGCCAAGTTGCCGCACATCGGCGAGGCCGTGCGCCGCAAGGAGGATTACCGCTTCCTCACGGGGGGCGGCCAGTACACCGACGACATCAAGCTCGACGGCCAGCTGTACGCGGTGTTCGTGCGTTCGCCCCACGCCCACGCGGTGGTGCGCTCGATCGACACCGCGGCCGCGCGCGGCGCGCCCGGGGTGCGCGGGGTGTTCACCGGCGCCGACGTCGCCGCCGACAAGATCGCCGGCCTGCCCTGCGGCTGGCTGATCACCAGCACCGACGGCACGCCGATGAAGGAGCCGCCCCACCCGATCCTGGCGCAGGGCAAGGTGCGCTATGTCGGCGATCACGTCGCCATGGTCGTGGCCGACAGCCTCGAGCAGGCGCGCAATGCGGCCGAGATGGTCGAGGTCGACTACGAGGTGCTGCCGGCGGTGGCGGCGGTCGACGACGCGGCCGCCGGCAAGGGCGTGGCACTGCACGAGGCCGCCCCCGACAACCACTGCTACAAATGGGCGCTGGGCGACAAGGCGGCGGTCGACGCCGCCTTTGCCTCGGCGGCCCACGTGACCAGGCTGGACCTGGTGAACAACCGGCTGGTGCCCAATGCCATCGAGCCGCGCTCGGCCATCGGCAGCTACAACCGCGCTTCCGACGAGTACACGCTGTACGTGGCCAACCAGAACCCCCACGTCGAGCGCCTGCTGATGACGGCCTTCGTGATGGGACTGCCCGAGCACAAGGTGCGGGTGATCGCACCCGACGTGGGCGGGGGCTTCGGCTCCAAGATCTACCTGTATGCCGAGGACGTCGCGCTGACCTGGGCGTCGAAGAAGCTCGGCGGGCGGCCGGTGAAATGGACCGCCGATCGCAGCGAGGCCTTCCTCAGCGACGCCCACGGCCGCGACCACGTCAGCCACGCCGAAATGGCCATGGACGCACAGGGCCATTTCCTGGCGATGCGGGTGCACACCCATGCCGCGCTCGGGGCGTACCTGTCGACCTTCGCCACCGCGGTGCCGACCATCCTCTACGGCACGCTGCTGGCGGGGCAGTACAAGACTCCGCAGATCTACGTCGAAGTCGACGCCTGGTTCACCAACACCGCGCCGGTGGACGCCTACCGCGGCGCCGGCCGCCCGGAGGCGACCTACCTGCTCGAGCGACTGGTGTCGCGCTGCGGCTGGGAACTCGGGCTGGCGCAGGACGAGATCCGCAAGCGCAATTTCATCGACAAGTGGCCCTACCAGACCCCGGTCGCGCTGCAGTACGACACCGGCGACTACATGGCCTGCATGACCCGCGCCCAGCAGCTCGCCGACGTCGCCGGGTTCGCGGCGCGACGCGCGGCCAGCGAGGCCAAGGGCCTGCGCCGGGGCATCGGCTACTCCAGCTACATCGAGGCCTGCGGGCTGGCGCCCAGCAACATCGCGGGCGCGCTGGGAGCGCGTGCCGGGCTGTTCGAGTGCGGGGAGGTGCGGGTGCATCCGACCGGCAGCGTCACGGTGTTCACCGGCTCGCACAGCCATGGCCAGGGGCATGAGACCACCTTCGCCCAGGTGGTCGCCGCGCGGCTGGGCATTCCGGTGGAAAACGTCGACGTGGTGCACGGCGACACCGGGCGCATTCCCTTCGGCATGGGGACCTACGGCTCGCGCTCGATCAGCGTCGGCGGCGCGGCGATCATGCGCGCGCTGGACAAGATCGAGACCAAGGCGAAGAAGATCGCGGCCCACCTGCTGGAGGCCAGCGACGCCGACATCGAGTTCGCCGACGGCAACTTCACGGTCAAGGGGACCGACAAGTCGGTGCCTTTCGCCCAGGTCGCGCTGACCGCCTACGTGCCCCACAACTACCCGCTGGACAAGCTCGAGCCGGGGCTCAACGAAACCGCCTTCTACGACCCGACCAACTTCACCTATCCGGCCGGAACCTACATCTGCGAGGTCGAGGTCGACCCGGCGACCGGGGTCACCCGCGTCGACCGCTTCACCGCGGTCGACGACTTCGGCACCATCATCAACCCGATGATCGTCGAGGGCCAGGTGCATGGCGGAATCGCGCAGGGCATCGGCCAGGCGCTGCTCGAGCAGTGCGTCTACGACCGCGACAGCGGCCAACTGCTCACCGCGTCGTTCAGCGACTACGCGATGCCGCGCGCCGACGACCTGCCGATGCCCAAGCTCGACACCGTCTGCACCCCCTGCCTGCACAACCCGCTGGGCACCAAGGGCTGCGGCGAGGCCGGGGCCATCGGCTCGCCGCCGGCGGTGATCAATGCCGTGCTCGACGCCCTCGCGCCGCTGGGGGTGAAGGATTTCGACATGCCGGCCACGCCGCTTCGCGTGTGGCAGGCCATCCGCGGCGCCAAGGCCTGAGGAGACCGACACCATGTATGCCTTCCAACTGGAACGCGCCAGCAACGCCGCCGAAGCGGCTCGCCACGCCGCCGCCGGAGCCCGTCCGCTGGCCGGCGGCCAGACCCTGCTGGCCGCGATGAAACTGCGCATCGCCCAGCCCGATTCCCTGGTGGATCTCGGGCGCGCGGCGGACCTGAAGGGAATCAGCCGGCAGGGCGGCAGCCTGCGCATCGGCGCGATGACCCGCCACGCCGAGGTCGCGGCCAGCGCCGACGTGCGCCAGGCGATCCCGGCGCTGGCCGCGCTGGCCTCGCACATCGGCGATCGCCAGGTGCGGGCTATGGGCACGCTGGGCGGCTCGGTGGCCAACAACGACCCGGCCGCCTGCTATCCCAGCGCGGTGCTGGCGCTGGGCGCGACCGTGCACACCACCAAGCGGACGATCGCTGCCGACGACTTCTTCGTCGGGGTGTTCACCACCGCGCTCGAGGACGGGGAACTGATCACCGCGATCGATTTCCCCATCCCGCGCCGCGCCGCCTACATGAAGTTCAAGCAGCCCGCTTCGCGCTTCGCCCTCATCGGCGTGTTCGTCGCCCAGCGCGACGATGGCGTGCGGGTGGCGGTGACCGGCGGCGGCAGCGGAGTGTTCCGGCATGCCGGGCTGGAGCGGGCGCTGGGCGCCAGCTTCACGCCGCAGGCCGCCGCCGCGGTGGCCATCGACCCGACCGGCCTGGCCAGCGACCTGCACGCCACCGCCGAATATCGCGCCAACCTGATCGGCGTGATGGCCCAGCGCGCGGTGGCCCAGGCGCTGGCCTGAGGCCTGCCGGGGCAAGGCCCGGCGCGCCGCGCTCCCCGTCCGCGGGGCGCGCGGCGCCGGGCCGCCCGATCCTGCGAGGAACCCCGCATTGCCCTCCGACATCGATTCCCTCAGCGCGGCTCTCGAGCGGGTCGGCTACTTCGCCGACCGCCGGCTGGCCACCGCGGTGTTCCTGGCGCTGCGGCTGCAGCGCCCACTGCTGCTCGAAGGCGAGCCGGGGGTGGGCAAGACCGAACTGGCGAAGTCGCTGGCCGCGGTGCTCGGCCGCCAGCTGCTGCGCCTGCAGTGCTACGACGGCCTGGAATTGCGCGAGGCGCTGTACGAATGGAACTACTCGGCGCAGCTGCTCCATATGCGCGCCGCCGAGGGAACCGCGCAGGCCGAGCAGATCGAGCGCGAGGTCTACCAGGAGCGCTACCTGATCCACCGCCCGCTGCTGCAGGCGCTGCAGGCGCCGCCGCCGGGCGCGGTGCTGCTGATCGACGAGGTCGATCGCGCCGACGAGCCCTTCGAGGCCTTCCTGCTGGAGTACCTGGGCGAATACCAGGTGAGCATTCCCGAGCTGGGCACGGTGCGCGCCGAGGTGCCTCCGGTGACCATCCTGACCAGCAACCGCACGCGTGAGCTCAACGACGCGGTGAAACGGCGCTGCCTGTACCACTGGCTGGACTACCCGGAGCGCGAGCGCGAACTGGCGATCGTGCAGGCGCAGGTGCCGCAGGCTCCCGCCGAGCTGACGCGCCAGGTCGCCGAGTTCGTCTCGCGCCTGCGCAGCACGCCCTACGCGGGCACCTTCCAGCGCATGCCGGGTATCGCGGAAAGCGTGGAATGGGCACGCGCGCTGGTCGCGCTGGACACCCTGCACCTCGACCCCGAGGTGGTCACCGATACCGCCGGCATCCTGTTCAAGCAGCGCGAGGACGTGGCCGCGCTGACCCGCGACCTGGCCGACGCGCTGCTCGCGCCGGCGGCCGCCGACTGACGCTCGCCGCGGAGGCGCCCGGTGCTGCTCGGCGACGCACGCCACGGCAAGCTGCTGCCCAACCTGGGCGGCTTCGCGCGCGCGCTGCGGCGCGCCGGGCTGCCGCTGGACGCCTCGCGCATCGCGCTGGCCGCGCAGGCCATGCAACTCGTCGGCCTGCAGCGACGCGATGACCTGCAGGCTGCGCTGGAGGCCGTGCTGGTCGGCCACGAGCGCGACCGCGGGGTGTTCCGCGAACTCTTCGACGCCTTTTTCCGCGATCCGGCGGTGGCCTCCAAGCTGCTTGCGCAGATGCTGCCCAGCGCCGAGGGCAGGGCCGACCCGCCGCGCCAGCGGCCGCGGGTGCGCGAGGCGCTGGCGGCTGCGCGGGGCCGGCGCGAACCGCCGCCGCGCGAGCAGGCGGTCGAGTTCGACGCGGCGATGAGCGCCGGGGGCGGCCGCCAGCTGCGCCACGCCGACTTCAACTCCCTCGGCGCGGCCGAGTACCGCTTGCTCGAGCGGCTGGTGCGCGACGTACCGCTGCCGCTTCCTCAGCTGCCGGCGCGGCGCCTGCGCGGCGGCCTGCGCGGCGCGCGCGCCGACTGGCCGCGCCTGCTGCGCGCGGCGGCGCGCCGCGGCGGCGAATGCGTCGAGCTGCCGCGGCTGCAGCGCCGCTGCGAGGCGCCGCCGCTGCTCGTGCTGGTCGACGTGTCGGGCTCGATGGAGCGCTATACGCGCCTGTTGCTGGCTTTCCTGCACTCGGCCACGCGCGGCCTGCGGCGGCGCGACGTGTTCGCGGTCGGCACCAGCCTGACCGACCTGACCGCGGCCTTCGAGCACGCCGACAGCGACGAGATGCTGGCGGCGGCGGCCGCGGCGGTGAGCGATTTCGCCGGAGGCACGCGTCTGGGCGAGTGCCTTGCGACGCTGCGCCGCGAACATGCGCGACGCCTGGTCGGCAGGCGCACGCTGGTGCTGCTGATCAGCGACGGACTGGACACCGGCGAGCCGGCGCAATTGCAGCAGGAACTGGCCTGGCTGCGCCGGCGCAGCCGGCGCATTCTTTGGCTCAACCCGCTGTTGCGCTACTCGGCCTACGAACCCAGCGCGCGCGGCGCGGCGGCGCTGCACGCCGGCAGCGACGCGATGCTGGCGGTGCACAACCTGGCCAGCCTGGAGCAGCTGGCGGCCAGCCTGGCCGAACTGCTGCGCAGGCGCTGAAGCCCCGCGCGGCGTGGCCGCCGCGCTAGCTGCGCGGCGTCGCGGGCTCGCCTTGCGCGTCGGCGGCGCGCGACAGCTGCGCGGGTTCGTCGACGTCGAGCAGCAGGCCGGGGTCCTCGAGTTCCAGCCACTGCAGCGCGTCGCGATGGGCCTGCAGCACGGTGCGCGCGCCGTTGTCGCCGCGCAGCGCCAGCAGTTCGCCGGCGTAGGCGGCGCCGAAGCCGACCGGATGACCGCGCAGCCCGTCGAGGGTCGGCAGCACGATGCCGTCGGGTCGCAGCGCATGGGCCACGGCGCGGATGCTCTGCGGCCGCAGCGCCGGCATGTCGCCCAGGCCGATCAGCCAGCCCTCGGCGCGCGGCGTCTGCAGCACTCCCCAGGCCAGCGAATGGCCCATTCCCAGCCGGGCCTCGGCGCAGAAGGTGGTGGACGCCCCCAGCTGCTGCAGGCGCTGCGCCAGTTCGCGCTCGGCGGCGTCGGGTTCGCGCAGCACCACCAGCACGTCGCCCAGCACCGGGTCGCGCGCGTCGAGCCAGCGCCGGGCGGTGCGCAGCAGCAGCGGCTCGCCGCCGAGCAGCGCGTGGCGCTTGTCGCTGCCGAAGCGCTGCGAGCGCCCGGCCGCCAGCAGCAGTCCCTGGATCATCCGCCGATTCTGCGGCGCCGCGCAGCGGCGCGCAAGTGCGGCCGGTGGCCGGCGCTACTGGGCGGCGGAGTAATAGTGGTTCTGCGGGTGGTCGACCTGGGCGAAAAAGTCCCAGCGCTCGCCCAGCAGCGCGGCGAACTGGAGCAGCGCCAGCAGTGCCAGCAGGCTCGCGTCGGCCGACGACCAGGCCACCGCGGCCAGCACCACCGCGGGCAGCGCGAAGCCCAGGATCATGTACAGGCTGCGCAGCCGGCGCAGCAGCAGCGCCGAGGCGTGCAGCCCGAATTCCTCGAGGTTGAAACTGCCCGCGGTGAAACCCCGCGACACCTGGCGCACCGGGCGCGCGCCGGCGCCGATGGCGCTTTGCGTGGACCCGGCGCGGCGCAGGCGGCGCAGCCGGGCCAGCGCCAGCGCGCGCGACATCCACGCCAGCACCGTCCACAGCAGCGCCAGGCGGCCGAGCAGCGCGGCGGCCGCCGCCCCCTGCTCGGCCAGCAGCGCGGCGGCCAGCAGGTGGCCGCTGGCCAGGCCCATCAGCGCGAAGTTCAGCGGGGTCAGCGGGGTCGCCCACTCGCGGATGAAATCGATCGCCGCGTAGACCTTGCCGGTGCACAGCCACAGCAGCAACGCGGCCAGCACGCTGACGCCCTGCAGCCATGCCGGCCAGCTGCCGGTGCGCTGCACCGCGAGCGCGCCGGCCAGGCACAGCGCGATGAACAGCGGCGCCGCGATCACCTCGCGCGACAGCCAGGAGGTGCGCCACATCGCCACGCCGCGCCAGGCGCGCAGCGGCTGGCCGAGGTGGGCGAACGAGCAGGCCAGCGCGACCGCGCCGAGCGCGAAGGCCAGCAGCAGCAGGTCGCGCAGCAGGCCGGCCGGCAGCGCGCCGCCGAGGCCGGCCAGCGCCAGCGCGACCACCAGCCCCTGGGCGCAGCCCAGCAGCGTGGTGAACCAGATCACGGACCATGCGGGACGCATCGCGGCTCCTCGTTCAGCGCTGCGCCGCGGAGGCGGCGTCGCGTATCGGGTGGGACAGGTCCTGCTGCGCAGGCTGCGGGGCGTCGCCGCCCAGCCCGAGCAGCGCCGCCAGCCAGTCGCGCAGCGACACGCCGCTCGAGGCCTGCGCCTGCGGCTGCGCGGTCTGCGCCTGCGCGCTGGGCTCGCGCATGGTGCGCCGCGGCAGGTACTGGTTGGCCGGGCGCGTTCCCAGCTCGGGCATGGGAGCGAAGCCGCCGCGCTCGGCGATGGCCCGCGACACCTCGGACTGCGGGTCGTCGACGTCGCCGAACAGCCGGGCGTTGGTCGGACAGGCGTTGACGCAGGCCGGCTTGCGCCGGCTTTCGGGGATCGAGGTGTCGTAGATGCGGTCGACGCACAGGGTGCACTTGGTCATCACCCCGCGCGGCTCGTCGAACTCCCGCGCGCCGTAGGGGCAGGCCCACGAGCAGTACTTGCAGCCGATGCACTTGTCGGCGTCGACCAGCACGATGCCGTCCTCGGCGCGCTTGTAGGACGCGCCTGTCGGGCACACCGGCACGCAGGGAGCGTCCTTGCAATGCAGGCAGCTCTTGGGGAAGTGCACCACCTCGGTGGTCGGGAAACTGCCGACCTCGAAGCTTTGCACGCGGTTGAAGAACACCCCCGAGGTCTCCGAGCCGAAGGGGTCGATGTCGCTCAGCGGACCGGCGGCACCCGAGGTGTTCCACTGCTTGCACGAGGTCACGCAGGCATGGCAGCCCACGCACACGTCGAGGTCGATGACCAGCGCGAGTTGGGTCATGGCCGGCTCCCCTGGTCGGCAGGCTGGTTGCTCGGGTTCGGCGCCGCGGCGGGCGCGGGCGCCTGGCGGCGCCTGGCGCCCGCCATGTATTGCAGCAGGCGGTGCGTGCCGCTCGTGCGCAACTGCCCGGGCGCGGGCGGCGGCGCCTGGTGCAGCGGCCAGGTGCGCTGCGAGGCCGGCGCGCGCAGGTCGTCGCGCGCAACCTGCAGCGGCTCGCCGTGGACCTGGGCATAACGTCCGGCGTCGGCGTCGTCCAGGCTTTCGTCGGCGCGCGCCGGATAGATGCGCACCCGCAGGTCGTACCAGCCGGCCTGGCCGGTCACCGGGTCGCTGTTCGACAGCGTGCCGTGGCTGGCCGGCAGTTCGTCGGTGATCACGTGATTGAGCAGGAAGCCGCGGCTGGCTTCGTCGGCTTCCGGTTGCAGGCCCCACATCCCGGCCGCCTTGCCGATGGCGTTCCAGGTCCACACCGTGCCCGGCTCGACCGCCTCGGAGTACTGTGCCAGGCAGCGCACCTTGCCCCACGGCGATTCCACCCACATCCAGGCGCCGTCGGCGATGCCGGCGGCGCGCGCGGTCGACGGGTGCAGGTGCAGCCGGTTGTGGCCGTGGATCTGGCGCAGCCAGGCGTTCTGCGAATCCCACGCGTGGTACATGGCCATCGGGCGCTGGGTCACCGCGGCCAGCGGGTAGGCGTCGAGGTCGACGGCCTCGTGCTCCAGCGGGGGCCTCCACTGCGGCAGCGGGCTGAAGTGCTCGAGCAGTCGAGCGCGCAGGTGCAACGGCGCCTGGCGCTGCGCGCCCTGGCCGCTGGCGGCCAGCCTGAAGGACTGCAGGATGTCGCTGTAGATCGCGGTCACCGCCGGCAGGTCGAGCTTGCGCCAGCCGTGGTCGCGGGCGAAGCGCAGGTACTCGCGGTTGACTCCCCGCATGTAGCGCAGCGGCTCGTCGAGCAGGGTCAGGTGCACGCAATCGTGGCTGGCGTACTCCTCCCATTGCCGGGGGTTGGGCTCGCCCTTGAGCGAGCGGCTGCCGTCGGCGCCGCGCCAGCCGGTGAGAAAGCCGATGCCCGATCCCGGCGCGGTCTCGTAGCGCACGATGAAGTCCGGGTAGTCGCGGTACTTGCGGCTGCCGTCGGCCGCGGTGAACGACGGAAAGCCCAGCCGCGACGCGAGTTCGATCAGCACTTCCTGGAAGGGCTTGCACTCCCCCAGCGGCGGGACGACCGGAACCCGCACCGAGTCCATCGCGCCGTCGTATTCGGAGATCGGCCGGTCGAGCATGGACATCGCGTCGTGCCTCTCCAGGTACGTGGTGTCGGGCAGCACGAGGTCGGCGAAGGCCGTCATTTCGCTGTGGAAGGCGTCGGCCACGACCAGGAACGGGATGCGGTATTCACCGTGGTCGTCGCGGTCGGTCAGCATGCGGCGAACGCGCTGGGTGTTCATCGCCGAGTTCCACGCCATGTTCGACATGAAGATCATCAGCGTGTCGATCGGGTACGGGTCGCCGCGCCAGGCGTTGGTGATGACGTTGTGCATCAGGCCGTGCACCGCCAGCGGGTGCTCCCACGAGAAGGCCTTGTCGATGCGCATCGGCTGGCCGTGCTCGTCGACCATCAGTTCCTCGGGGCGGGTCGGCCAGCCCAGCGGGGCCGCGGGCAGCGGGGTGTCGGGCCGCACCTGGTTCCAGCCGTTGACCGTGCGCAGGCTGGGGGGGATCTCCTTGGGGTACGGCGGCTTGTGCCGGAATCCCCCGGGGGTGTCGATGGTGCCGAGCAGGCTCATCAGTACCGACATCGCGCGGATGGTCTGGAAGCCGTTGGAATGCGCCGCCAGGCCGCGCATCGCGTGAAAGCTCAGCGGGTGGGCACGCACGCTGTCGTGGCGCCGGCCCCACCAGTCGGTCCATTGCACCGGTTCGTCCCAGCCTTCGTCCAGCGCCGCGTGGGCCATTTCCTCGGCCAGGCGCTCGATGCGCGCGGCGGGGATTCCGGTGATCGACTCCGCCCATTGGGGCGTGCAGTCGCCGGTCTGCTCCAGCAGCAACTGCAGCGCGGTGGCCACCGGGGTGCCGTCGGGCATGGTGTAGCGCCCCCACAGCGCGGGCTGCACGCCCTCGGTCCAGGCCGGCACCGGGCGCTGCGCCCGCGGGTCCCACCACCAGAAATTCAGCGGGGCATCGGGCGACCCCTCGTCGGCGTCGGGGTTGCGCAGCAACAGGCCGTTCTGGGGATGCCCGGGTTGCACCCGCACCAGTTGCGGCGCGTTGGTGTAGAGGCTGGTGTACTCGCGATCGAAGCGTTCGCTGCGCAGCAGCAGGTGCAGCAGCGCCATGAACAGCGCGCCGTCGGTGCCGGGGCGGATGGGGATCCACTCGTCGGCCACCGCCGAATAGCCGGTGCGCACCGGGTTGATGGACAGGAAGCGCCCGCCGCGGCGCTTGAATTCGGAAATCGCCGTCTTCAGCGGATTGCTGTGGTGATCCTCGGCGGTGCCGATCATCACGAACAGCTTGGAGCGCTCCAGGTCGGGACCGCCGAATTCCCAGAAGCTTCCGCCGACCGTGTAGATCATCCCGGCCGCCATGTTGACCGAACAGAAGCCGCCATGGGCCGCGTAGTTGGGGGTGCCGAACTCGCGCGCGAACAGCCCGGTGAGGGCCTGCATCTGGTCGCGTCCGGTGAACAGCGCGAAACGCTTGGGGTCGGTGCTGCGCAGATGGCGCAGGCGCTGCTCGAGCAGCGCGAAGGCCTCTTCCCAGCTGATGGCCTCGAACTCCCCGCTGCCGCGCTCGGCGCCGCTCTTGCGGCGCAGCGGCCGGGTCAGGCGCGCCGGCGACACCTGTTTCATGATTCCGGCCGACCCCTTGGCGCAGATCACCCCGCGGTTCAACGGGTGGTTGGGGTTGCCTTCGATGAACCGCACCTCGCCGTCGCGCACATGCACCTGGATGCCGCAGCGGCAGGCGCACATGTAGCAGGTGGTCGATCGAACCTCGGTCTTCCCCGCGGGATGGGCCTGCGGGTCGTGCAGCGGCTCGCCGACGGAAAACACGCGATTCCAGAGTTCTTGGATCATGACGGGACGAGCCGGGCCGTATTGCGGCCCCTGCGTCAGCCGGTGGCTGTGGGGGATGCATGCCAATTTAGGAAGCTTTGATCATGAAATCAAACGAATGGTTTACATAGAATCAAACGAAAAATTCGATTGATCGATCGGGCTCGCCAAAACCCCGGGCCTGCTGCGCCAGCGCCTACACTGCCAGGCAAAGCCGCTGCCCCCGTGTCGCCCTTGCTCGATCCGCCCGACCTGCCCGATCCGCCCGCCGCACCGCCGCGCGGCCTGCTGGTCCTGCACGGCAACCGGCTGGAGCACCTGCACGATCTGCTGGTGCATTGCCAGCAGCGCTGGCCGCTGGGCGCGCTGCAGCCCGAGGTCGTGCTGGTGCAGAGCAACGGCGCGGGCGAGTGGTTCAAGGCCGCGCAGGCGCAGTCGCAAGGCATCAGCGCCGCGACGCAGGTCGACCTGCCGGGGCGCTTCGCGTGGAGCGTCTACCGCCGGGTGCTGGGCACCGGCGAACTCGCCAGCCGCTCGCCACTGGACCGCCAGGCGCTGGTCTGGCGCCTGTTGCGGCTGCTGCCCGAGGCCGGTCGCAGCGCGTCGCTGCAGCCGCTGGCTGCGCTGCTGCGCGACGACGAGCGGCAGGCGCGCGCCTACGAGCTGGCGCAGCGGCTGGCCGATCTGTACGACCAGTACCAGGTGTGGCGGCCCGACTGGCTGGACCTGTGGGCGCGCGGCATCGACCAGCTGGTCGACGCCGCGGGCGCGCGCCAGCCGTTGCCCGAGGCGCAGCGCTGGCAGGCGGCGCTGTGGCGCGATCTGCTCGACGGCCTGGGCCACCAGGCGCGGCTGCTGGTGCGGCCGCAAGTGCACGAGCGGGTGCTGCAGCGCCTGCGCGAAGGCGCTCCCGGCAGCCTGGCGCTGCCGCCGCGGGTCAGCCTGTTCGGGGCCTCGGCGCTGGCGCCGGGGTTGCTGCAACTGCTGGTGGCGCTGGCCGGGCACTGCCAGGTGCTGGTCGCGGTGGTCGATCCCTGCCGCTTCCACTGGGCCGACATCGTCGAGGGTCGCGAACTGCTGCGCGGCGCGCGCCGACGCCAGGCACTGCGCAACGGGCGCGACCTGGCCGCGCTGCCGCTGCAGTCGATGCACCTGCACGCCCACCCTCTGCTGGCCGCGTGGGGCCGCCAGGGGCGCGACTTCATGCGCCAGCTCGACGCCTGCGAGGCGGAGCTGGCGCCGGCGGCCGAATGGCCGCGCACCGATGTGTTCGACGAGCAGCCGCCGCGCAGCCTGCTCGAGCACGTGCAGGCGGCGATCCGCGACCTGCTTCCACTGGCCGAGCACCAGGCGCCGCCGATCGCCGACGCCGACGATTCGATCCAGTTCCACATCACCCATGGCGCGCTGCGCGAGGTCGAGGTGCTGCACGACCGGCTGCTCGAGCTGCTGGCTCGCGACTGGGGGGACCGGCCGCCGCTGCGCCCGCGCGACATCGTGGTCATGGTGCCCGACATCGAGGCCTTCGCCCCCGCGGTGCGCGCCGTGTTCGGCCAGTACGCGGCGCGCGACGCGCGGCACATCCCTTTCGACATCGCCGACCTGCAGCGACGCAACAGCAGCTCGCTGCTGCTGGCGTTGCAGTGGCTGCTGGGCATCTCCCGCCAGCGCGTCGGCCTGAGCGAAATCTGCGACCTGCTGGAAGTGCCGGCGGTGGCCGCCCGCTTCGGCCTCGAGGCCGATCAGCGGCCGCTGCTGGCGCGCTGGATGGCCGCCGCCGGCGCGCGCTGGGGACTGCATGCCGGGCAGCGAGCCCACTTCGGACTGCAGGCCTGCGGCGAGGCCAACACGCTGCGCTTCGCGCTGCGCCGCATGCTGCTGGGCTACGCCAGCGCCGACGGTCCGGCGTGGCAGGGAGTCGAGCCGCTGGCCGACATCGGCGGCCTGGACGCGGCGCTGGCCGGGGTGTTGCACGACCTGCTGGAGGCTCTCGACGATTGGTGGCAGCAGGCCGGCCAGCCGGCCACGCCGTCGCAGTGGGCGCAGCGCGCGCGCCGGCTCCTCGAGCGCTGCCTGCAGCCGGTCGACCCGGGCGAGCGCGACGCGCTGGCGGCGATGCACGAGGGGCTGGCGCAGTGGCTGCACGATTGCGAGAGCGCCGACTTCGAGCAGCCGCTGCCGGCCGAAGTGTTCGCCGCGGCCTGGCTGGAGCGCATCGACCGCAGCAACGCCAGCGGGCGTTTCCTGGCCGGCGGCGTGACCTTCTGCAACCTGTTGCCGCTGCGGGCCATACCCTTCGAGGTGGTGTGCCTGCTGGGAATGAACGAGGATGCCTACCCGCGGATCGCCCAGCGCAGCGACTTCGACCTCATGGCGTGGCCCGGGCAATACCGGCCCGGCGACCGCTCGCGGCGCGACGACGACCGCTACCTGATGCTCGAGGCGCTGCTGGCGGCGCGCCGCCTGCTGTACCTGAGCTGGTGCGGGCGCAACGAGCGCGACAACTCCGCGCTCGCGCCGTCGGTGCTGGTGTCGCAGCTGCGCGACTACCTGGCGGCCGGCTTCGCCGCGCCGAGTCCGCGCGACGGGGAGACGGCAGGCCAGGCGCTGCTGCGAAGGCGCACCACCGAGCATGCGCTGCAGCCCTTCAGCCCGCGCTACTTCCAGCCGGGGGGGCTGCGCACCTACGCCCGCGAGTGGTTCGCCGCGCACTCCGCCGGCGAGGTCGATGGCGGGGTCGCCGACGCCGGCGCGACGGCGAGCGCCGCGGCGCCGCCGGTGGCCGACCTGGACGGCCTGGCGTCGATGCTGCGCAACCCGGTGAGGCTGTATTTCCGCGCCCGCCTGCAGGTCGAGTTCGACGACCTCGGCGAGGCGCTCGCCGACGAAGAGACCTTCGACCTGCGCGGCCTGGCCGGGCACGCGCTGGTGCAGCAGTTGCTCGGCGACCTGCCGCCTGCGGCCGGCGACGCCGCGGCGGTGCTGCGCCGGCGCCTGCAGCGCGCCGCAGCGGGGGGCGCCATGCCGCTGGGCGGGCCCGGACAGTGGTGGGCCGAGCAGCTCGAGCGCCAGCTGGAGCCTCAACTGGAGTGCTGGGCCGCGCTGGCGCGCCGCCACGCCCTGGCGCTGCCGCGGCGGCGCCTGAGCCTGCACGCGGGCGACGCCGCGGCCGAGGTGCGCCTCGAAGACTGGCTCGACGGACTGCGCCTGGAGCACCCGCAGGCCACTCCGGTGTGGCTGGAACTCAGCGCGTCCAGGCTGCTGGGCGGCGCCGCCGCCCAGCCCAGGCCCGAGCGGCTGTTGTCGGCGTGGGTGCGCATGCTGGGCGCCGCCGCCAGCGGGCTGGACTGCGGCGGCTACGTCGTCGGCCCGGACGCGGTGCTGCAGTGGCGGGCGCTGCAGGCGCCGCAGGCGCTGGACGCGCTGCGGCAGTTGCTCGCGACCTGGGCGCAGGCGCTGCGCGAGCCCCTGCCGTGGGGTTTGCGCAGCGCGATCGCCCAGGCCCGGGGCAGGCAGCCGCGGGTGGTCTACGAGGGCTCGCAGCAGCAGCGCGGCGACCTGCTCGACCCCTACCTGGAGCGCATGTACGGGGACTTCGCCGCGCTCAGCGCCGACGGCCGCTTCGAACACTACTCCCAGCAGTTGTTCGCTCCGCTTTGCGACTGGATGGACCGGCAGATGCAGGTGCTGGCGTTGGGCGACGCGCGGCTGTCGCCGCAGCAGGCGGGCGATGGCTGAGTCCCCGCAACCGCTGCAGCCGCTGGGCCTGCCGCTGTGGGGCAGCCGGCTCATCGAGGCCAGCGCCGGCACCGGCAAGACCTGGACCATCGCCGCGCTGTACCTGCGGCTGGTGCTCGGCCATGGCGAGGACGCCAGCGCCTGGCGCGAGCCGCTGGCGCCGCCGCAGATCCTGGTCATGACCTTCACTCGCGCCGCCACGCAGGAGCTGCGCGAAAGGATCCGCCAGCGGCTGGCGCAGGCCGCAGCGTGCTTCCGCGGCGAGGCCGACCCGCCGGCCGACGACCCGGTGCTGCAGGGCCTGCTGCGCCAGGCGGGCGACGCGGCGGGGCGCGAAACCGCGGCGTGGCGGCTGGCGCTGGCTGCCGACGCGATGGACGATGCCGCGGTGTTCACCATCGACGCCTGGTGCCAGCGCATGCTGCGGGAGCACGCGCTGGCCAGCGGCAGCCTGTTCGACGAGCAACTGCTGGCCGACGACTCGGAGTTGCTGCAGGGGGCGTTGCGCGACGTCTGGCGACGCGAGGTCTATCCGCTGCAAGGCGAGGAGCTCCAGGGGGTGCTGCGGGTGTGGCCGGACCTGCCCGCCTTCGCTTCCGAGCTGGCGGCGCGTGTGCGGCGGCGCGCCGATGCGGCGCTGGCGCGGGCCGACGACGCGGCCGGCGAGCTGGGCGCGGCGTGGCGCCGGGTGCAGCAGCAGCGCCTGCGCGAGCTGGGGCGGCTGCGCGAGGCCTGGGTCGGCGAGCTGCCGGCGATGCGCGAATGGCTGCTGGAGGTGTGCGCAGGCGGGGCCAGCCCGTTCAAGGCCAACATGGTGTCGGCGCAGCGCGTCGCCCCGTGGTTCGCGCTGCTGCAGCAATGGGCGCAGGCGCACGACGGTGACGAGCCGGAGCTGGAGGACAAGGCATGGCTCAGGCTGGCCGCGCAGGGACTGCGGCAGGCGCTGAAAAAGGGTTGCGAGGTCCGCATCCCCGACGCCTTCGAGCGCCTGCCGCTGCTGCGCGAGCGCCTGCAGGCACTGCCGCGCGCCGACGGCGAGCTGGCCGCACGCGCCTGCGCGGCGGTCGAGCGGCGGCTGGCCGAACTCAAGCAGCAGGCGCGCAGCTTCGGCTTCGTCGACCTGCAGCTGCGGCTGACGCAGGCGCTCGCTGGCGCCGGCGGCGCGCAACTGCGCCAGCGCATCCGCGAACAGTACCCGGTGGTCCTGATCGACGAGTTCCAGGACACCTCGGCTCTTCAGTTCGCGCTGTTCGACAGCCTGTACCGTCTGCGCGACAACGACCCGCAGGCCGCGCTGCTGCTGATCGGCGACCCCAAGCAGTCGATCTACGCGTTTCGCGGAGCCGACATCGACAGCTACATCCGCGCCCGCCACGCAACGGCCGGAAGGCATTATGTGCTGCAGACCAACTACCGCTCCAGCCGCCCGCTGGTGGACGCGGTCAACCGCTTGTTCGCGCAGGCCGAGGCGCGCGACGGCGCAGGCGCCTTTGGCTATCGCGACGGCGAGGACAACCCATTGCCCTTCGTGGCCGTGGCGGCGCGAGGCCTGCCGCAGCAGTGGGTCGGCGACGGCGCAGCGCTGCCGGTGCTCGAGATGGTGTTTGACGAGCAGCCGCGGGGCGCGGGCATGGCGCGCGAGGATTTCGCCCAGGCCTGCGCCGAGCACATCGTCGCGCGCCTGAACGACCCGTCGTGCGGCCTGCGCGACGGCGACGCGCTGCAGCGGCTGCGGCCGCGCGATATCGCGGTGCTGGTGCGCACCCGCGTCGAGGCGCAGTGCGTGCGCGCCGAACTGCAGCGCCGCGGAGTGGCCAGCGTCTACCTCAGCGAGCGCGAGTCGGTGCTCGACAGCGCCGAGGCGCGCGCGGTGCTGCGCTGGCTGCGCGCGGTGGCGCAGCCCCGCGATGCGCGGCTGGCGCGCGCCGCGCTGGCCAGCGCGGCCATCGGGCTGTCGCTGCGGGAGATGCAGGCCCTGGCCGACGACGACCGGGTGTTCGAGCGACATGCCGACCTGTTGCTCGAGCTGCACGCCATCTGGCAGCGCCAGGGGGTGCTGCCGATGCTGCGCACCGCGCTGCACCGCCTGCAGCTGGCCCGCCGCTGGCTGGCCGCGCCCGGCGGCGAGCGTCGGCTGACCAATGTGCTGCACCTGGCCGAGCTGCTGCAGCGGGCCAGCGCCGGGATCGACGGCGAGCACGCCTTGGTGCGCTGGCTGGAGCGCTCGCTGGCCACGCGCGGCGCGGGCTCCGAGGAGCAGTTGCTGCGCCTGGAAAGCGAATCCGACCTCGTGCGGGTGGTGACCATCCACAAGTCCAAGGGGCTGGAGTATCCGCTGGTCTACCTTCCGTTCGCCGGCCACTTCCGCAGCGCCGACGATGCGGCCGACGAGCCCGGCGGGGAGGCCGACGGGCAGGGCGCCCAGGCCGACGAGCTGCGGCTGCGCGAGGACCTGCGGCTGCTCTACGTCGGGCTGACGCGTGCCCGGCATGCGCTGTGGGTAGGGGTCGCCGCGGTGCGCGGCAGGGACTTCGCAGGTTGCGCGCTGGGCAGGCTGCTGGGTGCCGCGCCCGGTGCCGGGGAGCCGCCCATCGGCGCATGGCTGCAGCAGGCGCTGCAGGGGCTGCCGGCGGTGGCGCTGCGCGCCTGGCAGCCGCCGCAGCGCAGCCTGCTGCGCTCGCCGTCCGTCGAGGCGGGGGAGTTGCGCGAGCCCCCGCCGTACCGCGCCGAGTTCGAGCGCGACTGGCAGGTCGCGAGCTTCAGCGCGCTGGCGCGCGACCTCGCGCCGGTGCGCGCGGGGCCGGGCCCGCGCCAGCAGGACATCGACGACCTGGGGCAAGCGGTCGGCGCGGCCGGGCAGCGCGACGCGCGCGCGCCGTGGCACGCCTTCGCGCGCGGCGCGCAGGCCGGCAGCTTCCTGCACCAGCAGCTGGCCTGGCTGGCCGAGCAGGGTTTCGGCGACGCGGCGCCCATCCGCCGCGGCTTTGCGCAGCGTTGCGCGCGCCTGGGCTGGCAGGACGCGACCGAGCCGGCGTGGCAATGGCTGCAGCAGGTGCTGCACACGCCGCTGCCGCCGCTGGGCGCCAGCCTGGCCGCGTTGCGCGACCCGCTGGCCGAAATGGAGTTCTGGTTTCCGGTCGAGGCATCCGCGGTCGGCGCCATCGACAGCCTGTGCGCCCGGCGCTGGCTGGGAGGCTGGCCGCATGCGCGGCTGGACGAGCGCAGGCTGCACGGGCTGCTGATGGGGTTCGCCGACCTGGTGTTCGAGCACCAGGGGCGCTACTGGGTGCTGGACTACAAGTCCAACGCCCTCGGCGAGGACGATGCCCACTACCACCACGACGCGCTGGCGGCGGCGGTGGCCGCGCAGCGCTACGACGTGCAGGCCATGTTGTACCTGCTGGCGCTGCACCGGCTGCTGCGCTCGCGCCTGGGGTCGGGCTACCAGCCGCGGCTGCAGCTCGGCGGAGCCATCTGCCTGTTCCTGCGCGGCATCGCGGGGCCGCAACGAGGGTGCTTCGCGATGCCCGCCGACATCGACTGGCTGGACCGGCTGGACCGGTTGCTGCAGGGTGGCGACGGCGGCGCGGCGGGCGTCGCGCAGGGGCTGCGATGAACCTGCAACGACAGCCGCCGCAGCCGCAGGCGCGACAGCGCGTGCTGCAGGCGCTGCAGGAGTGGGCGGCGCGAGGCTGGCTGCGCCGGCTCGACCGCGCGCTGGCGCTGCTGGTCGACGAACTCGGCGGCGCGGGCGACCCCCAGGTGCTGTTGGCCAGCGCGCTGCTGGCGCACCTGGAGGGCCTCGGTCACGCCTGCCTGCGGCTCGGCGACGAGCACGAGCTGGTCGGCCTGGGCGTGCAGCCGGAGCTGGCCGAGGCGCTGCGCGGGTTGGCGCTGGACCTGCCGCCCGCCGGCGCCAGCTCCCTCGCCCAGGCGTGGCAAGGCGCGCTGCAGGACAGCCCGGCCGTGTGGTTCGTCGAGCGCGACGCCGGCGAGGATCCCGGCCGTCCGCTGGTTCTCGAGGCGGGGCGCCTGTACCTGCGTCGCTACCGCGACTTCGAGCAACGGCTGGCCACGCAGTGGCTGGCGCGAGCGCGCGACGAGCCCGAGCAGCCGGGTGGCGAGGTCGCCGCGTGGATGGACAGGCTGTTCGATCCGCCGGCCGACGCCGGCGCGGACTGGCAGCGCATCGCCTGCGCGATCGCGCTGCGCAGCCGGGTGTGCGTGATCACCGGGGGACCGGGCACCGGCAAGACCTATACCGCGGCCCGCCTGCTGGTGCTGCTGCTGGCCACCGCGGAGCAGCCGCGGCAGTTGCGCATCGCGCTGGCCGCGCCCACCGGCAAGGCCGCGGCGCGGCTGAAGGAATCGATCGATTCCGCGCTGCTCCTGCTGGCCTCCCGAGTCGGAGAGGACGCGCCGGCGCTGCGCCTGGCCGCCGCGATCGAGCCGGCGCGGACCCTGCACGCGCTGCTGGGAGCGCGCTCGGGCGACCGACGCCTGCGCCACCACCCGGGCCACCCGCTGCCGGCCGACGTGGTGCTGGTCGACGAGGCGTCGATGGTCCACCTGGAAATGATGACGAGGCTGCTCGAGGCGCTGCCTGCGCAGGCGCGGCTGGTGCTGCTCGGCGATCGCGACCAGCTGGCCAGCGTGGAGGCGGGCGCGGTGCTGGCAGACCTGTGCCGGCATGCCGCACAGGGGCATTACCGGCCGGGCACGGCATCGCAGGTGCTGCGCCTGAGCGGCCAGACCATCGATCCGGGGCTGCAGGATCCGCAGGGGCCGCTGCTGGCCCAATCGGTGGTCATGCTGCGCCGCAGCCACCGCTTCGGCTCGAGCATCGCGCGGCTGGCCGACGCGGTGCAGCGCGGCGACGCCGCGCAGGCGCGCGCCGCGCTGCTGGGCCAGGCCGAACTGGGCTGGCTGCAGCAGGCGGAGGCGACCCAGGTGGGCGAGCTCGCGCTGGCCGACCGCGGGCTGCGCGAGTGCCTGGAGCTGGCTCGCGCGGGCTGCGTGGGCGACGACTCGCAGCGCGATGCGTGGGCCCTGCGGGTGCTGCGCGGCCTGGAGTCGTTCCGCGTACTGTGCGCGGTGCGCGGCGGCCCGTTGGGGGTGGAGGCGATGAACCGCGAACTCGAGCGCGCGCTGCGTGCGCGCGACCTGCTCGGCAGCGGCTCGCCGTGGTTCGCGGGCCGCGTGGTGATGGTCACCCGCAACGATTCCGATCTGGGCTTGTTCAACGGCGATGTCGGGGTCGCGCTGCATGGGCCGGCGGACGCGTTGCGCGTGGCCTTCGCGCAGCGCGGCGGCGTGCGCTGGATCGCTGCGGCCAGGCTGGATCACGTGGAGACGGCGTTCGCGATCACGGTGCACAAGTCGCAGGGCTCGGAGTTCGGTCACGCCGTCGTCGTGCTGGGCGACGGCCACGGGGTGACGCGCGAGCTGCTCTATACCGCGGTCACCCGCGCTCGCTCGCGCCTGAGCCTGTGCACCGCGCAGCCGCAGGTCCTCGAGCAGGGGCTCGCGCGGTTGACGCGCCGCGGCAGCGGCCTGTCGCGCAGGCTGCGCGCCGGCGAGGCGCTGGCGGACGGCGGATCGACAAAAGACCCTACTGGTAACATTGGTTCTAACACGAACCAATAATTCGGCTGCAAAGACCTCAACAAACCGAGATTCGTCATGCGCTTCGGTTGCGCGACGGCACTTCGGTCGGCCATGCGATGACCCGGACCCAATCCCACCTGCCGCTGCTGCGCGAACTGGTACGCGCGTACCAGGCTTTCGAGCGCTACTCGGCGGCCGACATCGCCCGCCGGGGCCTGACCCCGGCGCAGTTCGACGTGCTGGCCACGCTGGGCAACACCCAGGGCATGAACCCCAAGACCCTGGGTGCCCGCACGCTGATCACCAAGGGCACGCTGACCGGGGTCATCGATCGTATGCTGGCCAAGGGCCTGGTGCGGCGCGACCCCGACCCGCAGGACGGGCGCGGCCAGATCGTGCGCCTGACCGAGGCCGGGCAGGCGCTGTTCGAAGAGGTCTTCCCGGCCCACGGCCGTTACCTGCAACAGGTGTTCGAGCGCATCCCCCGGCCGCAGCTGCGGCAGGCGGAGCGGGCGCTGCACACCCTGCGCAGCACTTTCGAGCAGGCCGCGAGCGAGCAGCGCGCAGGCCCTGCGTCGCAGGAGATCTGAAGCATGTCGTCGACCCCGTCCCGAAACCCCGCCGCGCAGCGCTCGCAGCGCTACACCCTGCCGGCGATGCTGCTGCACTGGTTGATCGCGGTGTTGATCTTCGGCCTGTTCCCGCTCGGCCTGTACATGAGCGACCTGGCGCTGTCGCCGCGCAAGCTGCAGCTGATTTCCTGGCACAAGTGGCTGGGGATCACCGTGCTGCTGCTCGTGGTGCTGCGCCTGCTCTGGCGCCTCGGGCACCGCCCGCCACCGCTGCCCGATTCGGTGCCGCGCTGGCAGGCGCACGCTGCCGACGCGCTGCACAAACTGCTGTACCTGCTGATCCTGGCCATCCCTCTGTCGGGCTGGGCGCTGAGCTCGGCGGCCGGCATCCCGGTGGTGTGGTGGGGCGTGCTGCCGCTGCCCAGCCTGCTGCCGGCCGACCATGCGCTGGCGCGCGAACTGGCGCAAGTGCACAAATGGCTGAACTTCACGATGGCCGCGCTGGTCGTCGCCCACGTCGGCGCCGCGCTCAAGCACCACCTGGTCGACCGCGACGGGGTGCTGCTGCGCATGCTTCCCGGCCCTTCCCAGGAGTGATCCGATGAACCTCGTGTTCGCATCGCGGGCGGCGCGCCGCCTGCTCGGGCTGGCCGCCGCGCTGGCGCTGGCCGGCGCCGCCGACGCCGCGCAGCTCTACACCCAGGTGCAGCCCGGCGCCCAGGTGAGCTTTCAGGCCAGGCAGATGGGCGTGGCGATGAAGGGCCATTTCGCGACCGTGCAGGCGCAGGTGCGCTTCGCGCCGGCCGACCTGCACGCCAGCCAGGTGCGCGTGGCGGTGGCTTGTTCCAGCATCCACGCCGGCGGCAGCCAGGCCGACAGCCTGCTGCGCGGCCCCGACTGGCTCGATGCCAAGGCCCATCCGCAGGCCCTTTTCGTGTCCACCGGGTTCACCGCCGACGGCCCCGGTCGCTACTGGGTCGACGGCCGCTTCACGGTGCGCGGAACCACCCACCCGATGCGCGTGCTGCTGCTCACCCACCCCGCGGGCGCCGACCTGGCGATGGATGTCGACTTCCGGCTCGACCGCGCAAGCTATGGCGTCGGCGGCGGCAGTTGGGCCGACACCAGCGTGGTGTCGGGCGAGATCCCGGTGCATGTGCACCTGCTGGTCGCGCGCTGAGCGCCGCGCGGCCCCGCCTGGTTGTCGATCGCCGCGCTGGCGGCGCCTCCCGCAAGCCCCGCTTGCATCAGCCCCTTGAAGGAACTTCCGCATGAAAACCCCCTCCCGCCTCCATCTTGCATTGGGCGCCGCAATGCTCTGGCTGGCAGCGCTCGCCGCGCCGGCGATGGCAGCCGGCGGCACCCCCGCGGTGCAGGCCTATGCGCGCCAGCACGGCGATCCGGCAGGCAGCTACCGGGTCGACCCCGACCATTCGGGCGCCCAGTTCAGCGTCGGCCACGCCGGCGTGGCCGTGTTCACCGGTGTGTTCAGCAAGGTCACCGGCAGCTACACCTTCGACCCGCGCGATGCGGCGAAGTGCAAGGCCGACATCACGATTCCGGTCGACAGCATCGCCACCTTCCTGGCACCGCGCGACCACGACCTGCTGGCCGGCGCGTTCTTCGACGCCGCCAAGTACCCGACGATGCACTTCGTCGGCACGCGCTACGTGCCCCACGGCGCGCGCCGCGGCGTGCTGCATGGCGAACTCACGCTGCACGGGGTGACTCGCCCGGTGAGCTTCCAGGTCAGGCTGGTCGGTGCCGGCAAGGTCGGCTACCTGCCCAAGCCCTGGGGCGGCTACCTCAGCGGCTTTGTCGCGACCACGGTGATCGACCGCACCGCCTTCGGCATGGACGCGTTCTCCGCCGGGATCGGTCACAAGGTGCACGTGCGCGTGGAAATCGAAGGCGTGCGCCAGGGTTCCTGAACGCGCGGGACGGCCGTGCGCAGGCCCGCGCGCGGCCAGGCCCGCCACACCATGCAACAAGGAGGATCGGATGAAACTGTATTTCGCTCCCGGAGCCTGCTCGCTGTCTCCGCATATCGTGTTGAACGAACTCGGCCTGCAGGCCGACAAGGTCAAGGTCGACCTCGGCGCCAAGACCATGCAAGGCGGCGGGGACTTCCGCAGCGTCAACCCCAAGGGCTACGTGCCGGCGCTGCAGCTCGACGACGGCTCGGTGCTCACCGAAGGTCCGGCGATCGTCCAGTACCTGGCCGACCTCAAGCCCGAGGCCCGGCTGGCGCCTGCCAACGGGAGCATCGAACGCTACCGCCTGCAGGAGTGGCTGAATTTCATCTCCACCGAAATCCACAAGCAGTTCAGCCCGCTGTTCAACCCCCAGTCGCTCGACAGTGTCAAGGAGCAGCAAAAGCAGCGCCTGCAGACCCGCTTCGACTACGTGGCCGACGCGCTGTCCGGCAAGGACTACCTGATGGGTGCGCAGTTCACGGTCGCCGACGCCTACCTGTACACCGTGCTGAGCTGGGCCGGTTTCGTCGGCATCGACCTGGGGCGCTGGCCGCTGCTGCAGGCCTACATGCAAAGGGTGTCGCAGCGCCCGGCGGTGGCGGCCACGCTGCAGGCCGAGCGCGACGCGAAGAAGGCCTGAGCCGATGGACCTTCCGGCGCTCCAGCCGCGGGCCGACGCGGCGGCGGTGTTCGTATCCCACGGTTCGCCGATGCTGCCGCTCGAGCCGGGAAGCGCCGGCCCGATGCTGGCCGAGCTCGGCCGGCAGCTGCTGGGCCGCGGCGCGCCGCGCGCGGTGCTGGTGTTTTCCCCGCACTGGATGACCCGCGGCGGCGTCGCGGTCGGCGCCAGCCAGCGGCCGGAGACCCTGTACGATTTCCAGGGCTTCGACCCGGCGCTGCGGCGCCTGCGCTACGAGGTGGCCGGCGACCCGCAACTGGCCGGGCAGGTGTTCGAGCTGCTGCGCCAGGCGGGGATGACGGCCGCGGTCGACCCGCAGCGCGGGCTGGACCACGGCGCCTGGGTGCCCTTGCGGATGATGTTCCCGCAGGCCGAGGTGCCGGTGGTCCCGCTGTCCATGCCGTGGCCGCTGGACGCGGCGGGCGCCTGGCGACTCGGCCGGGCGCTGGCGCCGCTGCGCCGGCAGGGGGTGCTGCTGCTGGGCAGCGGCAGCCTGACCCACAACCTGTACGAGTTCGGCCCGGACTCGCGCCTCGACGATCCGCCGGCTCCCTATGTGCTGGAATTCGTCGACTGGGCGCGCCAGGCGGTCGAGCGCGGCGACGCCGAGGCGCTGCTGGGCTGGCGCGAGCGCGCGCCGCACGCCCGGCGCGCCCATCCCAGCGACGAGCACCTGCTGCCGCTGCATTTCGCGCTGGGCGCCGCGGGGCCGGCGGCGCAGCCGAGCCGCTTCCCCGGAGGGGTCCACTACGGCATGCTCAGCATGGATGCCTGGGTGCTCGACTGATATCCTCGGCGCGGTTGCATCGCGCCGCCGCCCTGCCAACCAGCCCCGCATGTCCTCCGACCTGGTGATCTCCCGCCCCGCCGGCCCCGCGCAACAGTTGCTGCTGCTGTTCCACGGCGTGGGCGGCGACGAGCGCCACATGCTCGAACTCGGCCGCCAGCTGGCGACCGAGTTCCCGCAGGCCTGGGTGGTCAGTGTGCGCGCGCCGCAGCCCTGCGACCTCGGGGCCGGCTACCAGTGGTTCTCGGTGCGCGGCGTCAGCGAGGACAATCGCGCCGAGCGCGTCGCCCAGGCGATGCCCGGCTTCCTTCAGGCGATCCGGGACTGGCAACTGCACACCGCGGCCTCGGTCGCGCAGACCGCGCTGGTGGGCTTCTCCCAGGGCGGGATCATGGCGCTGGAGGCCACCCGCGATCGCGAGGCCCCGGCCGGGCGGGTGGCGTGCATCGGCGGGCGCTTCGCCCGCCTGCCCAGCCGGGCCACCGCCGGCACCACGCTGCACCTGCTGCACGGCAAGAGCGACGCGGTGATACCGTACGCGCTGAGCGTCGACGCGGCACGCCACCTGGTGCGCCTGGGCGCCGACGTCACCGCCGACGTGCTGCCCTTCGTCGGCCACGAGACCGGCCCCGAAGTCGCCGCCTGCCTGCTGCGACGGCTGCGCACCTACGTGCCGCTGCGGGTGTGGCGCGAGGCGCTGGCCAGCGACCCCGGCGACCCCACCGGCACCGGCGCAGCGGCGCACTAGCTGACACTAGCTCGCCGCTAGCTGGTTGATACAGGAGGGTGTTGGCGGGGCCGCGGTGCGCGCGTGCGGGCTTGCGACGGCTATAGTCGACCGCGTGGGGCTTGCGGATCGCCCCGGGAGAAGATCGCGATGGATGCTCGTTTGCGGGCGCGCCGGCAGGCGCAGCCGTGGTTCGCGGCGGTGGTGCTTGCGCTGGCCTGCTGGGGCGCGCCGGCGGCCGATGCGGCGCTGGGCGGCAGCGCCGCCGGTGCGCTGGCCGACGGCCAGGCCGTGGCGCCGCAGCACAGCCTGCGCGCCAGCCCGAATCCCCAGGTCACCGACACCACGGTGGTCACGCCCGCCGGGGTGACGGTGCACGAATTCTCGGGCGCCGACGGCGTGGTGTTCGCCATCGCCTGGTCGGGGCCGCAGATGCCGGACCTGCAGCAGTTGCTGGGCAGCTACTTCCCCGCCTACGACTCCTGGCTGCAGGCGCACCCCCCGCAGTCCTACCGCTCCCCGCTGCGGGTGCGCGATCCGCGCGTGGTCGCGCATGCCTGGGGTCACATGCGCGCCTACGCCGGCTCGGCCTACGCGCCGGCGCTGGTGCCGGCGGGGGTCGACCTGGCAAGCCTCGGGGTGCAGCCATGAACGCCATGACCTTCGGCCGCGCGCGCGCGGTCGCCGCGCTGCTGTCGGCCGCGCTGCTCGCCGGCTGCGGCGGCGGCGGCGGCGGCGGGACGCCGCCGGCCCCGCCGACCCCGCCGGTGCTGGAGTCCAACCAGCTGCTGGTCACGGTGGAGCAGAACCCGGCGATCCCACTGGCGACCAACGCGACGGTGAACGTGCCGTATGTCACGGTGACGCTGTGCGACACCGCGGGGCACTGCAAGAGCATCGACCACGTGGTGGTCGACACCGGCTCCTTTGGCCTGCGGGTGCTGCAGAGCGCGGTCGCGGGCCTGAGCCTGCCGGCCGACACCGTGGTCACCGGCAGCGGCACGGCCAGCCTGGGCGAGTGCGTGGGCTTCCTCAGCGGTCATATGTGGGGCAGTGTCACCCATGCCACGCTGCAGATGGCCTCGGAGACGACCGCTTCGCTGCCGGTGCAGGTGATCGGCGCCAGCGACCTGCCGGCCGCCAGCGCCACGCCCTGCAACAACCCGGGTCCCGACGTCGGCTCGCTGCTGGGCATCGGCGGCAACGGACTGCTGGGAATCGGGCCCTTTGTCGGCGACGCGGGCACCTACTACGCGTGCAGCGCCGGGGTGTGCACCGCACTGGCCAGCCCCCCCAGCGGCGAACAGGTGGCCAACCCGGTGGCGTCGATCGTCAACACCACCGACACCAATGGGGTGGTGCTGCAGATGCCGGCGGTGCCCGACGCCGGCGCGCCGCTGGCCTACGGCACGCTGAGCTTCGGCGTCGACACGCAAGCCGACAATTCGACCAGCGGGCTGGCCGCGATTCCGCTGGACGCCAACGGTTACATGGTGGTGACCGCGATGGGCACGCC
Organism: Pseudomonadota bacterium; assembly: GCA_021845505.1. Classification (GTDB taxonomy): domain Bacteria; phylum Pseudomonadota; class Gammaproteobacteria; order Burkholderiales; family Burkholderiaceae_C; genus Thiomonas_A. The sequence continues at coordinate 91,249 of JAJZVU010000004.1, read as the reverse complement.
CTATCCCGATTCCTTCACCGACAGCGGGTCGAATTTCTACTTCGCGCCGCTGGGGGCGAGCATTCCCACCGATGCCCAGCAGCATTTCATCCCGTCGAGCCTGCTGACCCTGCCGATCACCCTGGCCTCGGCCGGCGGCGCCGCGTACTCGACATCTCTGCAGTCGCAGATGCTGATCGACAACTACAACAGCATGAACTTCGCGATCAACCTGGCGTTCAACGACATCGGCGCGGCCACCGGCTCCGGCGGGGTCGACCTGGGTATGCCGTTCTTCTACGGCAAGCGAGTCGCCTACGTGATCAACCGCCAGCCCAGCGCGCTGGGCAGCGGGCCGCTGGTGGCCCTCGACTGAAGTCGCCGCCGGCGCCTTCAGCCCGGCGCCGGCAGCGATTGCAGGCACAGCGCGCGCAGCGCCCGTGACTGCGCGCGCGCCACCGCATGGCCCTGCGCGGCGGCGCGATGCAGCCACATCAGCGCCAGGTCGGTGTCGCGTTCGACCCCGAGGCCATGCAGGTGGCAATGGCTCAACCAGTGCATCGCGTCGGCCTGCTGCGACTGCGCGGCTTCGAGCAGCAGCGCGACCGCGCCGGCGGTGCGTCCGGCGTGCAGCAGTTCGGTCCCCAGGCAGGTCAGCGCGTCGGCATCGCCGGCGTCGGCTTCGAGCACCAGCCGCATCCACTGCCTGCGCTGGACGCTCGATGGGTCGAGCGGCGCGCCGGCGCGCTCGCCGCCGGAATCGGCCATCATGTCGAGCACCTGCTCCAGCGCCACCAGCGCGCGGCCGTTGGCGTCGCTGCCGACCACCCGCAGCGTGCCGTCGTCGCACCAGCGCCGCACCGTGCGCTCGCTGCGGCCCAGCACCAGCGACGCCATGCGCCGGCTGCAGGCGTCGACCCCGGTTGCTTCCATCGCATCTCCAGCAGGCGGCGCCCTCGGCCGCCATGTCCAGGCATTTTGCCCGGACATCGGGGTAGTTGGCCAGCCTGCGACCTGGACAGGACCGACGCGATGGCCGCGGCCAGGGCTGGACAGCGCCGCGCATGGCGCACCGCTGCGGTCGCTGGCATCTGGCACGCGTCTTGCTCATCCTCGTTGCCCCGATTGGGGTCGAGCTCGACCGGCAGCGGCCGGACTGGACAAACCGGTGATGCATGCGAGATCAGCCGCCGGTCCCGCAAAACCCATGTTCACCAAGGATCAGCAAATGAAAAAGCAACTGCAGCAAGGCTTCACCCTGATCGAATTGATGATCGTCGTGGCCATCATCGGTATCCTGGCCGCCATCGCGATTCCCGCGTACCAGAACTACACCATCCGCGCGCAGGTGTCGGAAGGCCTGTCGCTGGCCGACGGGGCGAAGACGGCGCTGGCGGAGTTCTACACCAACTACGGCCATTTCCCGGCCAACAACGGCTCGGCCGGCCTGGCCCAGGCGGCCTCGATCAACGGCAACTACGTGTCGAAGGTCGACGCTTCGAACGGCATCATCACCATCACCTACAGCGATGCGTCGCCCCAGCGCGCCAACAGCGCGATCAACAGCGCCACCCTGCTGCTGTCGGCGATCGCCCAGCAAGGCTCGATCAAGTGGACCTGCAAGGGCGGTACCAACATGAATGCGTCCTACCTGCCTTCCTCGTGCACCTGATCTCCAGAGTGTGATTCTTCAGAGCCCGCCGCGAGGCGGGTTTTTTCTGAGCGCAAGGGGCCTCGGCCCCGCCATCGGAGTCGGGACATGCGCAGCCGGCAACGCGGTTTCACGCTGATCGAATTGATGATCGTCGTGGCGATCATCGGCATCCTCGCCGCGATAGCGATCCCGGCCTACCGCAGCTATGTCATTCGCTCGCAGGTGGCCGAGGGCCTGTCGCTCGCCGACGGCTACAAGACGGTGCTGTGGGACTACTACTCCGAGCACGGCCGCTTTCCCTCGACCAACCAGTCGGCCAGCATTCCCACGGCCGCGTCGATCCAGGGCAATTACGTCAAGTCGCTGGACATCTCCCACGGGCTGATCACCATCACCTTCGGCAACAAGGCCAACTCCGCGATCGCCAACGCCTCCATCGAACTGTCGGGCTATTCGGGAGGTAGTTCGCTGCTGTGGACCTGCAAGCGCGGCACGGTGGACTCGGCTTTCGTTCCGACCTCCTGCGATTGAGCGCCGGCGGCCGGCGCGGGCGCGGCGCCCGGCGCCGCCTGCGCCAGGTGGGCGTGCAGGATGTGCCGGCAGGCCTCGAGCCGCAGGCCCTGCGGCGCCAGCCCGTCGGCCAGTTGCGCGCAGCTCAGGCGCGCCGCGTCGAGGTGGCAATGCGCAAGACCCGCGCCGCGCAGGCGCAACTGCTCGCGACGCAGCGCGCGTTGCGCCCGCCGCGCGCGCACCGGGGCGGCGGGCTGGCATTGCAGCGCGCGCTCCAGCAGGCCCAGCGCGTCGAGCAGCGCGGCGCGATCCATCGGACGCGCGGCCTGGGGGACTTCAGCCATGGCGCCGGCGGTCGACGAACAGCGCATGGCCGGGCACGCGCTTGGCGGCGTGCTTGAGCTCGGCCAGAACGTTGGATACCTCGCGGTGCGAGGTGAAGTGCTGCGGATGCACCAGGAACGCCCCGATCGACAGCGTGGGCACGGATTGGAACGTCGCTTCGCCGCGGCGGTTTTCCGCCCAGTAGCCGCGCTGCTCGAGCACCGCCGGTTCGAAGAAGCGCGCCACGCCGGCCTCGAAGTCGCGCAGCACCTCGCGCAGCACGGCTTCCCATTCCGGCAGCCGCGACAGCGCGACGAAGTCGTCGCCGCCGACATGGCCGAGGAAGCTGGCGGGCGACGGCAGGCGGGCGCGCAGCAGGTCGGCCAGCATCAGGATGATCTCGTCTCCCATGCGGTAGCCGAACTTGTCGTTGAAGGGCTTGAAGTGGTCGATGTCGGCGTAGGCCGCGGCAAAGGGTTGCTCTTCCTGCAGCCAGCGGTCGATGCAGTCGTTGATCGGCACATTGCCCGGCAGCAGGGTCAGCGGGTTGGCGTAGCGCGCGGCCTGCACCTGGAATTCGCTGACCAGGCGCAGCAGGTCGCCGACCAGCAGCAGGCCCCGGTATGCGCCCGCCTCGCTGACCAGCACTCCTTCGGTGGCGTGGCGATAGCTGGAGTCGGCGATCAGGTGGCTGGCCTGCTGCAGGCTGCTGCGGGCGTCCAGGCGCAGCACGTCGCTGCTCATCACCAGAGTGCAGGGCTTGTTGCCGAACAGGTCGCGCACATGCGGTCGGAACAACCGGTCGGCGACGACGTAGCGGTTGATGATTCCCAGCGCACGGCCGTGGCCGTCGACCACCGGGACCGAGGTCAGGTCGGGGTCCTGCTCGAGCATGCGCAACACCTGGTCCAGCTTGCACTCCGGCGCCACCGGCGCGATCTGCCTGGCCAACCCGAGTACCGACTGCTCGATGCTGCCGCGGCTGGCCAGCGCGTGCAGCGCGGGCTGGGCGTGGGCGAGCATCTCGCGTATGCGGGCCGACGGCTCGGCAGGCGGGTGCTCGACCGGGCGGGAGATCAGGAAACCCTGCGCCATGCCGACCCCGAGTTCCCGCAGGGTCAGCAGGTCGCGCTCGCCCTGCACGCCTTCGGCCACGACCACCGACTGACTCGCCTCGGCCAGCAGCAGCATCGAGCGCACGAAGGCGGCCTTGAACGGGTCGTCGCCCAGGTCGGCGGTGTAGGTGCGGTCGATCTTGAGGTAGCGCGGGCGCAGCCGCTTCCACAGCGCGAAGCGCCCGAAGCCCTGTCCCAGGTCGTCCAGCGCCAGCCCGTAGCCGAGGTCGCGCAGGAAGCGCGCCGCGCTGAAGGCCTGGGTGTCCTCGGCCAGGCTGTCCGATTCGAGCAACTCGAGCACCAGTCGCGACGGGCTCAAGCCCTGGTCCTGCAGCCAGCGCAGGGTTTGTTCGCGGGCGAACCAGCCGGAGTCGAACAGCGATTCGGTGACATTCAGGAACAGCCGCCCGGGCAGCGCGGCGCGGGCGAAGGCCTCGATGCAGGTGCGAGCGCACAGCAGGTCGAAGTCGGCCAGCCGGTGTTGGCTCCTGGCGCACGCGAACAGGCGCTCGGGGCTTTCGAGGGGACTTTGCGACGGTCCGCGGATCAACGCTTCATATCCGTGGAAGGTACGGCTTCGCAAATCCAGTACCGGCTGGAAAACCGCACACAGGAGAGTCTCCTGCATGATGTCCTGGAAGAGTTCGGGCAACCCGGAGTCGGCCATGGGTTGCGCGGCAGCAGGCAGGCAGCTCGCGGCCATGATGGTTGGCGGAGTGGGCAGGAACCCTACACTAGCCAGGGACGATGACCGCCGCGTGACATCACAGGCGCGCAAGGCGGGCGCGCGCGGCCGACCGCGACGCAAAAGGGGTGATTCCCGACAGGGGCGGCAGGCGCCAGCCTTGCAGCCAGGCGGGGATGTCGGCCGCCGGAAGCGGGCGGCAGATCGCATGCCCCTGACCGTAATCGGCCTGCAGGTATTGCGCGTACTCGAGCAGGATCTGGGTTTCCAGGCCCTCGACCGTGATGCTCAGGTCGAGCCGGCGCGCCAGTTCGACCAGGCCGCTGACCAGAGGTACCGCGCGGGGGTTGTTGGCGACGATGCCATGCACCAGCCCCTGGTCCACCTTGACCATGTCGACGGGCAGGCTGTTGAGGCGCAACAGGCTGCTGTAGCCGGCGCCGAGGTCGTCGAGCGCCAGGCGCACGCCGAGTCCGCGCAACTGCTCGGTGGCCTGGCGCATGCTCGAGTGGCTGGCGACTTCGCGGTCCTCGAGGATTTCCAGGCTCAGCCGCCGCGGGTCGACCTGCTGGCACGCCAGCGCGTCGCGCACCCAGGCCACGCAGTCGGTGCTGCGCAGCGTGGACGCCGGCAGGTTCAGCGCCAGCTCCAGCCTCAGGCCCTGGCGTTCCCACGCGCGCAGCGAATGCAGCGAAAGGCGCAGGCCGTCGAGGAACAGGCGGTCGAGCTCCTGCTGGCTGAGCACCGGCAGGAAGCGCGCCGGTGTCAGCAGTTGTCGCGAGTCCAGTTGCAGCCTTGCCAGCGCCTCGACCCGGGTGCAGCGGCCCAGCCGCAGGTCGACGATGGGCTGCATGAGCATGCGCAGCCCGCCGCCGAACAGCCGCTGGCGCCACAGCGCGCGCTCGTCGGCGGCCACCGCCGGCAGCGCGATGTCTCCTCCGACGCGGATGAGTTCGGCAGCGACCAGCAGGCGCAGCGAGTCCAGCGCATGGCGCATGAAATCGGTGCAGAACTGGCCGGGAAGCCGGCCGTAGATCTTCAGCACCGTCAGCACATGCCCTGCGCCGTCGAGCACCGGCACCGCGGCCGCGCTGCGGATGCCGCGCGCCAGCAGGGGCAGCGCCCAGCTGCGGCCGCGGCGCGCGGCGCGCGCGATATCGGGGGCGAGCTCGACCTGCGCGGCGATCCAGCACAGCTCGACCGAACTGTCGCCGCCCGGCTCGGCATCCCCCGCCAGCGCCTGCGGGCACTCCTGCCGCCACGCCGCATGCGCCGGGCTTTGCGCTTCGACCACGAAGCGTCCTTCGGCGTCCTGGGTATAGGCGGCGCAGCAGGCGATGAAGGGCAGCCGCTGCAGGCAACCCACCGCGACGTCGAGCAACTCGGCGCGCCTGCGCGCAGCCTGCATCGCAAGCGCCGCGTCGCGCACCGTGTCCAACAGCCGGTGATGCCATTCCTCGGCGCCTTGCTGCTGGTACGTGAGGTCGGCCTCGATGCGCTGCGACAACGCGCAGGCGAACAGCGCGCGCTCGCTGAGGCGCGCCGGAATGCGCTGCACCAGTCCGGCCAGGTCCCGGTGCAGGCCACTCATCGCCTGCATGCCCACCCGCGCCGGCAGCCCCAGCGCGGCCAGCAGGCGCCCCAGGCGCTTCGCGTGCTCGCGATGCCGTTCGCGCTCCAGAGCGGGCGCCAGCAGCAACTGCACATGACCCTGCAACCCCGGCAGCAGCGCGATCGCCGCCTGCGCCGGCAGCCCGCGGTCGTGGCGCCCTGAGGGGCGCTCGTGCAGTCCCAGGCGGCCGAGGAACTGCCGGTTCATGCGCGCCAGGTGGGGCTTGAGAAAGCGTTGCAGCCAGGCCATGTTGTCGGCGGCCTCCGCGCCGTAGGCGTCCAGCCGCTCGCTGCGCCGCGACAGTTCGCGCTCGGCCTGGCTGAAGACCGCGGCCTCGGCCAGTCCGAGCAGACGCGAGGCGTGGGGGGCGTCCTGGGGGTACAGCGCACAACCCACCGAGGCCGACAGGTTGCGCAGCTGCCCGGGGGCGACCGCGAAGGGCTCGCGCAGGGTCTTGAGCATGCGCTCGACAAAGCCGCGCCAGGCCCCGGCCTCTTGCGCGCACAACAGCAACGCGACCGAATCGGCGCCCACCCGCGCGGTCAGCCGGCAGCCTTCGAGCCCGCCCAGGCGCCGCGCCAGTTCGAGCAGCACGCGGTCGCCGGCCTGTCGCCCCCAATACCGGTTGACCCGCGAAAAGCGGTACAGGTCGAGGACCAGCAAGGCCATCGGCGTGCCGGCAGGCAGCCCCGAAGCGATTTCGGGCAGGCATCGCTCGAGCGCCGCGCGCGACGCCAGGCCGGTCAACGGATCGAATTCCGGCGCGCTCGCCGGGCGCTGCGCCCAGCCGCGCCGCAGCCAGTTGGCCAGGGTGCCGGCGGCGGCGGTTCGTGCGTCCATCATGGCCTACCCCCACCGCCACGCGGGCTGCATTGCGGCCCGTGGCGAAACAGATTCCCGGTTCTCGGGCAGGTCGCGCTGCCAGGTCGGCACACGTCGCGTCGCCGGGCCCGGGCAGGCGTTGGCCACGATTGTGCGAGGGGGGCTATTAAATCCCTGCCGGAGTCGACATGAAATCGTGTCGAAAGCGGGCGCCGGGCCGCAGCGACCGGCCCGCGCCGGACTGCAGGCCCGCGTTGCATGAACAAATTCACATTCAGGCGTTGGATTTTGCTCGCGGCGGTGCTCGCGAATTCCCGGACGCTGCCGCCGGCGGCACAATATGTCGAGGAAATACGCCGCCATGCACTTTTCACACCCCCAAGCCGAAGCGACCGGGCAGGGCGCGCGCCCACCCCGGCTGGCCGCCGCGCAGTGCGCCCAGCTGGTGCGCAGCGCCGGGTTGCTGGCGCTGGCGCAACTGCTGGCGTGCGCCGCTTGCGCCTGGCTGCTGCGTGGACGGGTCGACGCGCTCGAACTCGACGGCTGGCTGCTGGCGGCCTGGCTGGCGCAGGCCCTGGGCCTGCCGTGGTGGCTCAAGGGGCTGTTCGCGGGTGCCGCACCGGCGCCTGCGAACGCCGCGCTGCACGGCCTGCTGCGCGCAGGCAGCCTGCTCAGCGGCTCGCTATGGGGGCTGATCGCCTGGCGCCTGCTGCCTGGCGATCCCGCGCTGGCCGGCTTGCTGGGCCTGCTCGTCGCTTCGCTGTGCGGAGTCGTCGTCGCGGCCATCGGGGTCGACGCCGTCGCCGCACTGGGCTTTTGCGGGTGCGCGCTGTTGCCCATGGCCCTGCGCCTGGGAGTCCAGGCCGATGCGCAGGCCCGGCTGCAGGCGGCGACAGGCGTCGCGTACCTGGCTTTGCTGGGCTTGGCCGGCTGGGCCGCGCGGCGGCGCCTGGCCAGCGCGCTGGCGTGGCGCGCGCAGGCGGCGCGCGAGACGGCGCGGCGCGAGCGCCAGGCGCGGCGCGCCAGGCGCATGGCCGACTGGAGCGCCATGCTGGCGGAGATGCTGCGCCTGGGCGCGCAGGCCGACGATCGGCAGGAATTCGAGCAGTCCGTCTGCCGCATCGCGGTGCAGCGTGGCGGGGCCAGCCAGGCCTGGCTGGCGCGCTCGCAGGCGGCCGGCGCCGCGCTGCAGCCGGTCGCAAGGGTGCAGCTGCCCGGCAGCGCGCTGCCGCTGCTCGGTCGCGAACAGGCCGAGCAGGCGCTGCGCGAGGGCCAGCCCTGCCTGCGCGCGGACCAGGCGCCGCAGGCCGCGCCTGCCGCGCAGCAGGGGTACTCGCTGGCGGCGCTGCCGCTGCACGCGCAGGAGCCACCGGGCGACGCAGTCGACGCGGTGCTGGTGCTGGTGTTCGACGAGGCCGAGGTGTTCGACCAGCCCGCCACCCAGGTGCTGGCGCAGATCAGCGCGGCGCTGGAGCGCGGCCTGCAGTTGCTCGCCCAGCGCGCGCGGATGGCCCAGCTGCAAAGCCTCTACCACGCGTTGATGAGCGAAGGCGAGGTGCTGCTGCAGGCGCGCACGGTACCCGACATGCTGTTGCGCACCTGCCAGACCCTGACCGAGGGCACGCCTTTTCACTGCGCGTGGATGGCGCGCCCCGACGAGCAGGGGCGGATCCAGATCATCGCCCGCGCCGGCAGCGGCGCCGAGCAGCTCGACTCGCTGCGCATCAGCCTGCACGACCGGGACCGCTCGCCGCTGGTGTTGCGGGTGTGGACCAGCCACCGCGACGCCTGCTGCAACGATCTGCTGGGCGATGCGGCGATGGCCCCCTGGCGCGATTCCATGGCCGCGTACGCCTGGCGCTCGGCGCTGGCCACCCCGGTGCTGCGCGAAGGCGCGCTGTGGGCGGTGCTGGTGTTCGTGTCGCCGCAGGCGCACGCCTTCGACCGGCAGACCAGCGAGCTGTGCCGGCGGGTGGCCGAACTGCTCGGCCGCGGACTCGACGAGCTCGACACCAAGCGCCGGCTCAACGAGATCCAGCAGGAGGAGTCGTACCGGGCGCGCCACGACCTGCTGACCGGGCTGCCCAACCGCTTCGCGCTCACCCAGTACCTGCCGCAGGCGTTGGCGGCGGCGCGGCGCGACGGCAGCGTGCTGGCGGTCGGCCTGATCGACCTGGACGACTTCAAGCCGGTCAACGACACCTGGGGCCACGACGCGGGCGATCGACTGCTCGGCGAACTCGGCCGGCGCCTGCGCGCGGCCATCCGCAAGTTCGATGTCCTCGTCAGGCTGGGAGGCGACGAATTCGTCGTGGTCATCGAGCAGATCGACCCCGAGCGGGTGCTGGAGCAGCTCGGCGACGTGCTGCGTCGGCTGCACGACGCGGTGCAACGGCCGCTGGACATCGCGCCCGACTGCCAGGCGCGGGTCGGCATGTCGATGGGGCTGGCGCTGTACCCGCTCGATGCAGACGATCCCGACAGCCTGCTGCGCGAGGCCGACGCCGCGATGTACCGGGCCAAGCTGCACAAGCAGGACCGGGCGCGCTGGTGGCAGCTGGCCGCGGCCAGCCACGCCCGCCTGCAGGGCCAGCCGCAGCGCGCGCCGCCGCAACTGCAGGTGGTCGGCGGCGATGCCGCCGGCGCGGCCGGCGAGCGCTGATCCGGTGCCGCGCGGCCTGCGCGGCGTGCCGCACGCTGGCACAATGACCTGCCGGAGGCCATACCCATGCAAATCCATGCCGATCTGGCGCTGCGCGCGGTGGTCGACTCGGCGCGCTTGCCGTGGCTGTCGTCCCCCGCCGAAGGGGTGAGCCGGCGCATGCTCGAGCGCGATGGCGGCGAGCTCGCGCGCGCCACGTCGATGGTGCGCTACCACCCGGGCGCTCGCTTCGACACCCACGTCCATGAACGGGGCGAGGAAATCCTGGTCCTGCAGGGCGATTTCCGCGATGCCCAGGGCAGCTACCCGGCGGGCACCTACCTGCGCAATCCGCCCGGGTCCTCGCATGCCCCGTGGTCCGGGCAGGGCTGCCTGCTGTGGGTCAAGCTGCGCCATATGCAACCCGACGACTCGCAGCGGCGGGTCGTCGATACCGGCGCCGCGCAGTGGCTGCCCGGCCAGGCGCCCGGCCTGAGCGTGCTGCCGCTGCACGAATTCGGCAGCGAGCACACCGCGCTGGTGCGCTGGGCGCCCGGCACCACCTTCCAGCGCCACCGCCACTGGGGCGGCGAGGAAATCTGGGTGCTCGACGGGGTGTTCGAGGACGAACACGGCAGCTACCCGGCGGGCACCTGGCTGCGCAACCCCCACCTGAGCGAACACCAGCCCTTCAGCCGTGGCGGTTGCACCATCCTGGTCAAGACGGGCCACCTGGCAGGCCGATCAGGCGAAGGTCCCTAGCCTGCTCGCGGCGGCGCGACTGCGCCCGGCGCGCAGGTGGCCACGGCGCCGCCGCGACCGCGGTGGCCGGCGTGGACAGGCGGCCGCAGCGGGCGAGCCGCCGGATCCGCCCGCGGGGGCGCGGCATCGCAGGCCGCGGCACCGACCGGGGCTTCAACCCGGCGGCTGTGCGAGGGGATCGAGCAGTTCGAGCTGGGCTCCGCCGCGCGCCTGCTCCGCGGCGGCGCCGAGGTCGACGAGTCCGCTGGCGCGCACCCCCAGCAGGCGCAGCCGGCTGTCCAGTTCGACCCGGCGCAGGCATTGCCCGGCGGCGCGCCGGATGTCGGCCGCGGCCAGCAACGGGCGCGGCCATGTCAGTTCGCGGGTGACGGTGCGGAAATCCTCGAAGCGCAGCTTCACGCCGATGGTGCGCGCAGCGCAGCCCTTGGCGCGCAGGTCGTCCGCCAGGCGTTCGCACAGTTCGGTGAAATGGGTGGACAGTTCGGCGCGGTCGCGCCGCGCGTGCAGGTCGCGCTCGAAGGTGGTCTCGCGGCTGATCGACTTGGGCTGCGACTCGGTGACCAGCGGGCGTGGGTCGCGACCATGCGAGGCCTCGACCAGCCAGGCCGCGTAGCCGCGCCCGAAGTGTTGCTGCAGGCGCTGCGGCGGCGCGGCCGCGAGTTCGCCGATGCTGACGATTCCCATCTGCCGCAGCCGCGCCGCGGCCTTCGGGCCGATGCCGTTGATCCGCGCCGCCGGCAGCGGCCAGACCCGGCTGGCCAGGTCGTGCATCTGCAGCACCGTGATGCCGCCGGGCTTGCGCATGTCGGAGGCGAGCTTGGACAGCAGCTTGTTCGGGCTGATGCCGATCGAGCAGGTCAGCCCGGTCGCTTCGTGGACCGCCCGCTGGATGTCGGCTGCCAGCGCCTGGCTGTCGGACTGGGCGTGGTCGCTGAGGTCGATGTAGATTTCATCGATCCCGCGGTCCTCGATGCGGGGGGCGATCGCAGCCACCGCGGCCTTGAAGCGCCGCGAGTACTCGCGGTAGGCGTCGAAGCGCGCAGGCAGCAGGATGGCGTCCGGCGCCAGGCGCGCTGCCTTCATCATGCCCATCGCCGAGTGCACCCCGAGAGCGCGCGCCTCGTAGGTCGAGGTGGTGACCACGCCGCGGCCGCTGTAGTCGCGCAGCCGGGCGAAATGCCAGCCGCCGCCTGCCAGGGGCTGCGGCTGCCAGCGATGGCGGCCGCCCACGACCACCGGCAGGCCGCGCAACTCGGGGTAGCGCAGCAGTTCGACCGACGCGAAGAACGCGTCCATGTCGAGGTGGGCGATGCGGCGCGGCGGCGCCTGGGTGGATTCGTTGGCCATGCTCGGGTCGGGCACTGCGGGCATGCGGCAGCGCCTGCACGCGCCCTCCGGCCATGCGCGGGCGGGCCGTCCGGACCTGATCATATCCACAGTCCTGCAGGCCGGTGCGCCATCCTCCGCGACGGCAGCGCCCGCGGGGCCGGCGCACTAGACTGCAGGCGGGCGCCGAGACGCCCGTGCCATCCACGGAACGAGACAGGAGATGCGCATCATGGACACCATCCAGGTCGTCTACACCACCAGCGCCACCGCCACCGGCGGGCGCAACGGGCACACTCGCTCGCAGGACGGACAGGTCAGTGTCGACCTGTCGGTCCCGAAGGCCATGGGCGGCCCGGGGCGTGCGCAGACCACCACGCCGGAAGACCTGTTCGCGGCGGGCTACGCCGCCTGCTTCGGCGGCGCGCTGGATTTCGTCGCCAGGCAGCACCACAAGAATGCCTCCGCCGCCAGCGTGACCTGCACGGTCTCGATCGGGCCGCGCGACGCGGGCGGCTTCGGGCTGGCGGTGAAACTGCGCGTCGACGACGCCTCGCTGCCGCAGCACGAACTGCAGGCGCTGGCGAACGAGGCCCACGAAAAGGTCTGTCCGTACTCGCATGCCACCCGCAACAACGTGGACGTGCAGATCGAGGTGCGCGGCGGCTGAGCACCCGGCAGCGCCGGCGGTTCCGCGTGCTGTAGCGCTTGCTTGCATTTGTCCGGGCGGCGCGGGAGGAAAATCCCGGTTGTCATCGACAGGAAGGCGCCGGCGTTCCCCCGGGACGCCGCGCGCGCAGGAGTAGCGCAATGGGTGAATTCAGCATCTGGCACTGGCTGATCGTGCTGCTGATCGTGGTCATGGTGTTCGGCACCAAGAAGTTGAAGAACATCGGCAGCGACCTCGGCGAGGCCGTGAAGGGGTTCAAGCAGGGGATCAAGTCGGCCGAGGAACCGGCGCAGGCCGCCGCGCCGGAGCCGTCGCCCCAGTTGGTCGCGGCGCAGCGGCCCGCGGCGCCGGGCGCGCCGGCCGGCCAGCAGCCGGCGCAGGACGTCGCGTTCAGGCCCAAGGGCTGAGACACCTTCCGCCGCGCGCGCCGCGACGGCGCCGCACGCGCAACACGCGCAACACGCGCAACACGCGCCGCCTCGGCCCGCCTCAGCCGCGCTTGCGCGCGAGCAGCACGAGGTGGTCGCAGCGGGCGTCGACCGCCTGCTCGTCGCCGGTGCGCCGCGGCGATGCCGCGCGGTCTTCCCGCAGGTGCCGGATCGCCTCGACGAGTTGCAGCCCGGGCGTGGCGCGGATGGCCTGGACATAGGCACTCGCCGCCTGCCGGTTCAGCGCGTACGGCCTGCCGAGGTTGACCATCCGCCAGGCCAGGCTGCCGTAGCAGCGGTGGCCGTCCCAGCTGCGGGTGGCGCCGATCGAGGTCAGGTCGACCTGGTGGGACATCCATCCCCCTGGGCGCAGCATCGTGGTCATGTACGCGAACAGGCGCTGCAGGTCGGGCTCGTATTGCAGCGCGCTGTGGGAGAACACGACGTCGAACGCCTCGTGCGGAGCCGCAAAGGCGTGCCACGGCGCGATCACCTGCACCGGGCCGCGAGCCTGGATCACCCGGCCCAGTGCCGCGCGGATGGCCTGCGCGCGTTCGCCCAGCGACGCCGCCGCAGGCGGATCCGGGAACCCCAGGCGCGACGGTCGGACGTCGTCCCCGAGCATGCGCTCGAGCGCCAGCCAGCTGCCCTGGGGGCGGCGCGGCGCATCGGCTGCCACCAGCGGCAGCAGCCGCTCGAGGATCAGCCGGTTGCCGCGCTCGGTGGTGAAGTCGCGCACGTCGAACGCCGCGTAGCGCTGTGCTCCGGTCAGCAACGCGCACAGCCCGCACCCCAGGGTGTCGCCGGGGCCGAATTCCGCCACCGCGCGCGGCGCGCGGTCGAGCCCGGCACGCCGCAGCAGCGCCAGGTGCTTGAGCCAGACACCGTAGAAGTAGTCGGCATCGCGCGAATTGCCCCAGCGGACCGCGCAGCCGTCGAGCGCGCGCAGCCGGCGCGCCAGGCTGCGCAACGGCCGGAACACGGGCCTCGCGAGCCCCTTGACGACAGGCAGGACTTCGGCGCACATGGCCACGCTGTCTCCTCGCGATCGCGATCGTCGGCGCCGCCGTCTCGGGCGGCCGTGCCGATTCTCGAAATCCGCGCGGGGCCTGTCCTTGCACCGGATCAACGTCCTTGCGCGGCCGGGCCCGGCATGCCCGGCGCGCAGCGTGCGGCTTGCGCCAGCGCAGGCATGCTGCGTTGCGCAGGCTGCGCGGGCGAGCCGGCCAGCCGCACGGCCGCGCCTGGCGAGCGGGTGCAGCCTAGACGGGGGGGCCAGCTGCGCGGGGCGCACCGGCAGGGGTCGCGCGCGACCTGCCGCCAGCCGGGCGAGCGGGCGCGGCGTATCGATCGATGGGGTGCTGGCGGAGACGGTGGGATTCGAACCCACGATGCGGCTCTACACCGCATACTCCCTTAGCAGGGGAGCACCTTCGGCCTCTCGGTCACGTCTCCGTATCGTGCATGCGGCGGGAGCACGCTGCAGGCCGGCAAGGCTGTGCCGGCGGCAGCACAATACAAGCCTTTCATTATTGCATACCTCGATGCCCGCGCTTGCCAGCACCGCGCAGCCGGCCCCGCTGTGGATCGACACCCACGTCCACCTGGATGCGCCGGAGTTCGACCGCATGCGCGCCCGGGTGCTGCGGCGGGCGCGCGAGGCCGGCGTGGACTGCCTGGTGATCCCCGCGGTGCATCCGGGGAATTTCGACCGGGTGCGTCGCCTGGCCCATGCCGCAGGCGTGGCCTATGCGCTGGGGGTGCATCCGCTGTACGTGCAGGGATTGCCGCGCAGCGGCCTGCAGCAGTTGCGCCAGGCGCTGCGACGGCGCATCGACGATCCGCGGCTGGTCGCGGTGGGGGAAATCGGGCTCGACCACCTGGTGGCGACCTCTGCCGAGCAGCGCGCCGAGCAGGACTGGTGGTGGCAGGGCCAGCTCGACCTGGCCGGCGAATTCGATCTGCCGGTGTTGTTGCATGTGCGTCGAGCGCAGGATGCGCTGGCCGCCGGGCTGCGCCGGCGCGGCTGGGGCCGCGCCGGCCGCGGCGGCATCGCGCATGCGTTCAACGGCAGCGCGCAGCAGGCCGACGGCTTCACCTCCCAGGGGCTTTGCCTGGGGTTCGGCGGCACGCTGAGCTTCGAGGGCTCGCGCAACATCCGCCGCCTGGCCCAGGGCCTGGATCCCCGCTTCCTGGTGCTGGAAACCGACGCGCCCGACATGCCGCCGCAATGGGTCGCCGCGGCGGCCGACCGGCGACCCAACGAGCCGGCCGAGCTGGCGCGCATCGGCGGCGTGCTGGCGGGCCTGCGCGGCTGGAGCGCCGAGCACACCGCGGAGCTGACCCGCGCCAACGCGCTGCGCGCGCTGCCGCGGCTGGCGCGGCTGGCGCGGCTGGCGGGGGCGGCGGGGGCGGCGGGGGCGGCGGCCGCCGCAGGGGCTTGAAATCCCGCGCGGCGGCCCCATCTGCGGCTGACGACGCGGCGCGCCTGCGGCAGCGCGGCGTGCCCAGGGCCGCTCGCGCGGCGTTCACCAGCAAGCCATCGACATGAGCACACCCAACCCGACCCCGGCAGCGTCCTCGGCGCCCCAAGCCCATACCCATGCGTTCCAGGCCGAGGTGCGGCAATTGCTGCACCTGGTCGCCCATTCGCTGTACTCCAACCGGGACATCTTCCTGCGCGAACTGGTGTCCAACGCATCGGACGCCTGCGACAAGCTGCGCTACCTGGCGATCGACGACAGCGCGCTGTGGGAGGGTGACAGCGCGCTGCGCATCCGGGTCGACTTCGACCCGGCCGCGCGCACCGTCACGGTCAGCGACAACGGCATCGGCTTGTCGATGGAAGAGGCCATCGACCACCTCGGAACCATCGCCAAGTCGGGGACGCGGGAGTTCATGCAGCGCATGGGCGAACAGCCCAAGGCCGACGCCCAGCTGATCGGCCAGTTCGGCGTGGGTTTCTATTCGGGGTTCATCGTCGCCGAGCGCATCACCGTGGAAAGCCGGCGCGCCGGGCTGGCGGCCTCGCAGGGGGTGCGCTGGTCGTCCGACGGAACCGGGGAATTCAGCGTCGAGGCCATCGAGCGCGCCGCGCGCGGCACCGACGTCGTGCTGCACCTGCGCGCCGACGCCGAAGACCAGCAGTTCGGCGACCTGCTGGCGCAGTGGAAGCTGCGCAGCATCATCGGACGCTACTCCGACCACATCTCGCTGCCCATCGAGATGCGCAAGCGCGAGTGGGACGAGCAGGCCAAGCAGGAAGTGGTGCGCGACGAATGGGAGCAGGTCAACAAGGCCGCCGCGCTGTGGGCGCGCGCCAAGTCCGATCTCGACGACCAGCAGTACATCGACTTCTACAAGCAGATCGCCCACGACAGCGAGGCCCCGCTGGCCTGGACCCACAACCGGGTCGAGGGCCGCAGCGAGTACACGCAGTTGCTGTACCTGCCGGCCAAGGCGCCCTTCGACCTGTACAACCGCGACAGCCACTCCGGGGTCAAGCTGTACGTCAAGCGGGTGTTCATCCTCGACGACGCCAGCAGCCTGCTGCCCGGCTACCTGCGCTTCGTGCGCGGGGTGATCGACAGCGCCGACCTGCCGCTCAACGTGTCCAGGGAACTCCTGCAGGAAAGCCGGGACATGCGGGCCATCCGCGACGGCTGCACGCGCCGCGTGCTGGGCCTGCTCGAGGACATGGCGGGCAGCGAGGAGCCGGCGCAGCGCGACAAGTACGCCACCTTCTGGAAGGAGTTCGGCCAGGTGCTCAAGGAGGGCGTGGCGGAGGACTTCGGCAACCGCGAGCGCCTGGCTGGGCTGCTGCGCTTCGCCTCCACCCACGACGACTCGGACCTGCAGGACGTCCGGCTTGCCGACTACGTGGCGCGCATGAAGCCCGAGCAGTCGGCGATCTACTACATCACCGCCGACAGCCCGCGTGCCGCGCGCTCGAGCCCGCAGCTGGAGATGTTCCGGCGCAAGGGGGTCGAGGTCCTGCTGCTGACCGACCGCGTCGACGAGTGGATGCTCAGCGCGCTGCACGAGTTCGACGGCAAGCCGCTGCAGTCGGTGGCGCGCGGCGGCGCCGACCTGGGGGCGCTGCAGGACGAGCAGGACAAGCGTGCCGCCGAGCAGGCCGCGCAGACCCACAAGGACCTGCTGGAGCGCATGAAGCAATGCCTGCAGGGACTGGCCAAGGACGTGCGCATCAGCTCGCGCCTGGTCGAGTCGCCGGCCTGCCTGGTCGCCGACGAGGGCGAGCTCAGCTCGCACCTGGCGCGCTTGCTGCGCCAGGCCGGGCAGCAGGCGCCGAGCAGCCAGCCGATCCTGGAGATCAACCCCGAGCACGCGCTGGTCAAGCGGCTGCAGGAACAGGCCGCGGGCGGCGAGGCGGCCGCCGAGTCCTTCGACGACCTGAGCCGCATCCTGTTCGACCAGGCCATGCTGGCCGAGGGGGGAATGCCCGAGGACCCGGCCGGCTATGTGCAGCGGGTCAACCGCTGGCTGCTGCGCGCCGGCTGACGCGGGCCGGCGAGGGCGCCGGGGCCGCCGCCGGGCGGGAGCGGCTCAGGACACCCACATGGTGATGGTGATCACCGCCAGCAGCAGCATCCACAGCAGCACCGAGCGCCAGACCAGGCCGACCACGCTGCGCAAGTGGGCGGGCTGCGGAACCGCCCCGGGCATCTGCGGCGCCAGCAGCGGCTCGGCGTCGATGGCCTGGCCCCAGGCCTGCTCGCCGGGTTCGCCGGCGTTGTCGGTGGCCTTGGGCGCGGCGGTGGCGCCCAGGCGGATTCCCACCGCGCCGGCCGCCGAGGCCAGCATCGCCCCGGTATTGCTGTCGGGCCACAGCCTGGCGTAGTTGCGCCAGATGTCGGCCGCCTCCTCGAAATTGCCGACGATGGCGTAGCCGGTGGCGGTCAGCCGCGCGGGAAGCCAGTCCAGCACGTGGAACGCGCGGCTGGCGAAGTCGCGCAACCAGGGGCTGGCTTCCGAGCCGCTGGCGTTCCACTTGCCCGCGGTGAAATCGGCCATTCGGTAGAGCACCGCGCCCGCGGGGCCCAGGGGCAGCAGGAACCAGAAGAACACGCCGAGCACGTAGCGCTGGGCGGCGACCAGCGCGTGCTCGATGGTCTGCTGGGTCACGTCGTCGGCCGACATTTCGACCGTGTCCAGCGACTTCCACTGGCGCAGGATGGCGCGCGCGCCGGGGATGTCGCCGCGGTTGAGGGCGTCGCTGATGTCGGTGAAATAGTGGGAGAACTGGCGAAAGCCAAGCGTGAAGTACAGGACCGCGACGTTCCACGCGAAAGCCAGCAGGATGTGGACCCGCAACGCGGCCCAGTAGATCCCCAGCGTGAGCAGCGCCGGCAGCACCACCGCGATGAACCAGGCGGCCAGGCCGTGACGGCGTTCGCCGGCGTCGAAGTTGCGCGACGCGAAGTCGGCCACCGCGGTGCGCAGCCCGTAGACCAGACTCAAGCGCCCCAGGGGCTTGACCTGTTCCAGCAGCAGCGACAGCAGGACCGAGAAAAACGCCATGCCCGCATGCTAAGCGATCAGCAGGCGGTACAGGTTGCGGATCATGCGGGCGGTGGCGCCCCAGATGAAGTAGTTCTGCCCGCTGGCGGGGTCGACCCAGGGCATGGCGTAGAAGCTGCGTCGCACTGGGCCGGCGGTCGGGGAGGAGGGGTCCGCGGGCCGGTCCCAGGCACGCAGCTCGTGGTGTGCCGGGTCCATGAGGAACTCCAGCGGCACCTCGAACACCTCGGCGACCTCGCTTTGCTGCAGGCGCCAGCGGGCGCCCGAAGGCACCAGGCCGACCACCGGGGTGACCGCGAAGCCGGTCACGGTGGTGTAGACCGGCATGTTGCCCAGGGTCTCGACCAGCGACGGGGCCAGGCCGATTTCCTCCTCGGCCTCGCGCAACGCGGTATGCACCGCATCGCGGTCGTCGGGGTCGCGTCCGCCGCCGGGAAAGCTGATCTGCCCGGCATGCACCGAAAGCCGCGGGTCGCGGCGGGTCAGCAGCACCTTCAGCCCCTGCCGGTGCATCACCAGCGGCACCAGCACCGAGGCCTGGCGAGTGGCCGGCGGAATGCCGGAGTCGACGTCGGCCGAAGTCTCCAGGCCCCACGCGCGGTCGCGTGCCTGCGAGTGGTCGGCCTGCCAGCGCGCGAAGCGCTCGCGCAGCGCCTGCGGCTGCAGGCGCTGCCGCGGTACCGCCGGAAGGTGATGGTGGCGTTCGACCACCGGCGCCTGCTCGGCCTGGGCGCTGGGCAGCGGCAGCGGCAGCGGCTGCCGGGTTTCAGGCGCGTGCACGGCGGCGGTCTGCCAAAGCAAGCAGCCGACCCGCGGGCCGGCTGCGTTCGCGGCAAGGGCCCGCCCGCATGGCCGCTGGCCTGCGTGGGCGCCTCAGGAGAGCTTTTCCTTGATGCGCGCCGACTTGCCGGTGCGGCCGCGCAGGTAGTACAGCTTGGCGCGGCGCACGTCGCCGCGGCGCTTGACCTGGATCGACGCGATCATCGGCGAGTACAGCTGGAAGGTGCGCTCGACGCCCTCGCCGGAGGAGATCTTGCGTACGATGAAGCTGGAGTTCAGCCCGCGGTTGCTGCGGGCGATCACCACGCCTTCGTAGGCCTGGGCACGCTTGCGCGAGCCCTCGACCACGTTGACGTTGACCACCACGGTATCTCCGGGGGAGAAGTCGGGAATCGTCTTGCCTTCGGTCAGGCGCTGGATTTCTTCCTGCTCGAGTTGGCGGATCAGGGCGCTGCTCATCATGGACTCCTGGGATCTTGCGCCGCGCGATGGAGGATTCGGTCCCGCAAGCCCCGCATGGGGTCCGCAGGGCTCGACGGGGTTGGGGCCGGGCAGAGGATCGCAAAAACGCTCAAGTATAGCGCAGCAGCACGCGCCGTTTCAGTCGGGCTGCGCGCCGGGGCCGGCGCGCAGGCTCTCGAGCAGGCGCAGGTCGTCGCGGTCCAGGCGTCCGGCGCGCTGCAGCGCCAGCACCAGCTCGGGGCGGCGACGCCAGCTCAGCTCCAGCATGCGGTCGCGGCGCCAGCGGGCGATGCGCGCGTGGTCACCGCTCATCAGCACCGGCGGCACCGCGAGGCCATCGAGCTCGGGCGGGCGGGTGTAGTGCGGGCAGTCCAGCAGGCCGTCGGAAAAGCTGTCCTGCTGCGCCGACAGTTCGTCGCCCAGCACGCCGGGCTGCAGTCGCGCCACCGCGTCGACCAGCGCCAGCGCGGCGATCTCGCCTCCGGACAGAACGAAGTCGCCGAGGCTGACCTCCTCGTCGACATGGCGCTCGATGAACCGCTGGTCGACGCCCTCGTAGCGCCCGCACACCAGCACGACGCCGTCGGATTGCGCGATGTCGCGCACCCGCGCCTGCTGCAGCGCGCGCCCGGCGGGGCTGAACAGCAGCACCGGCGCCGCTCCCAGCCCGGCGGCTGCGCGCGCGGCCTGCGCGGCGGCCAGCGCGGCGGCCAGCGGCTGCGCCAGCATCACCATGCCGGGGCCGCCGCCATAGGGCCGGTCGTCGACGCTGCGGTGGGCGCCGGCGGCGTGGTCGCGGGGATTCCAGGCGTGCACCTGCACGGCACGGCTGGCGAAGGCGCGGCGGCAGATCCCCAGCGACCGCAGCGGTTCGAAATAGCCCGGGAACAGGGTCAGGACGTCAAAGCGCGGCATCGCCCGGCCCCGCGCGGGTCAGTCGTAGTCGGGCTGCCAGTCGGCGACGACGCGCCGAGCGGCCAGGTCGACTTCGACGATGTAGGCATCGACAAAGGGAATCAGGCGCTCGCCGTCCGCGGCGCTCGAGCCGGCCGGGCGCTGCACCCGCAACACGGCCTGCGCGCCGCTGTCGAGCAAGCCGACGACGCGGCCGAGCGCCGCGCCCTCCCGGCTGCAGACCTCGCAGCCGATCAGGTCGACCCAGTAGAACTCGCCTTCTGCGGGCGGCGGGAAGTCCTGCCGCCGCAGGTGGATCGTCCACCCCTTGAGTTCCTCGGCCTGCGCGCGCTGCTCGACGCCCTCGAGCAGCGCCACCACGCTCTGGCCGTGCCGGCGCGCGAGGCGTCGCGCCAGCGCGACGCGGCGCGGCGCCTGCGCCGTGGGCGGCGCCTGCAACCACCAGGTGGGCGCGGCCAGCAGCGCGGCCGCTTCGACCGCTGCCGGCGCGACCTTGATCCAGCCCCGGGTGCCCCAGGCGTCGAGCACGTGCCCGACCTCGAGCAGGCCTTCGGGCCACGGCGCCGCGCTCGCGGCGGCAGGGTCCGGGCGCAGCGGCGTCATCGCGGGGCAGCGCGCGGCGTGGCAGGGGCCGCGCCGCGCACCTGCGCTGTCAGGCGCCGGCCGCCGGCGCGGCCGCTGCCGCTGCCTGCTGGCCAGCCTGCTGCTTGACCAGGCGCTGCACGGTATCGGAGAGTTGCGCGCCGACGCCGGTCCAGTACGCGACGCGCTCCATCGATACCTGCAACCCCTGTTCCTGGCCGCGGGCCACCGGGTTGTAGAACCCCAGGCGCTCGATGTAGCGACCGTCGCGCCGGTTGCGCGAGTCGGTGGCGACGATGTGGTAGAACGGCCGGCCCTTGGCGCCGGCGCGGGAAAGACGGATCACGACCATGTTGGGTATTCCTGCAATGGGTTCCTGCGACTGCCTGCGACTACCTGGGCCTGCCTGCCTGTGCCTGCCTGTGCCTGTTTCTGTTCCTGCTCCGGCCTGCGAGGACTTCCGGGTACCGCGGCTCGGGTTTCGGCGCAGGCGTACCCGCGCACCGCCGGTGAACCGGGCATTATAGCGCGCTCGCCAGCAACGGCCCCACGCGCTGCAGTTGCTGGCCGGCCAGGCGCAAGCGCAGCAGGGCCTGCGCGATGGGCTCGCCATCGGGCAGGCGCCAGTCGGGGTGGATTTCCTGCAGCGGGGCCAGCACGAACGCGCGCTCGTGCATGCGCGGGTGCGGCAGGCTCAGCCGCGGCCCTTGCCGGTGCAGCCGGCCCAGGCACAGCAGGTCCAGGTCGAGGGTGCGCGGGGCATGACGCACTCCCGGCGGGCGACGCCGGCCGTGGCGCAGTTCCAGGCGCAGCAGATGATCCAGCAGCGTTTCGGCCGACAGCCCGGTGCGCAGTTCGGCCACCGCGTTGCAATAGTCGGGACCGCTGGCGTCGAGCGGGGCGCTGCGCCACAGGCCCGAGACCGCGCGCAGCCCGGTGCGCGGCAGGCGGTCGAGTTCGCGCACCGCCGCGCGCAGCGTCGCCGGGGCATCGCCCAGGTTGGCGCCGAGGCCGATCAGCGCCAGGTCGGCGGCCAGTTCATGCACCGGCGCCTCCGCCGGCGGTCGCGCGGTTGTTCAATCGCCGTCCGTCGCCGGGCCCTGCGCGGAATCGTCCGCTGCCGCCGGCTTGCGCCGCCGCCTGCGGCGTTTCCTGGTGGCGTCACCGGTGCCGCCGCGCGCCGCCTGCTCCAGCAGCGCGCTGCGCTGCTCTTCGTCGCCATCCTGGAACGCCTGCCACCACTCGGCCAGTTCGGCGAGCGCCTCGCCGGTGCGGGCGCGCAGCAGCAGGAAGTCGAACGCGGCGCGGAACCTCGGGTGCTCGAGCACGCCCTGGGCGTAACGCGCGCTGCGCCGCGCCAAGCGCGGCTGCAAACCCCAGATCTCGCGGACGTCCGAAGCGATTCGCCGCTGGATCGCCAGGCGCTCGGACTGCGCCGCCAGCACCTCGTCGGCGGCCTGGTCGAGCGCGGCGATCTGCGGTACGCCTTCGGCCTGCAGTTCCTCCCAGCGTTGGCCGACCTGCGGCCACAGCAGGCAGGCGAACAGGAAGGACGGGCTGGCGGTCTTGCCCGAGGCGATTCGCGCATCGGTGTCGCCGAGTGCCGCCAGCACGAAGGCTTCGCCGCGCGGCTGGCTGAGCGCCAGGTCGAGCAGCGGCAGCAGCCCGCTGTGCAACCGCAGTCGCCGCAGGTTGTCCAGCGACGCCAGCGCGTGGCCGGTCTGCAGCAGCTTGATGGTCTCGTCGAACAGGCGCGCCGCCGGCACGTTGCGCAGCAGTTCGCACTGCGAGGCGATGGGATGCAGGGTGCCGGGGGCGATGTCGAAACCCAGCTTGGCGGCGAAGCGCGCCACCCGCAGCAGCCGCACCGGGTCCTCGCGGTAGCGCTGAGCCGGCTCGCCGATCATCCGCAGGGTGCGCGCCTTGAGGTCGCGCAGGCCGTGGTGGTAATCCACCACCATGTCGCGGGTGGGGTCGTAATACAGCGCGTTGACCGTGAAGTCGCGCCTTGCCGCGTCCTCGTCCTGGCTGCCCCAGACGTTGTCGCGCAGCACCCGGCCGCTGGGGTCGACCGCGTGCTGGCGTCCGGCCAGCTTGTCGCGGCTGCGCTCGTCGCCGTCGACCGTCGCCGCGGCGGCGTCCGGGCTGGCGCGGAAGGTCGACACCTCGATGACTTCGCGTCCGAACAACACGTGGACGATGCGAAAGCGCCTGCCGATGAGCAGCGCGCGGCGGAACAGCGGCTTGACCTGCTCCGGCGTGGCGTTGGTGGCGACGTCGAAGTCCTTGGGCTTGAGGCCCAGCAGCAGGTCGCGCACCGCGCCGCCGACGATGTAGGCCTCGAAACCCGCCTGCTGCAGGTTGCGCACCACGGTCAGCGCGCTGTCGGGCAGCCGGGCCGGGTCGATCCCCAGGCTGCGGCCGGAGGCTTCCATGCGCTTGCCCAGCGCGGGCGCGCGCTTGCTGGAGGAGAACAGGCGGGTGATCAGTTTGCGGATCATGGGAACAGGTTCAGCACGGGCCAGCCCCGCTGGCCTGCCAGTTCGGCCAGCAGCGCATCGGGGTGCACGGCCACCGGGTGGCTGACATGCTCGAGCAACGGGCGGTCATTGATGGAATCGGAATAGAACCACGAGCTGGCGACATCGGGCCATTGCAGCCCTTGCTGCAGCAGCCACTGGGTGGTGCGCTCGACCTTGCCTTCGCGGAACGACGGCACGCCCAGCCATCCACCCGTGTAGCGCCCCTGGGAATCGCGCTCGGCCAGCACCGCGATCAGATGGTCGATGCCGAAGGCGCGGGCGATCGGCGCGGTGACGAAATCATTGGTCGCGGTGACGATGGCGCACAGGTCGCCCTGCGCCTGGTGCCGGCGCACGAGTTCCAGCGCCTGCGGGCGCAGTTGCGGCAGCACCACCTCGCGCATGAAATCGGCATGCGCACGGCTGAGATCCCACGGCGAGCGGCCGACCAGCGGAGCCAGCGAAAAGCGCAGGTAGGCCGGCAGGTCCAGCGTCCCGGCGCGGTAGTCGGCGTAGAAACGATCGTTGGCCAGGCGGTACTGCTCGCCGTCGACCCAGCCCAGGCGCACGCAGAACTCGCCCCACGCATGGTCGGAGTCGAAGGGCAGCAGGGTGTTGTCGAGGTCGAACAGGGCCAGGTTGCGGTGGGGCATGCGCACTGCTTGGGTCAGGATGGCGCCAAAGGCGCGGGGACGGCGGCCGCTTCGCCTTGCATGGCCTTGAGCAGCGCGACGCTGGGCGCTCGCCTGTGCTGCACGGCGTAGCTCTCGATGCGATGCAACAAATCGACCAGCGAGGCCATGTCCCGCGCATGGTGATCCAGAATATAGCGGCTCAGATCGTCGCGCAGTTGCAGGCCGCGGGCGGCCGCGATGCGCGCCAGCACCCGCTGCTTGGCCGCGTCGTCCAGCGCCTGCAGCCGCAGCCCGAGCCCCCAGGCCAGGCGGGTGCGCAGGTCGTCGCGCAGTTCGAGCGCGGCCGGCGCGCGGTCGGCCGCGGCGAGGAAGGCGCAGCCGGCCTGGCGCGCGGCGTTGTACAGCCCGAACAGCCATTGCTGCTGCCAGGCGCTGCAGTCCTGCACGTCGTCCACCGCCAGCAGCGCCTGGCGCCCCGCCTGCGCCAGCTGCTCCAGCGCGGGCCAGTGCGAGGGCGCGCTGTGCGGGCCGAGCAGCCAGGCGGCGTGCCCGGCCGCCTGTACCGCTGCGCAGGCCGCGCGCAGCAGGTGGGTCTTGCCGCTCGCCGCGTCTCCCCACAGGTACAGCGCGCGCTCGGCTCCCGGGGCGTCGGCCAGCAGGTCGCGCAGCGAGCCCAGCGCCAGCGCGTTGTCTGCGGGCTCGAAGTTCTCCAGCGTCGGCTCGTCGCTCCACTGCAGGTCGAGCAGCAGCTGGCGCGCGGCCGCGCGGCCGTGGCCGCGCGGGCAGGCTGGAGCGGCGTGGGCGTTCACTGCAGGTACAGCGGGCTGTTGCGATACCACTGCAGCAGGTGGCGGGCGAACACCAGCAGCAATGCGCCCGCCGGCAGCGCCAGCAGCACGCCGACGAAGCCGAACAGGTCGCCGAAGGCCAGCAGCAGGAAGATCACCAGCAGCGGGTGCAGCCCGATGCTGCGTCCGAGCAGCTTGGGCGTCAGGTAGGAACTCTCCAGCACCTGGCCGGCGCCATACACCACCGCCACCGCGACCAGCGCGTACAGGCTCTGGAATTGCAGCGCGCCGGCCAGCAGCGCCAGCAGCAGGCCGATGCCGAAGCCGAGGAAAGGCACGATCACCGCCAGCCCGGTGAACACGCCGATCGGAACCGCCAGCTGGAAGCCGGCCAGCCGCAGCCCCACGGTATAGAACGCCGCCAGCAGCAGCATCACGGTGAGCTGGCCCCGCAGGTAGCGCGCCAGCACGCTGTCGCATTCGGCGAACAGCGCGCCCAGCCTGTCGCGCTGCGCCAGCGGCAGCAGCGTGAAGGCCCTGTGCATGATGTCGCGCCAATCCAGCAGCAGGTACAGGCTGAGCACCGGGATCAGCACCGCGTTGCCCAGCACCGTCAGCAGTGTGCTGCCGCCGCTGCGCGCCGAGCTCAGCAGTTGCGTGGCCCAGCGCTGAGGGTCGCCGGAGACGCTGCGCGACAGCAGCTGGCCGAGGGTGGCCAGGTCGAAGTGCACCTGCAACCCCATGTGCGCCGCGGTCGCTTGCAGCCAGGTGCTGAGATTGCCCACCAGCACCGGCACCTGCTGGCGCAATTGGGGCAGGGTGCTGCTGAGCACCGAAACGATCAGGCTGCCCAGCGCCAGCAGCGCTGCCGCCAGCAGCACCAGCGCGACGGTGGCGCCGAGCAGCCGGGGGATGCGCCAGCCCGCCATGCGCTCGACCACCGGGTGCAGCGCGTAGGCCACGGTCAGCGCCAGCACGAAAGGCATCAGCACCGAGCCGAGGAGCCACGCGATCGCGAGGGCGGCGGCCAGCAGGGCCAGCCAGACGAGGCGGATTTGATTGCGTTGGGAAATCGGCACGGGGAGGTGGGCGCGAACCAGGGGCACGAACGGCCGTCGCGGGGCGGCGGCGGCAGGCGGATGCGGTGCCCGCGCCCGACGTCCCGCTGGCCGCAGGGACTGGCGCTGCGTGCACGGGTGCGGCCGGCGCGGCCCCTACAATGCCTGCTATTTTAGGCGCGGGCGGCTGCCCGGGCCGCAACGCCGCGCCACCGCTATCGCGACATGTCCTCCGAACGCCCCTCTTCCGAACCCGGCCTGAGCTACCGCGATGCCGGGGTCGACATCGACGCCGGCGACGCGCTGGTCGACGCGATCAAACCACTGGCCGCACGCACGCTGCGCGAAGGAGTGCTGGCCGGAATCGGCGGGTTCGGCGCGCTGTTCGAACTGCCGCGGCGCTACCGCGAGCCGGTGCTGGTCTCGGGCACCGACGGGGTGGGTACCAAGCTGCGGCTGGCCTTTGCCTGGCAGGGACACGACACCGTGGGCATCGACCTCGTCGCGATGAGTGTCAACGACGTGCTGGTGCAGGGCGCCGAGCCGTTGTTCTTCCTCGATTACTTCGCTTGCGGCAAGCTCGAGGTGGGGGTGGCCGCACGGGTCGTCGGGGGCATCGCCAGGGGTTGCGAAATCGCCGGCTGCGCGCTGATCGGCGGCGAGACCGCGGAAATGCCCGGCATGTATCCCGACGGCGAATACGACCTGGCCGGCTTTTGCGTCGGCGCAGCCGAGAAGTCCCGGCTGGTCTCGGGCAGCGCGACTCGCGTCGGCGACGTGGTGCTGGGGCTGGCCTCCAGCGGCGTGCACTCCAACGGCTATTCGCTGGTGCGCAAGATCGTCGAGCGGGCGCAGCACAGGCTTCCGGAACAACTCGACGGCCTGCCGTTTCGCCAGGCGTTGCTGATGCCCACGCGCATCTACTGCAAGCCGGTGCTGCAGTTGCTGCAGCACACCGAAGTGCGCGCGATGGCCCATATCACCGGGGGCGGGCTGCTGGAGAACATCCCGCGGGTGCTGCCCGATGGCCTGCAATGCGTGCTGCAGCCCGGGTCGTGGCGCCGCCCCGAGGTGTTCGACTGGTTGCAGCGCGAAGGCGGCATCGAGGCCCACGAAATGCTGCGCACCTTCAATTGCGGAATCGGCTACGTGCTGGTGCTCGATCCCGCGCTGGCCGACGCCGCGCAGCGCGAGCTGCAGCAGTCCGGCGAAACCTGCAGCCGCATCGGCCACATCGCCGCGCGGGCACCGGGCGAGCCGGCGGTCGTCGTGGCCTGAAGCGTCCCCGCTTCAGGCCTGGGGGTGGCTGCGCTCGAACCGCATCTGGCAGGCGGCGCAGCGCAGCGCCTCGGGCTCGGCGCGCAGCCGCTGCGGGGAGATCTCCTCGCCGCAGTCCTCGCAGGTGCCGTAGCCGCCGTCGCGCAGGCGTTGCAGCGCCGCGTCGATGCGCTGGATCTCGGCGGCGTCGCGCAGGCCTTGTGCCAGGTCGACCGCCTCCATCTCGAAGTCCGCTCCGCGGTCGCCTTCCCCGCGATGGCTGGGCAGCCCGAGCAGTCCGTCCTCGCCGCGGGTCTCGCTGCGCAGTTCGGCGGCCACCGCGGCGCGGCGTCGGCGCAGCAGCTGTTCGATGTCCTGCAGTTCCTGCGGGCTGAACGGCATGATGTCCCTCCGGGCAGCGCGGATGCGATGGCCCCATTGTGCGCGCGGCCGGCGGGCGCGGGCTTGATCGGCGGCAAGCCGCGGCTGTCCGGGCCTATTCGCGGTGCAGGAACTGCCGCGGTCGCAGCCCGAGCAGCGCCAGCGCGCCGAAGTAGGCCGCCGCCGCCACGGCCAGCAACGCGAACGCGATCGCCAGGCGCTGCAGCGCCGGGTGGGCGCCCGGCCAGTGCAGCCAGGGCAGGTGCGCGGCGCCCCAGCCGAGGATCAGCGCCAGCGGGATCTGGGCCAGCAGCACCCGCGAGGCGTAGCCGGCCCAGCCGGGCTGGGGCCGGAAGCTGCCGCGTCGCCACAGTCCGTGCAGCAGCAGCGTGGCGTTGAGCAGCGCGCCGCAGGAAATCGCCAGCGCCAGCCCGGCGTGCTGCAGCCGGGGCACGAACACCAGGTTGAGCAACTGGGTGCACACCAGCACGACGATGGCCATTTTCACCGGGGTGCGGATGTCGCGCCGGGCGTAGAACCCGGGGGCGAGGATCTTCACCGCGATCAGCCCCACCACGCCGACGCCGTAGGAGCGCAACGCGAGGGTGGTCTGCTCGACGTCGTGGGCATTGAAATGGCCGTAATTGAACAGGATGGCCACCAGCGGCGTGGCGAACAGCCCGAGCGCGATCGCCGCGGGCAGCGCCAGCAGCAGGCACAGCCGCAGCCCCCAGTCGAGCAGCGAGCTGTAGCGCGACGCATCGTCGGCGGCGTGCGCCCGCGACAGGCTGGGCAGCAGCACCGACCCCAGCGCCACCCCCAGCAGCGCGGTGGGGAATTCCATCAGGCGGTCGGCGTAGGCCAGCCAGGACACGCTGCCCGGGTGCAGGTGGGAGGCGATCTGGGTGTTGATGACCAGCGACACCTGCGCCACCGACACCGACAGGCTGGCGGGCAGCATCTGCTGCACCACCCGCTTGACTCCGGGCGAGCGCCACGCCGCGCGAAAGTCCAGGTGCAGCCTGGGCAGCACCGCGTAGCGCCGCAACGCCGGCAGTTGCACCGCCAGTTGCAGCACCCCGCCGAGCATCACCCCGGCGGCCAGAGCGTAGATCGGCGGGTGCATCACCGAGTGCAGCAGCACCGCCGCGGCCATCACGCTCAGGTTGAGCAGCGCCGGAGTCAGCGAAGGCACCGCGAAGTGTTTCCAGGTGTTGAGGATTCCCGCCGACAGCGCGACCAGGGAGATGATTCCCGCGTAGGGAAACATCAGGCGGGTCATCCAGGTCGCCGCGTCGAAGGCCGCCGGGTGCAGCCCGGAGGCCGTGAGCAGCACCAGCAGCGGTGCCGCCAGCACCCCCAGCGCGCTCACCGCGGCGAGGATCCACGCCAGCGCGGTCGACACGTCGTCGATCAGCCGGCGGTTGTCCTCGGCGCTGTCGCTTTCGCGCGACGCAGCCAGGATGGGGATGAAGGCCTGCGAGAACGCGCCCTCGGCGAACAACCGGCGCAGCAGGTTGGGAAGGCGGAAGGCGACGTTGAACGCGTCGGTCCACGCGCTGGCGCCGAAGTAGCGCGCGATCAGCACCTCGCGCGCGAGTCCGGTGATGCGCGACACCAGGGTCAGCAACGAGACGGTGTAGGCGGCGCGCAGCAGGTTCACCGCGGCGATTATAGGAATGGCCCGGGCCGGGACCGCCGCGCGGGGGTCGCCCTTTGCGCGGCCGGGAAATGACGCTATACTTCGCCCTTTTCCCGGGATTTTTTCAGAGGTCTTTCCATGGCGACATCCGCGCAAGCGAAGAAGAAAAGCGCCCGCACGCCCTCCGGGCGCAAGCGCGCGCGTCAGGACATCAAGCTCAACGCCGCCAATTCGGCGATGCGCTCGCGCTTTCGCACCGCGGTCAAGTCGGTGCGCAAGGCCATCGCCGCGGGCGACCGCAACCGTGCGCTCGAGGCTTTCAAGGCGGCGGTTCCGGTGCTGGACTCGATCGCCCGCAAGGGCCTGTTCCACCCGAACAAGGCGGCGCGCGACAAGAGCCGGCTGAATGCCGCGCTCAAGGCGATGGCGGGCTGACGCGGCCCGAGAAGCCGATGAGCCGATGAGCCGATAAGCCGGCTCGTGCCGCAGTGAAGGCCCGCCCAGCGCGGGCCTTTTGTTTTTGCGCCATCGTTCCGGCGCATGCGCTTGGGCGCGCGCGGCGCGGGGGCACGCCGACCCGGAGCGGCGATTTTTCACGGTTTCGCGCATTTTTTTGCCCCAGATCGAACGCCCCGCACGCGCAAGCCTTCACAAAATGCGAGCGCGCAAGCATGATGGCTGTCATTGACAGGGGCTTCCGGGCCGCCGCTCCCGCTTGCGGCGCGCCACCGGTCGGCGCGAGGGATCATGTCCATGCTGGGCGGGAGTTGGGTCGAGCGCCTGGCCGCCACCGTGGGCGGCCGCGGCGAGCGCTGGGTGGTGCTGGGGCATGGTTTCGGCACCGACCAGCGGAGCTGGTCGCACCAGGCCGAGGCCTTGGAGCGCAGCGGCCTGCGCGTGCTGCGCTTCGACATGGCGGGCGCCACCGCGCACACCCAGGCGGTTTTCCATCCCGACCGGCACCGCAGCCTGTTCGGTTTCGCCGAGGATCTGGCGATGCTTCTGCAGGAACTCGGGGTGGGCGGCGCATGCTATGTCGGGCACTCGCTGGGAGCGATGGTCGGGCTGCTGGCCGCCAACGGGCTGCCGGGGGTGTTCGAGCGCGTGGTGTGCATCGGGGCCTCGGCGCGCTATGTCGACGAGCCTTCGACCGGCTATGTCGGCGGTCTGAGCGATCCGCAGGCACGCGAGCTGCTGGCTTCCATGGGGTCCAACTACATCGCGTGGGCCAATGGTTTCGCCGCGTCGATGGTCGGCAGCGGAGGGCCGCATCTGGACGCCTCGCAGTTCACTCGCAGCCTGCTGCGCATGCGCCCCGACATCGCGCTGGTGATCCTGCGCGCCGCGCTGCTGGGCGACCACCGGGCGGACGTCGACGCGCTGCGCACGCCGCTGTACGTGATCAACGCCAGCGACGATCCCGCGGTTCCGGCGCCGGCGGCGAACTGGCTGGCCGAGCATGGCCGAGCCAGGCGCGTGAAGGTGGTCTGCGCGCGCGGCCACCTGCCGCACATCGCCAACCCTCAGCCGGTGACCGAGGCGTTGCTGGAGTGCCTGGACGTGGCGTCCTGACCCGACACCCCGACGGCAGCGCGACCCGAGATGGCCCTTGCACCGCTCGACCGCCGCCAGCGCCACGTGGACGCGTTGCGCGCCCAGCTCGGCGCCTGCGCGCTGTGCTTCTGGCGTGCCGATTCGGGCCTGACCGCGCAGGCGGTGCTGGCCGCGCCGCAGCATTGGATCGAAGGCAGCTTCCTGTTGCCCCGGCCGCTGCACGACTGGCAACTGTTGCGCGACCCGGAGCGGATCGCCGGCCATCTGCCGCTGGCGCTGCGCGCCCGTGGCGGCCCGGTCCCCGCCGCGCTGCTGCTCGGCTGCGTGGCAGTGGACGACGGCCAGACGCTCGGAGCCTTCGTCGCGTGGGACGCCGTCGATCGCGTGCCGGCGGATCTGTCGGCACGTCGCGACCTGCTCGAACTCCTGCTCGACGTGCTGGCCGGGGCGGGCGGGCCGGGTGCGTCGCGGGATGTGGCCGCGCCGCAGCTGCGCGCGCTGGCGCAGTCGTTGCCGCAGGCCGTGGCGCTGGTGGCGCCCGATGCCGCGCGGGGGTACCTGAACGCTCGCGCGGCGCATCTGCTGGGCTTGCCGGCCGGCGAGGTCGCCGCGGCCGAGTTGGCGCAGGCACTGCAGTCGCTGCTCGATCGCGCGGGCAATTCGGGCGCGCTGCGCGAGCGCGCGCAGCGCCTGCTCGAGGCCCCGCCGGGCGAGCAGGGGCTGACCGAGTTGCTGGAATTCGCCGAGGCTTCGCCGCGTGCGCTGCGCGTCACGCTGGCGCCGATGCAAGGCGCCGACGGGCCGCTGTGGGCGTGGCTGCTCGAGGACGTTTCGGCGGAGTTCGGATTGCAGCGCCAACTCGAGGCGGAGGAGCAGAAGTTCCGCGACTTCTTCGAGCACCTGGACGAGGCCATCGCGCTGTACTCCCTGGACGGGGTGATCGTCCAGTGCAACCAGCGCTTCCGGGACCTGTTCGGCGCGCGCACCGACAGCTGGCATGACCAGGCTCGCGCGCAGCAGGCCGGCGGGCCGGGCTGGAGCAAGGTGCGCGAGGACTGCCTGCGCCAGCAGACCCTGGGGCCCTACGAGGGATGCCTGGGCGAGGCCGGCGCGCAGCGCTGGCTCGAGGCCTCGGCGATGCTGCGCCGCGATGCCGCGGGCCGCGCGGTGGGCATCTGGGAGGTGGTGCGCGACATCACCGCGCGCAAGGCCACCGAGATGCAGCTGATGCTCGACGCCGAAGCCTTCACGCGCCACAGCGACGGCGTGCTGCTGACCGACGCCGACCAGCGCATCGTGACCGCCAACGACACCTTCATCCAGGCCAGCGGATACGCGCGCGAGGAACTGCGCGGCAGGCGGCCTTCGCTGCTGCAGTCGGGGCGCCACGGCGCTGCGTTCTACCGCGACATGCAGGCCCGGCTGCGCGAGCAGGGGTGGTGGCAGGGGGGGATCTGGAACCGCGCGCGCGACGGCAAGCTGTTCTTCAGGTGGCTGAGCATCGAGGCGGTGCGCGGCCCGGGCGGCGAAGTCACCCACTACACGGGGGTCTATCGCGACGTGCAGCGCGTGCGCAAGGCGCAAAGCACGGTCGAGTACCTGGCCACCCACGACGAGTTGACCCGCCTGCCCAACCGCGCCTGGTTCGTCGACCAGTTGCAGACTGCGCTCAGCCGGCCGCGCGAAGGCCAGCGCAGGCTGGGCGTGCTGCTGCTGCAGTTGCGCGAGTGGCACAGCCTGCTCAGCGTGGCCGGCAGCCGCTCGGCGCGCAACGTGCTCAAGCTGGCGGCGCGCCGGCTGCTGGCCCGCTGCCCGCCCGATTACGTGGTGGCGCGCAGCGGCGAGACCCAGTTCGCCGTGCTGGGCACGGCCGGCACGGCGCAGCAGTTGCAGCGCCTGGGAGAGGATCTGCTGGCCGCGCTGGCGCGGGCCATCGAAGTCGACGGGGTGCAGCTGATGCTCGGCGCGGCGGCCGGCATCAGCATCCACCCCGACGACGCCGAGCATGCCGAGGACCTGCTGCTGCAGGCCGAAGCCGCCGTGCAGCGCGCCTGCCAGCCGGGAATGGCGGCGGTGCAGCGCTTCCGGCCCGACATGGTGCAGGCCCTGCGCGAGCAGTTCGAACTCGAGCAGGGCCTGCGCCAGGCGCTGGCGCACCAGCGGCTGTACCTGCTCTACCAGCCGCAGGTGCGCTGCGGCGATCGCGCGTTGCACGGTTGCGAGGCCCTGGTGCGCTGGCGCCGCGAGGACGGCAGCGTGATCTCGCCCGCGCTGTTCGTGCCGGCGGCCGAGCGTTGCGGGCTGATCGTCGAACTCACCCACTGGGTCTTGCGCGAGGGCTGCCGCCAATTGCGCGCGTGGGACGAGCAGGGCCTGAATCCCGGGCTGCTCGGGGTCAACCTGTCGGCCAACCATTTCCAGTTCGACGACATGGTTCCGCGGCTGCTCGACATCGTGCGCGAAGTCGAGGTGGATCCGCGGCGCATCTGCCTGGAGGTCACCGAGGGAGCGATGGCCGACCCCGAGCGCTGCCACGCCAAGGTGGAGGAGTTGAAGCGTGCCGGGTTCTCGGTCAGTGTCGACGATTTCGGAACCGGCTTTTCGTCTCTTTCCTACCTCAAGCGCTTCGCCTTCGACGAACTCAAGGTCGATCGCAGCTTTGTCAGCGGAATCGAGACCGACGAGGACGATCGGGCCATCGTCTCGGCGATCGTCTCGCTGGCCCACAGCCTCGGGCTGCGTGTGGTCGCCGAAGGGGTGGAGAACCAGGCGCAGGTCGATTTCCTGCAGGCCAGGGGTTGCGACCTGATGCAGGGCTACTGGTTCGCCAGGCCGCTGCCGGGCGAGCAACTGGCGGCCTGCATGGCCGCCGAGCGCCGCGCGCAAGGCGCTCCGAGCCCGTAGCGCAACGGCGGCTTCCTATAATCGGCGGTCCCGCGCGGCGCGGCGCAAGGCCTGCCGGCGCGAACTTTGCAAGGACAAGCCGATGCCCGGTCATTTGATGCAGAACTATTCCCGCCTGCCGCTCGCGCTCAGCCACGGCCAGGGAGTGTGGGTCTGGGATGACGCCGGCAGGCGCTACCTGGACGGCCTCAGCGGCATTGCGGTCAACACCGTGGGCCATGCCCATCCGCGGCTGGTGGCGGCGCTGCGCGATCAGGTCGGCCGCCTGATCCATTGCTCCAATATCTACAGCATCCCGCTGCAGGAACAACTGGCCGACAGGCTGTGCGAGGTCGGCGGGGCCGACGCGGCGTTCTTCTGCAATTCCGGGCTCGAGGCCAACGAGGCGGCGATCAAGCTCGCGCGTCTGTGGGGACACTCCCGCGGCGCGGCCGTGCCTCGCATCGTGGTGTTCGAGGAGGCTTTCCATGGGCGTTCGCTGGCGACCCTGTCGGCCACCGGCAACCCCAAGGTGCAAAAGGGCTTCGAGCCCCTGGTCGAAGGTTTCGTGCGCGTGCCGTTGAACGACCGCGAAGCCCTGCAGCGCGCCGCGCGCGAGCATCCGGACATCTGCGCGGTGTTCATCGAGGCGATCCAGGGGGAGGGGGGCATCCGCGTCGCGCAGCTCGACTACCTGCGCTGGCTGCGCGAGCAGTGCAGCCGCCACGGCTGGCTGCTGATGGTCGACGAGGTGCAGTGCGGCATGGGGCGTACCGGGCGCTGGCTGGCGCATCAGTGGGCCGACATCCGCCCCGACGTGGTCGCGATGGCCAAGGGCCTGGCCTCCGGCGTTCCCATCGGCGCCTTGCTGGGCTACGGCGAGGCGGCGCGGGTGTTCGGTCCCGGCCAGCACGGCAGCACCTTCGGCGGCAATCCGCTGGCGTGCCGTGCCGGGCTGGAGACCCTGGCGATCGTCGAGGACGAGGGCCTGCTGGACAACGCCGCGCGGGTCGGCGGCTGGATGATCGAGCAACTCCGCCAGCGCCTGGGTGGACTGCCCGGGGTGACGGAGGTGCGCGGCAGCGGCCTGATGATCGGCATCGAGCTCGACAGGCCCTGCGCCGCGCTGGTCGGCCTGGCCCAGCAGGCCGGGCTGCTGATCAATGTCACCCACGAGCGGGTGATCCGGCTGCTGCCGGCGCTGATCCTGCGGCAGGAGGAAGCCGAACAACTGCTCGCGCTGCTCGTCCCGGTGGTGCAGCGCTTCCTCGGTGCCGCCTGAGCCGCGGCAGCGTGCCACGGCCGCCAGCCTTTCGAGGTCCATGCGATGACTCCCCCCCAGCAACCGCGCCATTACCTCCAATTCACCGACCTCTCGGGCGAGGAATACGCGTACATCTTCAGGCGCAGCGCGCTGATCAAGCAGCGCTTCAAGAACTACCAGGTGCACCAGCCGCTGGTCGATCGAACGCTGGCGATGATCTTCGAGAAGCACTCGACCCGCACCCGGCTGAGCTTCGAGGCCGGCATGCACCAGCTCGGCGGGGCCGCGATCTACGTCAACACCCGCGACAGCCAGCTCGGGCGCGGCGAGCCGATCGAGGACGCGGCGCAGGTGTTCTCCCGCATGGTCGACCTGGTGATGATCCGCACCTACGGCCACGACATCGTCGAACGCTTCGCGGCCCACTCGAGGGTGCCGGTGATCAACGGCCTGACCAACGAATTCCACCCCTGCCAGGTGCTGGCCGACGTCTACACCTACATCGAGCACCGCGGGCAGATCGCCGGCAAGGTCGTGGCGTGGATCGGCGACGCCAACAACATGCTCTACACCTGGCTGCAGGCCGCGGCGATCCTGGGCTTCACCGTCCATTTCAGCGGCCCGCGCGGCTACGGCGTGGACCTGCGGCGCGCCGGCTATCCGGTCAGCGCCGCCGAGCAGCAATGCCTGCGCTGTTTCGACGATCCGCTGCAGGCCTGCCGCGGCGCGCACCTGGTCACCACCGACGTCTGGACCAGCATGGGCTACGAGGCCGAGAACACCCAGCGCCTGCAGGCCTTCCAGGGCTTCATGGTCGACCAGCGGATGATGCGGGCTGCCGACCCGCAGGCCGTGTTCATGCACTGCCTGCCGGCGCACCGCGGCGAGGAGGTGCAGGCCGAGGTCATCGACGGCCCGCAGAGCGTCGTGTGGGACGAGGCCGAGAACCGGCTGCACGTCCAGAAGGCCCTGATGGAATTCATGCTGCTCGGGCAGTTGCCCGATTGAGGAGCTGCCGGCGCCTGCCTCAGGCAGTGGGGTGGCCGCAGGCCTGCAGCAGTTCCTGCAGCACCCGCAGGTACAGCGCGTAGCGCTCGCGGTCGATGTCGCCGGCCTCGACGGCCTGGCGCACCGCGCATCCGGGTTCGCCGCGATGGCTGCAGTTGTGGAAGCGGCAGCGCCCGTTGCGCGCCGCCACTTCGGGCATCGCGTGCTGCAGCTGGCTGACGCTGAGGTGGTTCAGTCCGAAGGCCTGGAAGCCGGGGGAGTCGAGCAGGCAGCTGCCGGCGGGCAGGTCCGGCAGCGGCCACAGTCGCGTCGTCGTCGTGGTGTGGCGGCCCGCGTCCAGCGCCTGGCTCAATTCGCCGGTGCGCGCCTGCAGCCCCGGGATCAGCGCGTTGGCCAGGGTCGACTTGCCGACCCCCGAGGCACCGAGCAGCATGGACACGCGCCCGCTCAGCCAGGGCCGCAGTTGCTCCACCGCTTGCGCCGGCTGGCCGCGCGCGCAGACCTGCAGCAGGCGGTAGCCGCAGTCGGCCAGCGGGCGCAGTCGCGCCAGCAGCGCGGCGGTGGCGGGCAGTTCGCTCTTGTTGACCACCACCACGGCCTCGATGTCCTCGGCGCTGGCGGCGATCAGCGCGCGACCGACCAGTTCGAGGTTGGGCGTCGGCTCGGCCGCGGTGACCACCAGCAGCAGGTCGAGGTTGGCCGCGAACACCTTGCTGCGCCATGCGTCCTCGCGCCACAGGGTGTTGCGCCGCTCGAGCACGCCCTCGATGGTCGCCGGGTCGCCGGGGCGCAGCAGGACCCAGTCGCCGCAGACGACCTCGCTGCGCTTGCCCCGCGCGACACAGGGCAGCGGCCCGGCGCCGCCGGCGTCGGCGAGGAAATTGCGCCCGAAGGCGGCGACAATGCGCGCCCGCATGGGCGCCTGCGGCGCGCCGGCGCGCTCCTTCATGCCTTGTCGTCGCCAGGTTGCTGGGCGTACAGCGCGTCGAAGCGCGCCGCACAGGCGAAGTCCTTCAGGGTCAGTCCGCCGACCGAGTGGGTGCTCAGCCGCGCCAGGCAATGCCGGTAGCCCAGCTGCAGGTCGGGGTGGTGGTCGGCACCGTGCGCCACCCACGCCACCGCGTTGACAAAGGCCATCGTCTGATGGAAGTCGGCGAAGCCGTAGTCGCGCTCGATCGCGCCCTCGTGCAGCCGCCACCGCGGCAGAGCGCGCACCTGCGCCTGTGCCTGCTCGGGCTGCAGGCGCGACGCCGGCAGGCCGCGGCAGTCGAGCTCGCGCAATTGTTCGGCACTCAGCACGGCGGGCGTGGCGGGCATGGCGGCGGGCGGCGGGCGGTGTTCAGGCGCCGGCGCCGCGGGCCGGGCGCAGGCGCGCCAGGCGTTGCAGCGCCGGGGGATGGCTGTAGTAGAAGCGCACGAACCACGGGTCGGGAGTCAGCGTGGAGGCGTTGTCGCGGTACATGCGCAGCAGCGCGTCGGCCAGCGCGCCGGCGTCGCTGTGCGACGCGGCGTAGGCGTCGGCCTCGAATTCGTGCCTGCGCGACCAGCCGGCACTGAAGGGGCTGACGAACACCCCGGCCAGCGGCAGCACCAGGCTGAACAGGATCAGCGCCGCCGCCTGCCGGGCCTGCGCGGAGTGGTCGAAGCCCAGGCCGGCGTAGAACCAGTCGCGCCCGGCCAGCCAGCCCAGCAGCGCGAATCCGAGCAGACCGAGCCCCAGGCTCAGCAGCAGCCGTTGCTGGATGTGGTGGCGCTTGTAGTGCCCGACTTCGTGCGCCAGCACGGCCTCGATCTGCTGCGGCGCGAGCTGGCGCAGCAGGGTGTCGAACAGCACCACCCGGCGCGCCCGCCCGAGGCCGGTGAAATACGCGTTGGCATGCGCGCTGCGGCGCGAGCCGTCCATCACGTACAGGCCCTGCAGCGCGAAGCCGCAGCGTTGCATCAGCTGCTGCGCACGCTGCTTGACCTCGCCTTCCGGCAGGGGTTCGAAGCGGTTGAACAGCGGGGCGATCCAGGTCGGGAACACCACCATCATCACCAGGCTGAACGCGGCGAAGGCCAGCCAGCCCCACAGCCACCACAGCGGACTGGCGCGCATCAGCCACAGCAGCAGCAGCGCCAGCGGTGCCATCAGCACCGCGCCGAGCAACAGCCCCTTGATCTGGTCGGCGGCGAACAGCGCCGGGGTGCTGCGGTTGAATCCGAAGCGCCGCTCCAGCCCGAAGGTCTGCGCGATTTCCCAAGGCAGGTCGAGCAGCGAGGCCAGCAGCGCGAACTCGCCCAGCAGGGCCAGCTGCGCGCCCAGCCCGTCGCCCAGCAGCGACGCATTGGCCCCGGCCAGCCAGCGCAGGCCCCCGCCCAGCGTCCATGCCAGCAGCACCGCGGCTCCATACAGGTTGTGCGCCATTCCCATGCGCTGGCGTGCGATGGTGTAGTCGGCCGCCTTGCGATGCGCCTGGGAGTCGATGACCTCGGCGAAGGCCGCCGGGACGCTGTCGCGGTGGCTGCGCACGTGGCGCAGCTGGCGCAGCGCCAGCCACAGGCGCAGCGACGTGGCCAGCAGCAACGCGGCCGCGAACATCGCGCTGAACCACAGGGAATCGGGTGCAAGGTTCATCGGGGCTGGGTGCTGGGGTCGCCGGCGGCGCGCCGCCTGCGCCGGCGTCGAGGCTCGTGCGAAAATGCCGTTTTCCGGCACGCAGCGGCCCGCGCCCGGCGACGCGGCAGCGGGACGCCGTCCGGACACCGATTATCCCATCCGCGACGCGTTGCTGCGCGGCGCGCCCGCGCCGGCCAAGGAACTCCATGCAAGACCCGCAAGACCTGCCTTTGCACGAATCCAACCTGCTGTGGGTGGATATGGAAATGACCGGGCTGGACCCGGCCAACGACCGCATCATCGAAATCGCGCTGGTGGTCACCGACGCCCAGGTCACCCGGCGCATCGAGGGCCCGGTGCTGGCGATCCACCAGCCGGCCGAGGTGATGGCGGGCATGGACGCCTGGAACCAGGGCACCCACGGCCGCTCCGGGCTGACCGCGCGCGTGGCCGCCAGCACGCTCGACGAGGCGCAGGCGCAGGAACTGCTGCTGCAATTCGCCGCGCGCTACCTGCCGCCGGGCAAGAGCCCGATGTGCGGCAACAGCATCTGCCAGGACCGCCGTTTCATGGCCCGCTGCATGCCGCGGCTGGAGGCTTTCTTCCACTACCGCAACCTCGACGTCAGCACGCTGAAGGAGCTCGCGCGGCGCTGGCGTCCGCAGGTTCTGGCGTCGTTCAAGAAGCGCCAGCAGCACACCGCGCTGGCCGATATCCACGAGTCGATCGACGAGCTGCTGCACTACCGCAGCGAGTGGCTCGACGCCGCGCCGGCGCGTTGAGCCGGCTCAGCCGGGCTGGTTCTCCAGGTAGCGCTGGGCATCCAGCGCGGCCATGCAGCCGGTGCCGGCGCTGGTGATCGCCTGGCGATAGACATGGTCCTGCACGTCGCCGGCGGCGAACACCCCGGGGACGCTGGTCGCGGTGGCCATGCCGTCGAGCCCGCCACGGGTGATGATGTAGCCGTCCTTCATGTCCATCTGGCCCTGGAAGATCTCGGTGTTGGGCTGGTGGCCGATCGCGATGAAGCATCCGGACAGCGGCAGATCGGCCTTCTCGCCGCTGCGGTTGTCCCGCACGCGCACCCCGGTGACCCCGCTGTCGTCGCCCAGCACCTCGTCGAGCTCGCTCCACAGGCGCAGCTCGGCCTTGCCCTCGGCGACGCGCTGCATCAGGCGGTCGACCAGGATCGGTTCGGCGCGGAAACGGTCGCGTCGGTGGATCACCGTGACCTTGCGGGCGATGCCGGTCAGGTACAGCGCCTCCTCGACCGCGGTGTTGCCCCCGCCGACCACGCACACGTCCTGGCCACGGTAGAAAAAGCCGTCGCAGGTCGCGCAGCCGGAAACCCCTCGGCCCATGAAGCGCTGCTCGCTGGCCAGCCCGAGGTACTTGGCCGAGGCGCCGGTGGCGATGATCAGCGCATCGCAGGAGTAGCTGTCGCTGTCGCCTTGCAGCACGAAGGGGCGCCGCGACAGGTCCACCTTCTGGATATGGTCGAACACCACCTCGGTGTCGAAACGCCGGGCATGGGCCTCGAAGCGCGCCATCAGCTCCGGACCCTGCACGCCCTGCACGTCGGCGGGCCAGTTGTCCACCTCGGTGGTGGTCATCAGCTGGCCGCCCTGGGCCATGCCGGTGATCAGCACCGGCTTGAGGTTGGCGCGCGCCGCGTACACGGCCGCCGAATAGCCGGCGGGGCCGGAACCGAGGATCAGGACTCTGGCGTGGCGGATGCTCATGGGGCTCCTGCGAGGTGTTGTTGGCGGCGCTGGAGCGCGCTACGCTCTCGCAGGATCGTGGAGTCGCGATCCCCGCACAGCTCGCGCGCCGCGCCTGGACGCAAGATTGTACGGTTGCGTGCAGCGCGCCGCACCCGGCGGGCGCGGCCCCGGCTGGGTTAGCATCGGTCTGTTGGATGGCATCTGCAACGAGGTCGCGCAGCCGGCGGCCACTGCGACGGACACGACATGGTTGCGATTTCGAATATCGATCTGGTGCGCCGCGTGCCGATGTTCTCGGTGCTGACCGAGGCGCAGGCCTGGACGCTGTCGCAGTCGATTGTCAAGAAGCGCTACAAGCGCGGCGAATGCCTGGTCGAGCAGGGCGGCAAGTCCAACGCGCTGTTCATCATCCTGGCCGGGCGCGCGCGGGTGCTCAGTGTCGATTCGCGCGGCCGCGAGGTGATCCTGGCGGTGCTGCATCCCGGCGACCACGTCGGGGAGATGAGCCTGATCGACGGCCAGCCGCATTCGGCTTCGGTGGTCGCCGAGGTGCAGACCGACGTGCTGATGCTGGGTCGCGTGGCCTTCCTGCAAAGCCTGCCGGAAAATACCAGCATGAGCTTTTCGATCATGCGCGGCCTGGTGCACAGGCTGCGCGGGGCCGACCGCAAGATCGAGTCGCTGGCGCTGCTCGATGTCTACGGCAGGGTCGCGCGCGCGCTGCTGGAGATGAGCGAACTCGACGGCGTCGAGCGCATCGTGCGCAACAAGCCCTCGCGCCAGGACCTGGCGAAAATGGTCGGGGCCTCGCGCGAAATGGTCAGTCGGGTGATGAAGGATTTCGAGCAACAGTCGCTGGTCGTCGAGCGCGACGACGGCAGCCTGGTGGTGCGCGATCGCATCGCCAGCATGGCCTGAGTCGAGCGACGGGCGCCGGCGCCCACCGTCGATGCGTTTTTCCCTTTCCTGGCTCGGTGCCCGCAATCAGCCGCGGCGCGCGCCCACGCGGCGTGGCCGGCTGCTGGCCGAGGTGCGCCTGCTCAGCGGCGCGATCGCCTGGCTGTTGCTGCTGCTGGCGCTGCTCAGCTACCACCGCGACGACCCGTCGTGGTCGACCTCGGGCAACCCCGCGCAGGCCACCGCCAACCTGGTCGGCACGGTCGGTGCCTGGGCGGCCGACATCCTGTACTTCCTGCTCGGCTTCTCGGCGCTGTGGATCCTGCCGATGGGCCTGTACGCCTTGCTGCGCGCCTGGCGCCAGGCGCACTCCGAGCAGGGCGACGAGGCGCCCGCGCCGCGCTGGTGGCAGCGCGCCGGGGTGCTGGCCGGGCTGGCGCTGCTGCCGCTGTCCAGCGCGGCGCTGGAGGCCACGCGGCTGTGGCGCCTGGACTCGTACCTGCCGGGCCAGGCCGGCGGCCTGATCGGCTCCTGGCTGGGTGCGCTGCTGCAGCGCTCGCTGGGATTCACCGGCAGCGCCATCGTGCTGCTCGGCGTGCTGCTGATGTCCTTGTCGTGGTTCGCTCGTTTCAGCTGGGTCGACGCAGCCGAGCGTACCGGGGCGGCCATCGAGTGGCTGTGGTCGAGCCTGCAGCAGCGGCGCGCGCTGCGCGAGGACCGCGAGCTCGGCCAGCACGCGCTGCAGCAGCGGCTGGCCGACGTCAGCGAGCAGTCGGCGCGCGAGGCCGACGAGGTGTTCGCCCCGGTGTTCATCGAGCCGGCGGTGGTGCAGGTGCCGCAGTCGCCGCGGGTGCAGCGCGAAAAGCAGAAGCCCCTGTTCCAGGAAATGCCCAATTCGGCGCTGCCCACGCTGGACCTGCTCGACCAGGCACCGGCCGCGCGCGATGCGGTGGCCGCGGAGACCCTGGAATTCACCTCCCGGCTGATCGAGAAGAAGCTCAAGGATTTCGGCGTCGCGGTGCGCGTGGTCGCGGCGCTGCCGGGGCCGGTGATCACCCGCTACGAGGTCGAGCCCGAGCCCGGGGTCAAGGGTTCGCAGGTGGTGGCGCTGTCGCGCGACCTGGCGCGCGCGTTGTCGCTGGTGAGCATCCGCGTGGTCGAGACCATCCCGGGCAAGAACACCATGGCGCTGGAGCTTCCCAACGCCAAGCGGCAGACCATCGGCCTGGGCGAGATCCTGGGTTCGCAGGTCTACAACGATGCGCAGTCGATCCTGAGCATCGGCCTGGGCAAGGACATCGTGGGCAACCCGGTGGTCGCCGACCTGGCGCGCATGCCCCACCTGCTGGTGGCGGGCACCACCGGCTCGGGCAAGTCGGTGGGCATCAACGCGATGATCCTCAGCCTGTTGTACAAGGCCGAGGCGCGCCAGGTGCGCATGATCATGATCGACCCGAAGATGCTCGAGCTCAGCGTCTACGAGGGGATCCCCCACCTGCTGGCGCCCGTGGTCACCGACATGAAGCTGGCCGCGCACGCGCTGAACTGGTGCGTCGGCGAAATGGACCGCCGCTACAAGGTGATGAGCAAGCTGGGGGTTCGCAACCTGGCCAGCTTCAACGCCCGCATCGCCGACGCGGCGCAGCGGGGCGAGCACGTGGGCAACCCGCTGTCGCTGACCCCGGAGAGCCCCGAGCCGCTGCAGCACATGCCCTACGTCGTCGTGGTGATCGACGAACTGGCCGACCTGATGATGGTCGTGGGCAAGAAGATCGAGGAGCTGATCGCCCGCCTGGCGCAAAAGGCGCGCGCCGCGGGAATCCACCTGGTGCTCGCGACCCAGCGCCCGAGCGTCGACGTGATCACCGGGCTGATCAAGGCCAACATCCCGACCCGCATCGCCTTCCAGGTCTCGAGCAAGGTCGATTCGCGCACCATCCTCGACCAGATGGGCGCCGAGAGCCTGCTGGGAATGGGGGACATGCTGTACCTGCCGCCCGGCTCGGGCGCCCCGCAGCGGGTGCACGGCGCCTTTGTCAGCGACGCCGAGGTGCATCGGGTGGTCGAGCAGCTCAAGTCGCAGGGCGAGCCCGACTATGTCGCCGGACTGCTCGAAGCCGAGGCCGCCGGCGAGGGCGATGCGGGGGGCTTCGAGGGCGCAGGCGACGCCGAGAGCGATCCGCTGTACGACCAGGCGGTGCAGATCGTGCTGCAGAACCGCAAGGCCTCGATTTCCCTCGTCCAGCGCCACCTGCGCATCGGCTACAACCGGTCGGCGCGGCTGCTCGACCAGATGGAAAAGGCCGGCCTGGTGTCGGCCCTTTCCAGCAATGGCAACCGCGACATCCTGGTACCCTCGCGCGCCGAGGCCTGAAGCCGCGGCCGACGCCTTCCCAACGCCTGCCCACTGGAGTTCGCCCGCATGGTGCGCCCGCTCGACCGAGTCCTTCCATCCAGCCGGCTGACCCGGCGCGAGCTGCTGCAGTCGCTGACGCTGGCGGGGGTGGCGCTGGCGGCAGCGCGCCCGGCGCTGGCGGCGAGCGACGGCGTGGCGCTGCTTCGGCAATGGCTGCACGACATCCGGGGCGCGCGGTGCGACTTCACGCAAAGCGTCGTGGCCGCGGGCGCCAGCGCGCCGCAGGTTTCGTCGGGCGAATTCGCGTTCGAGCGCCCCGGGCGTTTCCGCTGGATCTACCGCAAGCCCTACCGGCAGGACATCGTCAGCGACGGCAGCACCATCTGGACCTACGACCATGACCTCGACCAGGTGACGATCAGCACCCAGTCGCAGGCGCTGGGAGCGACGCCGGCCGCGTTGCTCGCCGGCGCCGACGTCGAGTCGGTGTTCGCGCTGCAGGCGCTGCCGCCGCGCGACGGCCTGCAGTGGGTG
Source organism: Pseudomonadota bacterium (assembly GCA_021845505.1). GTDB lineage: Bacteria > Pseudomonadota > Gammaproteobacteria > Burkholderiales > Burkholderiaceae_C > Thiomonas_A. Next base: position 47,339 of record JAJZVU010000004.1, on the reverse strand, counting down.
CAGGCGACGCCGCGCAGGCACGACAGTTCCTTCGCCTGGGTGCGGCTGGGCCTGCGCGCCAGCGCGCACGCGCCGCAACTCGATCGCATGGAATTGCGCGACGCCTTCCGCCGCACCTCGACCATCCGGTTCACGGCCCAGCAGGACAATCCGACCTTCGCCCCCGGCAGCTTCGTGTTCACGCCGCCGCCGGGCGCCGCGGTGATCCGCGCCGACCAGTCCTGAAGCCCCGGGCGCGGGTGGAGGGTCCTTCGATGAGCCACGGTCCCGACCTGTTCGACCCCGATCCGCTGGACGCCCCCGCGCCGACCGGCGACGCGCAGGCGCAGCAGGTGCCGCTGGCCGAGCGGCTGCGCCCGCGGCGGCTGCAGGACGTGGTCGGGCAGGCCGCGCTGCTCGGCGCCGGCAAGCCGCTGCGCGTGGCGCTGGACGCGCGGCGGCTGCACTCGATGATCCTGTGGGGCCCGCCGGGGGTGGGCAAGACCACGCTGGCGCGCTTGATCGCAGAGGCCTTCGGCGCGCGGCTGATCGCCATTTCCGCGGTGCTGGCCGGGGTCAAGGAAATCCGCGACGCGGTGGCGCAGGCGCAGGCCGCGCGCGCCGCCGGCAAGCCCACGCTGGTGTTCGTCGACGAGGTGCACCGCTTCAACAAGGGCCAGCAGGACGCCTTCCTGCCGCATGTGGAGTCGGGGCTGTTCGCGTTCATCGGGGCGACCACCGAGAACCCCTCCTTCGAAGTCAACAGCGCGTTGCTGTCGCGCGCCACCGTGTACGTGCTGCAGGCGCTGGACGCGCAGGAACTGCAGCTGCTGGCCCGGCGCGGACTGCACGCCTGCGGCATGCCGGACATCGAGCCCGAGGCGCTGCAGGCGCTGGCCGAGCATGCCGATGGCGACGCCCGGCGCTTGCTCAACGCGGTCGAGGCGGTGGCCGCCGCGGCGCGCGCCGGCCAGCGCACGATCATCGACCTCGAACTGTTGCGCTCGGCGCTGGCCGACAGCCTGCGACGCTTCGACAAGGGAGGCGACCAGTTCTACGACGTCATTTCGGCCCTCCACAAGTCGGTGCGCGGCAGCGACCCCGACGCCTCGCTGTACTGGCTGAGCCGCATGCTCGACGCCGGAGTGGACCCGCTGTATCTCGGGCGCCGCCTGGTCCGCATCGCCAGCGAGGATGTCGGGCTGGCCGACCCGCGCGCGCTGGGGTTCACCCTCGACGCGGTCGCTGCCTACGAGCGCCTGGGCAGCCCGGAGGGCGAACTGGCGTTGGCGCAGGCCACGCTGTACCTGGCGCTGGCGCCCAAGTCGAACGCCGTCTACCTGGCTGCGACCCAGGCGCGCGAACTGGTGCGCCGCCACGGCAGCGCGCCGGTGCCGCTGCACCTGCGCAACGCGCCGACCGCGCTGCTGCGCGACCTCGGCGCCGGCGCCGCCTACCGCTACGCTCACGACGAGCCCGGGGCCTTCGCGGCCGGCGAACGCTATTTCCCCGATGGCGTGACGCCGGCGCGTCTGTACCGCCCGACTCCGCGGGGATTCGAGGCCCGGCTGGCGGAACGCATCGCCGAGTTGCGCAGGCTCGATCGCCAGGCCGGGGAGCGTGCCGGCCAGGCGCCGGCGGCGCAGCAGCCCGGGCACGACGGCGATTGAGTTCCGCGGCGGGCGCCGGCGCGCCGGGTGCCTGCCTGACAATTCGCTGCGGGACGGGTTAATCCCCGTGGTTATCATTACGGGTTACACCTACAAAGTCGGCATGCTCCAGGAAGCCACCCTGGAGCGTGTCAGCAGGAGACTCATCGGCATGCCGGAGTCCGCGACGCGCCCAACAGGCTCGCGCGGGTCCTCGGTGGGGGGCAGCGGAACCACCTTCCGCGACACCCCGAAGTCGCATGGGTAGCCATATGGCGTGCACCGTACCCACAAGGACTCTCGGGATGCAAACTTTCCTCCAACAAATGGTCAACGGCCTGGTGCTGGGCAGCATGTATGCGCTGGTCGCCCTGGGTTACACCATGGTCTATGGAATCGTCAACCTCATCAACTTCGCCCACGGCGACGTGATGATGGTCGGCGCGATGACCTCCTACAGCATGTTCCGCGTGCTGCACCACGTGGTGCCGGGCCTGCCCTGGCCGCTGGTGCTGGTGCTGGCGCTGGTGGCGGCGATGCTGGTGTGCGGGGTGCTGAACTTCCTGATCGAACGCCTGGCCTACCGCAGGCTGCGCAACGCGCCCAAGCTGGCGCCGCTGGTCACCGCGATCGGCATGTCGATCTTCCTCGAGACCATGGCGATGGTCATCTGGGGCCGCGACTACAAGGTGTTCCCGAACCTGTTTCCCAACAAGGTGATCAGCATGGACGGGGTGGTGATCACGCCGGTGCAGATCGCCATCCTGGTGGTCACCGCGGCGCTGCTGGTCGGGCTGACGCTGCTGATCAACCGCACCCGGCTGGGCCGCGCGATGCGCGCCACCGCCGAGAACCCCCGCGTCGCGGCGTTGATGGGAGTCAACCCGAACCTGGTGATCTCGGCCGCGTTTGTCATCGGCGCGGTGCTGGCGGCCATCGCCGGGGTCATGTGGTATGCGAACTTCTCCACGGCGAACTTCTACATGGGCTTCACCCCGGGCCTGAAGGCCTTCACGGCCGCGGTGCTGGGGGGGATCGGCAACATGAGCGGAGCGATGCTCGGAGGCGTGCTGCTGGGAATCATCGAGGTGCTGGGAGCCGGCTACATCGGCACCGTCACCGGCGGGTTGTTCGGCAGCAACTACCAGGACATCTTCGCCTTCATCGTGCTCATCCTGGTGCTGACCCTGCGTCCGCAGGGCCTGCTGGGCGAACGCGTGGCCGATCGCGCCTGAGCCGGAGGCAAGCATGCAAAGCAAGACCATCCATCTGGCGGCGTTCCTGGTGGCCGCCGCGCTGCTGCTGGCGTTTCCGCTGGGCCTGCAGAGCCTGGGCGATGCCTGGGTGCGCATCGCGGCGTTTTCGCTGCTGTACGTGATGCTGGCGCTGGGCCTGAACATCGTGGTCGGGCTGGCCGGCCTGCTCGACCTGGGCTACATCGCCTTCTACGCGGTCGGCGCCTACATGTTCGCACTGTTGTCTTCGACCCAGTTGACCGACAATTTCGATACCCTGGGCAAGCTGTATCCCCACGGCCTCGACGTCGCGATCTGGCTGGTGATCCCGCTGGGCGCGGGGCTGGCGGCGCTGTTCGGCATCCTGCTCGGAACCCCGGTGCTCAAGCTGCGCGGCGACTACCTGGCGATCGTCACGCTGGGTTTCGGAGAGATCATCCGCATCTTCCTGAACAACCTGAATGCCCCGGTGGACATCACCAATGGCCCGCAGGGCGTGTCGGGAATCCACGGCGTGCGAATGTTCGGCTGGGACCTGAACCGCAACATCCAGATCGGGCACTACACGATCAACTCGGTCACCGAGTACTACTGGCTGTTCCTGGTGCTGGCCACGCTGACGGTGTTCATCTGCTACCGCCTGCAGGACTCGCGCATCGGCCGCGCCTGGATGGCCATGCGCGAGGACGAGATCGCCGCCAAGGCGATGGGGGTCAACACCCGCAACATGAAGCTGCTGGCGTTCTCGATGGGTGCGACCTTCGGCGGTGTCGCGGGGGTCATGTTCGCGGCCTTCCAGGGCTTCGTCTCCCCCGAGTCGTTCTCGCTGATGGAGTCGGTCAACGTGCTGGCGATGGTGGTCATCGGCGGCATGGGCAACATCCCCGGGGTGATCCTGGGGGCGATCCTGCTGTCGGTGCTCCCGGAGGCCCTGCGCTACCTGGGCTTCCTGTCCGACTGGCAGCAGCACGTGTTCCACCACGTCTACATCGACAGCGGCATCCTGCGGCAGCTGATCTATTCCCTCTCGATGATCCTGGTCATGCTGCTGCGACCGAAGGGATTGTGGCCGGCACCCGAGCATGGCAAGGCCGTCGCTTCGCTGGGGATCGGCAATGGCTCGGGCCGCGCGGCGGCGGGGGAGGCGGCGCGATGAACACCCTCATCGAAGAGGTCGTCGAAGAGCCTGCTTCCCCGGCGAGCGAAGCGACGCCGACGCTGCGGGTCGTGGGAGCGTCCAAGCGCTTCGGCGGGTTGCAGGCGCTGTCGGACGTGGGAATCCGGATCCACAAGGGGCAGATCTACGGACTGATCGGCCCCAACGGCGCCGGCAAGACCACGTTCTTCAACGTGATCACCGGCATGTACAAGCCCGATTCCGGTGAGTTCCTGCTCGATGGCCGGCCCTACAGGCCCGAGGCGGTGCACCAGGTGGCGCACGAAGGCATCGCGAGGACCTTCCAGAACATCCGGCTGTTCCCCGACATGACAGCGCTGGAGAACGTGATGGTCGGCCGGCATACCCGCACCCGGAGCGCGGTGCTGGGAGCCATTTTCCGCACCCCGGGGTTCCGCTCCGAGGAGCGCGCGATCCGCGAGCGAGCCTACGAGCTGCTGCACTACGTGGGCATCGAGCAGTACGCCGACTACCGCGCGCGCACGCTGTCCTACGGCGACCAGCGGCGGCTGGAGATCGCGCGGGCGCTGGCGACCGAGCCCAAGCTGCTCGCGCTGGACGAGCCGGCGGCCGGAATGAACGCCACCGAGAAGGTGCAGTTGCGCCAGCTGTTGTCGACCATCCGCGAAGATGGCCGCACCATCCTGCTGATCGAGCACGACGTCAAGCTGGTGATGGGCCTGTGCGACCGCGTGACCGTGCTGGACTACGGAAAGATCATCGCCGAGGGGGCGCCGGCCGAGGTGCAGCGCGATCCGAAGGTCATCGAAGCCTACCTGGGCGGTGGAGGACAAGCTCATGGCTGAAGCCCTGCTGAGCGTGAAAGGTTTGCGGGTCGCCTATGGCGGAATCATGGCCGTCAAGGGCATCGACCTGGAGGTGCGCAGCGGCGAACTGGTGAGCCTGATCGGCGCCAACGGCGCCGGCAAGACCACGACCCTGAAGGCCATCACGGGCATGCAGCCGATCAGCGACGGCGACATCGTGTTCGACGGTCAATCGGTGCGCGGCAAGCCGGCGCACGAGCTGGTGCGCATGGGACTGGCGATGGTGCCCGAGGGCCGCGGGGTGTTCACCCGCATGACCATCGACGAGAACCTGTTGATGGGCGCCTACATCCGCAGCGACAGGCAGGCGGTGCAGGACGACATCGATCGCGTGTTCTCCATCTTCCCGCGGCTCAAGGAGCGCCGGGCGCAGCTCGCCGGCACCATGTCGGGGGGCGAGCAGCAGATGCTGGCGATGGGCCGGGCGATGATGTGCCGCCCCCGCATGCTGCTGCTCGACGAGCCGTCGATGGGCCTGTCGCCGATCATGGTCGACAAGATCTTCGAGGTGGTGTCGGACATCGCGAGCCAGGGCGTGACCGTGCTGCTGGTCGAGCAAAATGCCAAGCGCGCGCTCGAGCTGGCGCAGCGCGGCTACGTGCTGGACTCGGGCAGCATGACCATGGGCGGTGCGGCCGAGCAATTGCTGCACGACCCGCGGGTGCGCGCGGCCTACCTGGGCGAGTGAAGCCGGCGCGGGCGGGCGCGGTGCCCGGCGCCGCGCGCGCCCGCCCTTCGAGCCGGGCTGCTCAGGCCTGGGGGCCCGCCTTGTCGGCCTCGCTGGTGAAGGCGTCGGCGTGGAACTGCTCGGCGGGCAGGCCGCAGCGCGCGCTGAAATCGCCGCGCGCGGCCTCGACCATCAGCGGCGAGCCGCAGGCGTAGACATCCCAGGCGGAAAGGTCGGGCAGGTCCTCCATCACGGCCCGGTGCACCAGGCCGGTGCGCCCGCTCCAGTCGGAGTCGGGCTCGGACAGCACCGCGACCAGGTCCAGCCACGGGCATTGCGCCGCCTGTTCGCGGGCCCAGTCCAGAAGGTACAGGTCGGCGCGCTTGCGCGCCCCCCAGTACAAGCGGGTCGGCCGGGTGTTGCCGGCGTCGCGCAGCTGTTCGAGCATGGCCTTGATCGGAGCCAGCCCGGTCCCGGAGGCCAGCAGCAGCAGTGGCCGTTCGCTGTCCGAGCGCAGATAGAAGCTCCCGAACGGACCTTCCATGCGCAGGATGTCCCGCACCTTCAGCGTGCCGAACACCTGGTCGGTGAACTTGCCTCCGGGCATGTGGCGGATGTGCAGCTGCACCAGCGGCTGGGCGCCCGGTGCATTGGCCATCGAGTAGCTGCGGCGGCTTCCGTCGCGCAGGATGAACTGCAGGTATTGTCCCGCGTGGTAGCGGAAGGACTCGTTGGCCGGGAGCTGCAGGTGCAGCACCGCGACGTCGCTCGCGGGGAATTCGATCTGCTGCACGCGGCAGGGCATCTTGCGCACCGGGAACATGTCGGCCGCCGGCAGCTCGGCGCATTCGATCACCACGTCCCCGAGCGCATGCATGCGGCAGGTCAGTACCATGCCCGCGTGGCGTTCTTCGGCGCTCAGCGCCTTGGCCTGGTGCGCAGCGAGTTCGAAGGCCCCCGAGACCCAGCGGCACTTGCAGCTTCCGCAGGCGCCGTCCTGGCAGCCATAGGGCAGGCCGACCCCCTGGCGGATCGCGGCGGCAAGGACGGTTTCCTCGTCGTCGACCTCGAAGCGGTGGCCGGCGGGCATGACGGTGACGGTACGGCTCATGATGCGGTGGATTCCATGTTGACGGCTCGCTTTCGCAAACCCCGGATACTCATCGTCGGTTGTGGCGACGTGGGAATGCGCCTGGCTTGCCTGCTGCTGCCGCGGCTGCGCGTGCTGGCGCTGACTTCCAGCGCCGGGCGCGTCGCGTCGCTGCGCGCTGCCGGAATCGTTCCCCTGCTCGGCGACCTCGACCGCATCGACACCCTGTGGCGCCTGCGCGGGCTGGCGCAGCGGGTGGTCGTGCTGGCGCCGCCGCCCGCGCAAGGCGATATCGACCCGCGTTCGCGCCGCCTCGCCGTGGTGCTGCGCAGCGCCATGATAGGGGCCGGGGCGGATGCCGGGCAGCGGCGCGGGCGCGTGGTCTACGCGAGCACCAGCGGGGTGTACGGCGACTGCGGCGGGGCGCTGGTGAGCGAGACCCGTGCACCGCGCCCGGCCAGCGCGCGAGCGCGCCGGCGCCTGCATGCCGAGGCGCAGTGGCGCGCGCTGGGGCGCGCCGGCGCCTGCGTGAGCATCGTGCGGGTGCCGGGAATCTACGACGCGCTGCAGCGCTCGCCGCGCGAGCGCCTGCGCAAGCGACTGCCGGTGCTGCGGGCCGAGGACGACGTCTATACCAGCCATATCCACGCCGACGACCTGGCTCGGGTGCTCGCGCTGGCGTTGTGGCGAGGCGCCCCGCAGCGCATCTACCACGCCAGCGACGAGACCCGCATGCTGGCGGGCGACTACCTGGAATGGGCAGCCAGGCTGCTCGGCGAGCCGTCGCCGCCACGGGTGAGCCGCCAGGCCATCGGCGCCAGCGGGCTGTCCCCGATGGCGCTGAGCTTCCTGGTCGAATCGCGGCTGCTCGACAACACCCGCATGCGCGCCGAACTCGGCGCGCGGCTGTGCTACCCCGACGTGGCCAGCGGGCTGCGCGGCGCCGTGCCGCCGGCGCCGGCGCCGGGCTGAAGGCCCGGGCGAGCCGGCTAGCCGCGCCCGGGCCGCACCCGCCGGGGCTCAGGACCCCGAGCCCTGGTTTTCCGGCAGCGACAGTTGCGGCAGCGCCTTGCGGGTTTCCACCAGCACCAGCGGCCCCTCGTCGACCACCGGACGCGGCTTGCGCTCGCGCGGGGCCTGGCGCTGGGGCTGGGCCTGCCGCGCCTTGCGCCGGGCCTGCTCGACCCGCTGGGGATCGGATTGCACCCATTGCAACCCGGCCCGCTCGACCACCGCCTGCAGTTCCTCGACGGCCAGCGCGGAGGGCGCGTTCGCAGCGGCGACCTGCAGCGGCTGCTCCGGCGCGGCTTGCTCCGGCACGGCTTGCTCCGGCACGGCTTGCTCCGGCACGGCTTGCTCCGGCACGGCCGACGCAACCGGCGTGGCGGGCGGCATCGGCGGCGCAGCCTGCACAGGTGGCGCGGTTGGCGCGGGCGGCGCGGCCTCGAGCGGCGGCTGTTGCGCCGGTGCCGGCTCGGGCCACGGCGGCTCGGCTTGCGCCGGCGCCTGCGCAACAACAGGCGCAGCCGCTTCGGCCTGCGCCAGCGCCGGCGCGGCTTCGGCCTGGGCGGGCTGCGGCCACTGCGCCGGGGGCGCCTCGACTGCAGGAGCCCGGACTACAGGAGCCTGGATCGCCGCGCTGGCGGCTTCGACCGTCTCGCCGGGCACGCCGGCGGGGGGTTCGACGCCCTCGGCGCCGGCCGCTTCCTCGGCTGGCGTGCCGGCCGGTTGCGCGACCTCGCCGTCGGCTGCCTGCATGCCGTCGGCGGCTTCCTGTCCACGGCCGCGGCCGCCGCGCCGCCGGCGCCGGCGGCTGCGCGTGACCTCGCCGCCGTCCTGGTCGGCTTGTGCTGCCGCCTCGGCGGGTTGCGCCGCCGGGGCTTCGGAGCCTGCGTCGGCAGCGGCAGGCAGCGTCAGGCCGAAGTTCTCCCAGGTGTCCACGCCCTGGTCCGCAGTCGCCTGGGGTTGTGCCGCGGCCGAGGGCGTCTGCGCGACCTGCTCGGGCTGCTCCTCGCGCAGCGCATCGGCAGCCTCCGGCGCGCGCGCCGCACGCGCACCGCGTGCCGCGCCGCGCTGGCCATTGCCACCCCGCGGCGCCTCGCCTTCGGCACGCGCCGGCCGCGCACCCGCGCGCTCGGTGCGCTCGGTGCGCTCGGCGCGGTCAGGCCGTTCGGCGCGTTCGGTGCGCTCGGCCCGTTCGGTGCGGTCAGGCCGCTCGGCCCGTTCGGTGCGCTCGCTGCGTTCGGCCCGTTCGGCCCGTTCGGCGCGCTCCGGCCGTTCGGTGCGCTCCGGCCGTTCGGCGCGTTCGCCGCGACCGCCGCGACCGCGGCCGTTGCCGTTGGCAGTCGCCTGCCGGGCCTCGCCGCCGTCGCGCGCTTCACCGCGGCCACGGCCGCCGCCGGAGCGGCCGTCACGGCCGCGTCCTCGTCCTTCGGTGCGCGCCGCAGCCGCGGTGTCGGTTGCCGGCGGGGTCACCGGTGCCGGCGGCGCAGCCGGCTCGGGGGTGCCGAGCACCCGCCGCAGCCAGCCGAACAGTCCGCCCGCGGCAGCAGGGGCCGGGGTCGCAGCGGAGGCCGCCGGGGATGCGGGCGCCGCAAGCGCGGGCACCACTTGCGGCTCGGTCGGCGCGGCGCTGGGAGCGGGGCTCTCCGGGGTGATTCCCCGTACCAGCGCCTCCTGGCGGGGGCGCTCGTCCTTGGCCTTGTGCAGGATGGTGGTCTCCTGCTCGATTTCCTCGGCCAACCGGTAGCTCGCCGGCAGGTTGTCCAGCCTCGGATCGTCGTGCTTGAGCCTCTCGAGCTTGTAGTTCGGCGTCTCCAGCTGCTTGTTCGGCACCAGCAACACCGCGACGCGTTGTCGCAACTCGATCTTGGTGATCTCGGCGCGCTTTTCGTTCAGCAGGAACGAGGCCACTTCCACCGGAACCTGGACATGCACCGCCGCGGTGCCTTCCTTCATCGCCTCTTCCTGGATGATGCGCAGGATCTGCAGCGCGCTGGAATCGGTGTCGCGGATGTGCCCGGTGCCGTTGCAGCGCGGGCAGGTCACGTAGGCGCCTTCGGACAGAGCCGGACGCAGCCGCTGGCGCGACACCTCGAGCAGGCCGAACTTGGAGATCTTGCTGGTCTGCACGCGTGCCCGGTCCTGGCGCAGGCATTCGCGAAGGCGATCCTCGACCGCACGCTGGTTCTTCGCCTCCTCCATGTCGATGAAGTCCATGACGATCAGGCCGCCGAGGTCGCGCAGCCGCATCTGGCGCGCGATCTCCTCGGCGGCCTCCAGGTTGGTGCGCAGCGCGGTGTCCTCGATGGCGCTGCCGCGGGTCGAGCGCGCCGAGTTGACGTCGACCGCCACCAGGGCCTCGGTGTGGTCGATCACGATCGCCCCGCCCGAAGGCAGGTTCACGGTGCGCGAATACGCCGTCTCGATCTGGTGTTCGATCTGGAAGCGCGAGAACAGCGGCAGGTCGTCACGGTAGCGCTTGACCCGGCCGACGTTGTCGGGCATCACATGGGCCATGAACTGGTGCGCCTGGTCGAAGATGTCCTGGGTGTCGATCAGGATCTCGCCGATGTCGCTGGTGAAATAGTCGCGGATCGCCCGGATCACCAGCGACGATTCCTGGTAGATCAGGAATGCGCCCTTCTGCGAATTGCCGGCCTCCTCGATCGCCGACCACAGCTTGAGCAGGTAGTTCAGATCCCACTGCAGTTCCTCGACGCTGCGGCCGATTCCCGCGGTGCGGGCGATCAGGCTCATGCCTTCCGGGTACTGCAACTGCTCCATGGTCTCGCGCAGTTCCTGCCGGTCCTCGCCCTCGATGCGCCGGCTGACGCCGCCGCCGCGCGGGTTGTTGGGCATCAGCACCAGGTAGCGCCCGGCCAGCGAAATGAAGGTGGTCAGCGCGGCGCCCTTGTTGCCGCGTTCCTCCTTCTCGACCTGCACCAGCATTTCCTGGCCTTCGCGGATCACGTCCTGGATGCGCGCCTGCGACGCCGGGACACCCTCGCGGAAATAGCGGCGGGAGATTTCCTTGAACGGCAGGAAGCCGTGGCGCTCCTCGCCGTAGTCGACAAAGCAGGCCTCCAGCGAGGGCTCGACCCGGGTCACCGTGGCGCGGTAGATGTTGCCCTTGCGCTGCTCGCGCCCTACCTGCTCGATGTCGATGTCCAGCAGCTTCTGGCCGTCGACAATCGCCACGCGCAATTCCTCTGCCTGCGTGGCATTGAACAACATGCGTTTCATTTCGCTTCTCCATCCCGCCTTGCGGCGGGGTGCTTGATGGCAACAGGGTCACGAGGACCCGACAGGCGCAGCAAGCTCGAGACGCGACGCGAGAACGACCCCGCGGTGGCGGATCGCTCCGCCACCGACCGCACGACAACGGCCGCGGGAATGCGGCGCGCGCGCGCCGCCTCCGGGTCCGGGCAGGCAGTCGCGCGCGACCGCTCGGCCGGCCGCCCGCCTGCGGCGCACCAGCGGGCGCTGCCAGAGGGCGGGGGTGACACGGCGGAGGGTCGCAGCGGGCTGCACGTTCGAGGGTCTGGTCGCGGGCCGCGGCGAGCGCCGGGCCTGCAGGGCATTCTGTCGGTTCGCGTTTCGAAGCTTGCGCATTGGCCGCGCCTGCCGCCGATCCACGCCGGCAACCGCGGGCAGTGCACGCCAGGTTCACGCGGTACGCGGGGAAGTCGCGCCAGCGGCCGCAGCACGGCCCGCTACAATGCCTGCGCTCGACGCGGCAGTGGGCAGTGTCGAGCGATGTGCTGCTTAGCGATGCGCTGCCAAGCGATGTGCTGCCAAGCGATGCGCTGCCGATGCGCCGCCGCGCTTGCGCGGCGGCCCTGCAACGGCCCTCGCCGAGGTGCCTGCGAAGGCGCCACGACGCAGGCGTCACGGCCGGGACCCGCGCTGCAGACCCATGCACTCGCGACCGCTGCGAACGCGGCCCCTCGGGCATGCGAGTCCAGCGCCCGAACCTGCTGCGTCCGCCGCGTCGCGCAACCCCTGGAACGGGGCGCGCGGCAACCCGGGCGGGTCGCGCCAGGCGCTGGATTCACTCGCGGCACTTGCAAAAGCCTCGCGTGCAACTACATTCCCCGCGTAGCCTGCGAATCAGAACCTCGCGCGCTACGCCATTTCATTATATGCACTCCAGTCCATCCCCGGTCAGGCTCATCACCGTAGGCGAAGCCGGCGCCGGCCAGCGCCTGGACAATTTCCTGGCGCGCCGGCTCAAGGGGGTCCCGCGCAGCCACATCTACCGCATCGTGCGTTCCGGGGAAGTGCGGGTCAACGGCTCGCGCGCCGACGCGTCGCGCAAGCTCGACGCCGCCGACGTGGTTCGCCTGCCCCCGGTGTCGGTCGACCCCTCGCCGGCGGCCGCGCCGCCTCGCCAGTACCGGGTGCTGTTCGAGGACGACTGGCTGCTGGCGGTGGACAAGCCGGCCGGCGTCGCGGTGCATGGCGGCTCGGGCCTGAGTTGGGGCCTGATCGAGTCGTTGCGCAGTGCCCGCGACGACCGCTTCCTCGAACTGGCGCACCGCCTGGACCGCGACACCTCGGGCGTGCTGCTGCTGGCGCGGCGACGCAGCGCACTGACCGCGCTGCACGCCAGCCTGCGCCAGCGCAAGGCCGACAAGCGCTACTGGGTGCTGGTGGCCGGCCTGTGGCAGGGCGACGGGGTCAGCGTCAACACGCCGCTGCATCGCTACCTGACTCCCAGCGGCGAGCGGCGGGTGCGCGCCGCCGATGCCGGCCAGGGCCAGGAGGCGCGCAGCCAGTTCCGGCCGCTGCGACGCTTCGCCTGGCCTGCGGGCCCGTGGCGCGAGCGCACCGGAGTGGCCGGACTGAGCCTGCTGGAGGCCCGCATCCACACCGGGCGCACCCACCAGATCCGGGTGCACCTGCATGGCCTGGGATATCCGGTGGCAGGCGATGCCAAGTACGGACTGGAGAGCCTGAACCGGGCGCTGGCGCAGGGGGACCTGCCCGATGGGCTGGCGCGCAACTCCCGCATGTTCCTGCACGCTGCGCGGCTGGCGCTGCCACACCCCGACGACGGTCGCGAGCTGGTGCTGCAGGCCGACTGGCCCGCCGACGATGCGCAATGGCTGCAGCGCCTGGCGCGGATTTGCGGCGGCGGCGCGCAGGCCGCGCTGCCCGGGGCGGGGGGTGGGCGGTGAGTGCGCGCTGGGACCTGCTGGTGTTCGACTGGGACGGCACCCTGATGGACTCCACCGCCGCGATCACCCGCGCGATCCAGGCCGCCTGCCGCGATGTCGGGGTTGCCGAGCCCGAGCCGGCGCAGGCGGCCTTCGTGATCGGCCTCGGGCTGGCCGACGCGCTGCGCCGCGTCGCCCCCAGCCTGGCTGCCGCGCAGTACGACCAGGTCGCGCAGGCCTACCGCCGGCACTACTTCGCGCAGGCGCAGGAACTGGTGCTGTTCGACGGGGTGCGCGAGCTGCTCGCCGATCTGCGCGACCAGGGCCTGCGCCTGGCGGTCGCCACCGGCAAGTCGCGCACCGGGCTGGAACTGGCGCTGGAGCAAAGCGGGCTGCGCGGGCTGTTCGATGCCACGCGCACCGCCGACCAGACCGCCTCCAAGCCGCATCCCCAGATGCTGCTCGAAGTCATCGACGAACTGGCGGCCAGCCCTGCGACGACCTTGATGATCGGCGACACGACCCACGACCTGCTGATGGCCCGCAACGCCGGAACGGCCGCTGCAGCGGTCAGCTACGGCGCGCATCGCGCGGAGGAATTGCGCCGCCTGCAGCCGCTTTGCGTGGCGGCCTCGGTCGCCGAGCTGCGCGACTTCCTGCTCGACCGGTCGAGTTGATCGCGCGCGGGTGCACGGGCCCGCGCCACCTTGCTATGCTGGCGACGCGCATGGGGCGGCGCCGCGCGGCGGCTGCAGGCGCCCATCGAGCGTTGACGCGAGGGTCACCCCGGCATGAGCGATACCGACGACAACCCCTCTTCCTCGCCGCAGCCAGGCGCGGCGGCGCCCGCCACCGCGTGGGAGCGCAGCGTGCTGGAACGCCTGGCGCGGGACATCGTGGTCGAGCGCCGGCGCGCCAGGCGCTGGAACATGCTGTTTCGCTTCAGCGTGCTGGCACTGGTGGTGGCGCTGATCGGCAGCGCCTACTGGGGCGGGCGCAATTCGGTGGCGGCGGGCCCGCACACCTCGGTGGTGCGGCTGCAGGGCGAGATCTCGGCCACGGGCAACGCCAGCGCCGACACCATCGACGCGTCGCTGCGCGATGCCTTCGGCGCGCCGCAGACCCGCGGCGTGATCCTGTACATCGACAGCCCCGGCGGCTCGCCGGTGCAGGCCAGCCGCATCAACGCGCAGATCTGGCGCCTGCGCAAGCAGCATCCGTCGATCCCCATCTATGCGGTGTGCGACGAGACCTGCGCATCGGCGGCGTACTACGTGGCGGTGGCGGCCGATCGCATCTACGTCAACCCGTCGAGCCTGGTCGGGTCGATCGGCGTGCTGATGAACGGCTTCGACTTTTCCGGGCTGATGGCCAAGCTCGGGATCAGCCGCAGGCTGCTGACCGCCGGCGCCAACAAGGGCTTCATGGACCCGTTCAGCCCGATGTCGGACAAGCAGAAGCAGTACGCGCTGTCGATGCTCGAGCAGATCCACCAGCAGTTCATCGCCGCGGTGGAAAAGGGACGCGGCGCGCGGCTGAAGGTCGGCAGCCAGACTTTCTCGGGCCTGGTCTGGACCGGCGAATCGGCGGTGCAGCAGGGCCTTGCCGACGGTTTCGGCGACACGCGCAGCGTCGCCCGCGACGTATTGCATGAGACGAGGCTGGTCGACTACACGCGTCACGAAAACGTCGTCGACCGGTTGGCGCAGCGCTTCGGAGCGGCGATCGGCTTCGCAGCCGCGCACGAGATGCTGCCGCACGACCTCTGGTCGCTGCGCTGAGCGCGCGCTCGGTCGGGGTCTGGTCGCTGCGCTGACCGCGCGCTCGGTCGGGGTCTGGTCGCCGCGCTGACCGCGCGCTCGGTCGGGGTCTGGTCGCTGCGCTGACCGCGCGCTCGGTCGGGGTCTGGTCGCTGCGCTGACCGCGCGCTCAGTCGGCGAGCAGCGCGAACACGGCCGGCGCGCGCGCCGGCAGGCTGTCGAGGTGCTCGCGCCACTGTGCGGCGCTGCGGGTGCGCACCCAGCCCTGCGGGGCGGTGAGATCGCAGGCCACGCACACGCGGGTCCGGGGCTGCAGGGTCTGCGCCAGCGCGCGCAGCAGCGCGGAATTGCGATAGGGGGTCTCGATGAACAGCTGGGTCTGCCGGCGCTGCGCGCTTTCGCGTTCCAGCGCGAGCAGGCGCTGGCGGCGCGCCGTGTCGTCGGTCGGCAGGTAGCCGTGGAAGGCGAAGCACTGGCCGTCCAGGCCGCTGGCCATCAATGCCAGCAGCAGGCTGCTCGGCCCGACCAGCGGCAGCACCTGCAGACCCAGCTGGTGCGCTTGCGCCACGACCAGCGAGCCGGGGTCGGCCACGCAGGGCGCGCCGGCCTCGGACAGCACGCCGATGTCGGTTCCCAGCAGCGCCGGCTGCAGCAGCGCGCGCGCCTGCGCGGGGTCGAGCGCGCGGTGCTTGGGCAGCGGGGCGATGTGGTGCTGCTGCAGCGCGACCCGCAGCGGACAGATCGCATGCACCGCGCCCAGGAAGGCCCGGGCGGTCTTCGGGTTCTCGACGATCCAGTGGTCCAGCGCCGCCGCGGCGCGCAGGCAGGCAGCCGGCAGCACCTGATCGAGCGGCGTGGCGGCGACGTCGGCCAGCGCAGTGGGCAGCAGCAGCAGGCGGCCGTGCCCGGCGCCCGACGGCGCTTCGTGCGGCGCGTTCACCGCGGCGGGCCGCGCAGCGGATCGAGGCCGGCGTCCAGCAGCAGTTCGCTCACGGCGATCAACGGCAGGCCGACCAGCGCGGTGGGATCGTCGCTGCGCACCCATTCCAGCAACGCGATCCCCAGGCCCTCGGATTTGGCGCTGCCCGCGCAGTCGTAGGGCTGCTCGGCCAGCAGGTAGGCGCGCAGCCGCGACTCGTCGAGGCTGCGCATGCGCACGTGGGTCGGCACCTCGCGCACCTGCACCGCGCCGCGCGGGTCGACCAGCGCGACCGCGGTATGGAACACGGCTTCGCGGCCGCGCAGGTACAGCAGTTGCTGCAACGCGAGGTCGAATCCCCCCGGCTTGCCCAGGACGCGTCCTTCGCAGGCGCAGACCTGGTCGGAGCCGATGACCCACGCGGGCGAGCCGAAAGCCTCGGCGGCGGCCAGCGCCTTGGCGCGCGCCAGCCGCAGCGCGAGTTCGCGCGGCGCTTCGCCGGCAGCGGGGGTTTCATCCACCTGCGGCGCCTGCACGCGAAACGGCAGCCCCAGGCGTTCGAGCAGCTGCCGGCGATAGCTCGAGGTCGAGCCCAGCACCAGCGGCACGCGCTCGGCGGGTGCGGCGTCGGGGGCTGCAGCGGAGTTCATCGGAGCGTAACGGTGTCAGTGTGCCTCGAAGAAGCGCCCCTCGATCCAGGCGCCGACCAGGATGCCGCCCACCACCCACAGCAGCGGCCAGTTGCCCACGCCCAGGCCGGCCAGCGCCGGCCCCGGGCAGACTCCGCTGAGCCCCCAGCCGATGCCGAACACCGCGGCGCCGAGCACCGTGCGCCGGTTCAGCACCGACGGGTGCTTGGCCCAGCCCAGCCCGAAGACCGGTTGGGGCATGAGCCGCGGCAGCAGCCGGTAGCCCACCAGCACCGTGCCGGCGGCGCCGCCCATGACCAGCAGCAGCCCCATGTCGTGCAGCAGCAGGAAGCGCAGGATCGCTTCGGGTTGCACCATCGTAGACCAGGACAGGCCGAAGCCGAACAACATGCCCGACACCAGCGCCGACGCGAACACCGCGGCGGGATGAATGTGCTTCAGGGACATCGCGATACTCCAGGGCCGGCTGCGCGCCGGGTTCAGAAACCGCCCAGCGCGCGCACCAGGTGGGCGGTGACGATCGCGGTGGCCAGGAAGGTGCACACCGCGACCAGCGAAGGCAGTTGCAGCGAACCCAGGCCGCAGATGCCGTGGCCCGAGGTGCAGCCGCCGCCCATGCGCGCGCCGAAGCCGGCGAACACCCCGCCCAGCGCGAGTTGCCAGGCGGGCACCGCGGTGACGAAGGGGTGGCCGTGGCGCGCCAGCACGAGGTAGACCGCGGCGCCGAGGATCATGCCCAGGCCGTAGAACATGCGCCAGTTTCTGGTGGCCACCAGCTTGGGCTGCTGGAAGTGCGGCCACTTGCTGAACCAGGACCAGAATGCGCTGTAGGCCGTGCTGACGCCTCCGACGAAGCCGGTGAGGGCGAACAGCAGGCTGACGCCGAGCCCGATGAACACTCCGCCGCCGAGGAAATGCACCCAGCCGGTCGGGAACCAATGTGCCAGAGTCTGCATGATGACGCTTCCGCGAACAATCCGCCCAGACCGGGGTGCCGCGAGACACCTCCGGCGCGCGCGAGGCGGCCATGCGACCGTCTCGCGGGCCGCGCTGCCGCGGCCCTGACAGATATGGTACCTGCCAGAGTATCAATCTTGCACGCCGCATCCGGCCCGTTGCAGCGGGATACACTGTCCGTCGATGAGCTCCGATTCCGCCCCCGGCGCGCAGCCCGCGCGTCGACTGAACCTGCGCGAATTCGCCCGCGGCGGCCGCGCCCTGGACGGCAGCGTGGCGCTGGAGGCCCTGCCCAGGCTGGCGGCTTCGCTGCAGGCGCAGCCGCGGGAACTGCGCGAACTGCAGGCGCAGTGGAGCCTGCAGGGCGGCGTGCGCAGGCGTGCCGACGGCGGCGACGAGGAATGGGTGCGCCTGCGGGTGGGCGCCCGGCTGCCGCTGGGTTGCCAGCGCTGCCTGCAGCCGGTGCTGCAGCAGGTCGACGACGAGGTCACGCTGCGCCTGGTCGACGAGGAGCCCCGGCTCGACGCCGCGGAAATCGAGTCCGACGAAGAGGCCTACCTGGCGCGCGAACCGGTGGACGTGCTGCAGTTGGTCGAGGAGCAGCTGATCCTGGCGCTGCCGCTGGTGCCGATGCACCAGGAGTGCCCGCAGCCCTTGCCGGGTGCCGACCCGCGCCTGCCGGGCGCGGACGCAGCGGGTTCGCCGGCTTCGCCCTTCGCCGTCCTCGGGGCGCTGCGCAAGTCGAAGTGAAGCCGCGGCCCGCTGCCCGGCGCGGCCGCGCCGGGGTCGCGGGGCGCCTCCAGGCTTGGGAAAGGGGCGTTCGCCCGGTGTACAATCGCGGGATTTTTCCCCAGGGGTTTGGCCATGGCCGTCCAGCAGAACAAGAAGTCGCCTTCGAAGCGCGGCATGCACCGCTCGCATCAGCATCTGGGCGTGCCGCCGATGGCGCTCGAGCCCACGACCGGCGAAGTCCACCTGCGCCACCACGTCAGCCCCAGCGGCTACTACCGTGGGCGCAAGGTGCTGAAGACCAAAAGCGAAGAGTGAACCGCCCGACGGCGTCCCGGCGCGCGGCCGCCGTTGAGCGGGCGTGCCGCGCGCCCGGCACGCCGGGCGGTGTGCGCACGCGATGCGGCAAGCGGCCATGAATGCCTGCCTGGCGGTCGATGTGATGGGGGGGGACCACGGCCCGGTGGAAACCCTGCCGGCATGCCGTGCGCTGCTCGACCGCCATCCGCAGGTGAAATTGATGCTGGTCGGGCAGCCCGAGGCGATGCGCGAGGGCCTGCGCGCCCACGGGCTGGCCGAGCACCCGCGCGCCAGCGTGGTCGCCGCCAGCGAGGTGGTGACCATGGACGACGCGGTGGACGTCGCGCTGCGCCGCAAGAAGGACTCGTCGATGCGGCGGGCCATCGAGCTGGTCAAGGACGGCAGCGCGCAAGCCTGCGTGTCCTCGGGCAACACCGGCGCGCTGATGGCGGTCGCGCGCTATCTGCTCAAGACCCTGCCGGGCATCGACCGCCCGGCCATCGCGACCTACCTGCCCAACGCGGCCGGCGAGTCGACGCTGATGCTGGACCTCGGCGCCAACGTGGACTGCGAGGCGGCGCACCTGCTGCAGTTCGCGGTCATGGGAACGGCCTTCGCGGCCGCCGGCGGCCGCGCCCATCCGCGTGTCGGCCTGCTCAACGTCGGCGAGGAGGCGATCAAGGGCAGCGAGATGATCAAGCAGGCGGGCGAGTTGCTGCGCCAGGCGCACGCCGAGGGGCGGCTGAACTTCGTCGGCAATGTCGAGGGCGATGACATCTTCAGGGGCGGCATCGACATCGTCGTCTGCGACGGCTTCGTCGGCAACGTGGCGCTCAAGACCACCGAGGGCGTGGCGCGCATGCTGACGGGGATGATGCGCGAGGAGTTCATGCGCAACCTCGGCACGCGGCTGCTGGCGCTGGCGGTCAGGCCGCTGCTGATGCGCTTTCGCCGCCGCGTCGACCCGCAGCGCTACAACGGCGCGGCGTTGCTCGGCTTGCGCGGTCTGGTGTTCAAGAGCCATGGCGCGGCCGACGCCTTCGGCTTCGAGCAGGCGCTGGAGCGGGCCTACGAGGCCGCGCAAGGCCAGGTGGTGCAGGAGATCGAGCGCATACTGGCCACGCTGCACCCGCAGCCGGTGGCAGCGGCCACGCCGCCGCCGAGCGCCCGGGCGTCGGGACTGCACTGAGCCGGCGCGACGCGGTCCGCAGCAGGCACGCCGAGCCCGGCGCTGGACCCTACCGTATTTCGCAACCTGAACCGCCCTTTCCATGCCGATCTACTCCCGCATTCTCGGTACCGGCAGCTTCCTCCCGCCGAAGACGGTTCGCAACGACGAGCTCGCGGCGCGGCTCGCGCGCGAGGGAATCGACACCAGCGATGCCTGGATCGTCGAGCGCACCGGAATCCGCGAGCGCCATTTCGCGCAGGACGACGTGGGCAGCGTGGACCTGGGGGAACAGGCCGCGCTGCGCGCGCTGCAGTCGGCCGGGGTCGCTGCCGGCGAGGTCGACCTGATCGTCGTCGCCACCTCCACGCCCGACATGATCTTCCCGTCCAATGCCTCGCTGATCCAGGCGCGGCTGGGGTGCCCGGGGGGCGCCGCGTTCGACGTGCAGGCGGTGTGCGCGGGCTTCATCTACGCGTTGAGCGTGGCCGACCAGTTCGTGCGCTCGGGCAGCGCGCGCCGGGCGCTGGTCATCGGCACCGAGGTGTTCTCGCAGATCCTGGATTTTTCCGACCGCACGACCTGCGTGCTGTTCGGCGACGGCGCGGGCGCCGTGGTGCTCGGGCCCGGGGATGCGCCGGGCATCCTGGCCAGCGCGCTGCATGCCGACGGCCGCCAGTCGGGCATCCTGCGCACGCCGGGACGCATCCACGGCGGCCGCGTCTGCGGCCACCCGTTCCTGCAGATGGACGGACAGGCGGTGTTCAAGCAGGCCGTGCATGTGCTCGAGGCGGTCGCCCGCGAGGTGCTGGACAAGGCCGGCCGACAGCCCGGCGACGTCGACTGGATGGTTCCCCACCAGGCCAACATCCGCATCATGCTGCATACCGCGAAGAAACTCGGCATCCCGCCCGAGCGGGTGGTGCAGACGGTGGCCTGGCATGGCAACACCTCGGCGGCTTCGATCCCGCTGGCGCTGGACGCCGCGGTGCAGGCGGGGCAGGTCCGGCGCGGCCACACCTTGCTGATGGAGGCGGTCGGCGGCGGCCTGACCTGGGGCGCGGCGCTGGTGGAATACTGAACAGCCCGCCCGGGTCGCGGCGCGCCGGGCGCGCCCGGCCGGGGCCGGGTATCGTGAAGGGGGAATGGCATTCGATGAAAGACTTTGCCTTTGTGTTTCCCGGCCAGGGCTCGCAGGCGGTGGGCATGCTCGATGCGGTGGCCGACCATCCGGCGGTGCGGCAGACCCTGCTCGAGGCCTCGCAGGTGCTCGGCCAGGACCTGCAGCAGCTCATCCGCGAGGGGCCGGCCGAGGCGCTGAACCTGACGACCAACACCCAGCCGGTCATGCTGGTCGCCGGCATCGCGCTGTGGCGCCTGTGGCTGGCCGAGGGCGGCGCGCAGCCGGCGCTGATGGCCGGCCACAGCCTGGGCGAATACACCGCGCTGGTGGCCGCCGGGGCGATCGAATTCGCCGATGCACTGCCGCTGGTGCGCTTTCGCGCCGAGGCCATGCAGCAGGCGGTCCCCGTCGGGGCCGGCGGCATGGCCGCCGTGCTCGGCCTGGACGACGCCGCGGTGAGCGAGGTCTGCGCGCAGGCGGCGCGCGAGTGCGGCGAGGTGGTCGAGGCGGTGAACTTCAACGCCCCGGGGCAGGTGGTGATCGCCGGCACCCGCGGCGCGGTCGAGCATGCCTGCACGCAGCTCAAGGCGCGCGGCGCCAAGCGTGCGCTGCCGCTGCCGGTGTCGGCGCCGTTCCACAGCCGGCTGCTGGCGCCGGCGGCGGCGCGGCTGGCGGACTACCTGGCTGGCGTCGCGGTGTCGGCGCCTCGGGTGCCGGTGATCCACAACGTCGATGTCCGGCGCCACGACGACCCGGCGGCCATCCGCGCCGCGCTGGCGGCGCAGGCCGCGGGCGCCGTGCGCTGGGTGGAGTGCGTGCAGGCGCTGCGCGATGCGGGTTGCGGCGACATCGTGGAGTGCGGCCCCGGCAAGGTGCTGGCCGGGCTGAGCCGGCGCATCGATCCGCAGTTGCGCAGCCATGCGCTGGTCGACCTGGCCAGCGCGCAAGCCATACGGGAGGCATTGCAATGAACGACACGCCAGGAGTGCTGGCCGGCCAGGTCGCGCTGGTCACCGGGGCCACGCGTGGCATCGGCCAGGCGATCGCGGCCGAACTGCGCCGGCTCGGCGCCTTCGTCGTCGGCACGGCCACCAGCGAGGGCGGGGCCGCGGCGATCCAGCAGGCGCTGGGCGAGCGCGGCCGCGGCTGCGTGCTCGACGTCAATGACGCAGCGGCGATCGAAGCGCTGGTCGACGGCCTGGTGCGCGAGCGCGGCGGGCTGCACGTGCTGGTCAACAACGCCGGGATCACACGCGACACCCTGGCTCTGCGCATGCGCGACAGCGACTGGCAGAGCGTGCTCGACACCGACCTCAGCTCGGTATTCCGCTTGTGCCGGGCGGCGATTCGTCCGATGATGAAGCAGCGCGGCGGGCGCATTGTCAACATCACGTCGGTCGTCGGCGCCAGCGGCAACCCGGGGCAGGCCAACTACGCGGCGGCCAAGGCCGGGGTGGCCGGCATGACGCGCGCGCTGGCCCAGGAACTGGGCAGCCGCAACATCACCGTCAATTGCGTCGCCCCGGGTTTCATCGACACCGACATGACCCGCGCTCTGGGAGAGGAAACGGCGCGCGCGCTGCTGGCGCGCATCCCTCTGGGTCGCCTCGGGCAGCCTCAGGACATCGCACATGCGGTAGGCTTCCTGGTCAGCCCGCAGGCCGGTTACATCACCGGCTGCGAGTTGCACGTCAATGGCGGGATGTACATGTGCTGAGGGCACTGCCGCTTTCCCGGTGGCAGTGGCCTCCGGGGTGGATAGAATTCGAAGGCCTTTTTCCGTGGAGAGTTACATGAGTGATATCGAGCAGCGCGTCAAGAAGATCATCGCCGAGCAACTTGGCGTGGCCGAGGATCAGGTGACCAACGAGAAGTCCTTTGTCAACGACCTCGGTGCAGACTCGCTGGACACGGTCGAACTGGTGATGGCGCTGGAGGATGAATTCGGCATCGAGATTCCCGACGAGGACGCCGAGAAGATCACCACCGTGCAGTTGGCGGTGGACTACGCCAAGATGCATCAGAAGGGCTGAGGCCGCCGCGATCGCGCCGGCGGCAGGCGCGGGCGCATCGCCGGCGCCGCTCCCGGCGACGCGGCCCCGCGGGCGTCGCGCGCCCCTGCCCATTCCCGCCATTCCCCGCTTTCGCGTTTTGCCCGATTGTCTGCCATGACTCTGCGACGCCGCATCGCCATCACCGGTCTGGGTATCGTCTCCCCCGTGGGCAACACGGTGGAGACGGCCTGGAGCAACCTGGTCGCCGGCAAGTCCGGGATCGGGCCGATCACCAAGTTCGATGCGTCGACGTTCTCTGCGCGAATCGCGGGCGAGGTCCGCGACTTCGACATCGGGCAGTACATCCCGGTCAAGGAAGCGCGGCACATGGACACCTTCATCCACTACGGACTGGCGGCGTCGATGCAGGCCGTGCGCGACAGCGGACTGGACGCCGCGTCGGGCGTCGATCCGGACCGCGTGGGGGTGATGATCGGGTCGGGCATCGGCGGCCTGCCGATGATCGAGCAGACCTACCAGGAGTTCATCGACCGCGGCGCGCGGCGCATCTCGCCGTTCTTCGTGCCGTCGTCGATCATCAACATGATTTCCGGCCACCTGTCGATCCAGTACGGCTTCAAGGGCCCGAACCTGGCGGTGGTGACCGCATGCACGACCGGCCTGCACGCCATCGGCCTGGCGGCGCGACTGATCGAAAGCGGCGATGCCGACGCGATGATCGCCGGCGGCTCCGAGGCCACCGTGTGTCCGCTGGGCGTCGGCGGCTTCGCCTCGGCCCGGGCGCTGTCCACGCGCAACGACGATCCGGCCGCGGCCAGCAGGCCGTGGGACAAGGAGCGCGACGGCTTCGTGCTCGGCGAGGGTGCCGGGGTGATGATGCTCGAGGACTGGGACCATGCCAGCCGCCGCGGCGCGCGCATCTACGCCGAGCTGGTGGGCTTCGGCATGAGCGCCGATGCCTTCCATGTCACGGCGCCGAATGTCGACGGCCCGCGCAAGTGCATGGCGGCGGCGCTGCGCAATGCCGGGGTGGCGGCCGACCAGGTGCAATACCTCAACGCCCATGGCACGTCGACCCCGCTGGGCGACAAGAACGAAAGCGACGCCATCAAGGCGGCGTTCGGCGCGGCCGCGACGGGCCTGGTGATCAGTTCGTCCAAGTCGATGACCGGCCACCTGCTGGGGGGCGCCGGAGGCGTCGAGTCGCTGTTCACGGTGCTGGCGCTGCATCATCAGGTGGCGCCGCCGACGATCAACCTGGACCATCCGGACCCCGACTGCGACCTGGACTACTGTCCCAACACCGCCAGGCCGATGCGCATCGAGTATGCGCTGAAGAACAACTTCGGCTTCGGCGGCACCAACGGTTCGCTGGTGTTCCGCAAGGCCTGAAGGCGGAGCGCGACGACCATGCAGTCCGGCGCCGCCCTGCACGTGCGCGTCGAGCGTTTCGCGCGTTGGCATGCGCTGCTGTTCGCTTTCGACCTGGCGGTGGCGCTGGCCGGGGTGTGGAACGCCTGGCAGTGGTGGAGCGGCGGCAGCGCGCAGGAGTTCCAGGTCATGGCCGGGCTTTCGCTCGGCGTGTTCCTGATGGTGCTGACCGCACAGGTCCCCTACTGGAAGCTGCGCAGCTTCACCCTCAGCCACGGCGCGCAGGGGTGGATGCTGCAGCAGGACCGCAGGCTGCGCCGCCTGGCGCAGGTGCGCTCGCTGAGCCTGCCCGGCCTGCTGCTGGTGCTGGGCTTGAGCGAACGGGGGCGCGAGGTATTGCCCGTTCCGTCGGACATTGCACCCGCCGTCTGGCGGGAATTGCGCACTCGGCTGGCCCTTTAACGGCGCCGGCCTTGTAATAGCAGCTTGGCCACGCGCACGCAGCAGCTGCCCCGGCAGCTGCGCGCCGTGTGCCGTTGCGGCCTGGTTGCGCGCGCAGCGCGTCATGGCCGTCGCCGCATCGGCGTTGCGGCGCAGCCCGGCCACCCGGCCGCGCGCCGCCCGACCTTCGTCCCTTTTCCTGGCAGACCCGTGCACGACCGAACCGATCAGGCCCTGGTGCAGCGGGTCCAGAGTGGCGACCAGCATGCCTTCGAACTGCTGGTGGCCAAGTACCAGCGGCGCATCTTTCGGCTGATCTCGCGTTTTGTCAGCGATCCGGCCACCGCCGAGGACATCGCGCAGGAAACCTTCCTGCGTGCCTACCGGGCCATCGGCCGATTTCGCGGCGACAGTCAGTTCTACACCTGGCTGTACCGCATCGCGGTCAACACCGCCAAGCGCAGTGCATCGGCCGGCGCTCGCGGTCCCGTTTTTCAGGAAAATGCGCATTCTTCCGAAGGCGAGGAAACTTTTCCCGGGTCGGAGCAACTAAGCACCGTGGAAACCCCTGAGGCAGTGATGGCCAGTCGGGAGATCGCCGACGCGGTGAAGAACGCGTTGGACGGCCTTCCCGAGGAACTGCGCACGGCGATCGTGCTGCGGGAGATCGAGGGCCTGAGCTACGAGGACATCGCGCAGCTGATGGGGTGCCCGCCGGGTACCGTGCGCTCGCGGATCTTCCGCGCGCGCGAGGCGATCGCGCGGCAGTTGCGTCCGCTGCTGGGGACGCGCCCCGACGAACGCTGGTGACGCGACGGGACTTCGCCTGGAGCACGAGCAAGAGGTCAGCCTATGGACAAGACCGCGGCAGCGCCGCCATCGCCGGGGACCGGCGCCGACGAGGCGTCGGCGCGCCGGCTGGTGCGCGAACAGGTCTCGGCCGCGATGGACGGCGAGTCCTCGGGCGACGACGGGTTGCAGCCCGCCGCGCGGCGGTGCGCCGACGCTCGGGAGCTGGCGCGCCTGGCGGGCGATCCCGACGCGCGCGCAGCCTGGCTGGAGTACCACCAGATCGGCGACTGGCTGCGCAGCGCCGAGCTGCACGCCGCGCGGGACGAACGCGCCTTCCTGCGCGATCTGGGCCGGCGTCTGCGCTGCGAGCCCGCGGCGTTCGGGCCGCGCCGTGGAATCGGCCCGATGCGCCGGTTCGGCTGGCGGCGAGCCGCGCCATGGACCGCTGCGCTGGCCGCGGCGCTGGCCGGCGTGGCCACGCTGGCGCTGACCGACGGCGCGCTGCCTGGCGCCGGGCGTGGCCCGCAAGGCGTGCGCGCCGGTGGGGCCGGCACCGTGCTGGCCGCAGCGCCGCCGCGCGCCGGCGCCGCCGCGCAGGCCGCACTGCTGGACAGGCCCTCCGGGCCGGTCGCGGACGCGGCGCCGGCGCCGCCGCAGGCAGGCCCGCTGCGGCGTTGGCGCTCGCCCTATCTCGAGCTGGCCTCGCTGCGCATGCCCAGCGGGCCGCGCCTGTGCCTGGCCGGCTGGCGAGACCCGCGCCGCGACCCGCCGGGCGATCCCAGCAGAGACGAAGGGTGGCCGAATAAAAATTATGTTTATGAAGGTTCGGCGGCGAAATAGTGGAAAATTTTCCAGAACCATCTTCTCATATGCGTGCGTTCTGCATTTTTTTGCAACTTCAACCGAAAAGCCCCCGGCGCGCGGGTCGGCGGACGCTGGCCGGCGTTGCCGGGCGGCTTAAAATGGAAGCCCAACAAGCAGTTGCCAAACAATTTTGTTGGTAGGCGCGACGCGAATGGCCGCGCCTTTTTTTTGTCCCGGCCGTCGACGCGACTGCCCGATCCCGGCCGGGCGCGCAACGGCGCCGCGCCGCCAGACCCATCCAGCGCATGCAACGGATTCGCAACTTCTCGATCATCGCCCACATCGACCACGGCAAGTCGACGCTGGCCGACCGCCTGATCCAGCGCTGTGGCGGGTTGTCGGACCGGGAAATGGAAAGCCAGGTGCTCGACTCGATGGACCTGGAGCGCGAGCGGGGCATCACCATCAAGGCGCAGACCGCGGCGCTGAGCTACCGGGCGCGCGACGGCCAGACCTACCAGCTCAATCTGATCGACACCCCCGGACACGTGGATTTCAGCTACGAGGTCAGCCGATCGCTGTCGGCCTGCGAGGGCGCGCTGCTGGTGGTCGACGCCAGCCAGGGGGTCGAGGCGCAGACGGTGGCCAACTGCTACACGGCGATCGAACTCGGGGTCGAAGTGGTCCCGGTGCTCAACAAGATGGACCTGCCGCAGGCCGACCCCGAGGCCGCGCGCAGGGAGATCGAGGACGTCATCGGCCTCGATGCTTCCGATGCCCTGCTGGCCAGCGCCAAGACCGGCATGGGAATCGACGAAATCCTGGAAGCCGTGGTGCAGCGCATCCCGGCGCCCCGCGGCGACCCGCAGGCGCCGCTGAAGGCCCTGGTGATCGACTCCTGGTACGACAGCTACGTCGGCGTGGTCATGCTGGTGCGGGTGTTCGACGGGGTGCTGCGGCTGCGCGATCGCATCGAGCTGATGGCCAGCGCCGCGCAGTATCACTGCGAGCAACTCGGGGTGTTCACCCCCAAGGCGATGCCGCGCGAGCAGCTTGCGGCAGGCGAGGTCGGCTTCGTGGTCGCGGGCATCAAGGAGTTGAAGGCCGCACGCGTGGGCGACACCGTGACCCTGGCGACGCGGCCGGCGACGCAGGCGCTGCCCGGGTTCAAGGAAGTGCAGCCCCAGGTGTTCGCCGGCTTGTACCCGGTGGAGTCCAACCAGTACGACGCGTTGCGCGACGCGTTGCAGAAACTGCAGCTCAACGATGCCGCGCTGCGCTTCGAGCCCGAGGTGTCGTCGGCGCTGGGCTTCGGCTTCCGCTGCGGTTTCCTCGGGCTGCTGCACATGGACATCGTGCAGGAGCGGCTGGAGCGCGAATACGACATGGACCTGATCACCACCGCGCCGTCGGTGGTCTACCAGGTGCGGCTGCGCGACGGCTCCACGCTGACCGTGGACAACCCGTCGCGCATGCCCGACGTCGGTCGCATCGAGTCGATCCTCGAGCCGATCGTGGCCGTCAGGCTGTTCATGCCGCAGCAGTATGTCGGCACCGTGATGACCCTGTGCAATGCCAAGCGCGGAGTCCAGACCAATATGGCCTACATGGGTCGGCAGGTGCAGTTGAGCTACGAAATGCCGCTGGCCGAGATCGTGCTGGACTTTTTCGACAAGCTCAAGTCGGTGTCGCGCGGCTACGCGTCGATGGACTACAGCTTTCTCGAATATCGGGCGGCCGACGTGGTGAAGGTCGACATCCTGATCAACGGCGAGCGGGTCGACGCGCTGTCGCTGATCGTGCACCGCTCGCAGAGCCAGTATCGCGGGCGCGAGGTCACGGCCAAGATGCGCGAGTTGATTCCACGCCAGATGTTCGACGTGGCGATCCAGGCCGCGATCGGGGCCAACATCATCGCCCGTGAGACAATCAAGGCGATGCGCAAGAACGTGCTGGCCAAGTGCTACGGCGGCGATATCACCCGCAAGCGCAAGCTGCTGGAAAAGCAGAAAGCCGGCAAGAAGCGCATGAAGCAGATCGGTACCGTCGAGGTGCCGCAAGAGGCTTTCCTGGCGATTTTGAAGGTCGACGACTGACGCCCGCGCGGCTGCGCCCGACCGCTACCCGACCGACCTTCCCCCCCTTCCGATCTGCGCGTTCCATGGAACAACCGGCTGTCAATTTCACCCTGTTGCTGTTCGTCCTGCTGGTGGTCACCGGCTTGTTCTGGATCGCCGAGAAACTGCACTTCCTGCGCCGGCGGCGCGCCGCCGCCGAGTCGGCCGCTGCCGCGCTTCGCAGCCGGCGCGACGAACTGGAGCGCCAGCGAATCACTCCCGATGCCACGCTGAGCGACTCCAGCATCGCCGCCACGCGCGAGCGCCTGCTGCGCCAGCCGTGGTGGCTCGAATGGACCGCGGGGTTGTTCCCGGTGATCGCCTTCGTCTTCCTGCTGCGCTCCTTCATCGCCGAGCCCTTCAAGATTCCTTCCGGCTCGATGGAGCCGACGCTGGTCCCCGGCGACCTGATCCTGGTCAACAAGTTCCTCTACGGCCTGCGCCTTCCGCTGGCCCATCAGCGGCTGACTCCGGGAGAACTGCCGCGGCGCGGCGACGTCATCGTGTTCCGCCTGCCGAAGGATCCTTCGATCGACTACATTAAGCGCATCGTGGGAATTCCCGGCGACACCGTGTCCTATCAGAACAAGCAACTGGTGATCAACGGCAAGGCCGTCCCGGAAAAGCCGGACGGACAGTGGTTCGACCCGTCGTCGATGCAGGTGTACCGGCAGTACACGGAAGACCTGGACGGAGTGCGGCACCGCATCCTGATCGATCCCCAGGCGCCGCCGTACCTGTTGCGCAGCCCGGACGACTTCCCGCATCGCGATGCATGTCACTATGATGCGCAGGGTTTCGTCTGCAAAGTGCCGCCGAAGATGTACTTTGTCATGGGGGATAATCGGGACGATTCGCTGGATTCGCGCTACTGGGGCTTCGTGCCGCGGCGCAACATCACAGGCAAGGCGTTTTTCGTCTGGATGAATTTCGGGGGCCTGAAGTACATCGGGCCGAT
Source organism: Pseudomonadota bacterium (assembly GCA_021845505.1). Lineage (GTDB taxonomy): Bacteria > Pseudomonadota > Gammaproteobacteria > Burkholderiales > Burkholderiaceae_C > Thiomonas_A. The sequence continues at coordinate 18,450 of JAJZVU010000004.1, read as the reverse complement.
TCACTGATACCGGCAGGTTGTTGAAAATCCGCACGAGGTTTCCGCTATGAGCCATGTGCAACGTCAACGTGGCATCACCCTGATCGGCCTGCTGTTCTGGGGCGCGCTGATCGCCATCCTCGTGGTCATCGGCATGCAGGTGGTGCCGGCCTGGCAGGAATCGGTATCCATCCAGCATGCGGTGGACGTCGCGGCGCGGGCGGGCCCGACGGTCGGCGACATCCGCACCAAGTTCGACAAGATGGCCGAGGTCGACTACATCAGCTCGATCTCGGGCAAGAACCTGCAGATCACCAAGGTCGACGGCAATGTCGTCGTTGCCTACGCCTATCAGAAGGAAATCCACCTGATCGGCCCTGCCTACCTGCTGCTCAAATTCGCCGGGAAATCGCGTTGATCGCGTGCCGCTGCCGCGCGCCGCGCAGCCAGGCGGCGCCCCGGCAGCGCGGGCTGGCCGGAGCGCCGAAGTGAACCCGCCCGATGACCTGCAGGCTCGCCTGGGCCATGTGTTCCGCGATCCGCTGCTGCTGCAGCGGGCGCTGACCCACCGCAGCCACGGCGCGGACAACAACGAACGCCTGGAATTCCTGGGCGACGCCGTGCTCAACCTGGTCGTCGCGCAGGCGCTGTACGCGGTGGACGAAGCCGACGAGGGACGGCTGTCGTATGCCCGCGCGGCGCTGGTGCGCGAAAGCACCCTGGCCGAGCTGGCGCTCGAACTCGACCTGGGGCGGCAACTGCAACTCGGGCAGGGCGAGCAGCGCAGTGGCGGAAGGCGGCGGCGCTCGATCCTCGCCGATGCGCTCGAGGCCCTGGTCGGCGCGGTCTACCTGGACGGCGGAATCGAGGCCGCCTCGGCGCTGGTGCAACGGCTGTACGGCCAGCGGCTGCGCGACCTCGACTTGCGCGCCAGCGCCAAGGATGCGAAGACCGTGTTGCAGGAAATGCTGCAAGGCAGCGGACTGCGCTTGCCCAGCTACCGCGTGCTGCAGACCAGCGGCCCCCAGCATGCCCAGTGCTTTGTCGTCGAATGCGAAGTCCCCGATCTCGGGCTGCGCGCCAGCGGCCAGGGATCGAGCAGGCGGGCTGCCGAACAGCAGGCCGCGCAGTCGGTGATCCCGTTGCTCGAACAGCGCGAGTCCGGGTCGCAGGAGGCACGACCATGACGCACCAGCCCGACCAGCCAGGGCCCCGGCCGCAGCAACAGGCGCAGCAACAGGTGCAGGAACAGGTGCAGGAACAGGTGCAGGAACAGGTGCAGGAACAGGTGCAGGAACAGGTGCAGGAACAGGCGCACGAACAGCCCGGGCCCCGGCGCTTCGGTACCGTGGCGATCGTGGGGCGGCCCAACGTCGGCAAGTCCACGCTGCTCAACTCCCTGGTCGGTCAGAAGATCAGCATCACGTCGGACAAGGCGCAGACCACCCGCCATCGCCTGCTCGGCGTGCGCACCGAGGGTCCGGTGCAGTTCGCCTTTGTCGACACCCCGGGTTTCCAGCTGCGCCATGCGCGCGGCCTGCACCGGGCGATGAACCGCAGCGTGCGCAGCGCGCTGGCCGAGGTCGACCTGGTGCTGTGGGTGGTCGAGGCCGGCGTCTGGGGCGTGGCCGACGAGCGCGTCGGGGAGCTGCTGCCGCCCGGGCGGCCGGTGATCCTGGTGGCCAACAAGCTCGACCGCATCCGCGGCCGCGAGAGGCTGCTGCCGTGGCTGGCCGAGCGCGGCAAGGACCGCCGGTTGGCCGAGATCGTCCCGCTGTCGGCCCGGCGCCACGCCGATGCCAGGCGCCTGCTGGATCTGGTCGCCGGCTACCTGCCCGAGGGACCCTGGGGTTTCGACCCCGATGCGCTGACCGACCGCAGCGAGCGCTTCCTGGCGTCGGAAATCCTGCGCGAGAAATTGTTTCGCCTGACCGGCGACGAGCTTCCCTACGGCAGCACGGTCATCATCGATCGCTTCGAGCAGGAAGGCCAGCTGCGGCGGATCGCCGCCAGCATCGTGGTCGAGCGCGACAGCCACAAGGCGATGGTGATCGGCAGCGGCGGAGCGCTCATCCGGCGCATCGGCAGCGAAGCCCGGCAGGACATGCAAAAGCTCTACGACGCGCCGGTGTTTCTCGAGCTCTGGGTGAAGACCCGTTCGGGCTGGGCCGACGACCAGGCGGCGCTGCGCGCCTACGGATACGACGATTAGTGGAACATCCGAAGCGCCGCGGCAGCGCATCTGCGCGCATCGAACGGGCCCACGACCAGCCGGCCTATGTGCTGCATTCCCATGCCTGGCGCGAAACCAGCCTGATCCTCGATGTGTTCAGCCGCCACCATGGGCGGCTGGCATTGGTCGCCAAGGGGGCCAAGCGCCCGCATTCCCCGCTGCGCACCGTGCTGCTCGGGTTCGCGCCCTTCCGCGCCGGCTGGAGCGGTCGCGGCGAGGTGCGCACCCTGACGCGGGCCGAGTGGAGCGGCGGCGTGGCGCCTCTGGTCGGGCTCGGCCTGCTGTGCGGCTTCTACTTCAACGAACTGCTGCTGCGGCTGCTGCCGCGCGAGGATCCGCACGAGGAGCTGTTCGACGCCTACCACGCCGCGCTGGTTCGCCTGGGCGACAGCGCCCACGCCAGCGCGCAGCAGGTCGAGCCGCTGCTGCGCGGCTTCGAGATGGAGTTGCTGCGCCAGCTCGGGCATCTGCCGCCGCTGGACGTGCTCAGCAGCAGCGACCAGCCGCTGCGCGCGGAAGGCGCCTACCAGGTCGACGCACAGCACGGCGTGCTCGAGCTCGGCGATGCCGACCCCGCGCTGGCGATCCCCGGCTCGCAGTTGCTGGCCATCGCCGCCGGCCGCTGGGAGCATCCGGGGGCGCTGCGCACCGCCAAGACGCTGATGCGCGACCTGCTTGGCTATCATCTGGGGTCGCGGCCGCTGCGCACGCGCCAGTTGCTGATCGATCTGCACCAGCTATGAACCCCCTTGTCGAACCCGCGCCGCGCGGCCCCCTGCTGGGGGTGAACGTCGACCATGTGGCGACCCTGCGCAACGCCCGCGGCGGCGACTTCCCCGACCCGGTGCAGGCGGCGCTGCATGCGCTGCGCGGCGGTGCCGACATCATCACCTTCCACCTGCGGGAGGATCGCCGCCACATCCGCGACGCCGACGTGCTGGGACTGCGCGAACAGGTGCAGGTGCCGTTGAACTTCGAGGCAGCGCTGACCGCCGAGATGCTCGACATCATCGAGCGCACGCGGCCGCAGATGGTGTGCCTGGTTCCCGAGCGCCGGCAGGAAGTGACCACCGAGGGTGGCCTGGACGTGCGCGGCCAGTTCGAGCGGGTGCGCGACGGCTGCGCCCGCCTGGCCGACGCGGGTTGCAGGGTTTCGTTGTTCATCGAGGCCGAGCCCGCGCAGATCGACGCCGCCGCGGCCAGCGGCGCGCCTTGCGTCGAATTGCATACAGGGGCCTATGCCAACGCCGTCGACGCCGGCGACGACGCGCTGGCGCAGCGCCACCTGCAGCGCCTGCGAGCAGGCATCGAGCAGGCGCGCGCCGCCGGCATGCGGACCCACGCCGGCCATGGGCTGAACCTGCGCAGCACCGCGGCGCTGGCCGCGATGCCCGCGATCGACGAGCTGCACATCGGCCACGCGCTGGTCGGTCACGCGCTGTTCGTCGGCATGGAACAGGCGGTGCGCGACTACAAGGCGTGCATCGAGCGCGCCGCGGGGCAGCGGCCGTGAGCGGCGCGCTGCATGGCGTGGGCACCGACGTCTGCGACCTGCGCCGCATCGAGCAGGTCTGGCAGCGCCACGGCGCGCGCTTTGCGCGCCGGGTGCTCGGCGAGCGCGAGCTGGCGGTGTTCGAGTCGCGGCGCGCGCGTTGCGAACAGCGGGCGATCGCCTACCTGGGAACCCGTTTCGCCGCCAAGGAGGCCTTGTCCAAGGCGCTCGGCCTGGGCTTGCGCCTGCCGATGACCTGGCAGGCCTGCGAAATCCTCAACGCGGCCGACGGCAGGCCGCAGGTCCACCTGCACGGCGCGCTGGCGGCCTGGTGCACCCAGCGCGGCCTGCGCCTGCACGTCAGTGTCAGCGACGAAGTGCATACGGCGGTGGCCTTCGCGCTGGCCGAAGCCGCGCCGCCGGACGCCCCCTGAGGCCGCCTCGTGCCGGCCCGCAACCCAGGTGCCCACCCCGATGACCCCACCGGATTCACCGCTGCTGATCGACATTGCCGGCCTCGAGCTGACCGCGCGGGAGAGGCGCCGCCTGCGCGATCCGCTGGTCGGCGGAGTGATCCTGTTCGCCCGCAACTGGGAGTCGCGCCGACAGCTGGTGGCGCTGGTCGCGCAGATGCGCGCAGTGCGCGCCGACCTGCTGATCATGGTCGACCACGAGGGCGGGCGGGTGCAGCGCTTTCGCAGCGACGGATTCACCGCGCTGCCGCCGATGGCCTCGCTGGGCAGGCTGTGGATGCGCGATCCGATGGCCGCGGTGCAACTGGCGGGCGCGGTCGGACGGGTGCTCGCCGCCGAGCTGCGGGCCTGCGGCATCGATCTCAGCTTCACCCCGGTGGTCGACCTCGACTGGGGGCGTTCGCAGGTGATCGGCGATCGCGCGCTGCACGCCGATCCGCGCGTGGTCGCGTTGCTGGCGCAGTCATTGATGCTGGGCATGCAGGCCTGCGGCCTCGCGCATTGCCTGAAGCATTTCCCCGGCCACGGCTGGGTGCAGGCCGACTCGCACCTGGCGTTGCCGCGCGACACCCGCGGGCTGCGGCAGATCCTGCGCGCCGATGCCTCCGTGTACGGCTGGCTGCGCCACACGGCGCGCGCGGTGATGCCGGCCCACGTCGTGTACCCCCGGGTCGACGCGCTCGCGGCCGGATTCAGCGAGCGCTGGTTGCGCCAGGTCTTGCGCGAGCAGCTGGGCTTCGCGGGCGCGATCATCAGCGACGACCTGAGCATGCAGGGCGCGCTGGAGGCCGCGGGGACCGGTTCGCAGGCGGTGCGCATGGCGCTGCGGGCCGGCTGCGATCTCGCGCTGGTATGCAACCTGGCGCAGATCGACCACGGGGCTGCGCTGGACGCCATCCTCGACGACCTGCGCCTGGCGAGGCAGAACGGCGAGTGGTGCCCCGATGCGCAGGCGGGCGCGCGCCGCGCCGCGCTGCTGGCGAGCCAGCCGCCGTGGGTCTGGGATGAACTGATGCGCGACCCCGGCTACATCGGCGCGCTCGACGACCTGGCCAGGCTGGCCTGAGCGGGCGGCGCTCAGCGATAGAACAGCGCGACGGTATACGAGCCCGGGGTGTGGCCGCGTAGCCCGAACTGCAGATGCAGGTGCACCCGCGCGTGCGCCGGCAGCCCCTGGCTCAGCCGTGCGTCCACCGCCGGCCCGCGCAAGCCGAGCGCGCGCAGGTAGTCGTCCGGCGCGATGGCCTTGCGCACCAGCACCCTGCCGCTGCCGTCGCCGCCGCCCAGGCTGAGCTGCAGCCAGGGGTAGGCCACCGGGGTATCTCCACGGTTGCGCAGCGACACGCTGAGCTGCAGGGTCGAGTCCGCGCCGGGCGCCATCGACGAGCCGTCGATCACCAGGTCCTGCGGACGCCGCGGCGGCATCAGGGTGCAGCCGCCGAGCGCGCAAAGGCGCGACAGCGCCGGCCGCAGCGCCGGCCAGCGGGCGGCCAGGCCGTCGCGCCAGATCCAAGCCGCCTGCGCCCCGGCGCCGACGACCAACAGCCCCGCCAGCGCGCCCAGCAGCGCGCGCGCCCAGGGCCGCTGCCAGCGCTCCCGGCGCCGGGCCTGGCGCAGGAAAGCGGGCTCGAAGGAGGGCTCGATGCGCTCGCGGCCGGCTTCATCGACATCCGCCGGCGGACTCGCGGACGAGGCGGGGTCCTCGGCCGCGGGCGGCGCCTGCGCCGAGTCGACGGGCTCGAACGCTTCGGGCGCCGCGGCCGCCGGGCCCGCATCGACCAGTTCGAGTTCGTGGAACGCCCCGAGGTCATCGAGCCATTGCTCGTGCTCGGCCGCGGCAGGCGCTGCGGCGAGATCTTCCGCCACCGGCTGTTCCACGGCCGGCGCTTCCCACGCCGGCGCCTCGAAGGCCGGCGCGTCGAAAGCCGGCGCGTCGAAGGCCGGCGCCTCAAGGGCCGGCATCTCGAAGGCCGCCGCTTCCGCGGCCGGCGCCTCCACGGCCGACGCCTCGACGGCCGGGGCCTCGACGGCCGGGGCCTCGACGGCCGGTGCCTCGACGGTCGGTGCCTCGACGGTCGGGGCCTCGACGGCGGGTGCCTCGACGGCCGGGGCCTCGACGGTCGGTGCCTCGACGGTCGGTGCCTCGACGGCCGGCGTCTCGACGGCCGGTGCCTCGGAAGTCGGCGCTTGCGCAGTCGACCGGTCGGCGGCGGGCGCCGGGTCCGGAGCGAAGAACGACCGCGAAGCCGGTGCCGCCGACGCGTTCCCGGCGGTCGGGTCGGCAGCGAGCGGCCCGGCAGGCTGCGCAACGGGTGCTCCCGCGGCCCCCGCCTGCGGCGCCACGACCTCGACTTCGAAGCGGTGCGCGGCGCCGTCGAAGGGTTCGCCGCAGCGGCCGCAGCGCACCCACCCGCCACTGAGCAACAAGTGGTCGCGCACCAGCCGGAAAGCCGTATGGCAATGGGGGCAGCGGGTGGCCAGGGTCATCGCGCGAGTATAAGAATCTCCCGCGAGTCGGTCGGGCATTTCGGCGTGCCGCCGGGTCTCAATCGCCGACGCGGCCTTCCAGGCAGACCCAGCCTTCGAGTTCCTGCCAGACCCGCAGCGTGGCGTAGGGCGCATAGGCCTCGATCAGCTCGTCCGCCTGGCGCTGCAGGATGCCCGACAGCACCAGCCTGCCGCCGGGCGCGCAGCGCGAGGCCAGCAGCGGCGCCAGCACCCGCAGCGGCGACGCCAGGATGTTGGCCAGCACGAGGTCGAAGCGCTGGGGCGGCAGGTCGTCGACATGGCAGCAGAGCGCCAGCCGCAGACCGTTGGCATCGGCGTTGGCGCGCGCCGCCTGCACGGCGACGGGGTCGATGTCCACCGCGGCCACCTCGGCGGCGCCGAGCAGCGTGGCCGCCAGCGCCAGGATTCCCGAGCCGCAGCCGTAGTCCAGTACCCGCAGTGGCCGCAGGTCCGGCTGGCCGGCCAGCCAGCGCAGGCACAGCTGGGTGGTCGCGTGGGTGCCGGTACCGAAGGCCAGCCCGGGGTCGAGCCTGAGCACTGCGCCGCTGTGGCCTGGCGGCGGCTGGTGCCAGCTGGGCACGACCCACAGGCGCTGCCCGATGCACAGCGGCTGGAACTGCGACTGCGTCAGGCGCACCCAGTCCTGCTCGGCCAGGTCCTGCTGGCGCACGCCCCGCAGGTCGGCGAGCACCCCCGACGCCAGCAGCTGCAGCAGCGCCGCGTCGGCCGCCTGCTCGTCGGCGAACAGCGCGCGCACGAGGTTGTCGGACCAGGCCGCCGCAGGGGCCGGCATCCCCGGTTCACCGAACAGCGCGCTTTCCTGCGCTGAGCCGGCCAGGCGGTCCTCCACCGCAACGCTCAGCGCACCGAGTTCGAGCAGGCGGTCGGACAATTCCTGCGCCAGCTCGTTGCCGGCGCCGAGCAGGACTTCGCGGTAGGGCATCGGGTCGACGGAAGGGGCAGGCAGGCAGGCAGGCAGGCAGGCAGGCAGGCAGGCAGGCAGGCAGGCAGGCAGGCGGGGAGAGGGCGAGGGCGAGGGCGCGGCCGGACCTCAGCCCTGGCGGGCGGCCATGTATTCCTCGAGGTAGTGGATGTTCGTTCCGCCCTCGACAAAGCGCGCGTCCACCAGCAGCTCGCGGTGCAGCGGAATGTTGGTGGCGATCCCGTCGACCACCATTTCCGACAGCGCGGTGCGCATGCGCGCCAGCGCCTGCTCGCGCGTGGCCCCGTGGACGATGATCTTGGCGATCATCGAGTCGTAGTTCGGCGGCACGAAGTAGCCGCTGTAGACGTGCGAGTCGACACGCACGCCGGGGCCGCCCGGGACGTGCCAGGTGGTGATGCGTCCCGGGCTGGGCGTGAAGCGCACCGGATCCTCGGCGTTGATGCGGCACTCGATCGCATGGCCGTTGCACTGGATCGCTCGCTGCTTGACGGTCAGCGCTTCGCCGGCGGCGATGCGGATCTGCTGCACGACGATGTCGATCCCGGTGGTCAGTTCGGTCACCGGATGCTCGACCTGCACCCGGGTGTTCATTTCGATGAAATAGAACTCGCCGCCTTCGTACAGGAACTCGAAGGTTCCCGCGCCGCGGTAGGCGATCTTGCGGCAGGCATCGGCGCAGCGCGCGCCGATGCGCTCGATCAGCCGTCGCGCCACGTGCGGCGCGGGCGCCTCCTCGATGATCTTCTGGTGGCGCCGCTGCATCGAGCAGTCGCGCTCGCCCAGCCACAGCGCGTTGCCGTGCTCGTCGGCCAGCACCTGGATTTCCACGTGGCGCGGGTCGGTCAGGAACTTTTCCATGTAGACCGCGGCATTGCCGAAGGCGCTCTGCGCCTCGCCCTTGGTCGTCGCGACCGCGTTGAGCAGCGCCGCCTCGGTGTGCACCACCCGCATGCCACGGCCGCCGCCGCCGCCGGCGGCCTTGATGATCACCGGGTAGCCGATGCTGCGCGCGATGCGGGTGATCTCCCGCGGGTCCTCGGGCAGTTCCCCCTCCGAACCCGGAACGCAGGGAACCCCGGCCTTGATCATCGCCTGCTTGGCCGATACCTTGTCGCCCATCAGGCGGATCGACTCGGGCCGCGGGCCGATGAAGCTGAAGCCCGAGCGTTCGACCCGTTCGGCGAAATCGGCGTTCTCCGACAGGAAGCCGTATCCGGGATGGATCGCCTCGGCGTCGGTGACCTCGGCCGCGGAGATGATCGCCGGCATGTTCAGGTAGCTGGCCGCCGACGGTGGCGGGCCGATGCACACCGCCTCGTCGGCCAGCTTGACGTACTTGGCATCGCGATCGGCCTCGGAATAGACCACGACCGTCTTGATGCCCAGTTCGCGGCAGGCGCGCTGGATGCGCAGGGCGATTTCGCCCCGGTTGGCGATCAGGATTTTCTTGAACATGGCTGGGTGGGCCGCGGCGATGGCCTGGGCCTACAGGGGGAACTTTCGGGGGCACCGCCCCGGGAGCGGCCGTCGCAGCGGCCGGCGCAGGCGCAACGCATTCACTCGAGTTCGAACAGGGCCTGCCCGTATTCCACCGGCTGCCCGTTCTCGACCAGCACCTGCCGGACCACTCCGTCGATCTCGGACTCGATTTCGTTGAGGATTTTCATCGCTTCGACAATGCACACCGGCTGCCCCTGCTTGACCGTGTCGCCCACCTCGACAAAGGGCTTGGCGCCGGGCGCCGAGGCACGGTAGAAGGTGCCGACCATCGGCGACTTGATGATCTTGCCGCTGGGTGCCGGCGCTGCGACCGCGGGCGCGGCCTCGGGCGGCGCCACTGGAGCGGGCATGTAGACAGGCATGGTCGGCGCCGCCACGACCGCGGCCGCGGCCTTGACGATACGCACCTTGCCCTCGGCCTCGGTGATTTCCAGTTCGGAAATATTGGACTCGGAAACCAGGTCGACCAGGGTCTTGAGCTTGCGCAGATCCATGATGGGCGGGCCGCCGAGGGCGGCATGGGGAACTGAGGGAAGGCTCGCGAGGAGCCCGCGGACCCGTCGCGGCGGGTGCGGCAGCCGGCCGCGATGCCCGTGCACGACTCTTGCGGCGTCAACCCGAGGTGCTTCGGCGCGCGCCGCCGAATGGGTTGAATCGCCGTGAAATTGTACTCAAGTTTGCGCTTTTGTCAGCAACTTGTCGGCAATCCAGTGTAACGCCAGGCTGTAGCCGAGGCCTCCGCACCCGCTGATCACCGCGTCGGCCAGGTCGGAGAAATACGATCGGCGGCGGAAGGCTTCGCGGCGGTGGACGTTGGACAGGTGGACCTCGACGAAGGGTACGGCGACCGCGGCCAGCGCGTCGCGCAGCGCCACGCTGGTGTGGGTGTAGGCCGCCGGATTGATGATCACGAAGCGCGTCTGGTCGTGCGCCATGGCCTGGATGCGGTCGACCAGCACGCCCTCATGGTTGCTCTGGGTGCAGTCGACCCGCAGCCCGAGCTGCTCGCCGAGCCGCTGCAGCTGCTCGTCGATCTGCGCCAGCGTGGTCGTGCCGTAGACCGTCGGCTCGCGGGTTCCCAGCAGGTTGAGGTTCGGGCCGTGGACGACTGCGATTCGTGGCTTCATCGGCGAACAGGATCTCGGCGGGTGTCGGCGGCTAGCGTGCAAGGATAGCGCAAGCGCATCACCGCGGACGCGGCTGTGGCGGGCCGGCCTCGACCAGCGCGCGCAGCGCCGCCAGGCTGCCGCGCTCGCCCTGCGCGCCGCGCGCTCCGTGCACCAGCACCCCGCGCTCGTCCTTCGCCGGATACAGGCCGAGCGTGGCTTGCAGCGACTGCCCCGCGAGGTCGCAGCCGGCGGGCGCGGGCCACAGCAAGTCCAGCCGCTCGACCAGGCCGCGCCCGGCGTAGTGGGCCGACTGCGAGGTGCCGTAGTGGATCCCCATGTTGATACAGTGGATCTCGACCTCCTTCGGGTCGTCGGGGAACAGCAGCAGATGCAGGCCGGAGTGCAGCGTCGCGGTGCCGTTCCACACCGCGCCGGCCAGGTAGGGGTGGAAGGCGGCGAAGGCCTGCATCAGCGACAACGCGGCGCAGCGCAGTTGCCACAGCAGGCGCGGGTGCTCCTGGCCATGGAACACCGCCAGGTACTCCTCGATGTGGGCGCGCAGCTCGGAGTTGTCAGGCTGCATGTCGGTGCGCGCTCCCGGGCCCAGCACCCGGTGCACCGCCTTGCGCTTGGCGCTGGCGTAGTCCAGGCCGTCCTCGACCACCAGCCGCGCCGCCACGGCCGCCAGCTCCTCGCGTAGCGCGTTCATGCGGGCAGTGTACGCGTGCGGCGGCGCAGCAACGGCGCCAGGCCGGCGCGCCGGGGCTTTCTACAATCCCCCCATGCACATCCATATCCTGGGAATCTGCGGCACCTTCATGGGAGGCGTGGCCGCGCTGGCGCAGTCGGCCGGCCACCGGGTGACCGGCTGCGACCAGCAGGTCTATCCGCCGATGAGCGAGCAGCTGCAGGCGCTGGGAATCGAGCTGATCGAGGGCTTCGATCCCTCGCAGCTGGCGCTGCGGCCCGACCTGTGGGTGGTCGGCAACGCGGTCAGCCGGGGCAACCCGCTGCTCGAGGCCATCCTCGACGCCGGGCAGGCCTACACCAGCGGGCCGCAGTGGCTGGCCGAGCATGTGCTGGCGCGGCGCTGGACGCTGGCGGTGGCCGGGACCCACGGCAAGACCACCACCTCGTCGATGCTCGCCTGGATCCTGCAGCAGGCCGGGCGCAGTCCGGGCTTCCTGATCGGCGGGGTGGCGCAGGACCTGGGAGTGTCGGCCAGCCTGGGCGAGGGTTCATTGTTCGTCGTCGAGGCCGATGAATACGACACGGCGTTCTGCGACAAGCGCTCCAAGTTCGTGCACTACCGACCTCGCACGGCCGTCCTCAACAATCTCGAATACGACCACGCCGACATCTTTCCCGACCTGGCCGCGATCGAGACCCAGTTCCACCACCTGGTGCGCACCATGGCGCGCAGCGCGCGGCTGGTGGTCGCGGCCGACAGCGCCGCGCTCGACCGCGTGCTGCAGCGCGGCTGCTGGAGCGAGGTCGAGCGCTTCGGCTGCGCCGCCGGCTGGAGTGCCGAGGGCGACGAGCAGGATTTCGAGGTGCTGCGGCACGGCCGCCGGCAAGGGCGGGTGCGCTGGCAGTTGATGGGCGAGCACAACCGCAGCAACGCGCTGGCGGCGGTGGCGGCGGCGGCCCACGTGGGCGTCGAGCCGGCGGCGGCGTGCGACGCGCTGGCGCGCTTCCAGGGAGTGCGCAGGCGCATGCAGTGGCGCGGCAGCGCCGACGGCGTCGAGGTGTTCGACGACTTCGCCCACCACCCGACGGCCATCGCGACGACCATCGCCGGGCTGCGCCGCGCGCGCGCGCAGGGGCGCATCCTGGCGGTGTTCGAACCGCGATCCAACACCATGAAGCTGGGCTCGATGAAGCAGCGCCTTCCCGAGGCGCTGGCGCAGGCCGACCTGAGCTTCGGCTATGCCGCGGGCCTGGACTGGGACCTGGCGCAGGCGCTGGCGCCGCTGGGCGAGCGCGCGCGCAGTCACCGCGACCTGCAGGCGCTGGTGGACGACGTGGCCGCGCTGGCCCGGCCGGGCGACCACGTGCTGGTGATGAGCAACGGCGGCTTCGGTGGCATCCACCAGCGCTTGCTCGACGCCTTGCAGCGACGCGCCGCCGCGCGCGGCTGACGCGGCGCCGGCGCAGGCCTGCCTACAATGGCGGGCATGTCCGGAAATACCCTGGGTCTGCTGTTTGCCGTCACCACGTTCGGGGAATCCCACGGCCCCGCGATCGGCTGTGTGATCGACGGCTGCCCGCCGGGCATGGAACTGTCGGAGGCCGACATCCAGCCCGAGCTCGACCGTCGCCGTCCGGGTACCTCGCGCCATGTCACCCAGCGGCGCGAGGACGATCGCGTGGAGATCCTGTCCGGGGTGTACGAGGGGCGGACCACCGGAACCCCCATCGCGCTGCTCATCCGCAACCAGGACCAGCGCAGCAAGGACTATGCCGAGCTGGCCGACACCTTCCGCCCCGGCCATGCCGACTACAGCTACTGGCGCAAGTACGGGCTGCGCGACCCCCGCGGCGGAGGCCGTTCGTCGGCGCGGCTGACCGCGCCGCTGGTGGGTGCCGGCGCGGTGGCGCGAAAGTGGCTGCGCGAGCGGCACGGCATCGTGGTGCGCGGCTGCATGCAGCAGCTCGGCGAACTGCCGATCGCCTTTCGCAGCTGGGAGGACGTCGGGGACAACGCCTTCTTCGCTCCCGACCGGCAGATGGTGCCGCGGCTGGAGGCGTACATGGACGCGCTGCGCAAGGCCGGCGACTCGTGCGGCGCGCGCATCTATGTCGAGGCCTGCAACGTTCCGCCCGGGTGGGGCGAGCCGCTGTACGACCGCCTGGACGCCGACATCGCCCACGCGATGATGGGTCTGAACGCGGTCAAGGGGGTGGAGATCGGCGCCGGCTTCGCCAGCGTGTCCCAGAAGGGCAGCGAACACGGCGACGAGCTGACCCCGGAAGGCTTCGCCGGCAATCATGCCGGCGGGGTGCTCGGCGGCATCAGCACCGGGCAGCCGGTGAGGGTGTCGATCGCTCTCAAGCCCACTTCGAGCATCCGCCTGCCGCGGCGCTCGGTCGACCGCAGCGGGCAGGCGGTGACCGTGCAGACGCTGGGTCGCCATGACCCGTGCGTGGGCATTCGCGCGACTCCGATCGCCGAAGCGCTGCTGGCCGTCGTGCTGATGGACCACGCACTGCGCCAGCGCGCGCAATGCGCCGACGTGCGCCACGCGGTGGCGCCGCTGCCCGGCGGCATCGGCTGAAGCCCGCTCGCGGCCGCCGCGGCGGGCGGCCCGATCGTCGCGCAAGCCGGGAACTTCGCGGCCGGTCACGGGTCAGAGGACTCATGGCCCCGCGAGCGCCGCCTGGCTGCAGGCGGCGCGACGGGCATTTCCTCTCGGGTTGCGGGAGCAGGCGCGGGCGCGCGCGTGGGGTGCTTCGAACGTGGCGTTCGCATGCCCGCCCGCTGCGCGCAGGCCGCGCCGGAATGCGCGCAGCTGCGGCCCGATCCACCGCAAGGAGATCGCGATGCACAAGGTATCCGAAGTCATGAGCCGCGACGTGCGCCATGTCGCCCCGGCCGAGCGCCTGCGGCGTGCCGCGCAGATGATGCGCGAACTCGACGTCGGCGCGCTGCCGGTCTGCGACGGCGAGCAGTTGGTCGGCATGGTCACCGACCGCGACATCGTCGTGCGCGGCACCGCCGCCGGCCTCGGCCCCGACGAGGCCAGCGTGGCCGACGTGATGAGCGAGGGCGTGCACTGGTGCTTCGCGGACCAGACGGTCGACGAGGTGATGCGCCAGATGGCCGACCGCCAGGTGCGGCGCATCCCGGTGATTTCCGACGAGCGCCAGCGCCAGCTGGTCGGCATGGTCGCGCTGGGGGACCTGGCGATGCATGCCGCCGAGCCCGCCGCCGAGCCCGCCGCGGCGCAGACGCTCCGCGAGGTCTCGGAACCGCGCGGCTCGCGGCCCTGACGCCAGCCTCGCGGACCGCGGCAGCGGTCCGGTGGCGACCGGCCCGTTGCGGCCGCCCGCTCGCGCGGCCTGCGCGGGCTCTTGGATACCGACGTTGTTGCACGGCCGGTGGCGCAGCGCTGCGCGGGCGCCGCGGCCGCTGAAGGAGGAACCGATGGCACTGGATTTGTATGCCGCAGGCGGCACCCCGCTCGAGCAGCAACTGCTGCACTGGCGCGACATGGCGTGGCTGCCGATCAGCAAGCTCGACGACCATGCCTTCACGCGGGTGCGCGTGCTGTTGATGTCGGCGCTGGAGGCGCAGGCGCTGCAGCTGGCGCACCCGCTGACGCCGGTCGAGCCGGGGCTCGGCGAGGCGCTGGCCAGGCTGCGCCGGGTCGAGTTGCAGCAGGCGCTGGCAGTGCGCTCGCTGATCGGGGTCGACCACTCGTCGCTGGAGCTGGCGGTCGCGCACAAGCAGTGCGCGGTCGAGGTCGGCGCCGCGCTCGCGCAGCGCGAGGGCGACACCGCTGTCGGCGCCGCGCTGCGCTTCACCGTCGTCGAGGATCTCGACCACCTGTACCGGCTGGCCGCCGCGCTGGACCGGGTCGAAGGCAAGGACGCGAACAACATCCTGCAAGGCCACACCGACATCGCGTGCGGGCGGCCGACCATCCTGCAGCATCGTGCCGCGCAGGACGACGTGCTGCGGCGCGGCGCGGCCGGCGCGCTGGCCGCGCCCGCCAGCCTGCACCTGCTGACGATGCTGGGCTGCGCCGGCGCGCACGTCGAGTACTTCGGCTGCGAAGCCGCGCGCCAGGCCGACCCGGTGGTGCGCCAGCTCTACGCCGAGATCGCCTGCGTGGGCGAGCAGCACCTGAGCCACTACGCGTCGCTGCTCGAGCCCGGCCCGGGTCCGCTCGCCAGGCTGCTGCTGCAGCAGGCGGCCGAGGCGCTGGCCTACCTCGCGTGCGCGCAGCATGAAGGCGAGCCGCGGGTGAAGGCGCTGTGGGAGCGCATGCTGGACTTCGAGATCGGCCAGTTCCACTTCGTTGCCGACCTGCTGCGCAGCCGCGATCGCGACGACCCCCAGCGGCTGGTCGGCCGCGAACTCGATCCGCCGCTGGCCTTCGCCAGCCAGCGCGAGTTCGTGCGGCAGGTCTTGCGCGACCAGATGGACCTGAGCTGCGCGGGCGGGGGCTACGTCGCGCGCAGCCAGGAGAGCCAGCTCACCCGCGACTGGCGCGCCCGCGTGAACGCCGAGGGCTCGCCCAGCGAGGCGCTGGCCGCCGGCTATGCCTGGTACCCCGGAACCGAACTGGCCAGGTCGCACCCGGCCGCCGGTCGGGCCGCCGCCACCGCCCCCGCCTGAGCCGCGGCAAGCCTCGCCGCATGCCAGGCCCGCGCCGCACGCGATGCGGGCCGCGCATGCCTTCCCGAAGCCTTGTGTCCTGGAGCCTGCGATGAAACCCCAGCAATCCCGAATCGGCGGCAACCGAACCGGAGTCCAGATGTCCGCGCTGGATGCGCGGGAGATGAAACACCGCAGCGAGCAGTCGCTGGTTCCGCCGGCGCACGTCCCGGTCGCCGCGGCGCTGTCGGACATGCGCGCGCGCTACGTGGCCGAGGCGCCGCAGTTGGGATCGCTGCCGCCTCCGGCCACGGTCAGGGGGGTGCTGCAAGCCGGCGCTGCGCTGCTGGCGGGCAACAGCCAGCAGCTGCTGCTGGACAAGCTCGGCGAGCGCCTGGCCTTCGAGCGCAGTTCGGCGCGGCTGTACGACAGCCTGGTCGTCAAGCTGCGCGCGACCCAGGGCGACGATGGCGACGAGCTGTTGCCGATGGAACTGCTGCTGCGCATTCGCGACCAGGAAGTCGAGCACTTCGCGCTGCTCGCGCACGCCATCGATCGCCTGGGCGGCGACAGCACCGCGCAGACGCCCGGCGCCGACCTGGCCGGAGTCGAGTCCGCCGGACTGCTGCAGGCGGTGGCCGATCCCCGCAGCTCGGTGCTGCAGTCGCTGCACGCGGTGCTGATCGCCGAGATGGCCGACCACCATGGCTGGGAACTGCTGTTCGCGCTGGCGTCCGCGCAGAAGCGCGACTCGCTGCGGATCGACTTCCAGCTCGCCGCGCAACAGGAAGCCCAGCACCTGCAGTACGTGAAATCCTGGATCGAGCGCCATACGCTGGGTGCGCCACTGGCCTGGCAGGGAGCTTGATCGGCCGCCACGGCTGCGCGGAGTCGCTGCGCGAGCACGCGAGCTGCCGCGCGGCGGGGCCTCAGGCCGGGCAGCGCGCCCACCACAGCGTGGTGGCGGCGGTGAAGCTGCAGTCGGCTTCGACCTGCAGTCCTTCGCGCACTTCCCGGGGCGCGCCCTGGAGCAGGCGCCGGATGGCCTCCACCATCGGCTGCGGGGTCTGCATGCGC
Source organism: Pseudomonadota bacterium (assembly GCA_021845505.1). Lineage (GTDB taxonomy): Bacteria > Pseudomonadota > Gammaproteobacteria > Burkholderiales > Burkholderiaceae_C > Thiomonas_A. The sequence continues at coordinate 1,810 of JAJZVU010000004.1, read as the reverse complement.
TGCACCCAGGCGTCGAATTGCAGGCGTGTCGGCCATTGCCGCTCCAGCAGCAGCTCGCTGCCGATGTCCTGCAGCACCCGCAGCCATTGCGCGCGCGAGCGGTTGCGCACGTGCGAGGTGTCGCGCAGCAGTTCGATGGCCTGCAGGTGGGTGTCCAGCAGCGCCTGCTGCGGTGCGGCGATGTCGATCACCAGCAGGTGTCCGCGCGGCCGCAGCACCCGCCGGGCCTCGGCCATCGCAAGCTCCAGGTCGCTCCAGTGGTGGGCGCTGTAGCGGGTGGCGACGAGGTCGAAGCTGGCGTTGGCGTAGGGCAGGCGATGCACGTCGGCTGCCTGGACCTGCAGGTTGTGCAGGCCGCGCCCTTCGGCGGTTTCGCGCACCACCTCGAGCATGCTCGCGGAGGCGTCCAGCGCCACCAGTTGCTCGACTTCGGGCGCCAGCGCATAGGCCAGGTGCCCCGCGCCGCAGCCCAGGTCCAGCGCGCGGGCGGGCCGCGCAGGCAGGCCGGCGACGCACTCGCGCGCGCACTGCAGGTCGGCTCCGGCCGCGTGCACCGCGCTGTCGAGGTAGGCACGGGCGCGGGGATCGAAGCGGGAATGGACGGTATCGAGGTGGTTGTTCATGCGGGATCTCCGGGTCGGCGGTGGGCTCGCGACGACGCTCGGCGAGCCACCCGACCCCACCATAGCCGCGTTTGGATCATGGAACCAGTACACTGCTTATCCTGGTATAAGGACTACCCGACTTGATTCGATCGCAGGAGCCCGCTGCAACGGGCGCGGCGCCCTCGGTGGCACGCGCCGAACAGCTCGGCGCTTTCGTGCGCGCGGCGCGCGAGCGGCTGCGCCCCGAGGCGCTCGGTCTGCCGGCGGGCCGCCGCCGGCGGGCGCGCGGGCTGCGGCGCGAGGAAGTCGCGGCGCTGTGCGGAATCAGTCCGACCTGGTACACCTGGATCGAGCAGGGGCGCACGCTGGCGGTTTCGGTCGCCACGCTGGAGGCCATCGCGCAGGGCTTGCGGCTGGTGCCGGCCGAGCGCGCGTACCTTTTCCGGCTGGCGGCGCGCGCCGATCCCCAGGTGGGGCAGGCGTCGACCTTCGACCCACACGCCGACGAGCACGCCGAGCTGGTTCGCATGGTCCGCTGCCCGGCCTACGTGCTCGATGCCCATTGGGACGTGCTGGCGCACAACCGCAAGGCCCAGCGTTTGCTGCGGCCCTGGCTGACCGGCGCCCGAACCGCCGAGCCGAACCTGTTGCGCTGGGTGTTCCTGCATCCGGCGGCCCGGGACTGGATTGTCGACTGGGAGTCCCGCGCGCATCGCCTGGCCGCCGAATACCGGGCCGACACCGCGCACCTGCGGGACGATCCCCGGCATCGCCGCTTCGTCGCGGCGCTGTGCGAGGACAGCGCCGAGTTCGCGCGGGCCTGGGGGTCGCAGCAGGTGCTCGAACGCGAGGGCGGGCTGCGCGCCTTCGCCACCGCCGACGGGGTGCTCGAGTACCGCCAGTTCACGCTGCGCCTGGCCGCGCGCGGCGGAGTCAAGCTGATCCTGCTGCAACCGCTGTCGGACGCGGCTCGCGAGGACCGGACGGCACCGCGGGCAGCCTCGCATCCGCCTGCCGACTGACGCCGGCTCACACCGCGTCACACCGACTCACGCCGGCTCGGCCGGCTCGGCCGGCGCTCAGCCGCGCGGCTGCTGCAGCGCGGCGATGCGCTGCTCGAGTGGGGGGTGGCTGGCGAACAGTTGCATCCAGGCGGGGCGGTCGGTGATGCCGGAGGTGGCCAGGTTGCGCGGCAGCGCGCCGGG
>JAJZVU010000033.1 GCA_021845505.1 Pseudomonadota bacterium | reverse complement strand
TCATTGCGGCATCCATTGTCGCCGGAAACGGGTTGCGAACCATCGTCGGCATGCGGCAGGTGCACGCCGGCGCATCCCGCCCCGCGGGGCGGTTCGCCGCGCGGAAAAGAAAAAGGCGCCAAGTATCAACTACTTGGCGCCTGTGTTGGTGGAGCCGGGGGGAATTGAACCCCCGTCCGCAAACTATCGGTCGCAAGCTCTACATGCTTAGTGTCATCGTTTGGTTTTAACCGACCAGGCGGGGATGCACACCCTCCTGGACCGGCGATCCGCTGGGTTTAATGAAGGCGCACGCGGCGCACGTCTTCACGAGCTGATGTGGATGACCTCGCAGGCGTTGCCGCCCCGGCCCATCAGCGAACCGTTGCGAGGCCCGCAGCCCTCAGGCCGCGAGAGCGAAACTTTCGTCGTTCGCGTTTACTTTGTTTCCAGTGGATTTACGAGCGGACTGGTGCTCGGCATGCACTCCACAACTTCAACATTCACGTCGAAACCGGATCGGCCCCGTGAGGCTGCGATGGTACTCCGATCGCCGCCTGTCGGGCTATCTGGGGGCATCGCCGGGGTCTTCAAGGCCCCCGCCCGCCGCCGCCGTCCACCGCGATCTGCGGCTGGCTTGATCGGCGTCAGACGGCGCCTGCTTGCGCGGGTGCGCCGCGGTGCACAATGGCGGCGTTGCCTTTGCCGGATGGACGCTGCGCCGTGCCGCGGCGGCGAGGGCCCATCGGAGGGCCTTCGGCCGATGTGTGGAATCTGCGGAGAGTTGCGTTTCGATGGCCGGCCGGCCGACACCCGGGCCGTGGCACGCATGGCGCGCGCGCTGGCGCCGCGCGGGCCCGACCACGAAGGATCGTGGAGCTTCGAAGGCGTGGCCTTCGGCCACCGCCGGCTGTCGATCATCGACCTCAGCCCGGCCAGCGACCAGCCGATGGTCGATGCGGCCAGTGGCTGCGTGCTGGTGTTCAACGGGGTGATCTACAACTACCGCGAGCTGCGCGAGCAGCTGCGCGCGCTGGGCCACGCGTTCGCTTCCAGCGGCGACACCGAGGTGATCCTCAAGGCCTACGCGCAATGGGGCGACGCCGCGGTGTCGCGGCTGGAGGGCATGTTCGCCTTCGCGCTGTGGGATCCGCGCAGCCGCGAACTGCTGCTGGCACGCGACCGCCTGGGCATGAAGCCGCTGTACCTGGCCGAAGACGGCAACCGGCTGCGCTTCGCGTCCAGCCTGCCGGCGCTGCTGGCCGCCGGCGGCGTCGATCGCCGGCTCGACGCGGTGGCGCTGCACCACCTGTTCACCCTGCATGCGGTGGTGCCGGCGCCGCGCACCGTGTTGCGCGGGGTGCGCAAGCTGCCCCCGGCGCACACCCTGCGGGTGCGTCTGGACGGGCTGCGCAGCCGCAGCCGCTACTGGCGGCTGCGGGCGCTGCGACCGAGCCCTGCGCCCACCGAGCCGCAGTGGATCGAGATGACCCGCGACGCCGTGCAGCGCTCGCTGCGCAGTCACCTGCAGGCGGCCGACGTGCCGGTCGGAGTGCTGCTGTCGGGCGGGCTGGACTCCAGCCTGCTGGCGGCCATGCTCGCCGACACCTCGGATCTGCGCACCTACTCGCTGGGCTTCGCAACCGATGCCGGCGACGCCGAGCGGGCCGACGAGTTCGAGTACTCCGACCTCGTCGCCAGCCAGGTGGGCAGCCGCCACCACAAGCTGCTGGTGGAGCGCGACGCGGTGCTGCGCGAGCTGCCGCACACCGTGGCGCGAATGACCGAACCCATGTTCAGCCACGACGTGGTCGCCTTCGACCTGCTGTCGCAATGGGTCGGGCGCGACCTCAAGGTGGTGCTCGCCGGCCAGGGGGCCGACGAGGTGTTCGCCGGGTATTTCTGGTACCCGCTGATGCAGGCCCAGCGCGGCACGCCGCTGCAGCGATTCGCCGGGCATTATTTCGACCGCGACCACGAGGAGTGGCTGGCCTTCATCGGTCCGGAGTTCCACGTGCCCGACCTGACTTCCGAGTGGCTGGAGGAGCAGCTGCAGATCGACGGCGCCGACGAATTCCTCGACCGCGTGCTGCGCCTGGACTCCACCACGCTGATCGTCGACGATCCGGTCAAGCGGGTGGACAACCTGCCGATGGCCCACGCGCTGGAGGTCCGCGTGCCCTTCCTCGACCGCGAAGTGGTGGAACTCGGCGCCGCGATGCCCCCGGCGCTGCGGCTGCGCGAAGGTGGCAAGCACCCGCTGAAGGCGGTCGCCCGCGGGCTGCTTCCCGACTCCGTGGTCGACCGCCCCAAGGGGTATTTCCCGGTGCCTGCGCTGCACCGGGTGCAAGGCCCGTTCCTGGACCTGATGCGCGACATCCTGCTCGGCCCGGCGTGCCGGCAGCGCGGGCTCTACCAGCCCGACCACCTCGCGCGACTCGTGCAGCGGCCGCAGGCCCCGGAGCATTTCACGCGCATCCGCGGCTCCAAGCTGTGGCATGCGGCGCTGCTCGAGTGGTGGTTGCAGGTGCATGTCGATGACGCCCCGGCCTGAAGTCCTCGCCGCGGCCCCGGCGGCAGCGCAAGCGGGGATGCTGCAGTGGAACCGCGAGTGCGCCTGCCTGAGCCTGGACCAGCGCCAGTTGCGCCACGCGCTGGAGGTCGAACTCGGCGAACCGGGGCTGTACGAACTGGTGCGCGAGCGCAACCCGCACCTGTTCTCGGCGCTGCCGGTCTTCGTCGACGCAGCCTGGTTGCAGGCCATGCGCGAAGTCGTCGAGGCGGTGCATGCGGCCAGCCTGCTGCCGGGCTGGCGCGAGCGCGTGCTGCGCTACGCCCCGGCCGCGGCGCTGCGCGAGCCGGGCTGCGCGGGGCTGTTCCTGGGCGTGGACTTTCACCTCGAGGCCGGCTCGCTGCACCTGATCGAGATCAACAGCAACCCGGGCGGCGCGCTGCTGTCGGCGGCGCTGGCGCGCGCCCAGCGCGCCTGCTGCGACGCGATGCGCGAGATGGTTCCGGGCGCCGACTCGGTCGCCGAGTTCGAACGCGACATCCTGCGCATGTTCCTGCGCGAGTGGCGCGCCGCCGGGCGCCACGGCCGCCCGCGACGGGTCGTCCTGGTCGACGAGCAGCCTCGCCAGCAATACCTGTACGCCGAATTCCTGCTCTACGCCCGGCTGTTCGAGCGCGCCGGGCTGGACGCGCGCATCGCCGACCCCGGCGAGTTGCACTGCGCCGACGGCCGGCTGTGGCTGCACGACGAACCGGTGGACCTGGTGTACAACCGGCTGACCGACTTTGCGCTCGACGGCGATGCGCTGCAGGCGCTGCGCCAGGCCTGGGAGCAGGACCTGGCGGTGATCACCCCGCACCCGCGGGCGCACGCGCTGCTGGCCGACAAGCGCAACCTGGCGCTGCTGTGCGACTCCGCCGCGCTACGCACGCTGGGGCTGGACGCGGAACGCGCCGAACTGCTGCAGCGCCATGTCCCGCACACCCTGCTGGTCGGGCCGGACAACGCCGGGGCGCTGTGGGAACAGCGGCGGGAGTGGTTCTTCAAGCCCTGGGGGGGCTACGGCGCGCGCGCCGCCTACCGCGGCGCCAAGCTCACGCGCGCGGTCTGGGAGCACATCCGCGGCGGCGGCTTTGTCGCCCAGCGCCTGCAGCCCCCGGGGTTGCGGCATGTCGGCGGCGAGCAGCCGCCGCTCAAGTTCGACCTGCGGGCCTACGCGTACGAAGGTCGGGTGCAATGGTTCAGCGCCCGGCTGTACCAGGGACAGACCACGAATTTCCGCACGCCCGGCGGAGGCTTCGCCCCGGTGCTGACCACGCCGCCCGGCTCGCCCCCCGATCTGCGGCTTCAGCCGCGCCCGATGCCGTAGTACTGCAGCCCGGCGGCGCGCACGCTGGCGGGCTCCCACAGGTTGCGCCCGTCGAACACCACGCGCGCCTTCAGGCGCGCGGCGAGCTGGTCGAAGTCGGGCGACCGGAAGGCCAGCCACTCGGTGACCACGACCAGCGCGTCGGCGCCGTCGAGCGCGGCCTGGGCGTCGTCGAGCAGTTCCAGGCCCTGGCGCGCCGGCCACAGGCGGCGCGCCGACTCCAAGGCCACCGGGTCGTAGGCGCGCACCCTGGCGCCGGCGGCGAGCAGCGCCTCGATGAGGTCGATCGACGGCGCGTCGCGCATGTCGTCGGTGTTGGGCTTGAACGCCAACCCCCATACCGCGAAGGTCCTGCCGCGCAAGCCGTCGGCCGCGAAATGGGCGGCGATCTTTTCGAACAGCCGCTGCTTCTGGCGCTGGTTGACCGAATCCACCGCCTCGGTCAGTTCGGCGCGCAGGCCGGCCTCGCGCGCCATGAACGCCAGCGCCTTGACGTCCTTCGGGAAGCACGACCCTCCGTACCCGGCGCCGGCATACAGGAAGTGACTGCCGATGCGGTGGTCGACCCCCATCCCCAGCCGCACCTGCTCGATGTCGGCACCGACCGCTTCGGCCAGGCGAGCGAGTTCGTTCATGAACGAGATCCTCGTCGCCAGCATGGTGTTGGCCGCGTACTTGGTCAGCTCGGAGCTGGCGGGATCCATCACCATGATCTTTTCATGGTTCCGGTTGAACGGCCGGTAGAGTTCGCGCATCAGCGCGACCGCGCGCTCGTCGCGGCTGCCCAGCACGATGCGGTCGCCGCGGGTGAAGTCGTCGATCGCGGTGCCTTCCTTCAGGAACTCGGGGTTGCTGACCACCCGCACCCAATGCTGCACCGCGCGCGCGGCCATCTCGCGCTCGATCGCCTGCTGCACCATCGCCACCGTGCCGACCGGGGCGGTGGACTTCTGCACCACCACCAGCGGCCCCTGCACCTGCTGCCCGATTTCCGCGGCGGCGCCCCGCACCTGGCTCATGTCGGCCTGTCCGCTGGCCAGCGGGGGGGTTCCGACCGCGATGAAACACACCTGCGCCTGCTCCAGTCCCTGCGACAGGTCGGAGACAAAGCGCATGCGCCCCGCCGCGCTGTTGCGCGCCACGAGTTCGCTCAGTCCCGGCTCGTAGAACGGCACTCGCGCCTGGCGCAACGCAGCCAGGCGCACGGGGTCGCGCTCCACGCACACCACGGTGTTGCCGACATCGGCGAAACACGCCGCGGTGACCAGGCCGACATAGCCGGCGCCGATGACTGTGACTCGCATGGGTCTGTCCTTGTTCGCTTCACGAAGCCCAAAGGGGGTATTTTGCCTGCGCATGGCCGGGCTCGCGCGCGCTGGCGGCGGCGCGACAGCGGGCTTGACCGGCGTCAAGCGCATCCCGGCCACGCCGGGTTAGAAAGGCGGCATCGGTGGATCGCACGGTTCCTGGAGTCCGGTATGAAGCCACAGTCGCGCCCGGCCGCAACGCCACGTCGCTCCACGCCGGCGCGGCATGCCCGCCCGATGGCCCGCCGAGCCGCGCCGGCCGCTGCGCCGGCCGCGCCGGCCGCGCTGGCTGCTCCGGCAGCCGCGACCGATGCCGCGCCTGCCGCGGCCCCGCCGGCCGTACCGGCACCGCAGCTGCGCCCGCCTCCGCCGCCCGACAGCGGGATCGCCAAGCTGATCGACCGCACCGCGCACGCGCTGCAGGCACGGCGTACCGGGGGACTTTCTCCAGCGTCGCTGGGCCTGGCGGCCGCCGACTGGTGGACCCACCTGATGGCCGCGCCGGGCAAGCGCCTGGAGCTGACGACCGAGGCGCTGCGCATGGCCTCGATGTACGCCAGCTACACGGCGCATGCGCTGGCCCACCGTCACGGCGAGCCCGACCCGAGTTGCTGCATCCGCGCCGAGGACCGCGACCGGCGCTTCAGCCACCCCGACTGGAAGCGCTTTCCCTTCAACCTGGTGCAGCAGGCCTTCCTGCTGCACCAGGACTGGTGGCGCCAGGCGACGACCGGGGTGCGCGGGGTGTCGCGCCACCACGAGCAGGTGGTGGCCTTCGCCGCCCGGCAGTGGCTGGATACCCTGGCACCCAACAACCTGCTGGCGACCAACCCCGAGGTGCTGGACGCCACGCTGCAGAGCGGCGGGCTCAACCTGCTGCAGGGCCTGGGGATCTGGTACGACGACCTGCAGCGCAGCCTGGCCGGCGCGCCGGCGGCCGGCACCGAGAACTTCCTGCCGGGACGCGACGTCGCGCGCACCCCCGGCAAGGTGGTGTACCGCAACCGCCTGATCGAGCTCATCCAGTACGCGCCGACGACGCCGAAGGTCCATCCCGAGCCGCTGCTGGTCATCCCGGCGTGGATCATGAAGTACTACATCCTCGACCTGTCTCCCGCCAACTCCCTGGTGCGCTACCTGGTCGACCAGGGGCACACGGTGTTCATGATCTCGTGGAGGAACCCCACCGGAGCGGATCGCGACCTGGGCATGCACGACTACCTCGAACTCGGCCCGCTGGCCGCGCTCGACGCGGTCTGCCGCATCTGCCCCGGCACCCCGGTGCACGCCGCCGGCTATTGCCTGGGCGGAACCCTGCTGGCCATCGCGGCGGCCGCGCTGGGCCTGCGCGGCGACCGCCGGCTGGCCTCGCTGAGCCTGCTGGCCTCGCAGACCGATTTCACCGAACCGGGGGAGTTGTCGCTGTTCATCGACGAAAGCCAGGTGAGCTTCCTTGAGGACATGATGTGGGCGCAGGGCTACCTGGACACCACCCAGATGGCCGGCGCGTTCCAGATGCTGCGCTCCTACGACCTCATCTGGTCGCGCATCACCCGCGAGTACCTGCTGGGCCAGCGCCGGCCGCCGAACGACCTGATGGCCTGGAACGCCGACGCCACCCGCATGCCCTACCGCATGCACGGCGAGTACCTGCGGGGCATGTACCTGAACAACGACCTCGCCGAAGGCCGCTGGCGGGTGGACGGCCAGGCGGTCAGCGTGGAGGACGCACCGCAGCCGTGGTTTGTCGTCGGAACCGAGAGCGACCACGTCGCGCCTTGGCACTCGGTGTACAAGATCCACCTGCTGGCGCATTCCCCGATCACCTTCGTGCTGACCACCGGAGGCCACAACGCCGGCATCGTCAGCGAGCCGGGGCATGCCGGCCGGCACTTCCACTGGTCGCAGCGCGAACCGGGGCGCCCCTACCTGGACCCCGAGCACTGGCTTGCGCAAGCCGCCGAGCAGCAAGGATCGTGGTGGCCCTTCTGGTCCGACTGGCTCAAGCAACGCAGTTCGGCTCCAGCCGATCCGCCGCCGCTGGCCGCGCCGGCCTACGGCGACGCCCCCGGCGAATACGTGCTGCAGCGCTGAACCGGCGCGAGCGCGGGCGCAGCCGCATGTCCTCCGCGCTGCCCCCGCTGCTGCTGCTGCAGTTCGCCGCGACCACCGTGGCCGCCTTCGTGCTGGGGCTGGAACTGCACAGCTACCGGCGCGCCCAGGACGAGGGGGTCGGCTTCGGCACCACCCGCACGCTGGCGCTGATCGGCGCCGCGGGGTTCGTGCTGTGGCTGCTCGACGGCCGGCAGCCGCGCGGACTCTACCTCGGCGGACTGCTGGCGCTGGCGGCCTGGCTGGCGGTGGACCTGGCGCGCACCGCCAGCGCGCCAGGCGGAGGCGCGCTGCTGCCCGGGGTGATCGCGCTGCTGGCCTATGCGCTGGGGCCGCTGGTGCAGACGCAGCCGACCTGGATGCCGGCCGCGGTGCTGATCGTGGCCATCGTGATGCTGGCCGAAAAGCCGCTGATCCGCAAGATTTCCGACGCCATGCCGGTGTCCGAGGGCGTCACGCTGGCGAAGTTCCTGATCATCGCCGGGCTGGTGCTTCCGCTGCTTCCCGACACCCCCATCCCCGGCCTGCCCGACATCAGCTACGCCAAGGTGTGGATGGCGGTGGTGGTGATCTCGGCGATTTCCTATTGCGGCTACCTGGCGCACGCCTACCTGTTTCCGAGGGCGTCGGCGTTGCTGACCGGCATGCTGGGCGGTGTCTATTCCAGCACCGCGGCCACCGTGGTGCTGGCGCGCCAGGCGCGCCGGGACGCCGCGCTGGCCGCCCAGGCACCGGCGGCCACCGTGCTGGCCACCGCGATGATGTACCTGCGGCTGTGGGGAGTGATCGCGGTACTCGGCCATCGCGAGGCCGCGCTGCGCCTGGCGCTTCCCTTCGGCATGCTGTGCGCCCTCAGCCTGGGCGTGGCCTGGCTGCTGTGGCGGCGCGGCGCCGACGCGTCGCCTGCGGGCGCGAGCCTGCAGGCGCGCAACCCGCTGGACCTGCCGGTGGCCTTCCTGTTCGCCGGGCTGTTCGTGGCCTTCGCCGCGCTGACCGCCTTCGTCACCACCCGCTTCGGGGTGCGGGGTTTGAACGTGTTGAGCTTTGTCGTGGGCTTCAGCGACATCGACCCCTTCGTGCTGTCGCTGCTCGCCGGCCATTTCGCCGTCTCCCAGTCGGCGGTGATCCACGCGGTGCTCATCGCCTCCGGCAGCAACAACCTGCTCAAGGCGCTGTATGCGCTGGGACTGTCGCGCCGCCGCAGCATGCTGCCGGCGGCAGCGTGGCTGGCGTTCAGCCTGCTGCTGTCGCTGGCCTGGGGGGCCTGGGGGGCCTAGGCGGTCGACGCGCTGGACGCGCCGGCTCAGCGCGCGTTGGCATCGCCCGGGTGCACCAGCAGCACGGGGCAACCGCAGTTTCGCGCAGCCGCCTCGGCCACGCTGCCCAGCAGCCAGTTGCCCACCGCGCTGCGCCCCTGGCTGCCCAGCACCACCAGCCGGGCTGCCCAGCGCGAGGCTTCGGCGCAGATGACATCGGCCACGCGGGTCGACGCGCCGCCGGTTTCCAGCAGCGCGCTGCTGGTGTCGACGCCGTACAGCGCGGCGCGGTTCGTCCAGTCGTCCAGCAGCAGGCGGGCATCGCCGCTCATCGCCTCGACCATCCCGGGCAGCGAGCCGGCCAGGCTGGCCGAATCGACCACGCACACCATGCGCAGCGTCGCGCCCAGCGAGCGCGCCAGCGCGATCGCATGCTCGGCCGCCTGCTGCGCACCCCCGCTGCCGTCGAGGGCGACAAGGATCCTGTCGTACATCAGCGTCTCCTGCAAGGCGCGGACCGCGCGGCGGCCGCGTCCGCGGTCAAAGCCCCAGGCGCGCCCGCGCCTGGTGGCGAGTGAAACGGGCGCGCGCGTGGCGCGCCAGCGTCTGGTCGGCCACGCGCGCGCAGGTCTGCAGTTCGACCACCCGCGCGGCCAGCCCGGGGGCATGGCGCTGCAGGTGTTCGAACAATTCGCGCTTGGCCAGCCCGGGACCGGCGATGACAATCAGCGCCGCTCCCTGCAAGGCCGCGGTCACCGCGTCGAGGAAGCCGCGCTCGCACGCGGCGCGCGCTCCGCTGACCGAACCCTCGCGCCGATGCAGCCGGGGGTGCTCGGGCAGGCGGATCAGGGACTTGCGAAGTGGCTCTTCCTCGACCTGCACCACATGCGCCTCGGCATGGTTCAACCAGACGGCGATTCGCGGCTCGTTCATGACCGGACTCCGGGTTGGCGACGGCCCGCGGGCGCGGCGGTCGCCGTCAGCGTGCGATGCGCCCGTCGCGCAGCGCCTCCTCGACATAGGTGAACACCACCGCGGGGTCCGGCCGCAGCAACTGGCCGTCCTTGCCGTGGTAGTCGAGGTGGGAAAGCAGGTGGCGGATCAGGTTCAGGCGCGCCGCCTGCTTGTCCCCCGCGCGCACCACGTACCACGGGGCATGCAGGGTATGGGTGCGGGCGAACATGGCGTCGCGGGCCCGGCTGTAGTCCTTCCAGTGCTGCTGGGCAGCCGAGTCGATCGGGCTGAGCTTCCACTGCTTGAGCGGATCGGTGCGCCGCGCCTGCAGGCGCCTGCGCTGCTCGTCGTGGTCGATGTCCAGGTAGTACTTGAACAGCCGGATCCCCGAACGCACCAGCATCTGCTCGAACACCGGCACGGTGTCGAGGAATTCCTGGTATTGCGCGGCATCGCAAAAGCCCATCACCGCCTCGACCCCGGCGCGGTTGTACCAGCTGCGATTGAACAGCACGAACTCCTGGGACAGCGGCAGATGCGGCACGTAGCGCTGGAAGTACCACGCGCCGGCTTCGCGGTCGGACGGCTTGCCCAGCGCGACCACCCGCGTCTCGCGCGGCGACAGGTGCTCGACGATGTGCTTGATCGCTCCGTCCTTGCCCGCCGCATCGCGGCCCTCGAGGAGGAGCAGCAGCCGCTCGTCGTGGGAAATCAGGTGCTTCTGGTACTTGACCAGCTCGATCTGCAATTCGCGCAGGGACCGGGCATAGGTCTTGGCCTTGTCGGCGGTCGGTGCGGGGTCGGGCGTTTCGGTGGAATGCGGCATGGCGGGATGGGCGGCGTGAAAGGTCGGCGCAAGTCCGCTGCCGCCGGGTGCGACCGCGCCGCGGCCCGAGCACAGGCCCGCCGCCGGGCGCAGCGGGCGGCTGCGATTCAGGCCAGGTACTGGCCGCCGTTGACCGCAATGGTCGCTCCGGTGACGAAGGCGGCGCGCTCATCGACCAGGAAGGACACCGCATGGGCGATTTCCTCCGGGCGCCCGAGGCGACCCACGGGAATCTGCGCCTTGATGCCGTCGAGCACCTGGGCGTCGATTCCGGCCAGCATGTCGGTGTCGGTGTAGCCCGGGGCCACCGCATTGACCGTGACCCCCTTGCGCGCGGACTCCAGCGCCAGCGCCTTGGTGAAGCCGATCACCCCCGCCTTGGCGGCGGAGTAGTTGGTCTGGCCGAATTGTCCCTTCTGGCCGTTGACCGACGAAATGTTGACAATGCGCCCCCAGCCTCTGCCGCGCATGCCCTCGATCACCGCGCCGCACATGTGGAACAGCGCGTCGAGGTCGTCCTGCATCACCTCCCGCCATTGCTCCAGGCTCATCTTGTGCAGCATGGCGTCGCGGGTGATGCCGGCGTTGTTGACCAGCACCTCGACCGGCTGTCCGAGGTCGCGCTCGATGGCCCGCACCCCGTCCAGGCAGGCCTGGTGGTCCGACACGTCCCAGCGGTACAGCGCCAGCCCGCTGTCGCGCGCGAAGTCCCGCGCAGCAGCCTCGTTGCCGCGATAGTTGACCGCCACCCGCAAGCCGTCGGCTGCGAGCCGACGCGCGATCGCTGCGCCGATACCCCGCGTCCCTCCGGTGACCAATGCAAGCCGGGCCATGTTCGCCTCCCCTTTCAGGACGGGCGACGCGCGGCCGCGCGCGGCCGTGCCGCCGGTTGCTCGGGCTGCGCGGGAGCCGCGGCCGCCGCGCCGCGCTGGCCCAGGCGCTGCATCTGCTCGCCCAGCGAGCGCGCGGCCTGCGCCTGCGACTGCGTCCAGCCCTGGAAGGCCTGGGCCGCGAGTTCCATGCTGTCGCGCACCCAGTCGGGCTGCCACGCCCCGTTGCCGGCGGCCCGCGGCGGCTGCGCCGCCCCGGCTTCCTGCAGGCTTTGCTGCAGGCGACCCATCGCCTGCTGCAGGGCCTGCGAGAAGCCGACCTGCATCGCCCCGGTGATCTCGCCCAGCTGCTGCACGTACTGCGCCATCTGCGAGCCGTCGCCGCGCAGCGCCTGCCGCGGCAGCGCGGCCCATTCCTGCACGTCGCGCGCCTGCAGCGCCTCGTTCAGCGCAGCGGAGGCCTCGTGGCTGGCTTCGCGCATCGCCTGCAACTGCAGCCTGGCGAGTTGCTCGAAGCCTTCGATCGCGGCGTCCAGCATGCCGGTCAGGCATTCCAGTTCGGCGCGCTGCGCCGCCTGCAGATGTTCGGTGGGATTCATGCTCGGCTCCTGCCGCGAGGCATGACGACCTGAGCCGCGCCACCTCGCTGGATATGTGGGGGAAGGTGAACCACAGTGTCGGTCGCGGCGTGCCCCTTGTCGTTGACGTGGATCAGCGCCGGCCACGCGCTTCAGACCCCGAAGGGATAGGTCCCGCCCATCCCCGGCGATTGCGCCGGCGCGAGCGGCGAGACCGCGTGGCTGCGATCGATCCAGACGAACTCGTCGAACTGGCGCGCCAGCACCGACTCGTAGTAGTGGCTGGCCAGTTCGGCATGCGGCCGGTAGACCACGCCGACAGCTCGCTGCAACCGCGGCCGCAGCAGCTCGCCCAGGTCGCCCGATGGGGCGGCCTCGCGCAGCGCCAGCAGCAAGCCCGGCGCCCCGCTGTCGTGGAACACCCGCTCCCAGCTGTGCTCCAGCGACGGACGCAGCGCCATGACCTGCATCGTAGCGTCCCAGCTCGGCGCCGCGGCGACCTCGCCGGCGTGGCTCGCCATGCCGATCGAGCAGACCGCTGCACCGAAGTGCCGGCGGCACAGCCGGCCGACGTTGAATTCGCCGCGCGCTCCCATTTCGGTGGCCGCCGAGTCGCCGAGGTGGGAGTTGTGCGCCCACACCACCGCCCTCGAGTGCGGCCCGCGAAAGTCCAGCAGGGTGCGCAGCGTCTCGAACATATGGCCGTCGCGCAGGTTCCACGCCGTGCGCGAGCCGTAGTACATGGTGCGGTAGTAGCGTTCGGCGTTGGCCACCAGGCGGGCGTTCTGCAGTGCGTCGAGGAAGCTCTCGCCGTCGTTGGCGCTGTAGTCGCCCTGGCTGTGCAGCATGTCGCGCAGCATGGCCACCACCTCCTGCTCGCAGGAGCGGTAGCCGGAGCTCAGCGCGGCGTGAGCGTAGCTCGCGGGATCGGCCTCCCAGGGACTGAGGCAGCCGTAGCGCTGGCGGGCGACGCGCGCCGCGTCCGGGTCGACGCGATCCAGGTACTCCAGCACCCGCTCGATGGAGCGGTACAGGCTGTACAGGTCGAGGCCATGGAAGGCCACGCGCCGCGCCGCCGGCAGCTCGGAGTTGTAGGCGTGCAGCCAGTCGACGAAGTCGGCGACCTCGCGGTTGCGCCACATCCAGGTGGGAAATCGCGCGAAAGCCTGCCAGCGCGCCGGCGAGACCTCGGCCTGCCGCACGTACTGGTCGATGCGCGCGGCGTCGGGCCAGTCCGATTCGATGGCGACGAAATCGAAGCCGCGGCGCTCGATCAGCGCGCGGGTGATGCGCTGGCGCATGCGGTAGAACTCCGACGTGCCGTGGGTGGCGTCGCCGATCAGCACCACCCGCGCCTGACCGATGCGCCGCAGCAGGGGCTCCAGGTCCACGTCCTCGAGATCCTCGAACACCTGCCCGCTGCGCGCGACGGCCACCGCCAGCGCCGCCTCGGCCGCGTCGCGCGCCTGCGCCCCGGACGCAGCCGGCGGCGCGGTTTGCGGCGTCAGCAGGTGCAGGTCGGCGATGTCCTCGCGCTGGTATTGGAGTTCCGACACCCGCCTGATGCGGATCAGCTCCGGAGCGCGCGACCCCGCGGGCACGCTGGCCACCAGTCGCCCGCCCTGGGCGAGTTGCTCGCACAGCCCGCGCCGCGCCGCCTGCGGCAGGTCGGCGTGCACCAGGATGGCATCGAAGGGCGCCTGCTCGCTCCAGCCCGCCTCGGGCAGGCCGTGGCGCACATGCACCCGTTGCGGGAAGTGCAGCGCGAAATAGCCTGCGGCCTGCTCGGCCAGCCTGGCGTCGGGCTCGACGGTGTAGACCTCGGCGGCGATCCGCGCCAGCAGCGCGCTGGCGTAGCCGCAGCCGGTCCCGATTTCCAGCACGCGCTCGCCGCCCCTGAGCGCCAGCGCGGCCAGGCCGAGCGCCAGCGCCCATGGCTGCTGCAGCACCGCCGCGTCGGGCAGCGCGAGCGCGGTGTCCTCGTAGGCGAACTCGCGCATCGGCGGCGGCACGAAGTCCTCCCGCGCCACAGCCAGCATGGCGTCGAGCACCAGGGGCTCGCGCATGCCGCGCGCGGCGATCTGCTCGCGCACCATCTGCTGCCGCCGACGAGCAAAGTCGGGGTGGTCCATCGCGATCCTCCAGCATCCCCGCATGCCGTGCGCCAGCTTCGGCCGGCGCGGCCTGCGGTCCGCGCACATCCCATGCCCACAGTCTGCCCCCGCCGGCAGCCGGTCGCCTTGACGTGGAACACCTTCGGCGCGCGACCCCGGCGCCGCGCGATCAATCCGGGTGGGCGAACAGCAGCTTGGCCACCGTCTGGTTGTCGATCGGCTCGTCGAACAGCGAGCGCACCAGCAGGTCGCTGCCCAGCACCTGCGGCGCGAACAGCATGTCGGGTTGCACGCGGCGGATCTTGGCCAGGTGGCGGGCGTCGTTCACCCCGGCGATGGTCTTCACTCCGGGTGCCAGTTCCTTGACCGCCAGCACCGCGAAGGCGTTCTCGGCGTCGTCGTCGCGCAGCGTCAGCACGGCGCGCGCCTGGGGCACGCCCGCCTGCTCGAGCACTTCGTCGCGCGTGACGTCGCCGACCACCACGTCGGCCTCCGGGGGGAACGGCGACTGGGCCGTTGACGACACCACCACGGTGACCGGGACCCCGCGTTGCAGCAGGGCCTTCCAGGCCGTGTAGGCCAGCGCCGATGCGCCGAAGATCACGTAATGATTGCGACGTTGCTGCCTTTGCATGCGCCCCTCCAGAACCCGCTTGATGCTGCCGCCCACCAGCGGGCCGATCACCACCGACAAGGTGGTGGCGAACACCGTGATCCCCAGCACGATCAGCGACACCGTGAACATGCGCGCATGCGCGCTGCGCGGAACGATGTCCCCGTAGCCGACGGTGGACATGGTCTCGATGGCGTAGTACAGCGCGGTGCCCAGGGTGCGGATCGGCGGGTTGTAGCCGGCGCCGAACCACAGGCTGCCCAGCGTTCCGTACAGCAGCAGGCTGCCGATGCTCAGCAGCGCGAACAGCGAACCGGCCGCGATGCTGCTGCGGTCGAACCGCCTGGCGTACACCAGCAGCACCAGCAGCAGCGCGGCGCTGGCCAGCAGCGCCGGCATGCTGCGATGCACCGGCAGCAGCGCCAGCCCGACCGCCAGCAGCGCCAGCAGCAAGGTGATGACCCATGCCAGGCGCGCCCGCGTGAGCAGCCCGAAGGCCATCATCACCAGCCCCAGGCCCGGCAGCGCGCGCGGCAGCACCATCAGGTCGGCGAGCTGCAGCACGCTGCCCGGGCTGTCCAGCGCCCGCACCGACCCGCCCAGGCCGGGCAACGCCCGCTGCAGCAGCAACGCCCCGGCCAGCGCGGCCAGCAGGCCGGCCAGCGACTGCGGACCCGATTTCGTCCAGCTGCGGCGAAGCCAGGCCAGCAACAAGAGCGCGCGCTCGCGCAGTTCGCGACGCCACGGCGCTGGCGGCTGCCCGGTCATCGCCTCGCCTTCATCGCCACCGCACCGGCAGCACCTTGCCGGGGTTGAGCAGGCCCTGGGGATCGAGCGCCTGCTTGATGGACCGCATCATCTCCAGCGCGACCGGGCTCTTGTAGCGCAGCAGCTCGGGCGTCTTGAGCTGACCGATTCCATGTTCGGCGGAAAAACTGCCTCCACAGGCCGCGGCCGCGTCGTGCACGACGCGGTTGCAGGTCTCCTGGTGGCGCTGCAGGAAGGCCGCTGCGTCGGCTCCCTGCGGCGCCTGCACGTTGTAATGCAGGTTGCCGTCGCCCAGGTGGCCGAAGACGATCAGCCGTGCCCCGGGGACCGCCTGCAGCACGAGTTCGGCGGTGCCTTCGACAAACGCGGCCATCGCCGAGATCGGCACCGCGATGTCGTGCTTGATGTTCAGGCCCTCGCTGGCCTGCGCCAGCGGAATGTGCTCGCGCAGCGCCCACATCTGCCGCGCCTGCGCCAGCGACTGGGCCACCGCGGCGTCGCGCACCAGACCCGCCTCCAGCGCGTCGCCCAGCACCTGCTCCAGCCGCTGGCGGGCGTGCTCCTCGCCTTCGTCGTCGGACAGCTCCAGCAGGACCCACCAGGGCGCGCCCGGTTGCAGCGGCCGTGCCAGCTGCGGGAAATGCTGGTGCACCAGCTGCAGGCTGTGGCCGCTCATCAGCTCGAAGCCGGTCAACCCGGCGCCCAGCGCCCCGCGCGCGCGCTGGAACAACTCCACCGCGTCGCCCACATGGGCCAGTTGCGCCAGCGCGGTGCGTTGCGCCGCGGGCCGGGCGTACAGCTGCAGGCTGGCCGCCGTGATCACCCCCAGCGTGCCCTCTGCGCCGATGAACAGGTCGCGCAGGTCGTAACCGGTGTTGTCCTTGCGCAGGCTCGACAGCCCGTCCCAGATCTCGCCGCGCGCGTTGACCACTTCGAGGCCCAGGCACAGCGCGCGCGCATTGCCGTAGCGCAGCACCGCGGTGCCGCCGGCATTGGTCGACAGCACGCCACCGATGGTGGCGCTGCCCTCGGCAGCCAGGCTCAGCGGAAACAGCAGGCCCTGCGCCTCGGCCTGCTGCTGAACCGCCTGCACGATGCACCCGGCCTCGGCCACCATCACGCCGTCGGCCGCGCTGAGGCTGCGCACGCGGTCGAGTCGACGCAGCGACAGCAGCAGCTGCTCGCCGCTGGCGTCGGGCGTGGCGCCACCGACCAGTCCGGTGTTGCCCCCCTGCGGCACCACGCCGACGCCGTGGGCGCCGCACAACTGCAGCACCTCGGCCACCTGCCGGGTATCGCCCGGGGCGACCAGCGCCAGCGCGCGCCCCTGGTAGCGGCCTCGCCAGTCTCGCGTCCACGGAGCCAGATCGGCATCGTGCTGCAGCACGTGCCCGGCTCCCAGCAGCGAGCGCAGTGCGTCGAGCAGCGCCTGCGGGCGCGACCCCGGCGGGCTCACGACCCGCCTCCCGCGCGCGCGGCGCCGCCGCCCAGCCGCAGCGCCGTGGCGGCGAGACGGCGGCCCAGCGCCTGCGCCAGCTGCAGCTCCTCGCTCGTCGCCGGCAGCGCGCCGTCGCCGCCGCCGTGGTGGCTGGCGCCGTACGGCGTGCCGCCGCTGCGCGTGGCGCCGAGCTGCGGCAGGCTGTAGGGCAGGCCGAGCAGCAGCATGCCGTGGTGAAGCAGCGGCAGCATCATCGACAGCAGGGTGCTCTCCTGGCCGCCGTGCAGGCTGCCGGTGGAGGTGAATACCGCCGCCGGCTTGCCCTCCAGCGCACCGGCCAGCCACAGCGGCGCGGTCTGGTCCCAGAAATACTTCATCGGCGCAGCCATGTTGCCGAAGCGCGTCGGCGAGCCCAGCGCCAGCCCGGCGCATTCCTGCAGGTCGGCCAGCTCGGCATAGGGCGGCCCGTCGGCCGGAACCGCGGGCTCGGGGGCTTCGATGCGCGAACTCACCCGCGGCACCGTGCGCACCCGCGGCAGCATGCCCGGCACTTCGGCCACACCGCGGGCGATGGCTTCGGCCAGCTGCCCGGTGCCGCCGTGTACGCTGTAGTACAGAATCAGGATTTCTTGCATAGCCCGGATTTGTTGGACAACCCAATCGTATGCGCCCTCGCGTCATCCGGCCCGAAGTCCTCCGCATGCTGCGCCCGCTGCGCCAGCGCTTCCAGCATGCCCGGCTGGCGCAGACCGCGGGCAGCCTGACCTTCACGACGCTGATTTCCCTCGTTCCGCTGCTGGCGGTCGCGTTGTCGCTGTTCACCGCGTTCCCGGCCTTCCACCATCTGCAGCAGCACCTGCAGCAGCGGCTGGCCGGAGCGGTGCTGCCGCCGCGTGTCGGAGCGACCATCCTGCGCTACCTCAACGGATTCGCGCAGCGCGCGGCCGGACTGGGTATCGCCGGCGTCGCCGGGCTGGCGCTGAGCGCGGTCTCGCTGATGCTCACCGTCGACCGCGCGCTCAACACCATCTGGCAGACCCCGCGCCCGCGCCCGCTGGGCCAGCGCGTGCTGCTGTACTGGGCCGCGGTGACACTGGGGCCGCTGTTCCTGGGCTCGACGCTGGCGGCGTCGGCCACGGTGCTGGCTTCGCGCAACGGCTGGCTGCACCATGTTCCCGGCGGCAGCGGGGCGCTGCTCACCGCGCTGTCGTGGATGCTGCTGGCGCTGGGGCTGAGCGCACTGTACCGCTTCGCCCCGAATGCCGACGTGCGCTGGCGCGATGCGCTGGGCGGCGGCGCGCTGGCGGCACTGGGCTTCGGGCTGGCGGGCCGGGTGTTCGCCTGGTATGTCGGCAGCGCGGCGAACTTCACCGCGGTCTACGGCACCTTCGCCGCGCTGCCGGTGTTCTTCCTGTGGATCTACACCAGCTGGATGGTCGTGCTGCTGGGCGCGATGCTGGCCGCCCACCTGCCGCTGCTGCGACTGCATCCGCAACCCCAGCCCCAGGCAGCGGGATCGGCTTTCCTGCTGGCGCTGCGCTTGCTGCGGCTGCTGCAGGACGCCCGCACCCCGGGTTCGGCGGGTCGCGACATCCTCGGCCTGAGCGCGTCGCTGCGCTGCGACCCGTTGGACCTGCATCCGCTGCTCGACCTGCTCGAGCGCCTGGGCTGGATCGGACGGGTCGCGCCGGCGCCGCGCCACGGTCATGCGCCGCGCTGGGCGCTGCTGGTCGACCCCGCGCAGGCCGACGCGGCGCCGCTGCTCGACGCGCTGGTGCTCGACCATCGCGCGGCCGGCGCGGCCTCGCTGCCGGTGGCGCGGGCGCTGGAGGGCCTGTGGCACGGCCTGAGCCTGCACGAACTGCTGGCGGGCCGCGACAGCGAAACCCCGAAATAACCGCAAAGTGACAAGGCCGGCGCTGGCGGCCTGCCGGCCAACCGGTGCACAATCGCCTCAGGCCGGCCGCAGGCGGCAGGCCTGCGCCGCGGCAGCCGCCGTGGTCGCGACCCGCGCAGCCTCGAGCGGCCCGATCCGAGCATGCAGATCACCGTCCATCGCGGACCCGTACTGTGGCGCGAGCGCCGCATGCTGCCGGCGTCGACCTACAACCTCGCGCGCACGCTGCAGTTGCGCAGCCCCGGAGGCGTGGCCTTCGTTCCGGTACGCAGCCTGCAGGTGCTGGCGATCATCGACCACGAGGAATTCGTGTTTGTCGACAGCCAGCAGCGCGCCTGGGCGTTGCTGGCCTGGCAGGGCCTGCGAGCAGCCGCCCGCACCGCGCTGGACCAGGCGGTGGACTTCGATGCCCTGGGCTACGCCCCGTTGGCGCGTGCGGCGATGCAGCGCCTGCCGCGGGAGTTCCACGAGGCCCTGTCGACACTGGCCGAACGCCAGCGGGCAGGCAGCCCGGCGCGGCTGCTGCCTTTCGCTCCCCGCGCGCGGCGCAGCGGCTGAGCGCGCCAGCGCGCCCTGGCGGCAGCGGCGACCGGCCGGCCGAGCCGCGCGGCCCTGCGCCGACGCGATCCACCCGGCAAGCTAGGTTTCGTCGTGCAGTTCGGGATCCCAGCCCCGCGCGCGCGCCTGCTCGATGGCCTGTTGGTAGACCAGGCGATGGCGTTCGCGCAGCGCCTCGGGCAGCCGGCTGGGCAGGTTGCCGTGGCCGTCCCATTGCCGCTCGACCTGTTGCGCCAGTTCCTGCATGCGCCCCAGGCTCCAGCCGGCGCAGTCCTCGGCGTCGTCGATCAAGCCGAACACCCGCGCATCCAGCACCACTCGCCCCAGCTGGGTCAGCCCATGGGAGTCGGCGCGCAGCCCGGGGTATGCAGCCGACCGGTCGCTGGCCTTCATGCCCTGCCCCTGCGCGTCCGTGTCGCCAGCCTCAGTGCGCATGGTCGATCCGCCGCAGCGCGCGCTCGAAGCCGGAAGCGACCCCCCGGGACTCGCGCACGGCCATGCCGAGGTCGCGCAGCAAGCCGTCCTTCAGACCGTAGACGCAGGCGTGCACGGCCACCTTCTGGCCGCGCGCCCAGGCGTCCTGCAGCACCGTGGTGCGGCAGACGTTGTGCGCCTGGTCGATGGCGTTGAGCTCGCACAGCCTGTCCCAGCGCGCCTGGGGGTCGGCGCCCGCCAGCCGAGCGGCGTGGCGCTCCATGACGTCGCCGACATGGCCCAGCCAGTTGTCGACCAGGCCGACACGTGCGCCGTCGAGCACCGCCTTGACTCCCCCGCAACCGTAGTGGCCGACGACCAGGATGTGCTCGACACGCAACACGTCGACCGCGAACTGCAGCGTGGACATGGAGTTCATGTCCGAATGGGGCATCACGTTGGCGACGTTGCGGTGCACGAACACCTCGCCGGGAGCCAGGTCGATGACCTCGTTGGCCGGCACGCGCGAGTCGGCGCAGCCGATCCAGAAGAATTTCGGAGCCTGTTGGCGCGCCAGCGTGGCAAAGAACTCCGGCCTGGTTTCGTTGACCCGGCGCACCCAACGGCGGTTGTTGTCGAACAGTGCGGAATAGTCGGGGTCGGAGTCGGAGTCGGGATTCATGGTGGTCGCGGGCCGTCGCCAGCAGGTCGCGGGCGCATTGTCATGCTAACGGATGCCGACCGGACAGTGAGCCGCTACGGCCTCGCCCCATTAGCACGGGCCCGCCCGCCGCACAAGGAATGTCCTGAAGGGTAACAAGCCTACCGACCCCAAGGGATTCCCTGCGGCGGGCCGGTCGGGGGCGGGGCTTCCCCGCCCCCCGGCCATCAGAAGCGATGCGCGATGCCCAGCGACATGCCGCTGGAAGGCTGGCCGGTGGCCCCGTGGAACAGTTCACCGGCGGCTCCCACGCCGAGGTCGGTTCCCCGATGGCTGGCATCGGCCGCGCCGTTGTCGATGCGCGCCACCGACGCATAGACCATGGTTCGCCGCGACAGCTCCAGGCTGTAGCCCAGCGCGTACTGCGTGGCGTGGGACGTGCCCAGGCTGGCCGGCGCCACGGCCAGCGAATCGGCGAAGCGCGCGACCGACAGCATCAGCTTGCCGTTCGGCCCCCCGAGCGGCAACCCCAGACCCACGCCGAGCACCCGCTGGTCGCCGTCGAAGCCGTCGGCACGGCCCTGCTGGAACTGGCCGGACAGCGTGGCGATCCCCAGGTCCAGCGTCGCGTAGACCATGCCCAGGCGGTAGCTGTGGTCGCGCCGGTCCTCGACCACGCCGATCGCGTGCTGCCAGCGGCTCCAGTCGACCCCGAGCAGCCAGTTGCCGCTGCGGTAGTGCAACCCGAGCAACAGCGCGCTGGGGTCGTGGATCTCGCCGGAGTCGGAGGGTCGGGGACGCGGCCCGGCATGGAAGGAATACTGCGCCTCCAGCCCCAGGCCCTGGCTGCCGCCGGGCAGCGACCAGGTGACGGCCTGGTCCATGCGCTTCATGCCCAGCCCCGCGCCGTTGTTGCCGACCAGCGAAAGGTTGTCGACCTGGCCGACGAAGCTGTTGCCGAACGCGTCGGCCTGGCTGCTGTGGCGCGCCAGCATCGACACCTGGCGTCCGAAGCGCCAGTCGCCCAGCGCCTGGTCGCTCAGCCCCAGCCAGGCCTCGCGTTGCATGAACCCACCGCCCGAGCAGTAGGGATCGCCGCCGGCGTCGGGCTGGCTCAGGCCGACTCCGCAGAAGCCGGTCTCCGCCTTGAAGTCCAGCCACAGCCGCGAGCCCAGCGGCTCGCCGCCGCGCACCCCGAGCACCGAGCCCGTGGCGCCGCCGGCTCCCATGCCGGTGACCGAGGTGGTCGCGACGTCGCCGTCGTCTCCCCGGGCACCGGAGCGCACGCCGGTGAAATGCCCGACGCTGGCATCGATCGAGCCGTAGAGTTGCAAGCCTTGGTCGCGCGCCTGGGCGCACGAGCAGGCGACCGCGCACGCGGCGCCCAGGGCAATAGCGGTATGTTTCATGGCGAGTCCAACGATGGAACTCGAGGGCTTGGACCATGCCCGCTCCGCGCGCAGCGACGGCATGCTCCGCCGTCGCGCCCTCGCCGGCGAGGCGGAGAGCGGCTTTGTAGGGCGCGCAAGGGCCGCCCGGCGGCCATGGCACCGGGACCCTGCGGGCCTTCAGGTCAGGGGGTCAAGCGGCGCAAAAACAACAACGGCGCCGTTGCGGCGCCGCGGGGAACTGCGAGTCGTCGAAACCGGCGCTCGCGCCGCCGTTCAGGCCGCCGCGCCGCACAGCCGCAGCCGCGCCGCCTGGTATTCGGCGAGCAACTGCTCGACCAGCCGGCGAGCCGACTGCACCCGGTGCACCGCGCCGATGCCCTGGCCGCAGCCCCAGATGTCCTTCCACGCCTTGGCGCCCTGCAGCGCGGCGGCGAAGTCCATCTGCGACGGGTCGCCCGCCGGCAAGTGCTCGGGGTCGAGCCCGGCGGCGGCGATCGAGCCCCGCAGGTAGTTCCCCAGCACCCCGGTGAACAGGCTGGAGTAGACGATGTCGCGCGCGCTGCTGTCGACCACCATCTGCTTGTAGGCGGGCACCGCGCGCGCCTCGTCGGTGGCGATGAAGGCGCTGCCGATATACGCCAGGTCCGCCCCCATGGCCTGCGCGGCGAGGATCGACTCGCCGCGCGCGATGGCTCCGGACAGCACCAGCGGGCCGTCGAACCAGGCGCGGATCTCCTGCACGAGGGCGAAGGGCGACAAGGTGCCGGCGTGTCCGCCGGCGCCGGCGGCCACCGCGATCAGCCCGTCGGCGCCCTTTTCCACCGCCTTGCGAGCGAAGCGGTCGTCGATCACGTCGTGCAGCACCAGCCCACCCCATGCATGCACCGCCTGGTTGACCTCCGGGCGCGCGCCCAGCGAGGTGATGACCAGCGGCACGCGGTAGCGGGCGCACAGCTGCATGTCGTGCTCCAGCCGATCGTTGCTGCGGTGGACGATCTGGTTCACCGCGAAGGGCGCGGCCGGCTGCTCGGGATGCTCGCGATCCCACCGGGCCAGCGACTCGGTGACCTGGGCCAGCCATTCGTCGAGCTGGGATGCCGGGCGGGCATTGAGCGCGGGGAAGCTGCCGACGATGCCCGAGGTGCACTGGGCGATGACCAGCTCGGGGTTGGACAGGATGAACAGCGGCGAACCGATCACCGGCAGGCGCAGGCGCGACAGGACAGCGGGCAGGGACATGGCGGAGGCAGGAGTGGAATCGCAGGGGCGTCGCCGCTTCAGAAGGCCTCGACCGGCAGCGCCATCACGCTGTCGGCGCCCGCCAGCACCGCGTCGCGCAGTGCGGCGCAGCGCGGCAACAGGTGGGCGCAGAAGAATTCCCCGGTCACCTGCTTGGCTCGCCCGAAGGCCGCCTGCTCCGGCGGCAGCTCGGCGGCCGCCAGCCAGGCGCGCGCCATCTGCCAGGCGGCGAACAGGTAGCCGCACAGCATCAGGTGGGGAACGCTGCCGGCGAAAGCCGCCGCCTGGCGCTGCGGCGCAGCGGCGGCCAGCAGGAAATCGACGACCTCGCCGTAGGCCTGCAGCGCCTGCTGCAGCTGCCCGGCCATCGCCCGGGCCGCCGGCGCCGACTGCGCGGCGAGCTGGCGCTGGGTGGCTCGCACCTGCTCGCCCATCTGGCGCGCCAGCGCCGCCTGGTCGCGCCAGGTCTTGCGTCCGAGCAGGTCGTTGGCCTGGATCGCCGTCGTGCCTTCGTAGATGGTCAGGATGCGGGCATCGCGGTAGTACTGGGCGGCACCGGTTTCCTCGATGAATCCCATGCCCCCGTGCACCTGCACCCCCAGCGAGGCGGCCTCGATGGCCATCTCGGTGCCGAAGCCCTTGACCACCGGGACCAGGTATTCGTACTCGGCCGTGTACCGCGCGCGGCGCTGCGGGTCGTCGTCGCCGATCGCCCGGTCGTGCAGCGACGCGGCGTACAACGCCAGCGCGCGCGTGCCCTCGGCGATCGCCCGCATGCCCATCAGCATGCGCCGCACGTCCGGGTGGTGGACGATGGTCGTCGACTCGCGCGCGCCCGGCGGGCGCGATTGCACCCGCTGGCGGGCGTAGTCCACCGCGTGCTGGTAGGCCCGCTCGGCCAGCCCCACTCCCTGCAGTCCGACCGCGAAGCGCGCGGCGTTCATCATGATGAACATGAACTCCAGCCCGCGCCCGGGCTCGCCGACCATTTCGGCCACCGCGCCCGGGCCCACCTCGCCGTGCCCGTCGCCGTACAGCAGCACCGCGGTCGGGCTGGCGTGGATGCCCAGCTTGTGCTCCAGCGACGCGCACCAGATGTCGTTGCGCCTGCCGTCGGCCAGCAGCTTGGGCGCCACGAACAGCGAAATGCCCTTGACTCCAGGCGGGGCGTCCGGCAGCCTGGCGAGCACCAGGTGCACGATATTGCCGGCCATGTCGTGCTCGCCGTAGGTGATGAAGATCTTCTGTCCGAACAGCCGGTAGCTTCCATCGGGTTGCGGCACCGCGCGGGTGCGCACCAGCGACAGGTCGGAGCCCGCCTGGGGCTCGGTCAGGTTCATCGTGCCGGCCCATTCGCCCGACACCAGCCGGGGCAGGTAGTGCTGCTGCTGCGCCGGCGAACCCGCGGTCAGCAGTGCCTCGATGGCGCCGTCGGTGAGCAGCGGGCACAGCGCGAAACTCAGGTTGGCGCTGTTGAGCATTTCATTGCAGGCCGCGGCCAGCGACTTGGGCAGTCCCTGGCCGTCGTACTGCTGGGGATGCTGCAGTCCCTGCCAGCCGCCCTCGATGAAGCGGGCGTAGGCCTGGGCGAAGCCGGGACTGGTGCTGACCCGCCCATCGTCCCAGGCCGGCGGTCGGGTATCGCCACCGCGATTCAGCGGAGCCAGCAGTTCACGGCTCATGCGGGCGCATTCCTCGAGCACCGCGGCAGCCGTCTGGGCATCGGCGCCGGCGTCGCGGTAACCCGGCAGCGCGGCGATCTCGGGCAGTCCGCACAGCCGGTCCAGCACGAACAGCATGTCGTTGACGGGGGGGTGGTAGTCGCTCATCGTCGATCCCTTCGGCTCAGCATGGATGTCCCGGCGGGCACGCGCAACCCGCGGCGCCACCGCGCCGCCCGGGCCGCGCCGGCGCGCCTACAGCTTTTGCACCAGTTCGGGCACGGCCTGGAACAGGTCGGCCACCAGCCCGTAGTCGGCGACGCCGAAGATCGGCGCCTCCTCGTCCTTGTTGATCGCGACGATGACCTTCGAGTCCTTCATCCCGGCCAGGTGCTGGATGGCTCCGGAGATGCCCACCGCCACGTACAACTGGGGAGCGACGATCTTGCCGGTCTGCCCCACCTGCCAGTCGTTGGGCGCGTAGCCGGCGTCGACCGCGGCGCGGCTGGCCCCCAGCGCGGCCCCGAGCTTGTCGGCCAGCGGGGTCATCACCGCGTCGAAGTTTTCCTTGCTGCCCAGGCCGCGCCCGCCGGAGACGACGATCTTCGCGCCGCCGAGCTCCGGGCGCTCGCTCTTGGTCTGCTCGCGCCCGAGCAGCCGGCTCTTGCCGCTGTCGGGCGCCGCCGCCAGCTGCTCCACAGTGGCGCTGCCGCCGTCGGGCGCCACCGGCTCGAAGCCGGTGGTGCGCACCGTGATCACCTTCACCGCATCGACGCTCTGCACCGTGGCGATCGCGTTGCCGGCATAGATCGGGCGGTCGAAGGTATCCGGGGCCAGCACGTGGATGACGTCGGAGATCTGCATCACGTCGAGCAGCGCGGCCACGCGCGGCATCACGTTCTTGCCCGACGCGGTGGCCGGAGCCAGGATGTGGCTGTACGCGGGAGCCAGCGCCACGATCTGCGCCGCCAGGTTCTCCGCCAGCGCGTCGGCAAGCGCAGGCGCGTCGGCGCACACCACCTTGGACACCCCGGCGATGCGCGCGGCAGCCTGCGCCGCGCCGGCACAGCCGTGGCCCGCCACCAGCACGTGGACGTCGCCGCCGCAGGCCGCCGCCGCGGCCACGGTGGGGAGGGTCGCCGCCTTGACGGCCTGGTTGTCGTGTTCGGCAATCACTAGTGCAGTCATCGGGCTTCCTTCAGAGGACCTTGGCTTCGTTCTTGAGCTTGGCCACCAGCGCGGCCACGTCGGCCACCTTCACGCCGGCGCCGCGCCTGGGCGGCTCGACCACCTTCAGGGTCTTCAGCCGCGGCGAAACGTCCACCCCCAGTTGCTCGGGAGTCATGGTGTCCAGGGGCTTCTTCTTCGCCTTCATGATGTTGGGCAGCGTGACGTAGCGCGGCTCGTTCAGGCGCAGGTCGGTGGTCAGCACCAGCGGCAGCGCCAGCTCCAGGGTCTCCAGCCCGCCGTCCACCTCGCGCGTGACCCGGGCCTTGTCGCCGTCGATCTCCAGCTTCGACGCGAAGGTCGCCTGCCCCCAGCCCAGCAGCGCCGCCAGCATCTGCCCGGTCTGGTTGCTGTCGTCGTCGATCGCCTGCTTGCCCAGGATCACCAGCCGCGGCTGCTCCTTGTCCACCACCGCCTTGAGCAGCTTGGCCACCGCCAGCGGCTGCAGCTCGGCGTCGCTTTGCACCAGCACCCCGCGGTCGGCACCCAGCGCCAGCGCGGTACGCAGCGTCTCCTGGCAGGCAGCCGCCCCCGCGCTGAAGGCCACGATCTCGGTGGCGGCGCCCTTTTCCTTCAGGCGCACCGCCTCCTCCACGGCGATTTCGTCGAAGGGGTTCATGCTCATCTTCACCCCCGCGGTGTCCACCCCGCTGCCGTCGGATTTCACCCGCACCTTGACGTTGTAATCCACCACTCGCTTGACGGCGACCAGAACCTTCATGCCTCACACTCCTGTCGGGGACGCGGCCCTGGGCACGCTGCCGGTGCTCCGGCGGCGTCGCCCATGCGCGTCGGGCCCGGCCATGCCGGGATGAATAAACCGAACGATCGTTCTTTTTTGCCAGTGTATCGGCACTTCGCCCCGCCGATCAAGCCCCGCCGGGCCGCGCGCCCGCGAGATCCGCCGGGGACGTCGCGCCGGCCCAGTGCAGCACCCGCTGCGGAAAGGGTATGTCGATGCCGGCCTTGCGCAGCGCCCGCCACAGCGCCAGGTTGACCGCGCCGCGAACATTCAGCGTACCGTTTTCCGGATCGGCGATCCAGAAACCCACGGTGACCTCCAGGCCGTCGGCGCCGAACTGGCTGAGCACGGCCGAGGGCGCCGGCTGAGCCAGCACCCGCGGCACCGCCGCGGCGGCACCGGCCAGCAGCCCCAGCACCTGCTCGACATCGCTGGCGTAGCCCACCGACACGGTGGTGGAAAACCAGACGTTCGGGTCGGTGTAGGACAGGTTTTCGATCCTGCTGGAAATCAGCATTTCGTTCGGCACGATCGACTCCGTCCCGCCCGGGCTGCGAACCACCGTGTAGCGGGTCTTGATGTCCTGGATGCGGCCCTGGAAGTTGTCCATCCGCACGTTGTCCCCCACCCGCACGCTGCGCTCGAGCAACAGCACGAATCCCGAGACATAGTTGGCGGCGATGCGCTGCAGGCCCAGCCCGAGCCCCACGCCCAGCGCTCCGCCGAACACCCCGAGCACCGTGAGGTCGATGCCCACCATCTGCAGCGCGGTCAGCAGGGCCACGGTGAACACCGCGGCGCGGATCAGACGCGACACCACCAGCCGCAGGTTGACGTCCAGCGGCGACTCCATCAGCCGCGCCTCGAGCAGCGACGACACCCACAGGGCCAGCAGCAGCGTGACCGCCACCGACACCACGCCCCGCAACAAGGTCCATGCGGTCAGGCGCTGCGGCCCGATGTGCACGGCCACCGCGTCGAGCGCCTCGATGATCTCCGGCAGCAACCCGCTCAAGTACAGCAGCAGCCCGGCGCCCGCGCACAGCCGCACCGCCCACACCAGCCAGCGCGCGGCATGCGGATCGGCCAGGGTGCGCTGCGCCGCCCGCGCCGCCACGCGCGCCAGCAGCCACACCGCGAGCACCGGCAGCATGAGCTTGAGCAACTCGGCGCGCAAGAGTTCGCGCGAGCCGTGGCGGATCAGCTGCAGGGTCAGCAGAGCGACCAGCGGCAGCCCGACTCCGTGGCGCAACGCCGCGCGCACCGCGGCGCGCCGGTCCCCGGCGCTGAGGCGCCGCTCCACCAGCGCCCCGACCACCAGCCCGAGCAGCAGGCTGGCCGCCACCAGCAGCAGCTGCCAGCGCAGCTGCGGCCAGGGGTGGTGCAGCACCGCCTGCAGCAGAGGCGAGCGCTCGCGCATCACCCAGGCGTGCCTCACCGCGCCTTCTGCCAGGACGGGCGGCGCTTTTCCAGGAAGGCCTGCACTCCCTCCAGGGTCTCGGGATCCTGGAAGTTGCACACCATGGTCTGCGCCGCCAGCTGGTAGGCGCCGGCCATGCCCATTTCCAGCTGGCGATAGAACTGCGCCTTGCCCAGCGCGATGGCTTGCGCCGGCTTGGACAGGATGTTGGACACCAGGGCCTCGACCTCGGCGTCGAGCGCAGCGGAGTCGACCACCCGGTTGACCAGGCCCCATTGGCGGGCGGTGGCCGCGTCGATGAATTCGCCGGTGAGCAGCATTTCCATCGCCATCTTGCGGGGCACGTTGCGCCCCAGCGGCACGCTGGGAGTCGAGCAGAACAGCCCCAGGTTGACCCCCGACGTGGCAAAGCGGGAATCGCTGCTCGCCACCGCCAGGTCGCATTGCGCGACCAGCTGGCAGCCTGCCGCGGTGGCCATGCCGTGCACGCGGGCGATGACCGGCTGCGGCAGCGCGACCAGGTCGAGCATGAAGCGGCCGCAGAGTTCGAACAACTCGCCGATGCCGTCGGTTCCGGCCTGGGGATGCATTTCGCGCAGATCGTGGCCGGCGCAGAAGGCCTTGCCGGCACCGCGCAGCACGACGACACGGGTCTGCGCGTCGTCGCGCAGCGGCGCCACCGCGTCGCGCAGCGCCTGCAGCAGCTCGCGCGACAGCGCATTGAAGGCCTGCGGCCGGTTCAGGGTCAGGGTCAGCACGCCGCGCGGGTCGCGCTCGACGAGCAGCGGCGCCTGTGCGGTCGCCGCGGAAGCGGGGGCATCGGTGGTGGCGGACATCGGCAAGTTCTCCAGTGGACCGCGGCTGCACCGACGCAACCGCGGGCCGCCGCGCGCTGCGCGGCCGGCTCGCCGCACATTGTGCTCCGCCTCAGGAATCGACCCCGGCCAGCACCCGCAGGTGGGCCGCCACGCTGCGCCCCAGCGCGCTCAGGTTGTAGCCCCCTTCGAGGCAGGAGACGATGCGCCCCTGGCAGGTCTCGGCCGCGAACTCGCACAGCGCACGGGTGATCCAGGCGTAGTCGGACTCGATCAGCCCGAACTGCGCCATGTCGTCCTCCCGGTGGGCGTCGAAGCCGGCCGAGATGAACAGCATCTGCGGAGCGAATTCACGCAGCCGCGGCAGCCACTGGTGGGCCACCACCTCGCGCACCTGCGCCCCTCCGGTGTAGGCCGGAAGCGGCACGTTGAGGGTGTTCGACGGCGGATCCTCGGTGCCGCTGAAAGGATAGAAGGGGTGCTGGAACATGCCGACCATCAGCGCCCGCGGGTCGCCACCGAGGATGTCCTCGGTGCCGTTGCCGTGGTGCACGTCGAAGTCGACCACCGCCACCCGCTCCAGGCCGCGGCGATCGAGGGCGTGGCGGGCCGCCACCGCCACGTTGTTGACAAAGCAGAACCCCATCGCCTGGTCGCGGGTCGCGTGATGCCCCGGCGGGCGCACCGCGCAGAAGGCATTGTCCAGACGGCCGTCGAGCACCGCATCGGTGGCCGCCAGCGCCGCCCCGGCAGCGCGCAGTGCGGCGCGCATCGTGGCCGGGTTCATCAGGGTGTCGGGGTCGATCCAGGCGTAGCCCTCGTCGATGCTGCCGCGAGACTGCAACTCCGCCAGGTACAGCGCGCTGTGCGCCAGCTCCAGGTCGTGCACATCGGCCAGCGGCACCTGCGGGCGCTGCAGCACCCAGTCCAGCCCGGCGCTGATCAGCCTGTCCTCGATGGCGGCCAGTCGCTCCGGGCATTCCGGGTGGTCGCGCCCCATTTCGTGGCGGCTGCAGTCGGGGTGGGCGTAGAACCCGGTGCGCATGGCGTCTCCTGGCGATGGCGTGGCTGGCGCCTGCCCGGCCGGCAGGCACAATACAGCGATTTTCCGAAGATTGTGCATCCGAAGGACCCGGACCCCGCTTGCGATGAATCACGAACTCGGCGAGATCCTGGCGCAACTCGACGGCGTGCTCGTCGGCAAGCGCGCCCAGTTGCAACTCGCGGCATGCTGCCTGGTCGCCGGCGGGCACCTGCTGATCGAGGACCTGCCGGGAGTCGGCAAGACCACGCTGGCGCACGCGCTGGCGCGCAGCTTCGGGCTGGAATTCACCCGCGTGCAGTTCACCTCCGACCTGCTGCCGGCGGACCTGCTGGGCTACAGCCTGCCCCGGCGCGATGCCGACGGCCTGGTGTTCCAGCCGGGGCCGGTGTTCACCCAGGTGCTGCTGGCCGACGAAATCAACCGCGCGCCGCCGAAGACCCAGAGCGCGTTGCTCGAGGCGATGGAGGAGCGCCAGGTCAGCGTGGACGGCCGTTCGCACGCCCTGCCCGAGCCCTTCTTTGTCATCGCGACCCAGAACCCGCACGACCAGCGAGGCACCTACCCGCTGCCGGAGTCCCAGCTCGACCGCTTCCTGATGTCCTTGTCGCTGGGCTACCCGGACGCCGCCGCCGAGCGCGCGCTGCTGCTGGGAGAGGACAGGCGCGAGCTGCTGCGCAGGCTGCCGCCGCGACTGGACCGCGCTCGGCTGCTGCGGCTGCAGCAGCAGGCGCAGCAGGTCCACGTTTCGGCCGCACTGGCCGACTACGTGCAGCGCCTGCTCGATGCCACGCGACAAGGCCCGGACTTCGCCTGCGGGCTGAGCCCGCGCGCCGGGCTGCTGCTGCTGCGCGCGGCGCGCGCCCATGCGCTGCTGCACGCACGGGACTACTGCGCGCCGCAAGACGTGCAGGCCGTGCTGCCGGCCGTCGCGGTCCATCGCCTGGCCGCCGCGGGCGAACAGCAGGCCGGCGGCCCGCTGGTCGTCGCGCGGCTGCAGCAACTGCTGCAGCGTCTGGCGCTGTAGCACCGGCGAGGCGCCGATGCGCATCAGCCTGCCCGCGCGACCCGATCCGGCGCGACGCCTGCGCCAGGGCTTCGCGCGCTGGGCGCTGGCGCGCCATGGCACGGCCTCCAGCACCCTGCTCGGCCAGCGCAACGTGTACATCCTGCCGACCCGCGCCGGATGGTTCTTCGGGCTGACCCTGCTGGTGCTGCTGGTCGGCTCGATCAACTACCAGCTCAACCTGGGCTACCTGTTCACCTTCGCGCTGGCCGGCAGCGCGCTGATGTCCATGCACGTGACCCACGCCAACCTGCGGGGAATCGAATTGTCGCTGCCCGCGGGCGACGCCGCCGAGTGCTACGCCGGGCGTCCGGCCCTGCTGCGCCTGCGGCTGCGCGGCGGGCGCGGTGCCCACTGGGGCTTGCTGGCGCGGCTGGATGGCGGCCAGCCCGCCACGCTGGACCTGCAACCGGCCCGGCAGGTCGATCTGCCGCTGGCGTGGACACCGCCGCGCCGCGGCCTGCTGGACTGGCCCGCGCTGGTCGTGGAAACCCGTTATCCCTTCGGCCTGTGGCGAGCCTGGAGCGTCTGGCGTCCCCCGGGCCGGCTGTGGGTCTACCCGGCGCCGGCCGAACCCTGCCCGCCGTTGCCGCCCGCCCGGCCGCATCCCGCGGATGCCGGAACGCTGCTTCGGCCGACCGCCGGCGACGAAAGCGACGAACTGCGCTCCTGGCGCGACGGCGACAGCCTGCGCCGCGTGGTCTGGCGCAAGAGCCGGGAGCGGCAGTGGATCGTGCGCGCAGCCGGCGCCGCCCCTGCGAACCTGCTGCTGAGCCTGGACTGGGAGCAGGTACCGGCACGCGAAGACGAACAGCGCCTGCGCCAACTGTGCGCCTGGGTGTTGCGGGCGCGGCCCGGCGCGCAGCGGTGGGAATTGCGCCTGCCGGGTCGCACGCTGGCCGCGGCCAGCGGCGAGGAGCACGCGCGCGAGTGCCTGCGGCTGCTCGCCACCTGGGGTCAGCGCGATGCCCCGCACGCCTGAGGCCGCGCAGGCGCTGGCGCAGCGCCTGAACGCGCTGCCCGAGGCTGCGCGCGACACCCTGCTGGTGGTCGTGGTCGCCGCGCTCAGCCTGGCACCGCTGCTGCCGCGCATGCCGAGTTGGGCGGCCTTGTTCGCCGGCGCCTTGCTGCTGTGGCGCGCCGCGCTGGCCGCCACGGGCCGGCGGCTGCCGCCGCGCGCGCTGCTGGCCGGCCTGCTCGCGCTGGCCGTGGCCGGGGTGCTGCTGCAATTCCGCAGCGTGTTCGGCCGCGGCCCCGGGGTCAGCCTGGTCGGCATGCTGCTGGGGCTGAAGTTGCTCGAGACCCGCCGCCGGCGCGACGCCTACGTGGTGTTCTACCTCGGGCTGTTCTGCGTGTTCGCGCAGTTCCTCTACAGCCAGTCGGCGGCGGCGGCGGCGTGGATGCTGCTGTGCACCCTGGGCTGGCTGACCGCGCTGCTCGACGCCAACCTGCCCGCGTCGCGCCCGCCGCTGTGGCGCCGGGTGGCGCTGAGCGGGCGGCTGCTCGGCCTGGGACTGCCGGTGATGGTGGCGCTGTTCGTGCTGTTTCCGCGGCTGTCGGGACCGCTGTGGAGCCTGCCCGACAGCAGCCGCACGGTCAGCGCGCTCGGCTCGAGCATGGATCCGGGAGCGATCGCCAGCCTGGCCCGCAGCAGCAGCGTGGTGTTCCGGGTGCGCTTCCACGGGCCGCGCCCGCCGCAGGCCGCGATGTACTGGCGCGGCCCGGTGCTCGCTCGCTTCGACGGCCGGCGCTGGAGCGCGCTGCCGCCGCTTGCGGCGCCGCGTCGCGGGGCGCCGCCGCGGCTGCTCGGCGGCCGCGTGCGCTACACCGTGACCCAGCAGCCGACGCAGCAGCGCTTCGCCTTCGCGCTCGACGCCCCCGCGGCCGCGCCGACCCTGGTGGGAGAGCCCGGTGCCAGCCTGCGCCTGCTGCCCGACCTGGAACTGCGCGCCAACCGCCGGCTCGACCAGGTGGTGCGCTTTCGCGCCACCTCCTGGCTGGGCTACGCCTACGGCGCCGACGAAAGCCCGCGCCGCCTGCGCGAGTCGCTCCAGCTGCCCGCCGGCTACGACCCGCGCACCGTGGCGCTGGGCCGCCGGTTGGCCCTGCGCTACGCGGCGGCAGGCGCGCAGGCGGTGGCCGACGCCGTGTTGCGCATGTTCCGCGAACAGCCCTTCCACTACAGCCTGCACCCGGGCCGCTACCGCGGTCCGGACTCCATCGACCAGTTCCTGTTCGTGCGCCGGGTCGGCTTTTGCGAGCATTTCGCGCAGGCCTTCGTCGTGCTGATGCGCGCTGCCGGAATCCCTGCGCGAATCGTCACCGGATACCAGGGAGGCTCGGAGAACCCCATCGACGGCCTGTGGGTGGTGCGCCAGCGAGACGCCCACGCGTGGGCCGAGTACTGGGTGCGGGGCGCGGGCTGGATCCGCGCCGATCCGACCGCGATGGTCGACCCGGCGCGAATCGACCGCAGCGGCCAGACGCTGGATGCGCGCCAGCCGCTGTTCGGCCGGCCGCTGCTCGGGCGCTCCGACTCCGGCGCGCTGCGCCTGTTGCGCAACCTGGGCGACGCATTGGACGAGGGCTGGAACCAATGGGTGCTCGACTACGGCCAGCTGCGGCAACGGCAACTGCTGCGCCGGCTGGGCATGCGCCGTCCCGACTCGGCGCGGCTGGCATCGGCCGCCGCGCTGGCGCTGAGCCTGCTGCTGGGCGCCGGCGGCTTGTGGCTGCTGTGGCGGCGCCGCGCCGCCACCGATGCGTGGCAGCGCGCCTACGCCAGGCTGCTGCGCCGGCTGCGCCGCCTGGGAGTGCAGGCCTTGCCAGGCGAGCCGCCGGGCTCGCTGGCGCAGCGCCTGCGCGCGCGCGCCGACCTGGCCGAGGCCTGCGAGCTGCTGCTGGACTTCGAGCGCGCGCGCTACGCCCGCGGCGCCCCGCGCGGCGGGCTGCGCGGGCTGCGCGCCCGCGTCGCCAGACTGCGGCTGGCGTCAGGGTCGACTCCGCCAGGCCGCGCAACCCGTTGAGCGCCAGCGTAAACTCGCCCGACAGTGGCATGCGCGGCCGGCCCTGCTGCCGGAGCCGGCTCGCATGCCGTTTCCCGGCGACCGCCCGATCCCCAGGAGAATCACGATGAACACCCGACGCCTGCCCAGCCGCCTGTCCAGTCAGCTGGTGGCCGCGCTGCTGACCAGCGGCCTGCTCGCCCTGCCCCCGGCCGCCCACGCCGAACTGATCGGCACCCAGACCATCGCCAACCAGGCGAGCGGGCTGAGCGCCGGCGCGGTCGCGCACGACCGCCAGGTGTTGTCGCAATTCCTCGCCCGCGCCGACGTGCAGGCCAGGCTGCAGCGACTCGGAGTCAGCGAGAACCTGACCCAGCAGCGCGTGGCCGCGCTGAGCGACTCCGAGGTCGCGAGCCTGGCCTCGCGCATCAACTCGCTGCCGGCAGCCGGCACGCTGGGCTTCCAGGAAACGGTGATCATCCTGCTGGTCGCCATCCTGGTGGTGCTGGCGCTTTGAGGTTGCGGCGCTGCCGGCCGCAGCCGCGGCGCGGCTCCGCGCCGGCTGGCGCGCGCCGGTGCGCGATCGCCTGCGGACTGGCCCTGGCGGCCTTGCTCGCCGGCTGTGCGTCGCCTGCCGGAGGTCCGCAATTCCGCAACGGCCACCTGGTGCAGGCGCCGGCCGGGCTGCCGCAACGCTCGTCGATCGCCGGCGTCCCCTTCTTTGCCGACGACAGCCATGCCTGCGGCCCGGCGTCGCTGGCCGAAGTGCTGCGTTTCAGCGGGGTCGACACCGACGCGGCGCGCCTCGCGCCCGAGCTGCTGACCCCGGCGCTGGACGGCACGTTGCAGTACGACATGCTGGGAGCGACCCGGCGCGCCGGTCGCGTCGCCTATGTGATCCGTCCGCGGCTGTCCGAACTGTTCGAGGATATCGCCGCCGGGCACCCGGTGGTCGTTCTGCAGCGCCTGGGCATCGTCGGCAACGCCTGGCATTACGCGGTGGTCGTCGGCTACGACCTGCAGCGCGACACCGTGACCCTGCGCTCGAGCACCGCGCACAGCCTGGTGCTTTCGATCGGCCAGTTCGACGCCACCTGGGCCGGTGGCGGCCGCTGGGGCTTCGTCGCACTGCCGCCCGGGACCTTCCCCGCCCGCGTCGGGCAGCTGCGCTACCTGCGCGCGGTGGCGCCGATGGAAGGCGTCGCGCCGCAGGCGGCACGCCAGGCCTACCGCGCCGCGCTGCGGCGCTGGCCCGACGCCTGGGTCGCGATGATGGGCCTGGGCAACCTGGCCTACGCCCGGCACGACTACGCCAGCGCCGCCCGGCGCTTCGCGCAGGCCGCGCGGATCCACCGCGGCGACGGCGATCCGTGGAACAACCTGGCGCAGGCGCTGCTGGCCGGTGGCGACACCGCGCGGGCCAGGGCGGCGATCGAGCGCGCGTTGGCGATCGGCAAGCCCAACCCGGCGGTCTACGCCGCGACGCTGAGGCAGATCGAGCAGGCGGGCGCGGCGGCCGCGCCCGGCCCGCAGGGCCCGGCGGGCCTCAGCCCAGCCGGCGCGCCCGCTCGGTCGGACTGACGATGTCGGTCAGGCGGATGCCGAACTTGTCGTTGACCAGCACGACCTCGCCGCGGGCGATCAGGAAACCGTTGACCAGCACGTCCATCGGCTCGCCGGCCAGGCGGTCGAGGTCGACCACCGAGCCCTGGGCGAGCTGCAGCAGTTCGCGGATCTGGATCTTGGTGCGCCCGAGTTCGACCGACAGCGTGACCGGGATGTCCATCACCAGGTCGAGCTGTTCGCTGGCCGCCGCAGCGGACGAGTCGGGCTGCAGCTGGGCGAAGCTCGCGCGCTGCGGCTGAGGCGCCGGCTGCGCGGCGGCCGCCGGCTGCTGCGGCGGTTCGGCGGGCGCCGCACCCTGGCCCTGCTCGGCCAGCGCGGCCTCCCAGTCGTCGGCCACATCCACGTCGGAGAGCTGCGCCTCGAGGGGATCGGCGCCTGCTGCGGTGTGTTCGGGTTCGGCCATGGTGGTAGGGAGAGAACGGGGGTGCGAATCCAGCGCGGACGAGGCGCGGCGGTCAGCGCAGTCGAGCCTTGCTGGCCGGGCCGGCGCCTTCGCTGAGCAGGCGCTGGCGAACCTTGATCGCCATGTTTTCGTCGTGCTGGCCGTAGTCGGCGACCAGCACCGGGATGCCGTCGACCCGGGCCACCACGCTGTCGGGCATTTCCACCGGGATCACGTCGCCCACCCGCAGCGAAAGCAATTCGCGGACCAGCACTTCGCGGCGCAGCAACTCGACCCGCATCTCGACCGCTGCCTCGCGCATTTCGCTTTGCAGCGCCTGCATCCAGCGCTGGTCGACCTCGGTGCGGTCGGTGGTCATCCCGGTGGTCAGCTGGTCGCGGATCGGCTCGATCATGCTGTAGGGAATGCACACATGCAGCGAGCCGCCGCCGCCCTCGATCTCGACATCGAAGGTCGACGCGATCACCACTTCGGTGGGAGTCGCGATGTTGACAAACTGCGGGTTGACCTCGGAGCGCACGACCTCGATGTCCAGCGGCAGCACCGGACTCCACGCGCTGCGGTATTCCTTGAACACCATTTCCAGCATGCGGGAGATGATGCGCTGTTCCAGGTTGGTGAAATCGCGCCCTTCGATTCGCGCGTGGAAGCGGCCGTCGCCGCCGAAGAAATTGTCCACCACGCTGAACACCAGCCGCGGATCGAAGATGAACAGCGCGGTCCCGCGCAGCGGCTTGAGCTGCACCAGGTTGAGGTTGCTCGGAACGACCAGCGTACGGATGAACTCGCTGTACTTGAGCAACCGGACCGCCGACACCGAGATCTCGCTCGATCGCCGCAGGAAATTGAACAGGCCCACACGCCACAGCCGGGCGAATCGCTCGTTGATGACCTCCAGGGTCGGCATGCGCCCGCGCACGATGCGATCCTGGCTGGCCAGGTCGTAGGGGCGCACGCCGCCCTCGTCGACCTGCTCGACCTCGGGTTCGGCGTCTTCGCCGGTGATGCCCTGCAGCAGCGCATCGACCTCGTCCTGGGACAGTACGTCCTTGACCATCACTGCACCACGTAGGAGGTGAAATACACGCCGCTGACCGGCGGCTGCGCCGCGCTGCCGCCGAGCAACCGGTTGATGAGGGCGCGGATCTGCACCCTCAACTGCCGGCGAACCTGCACCGAGGCCGCCTTGTCG
Organism: Pseudomonadota bacterium; assembly: GCA_021845505.1. GTDB lineage: Bacteria > Pseudomonadota > Gammaproteobacteria > Burkholderiales > Burkholderiaceae_C > Thiomonas_A. Next base: position 1,556 of record JAJZVU010000033.1, on the reverse strand, counting down.
GCGGGCTGCGAGGCCAGCAGGCGCAGGATGGCGTTGCGGATCTCCGGGATCAGCGCCTGGATGCGCGCGTCGAGCTTCGGGTCCGAGGTACGCAACGCAAGGGTGGTCTGCAGGTAGTGCATGCTGCCGTCGCTGCTGGCGAGATTGGTGACAAACGGGGCCAGGGTGATGAAATGGATCTGCTGCACGCGCTCGGCGGCGAGTTGCTGCGCGGTGGGTGGCTGGCGCGGACGCAGCAGCAGCCACCATGCCGCGCCAGCGCCGCCCGCGAGCAGCAGCACCAGCGCCAGCACGATCAGCAGCAGCCTACCCTTGCCGCCCCCGCCCTGCTTGCCCGCCTTGCCCCCCTTGGCCTGTCCGGGCTTGTCAGCCATGCCCCATCTCCGCGAACCCTCCCTGTCGATACTGTAAACGTCACGCCGGCAGGCGAGTTGAATGCGCGGCCAGCGGCCGCGGGCGAGGACTCAGACATAGGTGTTGACCAGGCCGCGCACCCAGCGCGCGGGCTGCGCCGTCTGCGCGCCGGCGGCCTCGAGCGACGCGGCCTGCGCCGGGCCGCCGCGCGCGGCCGGTTGGCGTGGCTGGCCGCGACCCTCGCGACCCACCGACGCCTGTCCCAGGCTCAACCCCGCGCCGCTGAACAGGTCATGCAGCTGGGGCAGCGCACCCTGCACGGCTTCGCGCACCGCCTGGTGCGGCGAGGCGAACTGGGCGTTGACCTGGCCGCCCTGGATCTGCAGATGGACTTCCAGCGGGCCGAGCTGGGGAGGGTTGAGATGCAGGGTCGCCGACTGCAGGCCGGAATCGACGGCCAGCAGCACCTGCTGGCCGAGCTCCTGCCCCCAGGGCGCGCTGCCCACCGGAGACGGCAGCGACGCGCTGTAGGTGGCCGAGGCCTCCGGCGCCGCGCTGCCGGGCTGCAAGGCCCCCGGCGCCAGGCCCGGACCCGGGGCGGCCAGCACCACCGCCGGCTGGCTGGCGTCGCCGTGGGTGGGACCGACGGTGAACGTACCCGGAAGCTTCACCTGAACGGCAGCGGTCAGGTCGACGCCGGCCTGCACCGGCTGCGCCTGCGGCGGTCGCGCCGCCGGCGAGTCCGCCGCGGATGCGCCGGACTGGCGAGCGCGTTGCGCCTGCGCGGCCGCCTGCGCCACCTCGGCGCTGAGTTGCAGCGCGCGCGCCGCCGGGCCGCCGGCGGGTGCCGACAGCGCCGGCGCGGCGTCGGCCGCAGCCGAAGGGTCCGCCTGGCCGGCGGCCCCCAGCGGCAAGTTCTTGCCGCCCGCACCCGACGGCTTGCCGCCCTGGGGGTCGGGTCGCGGTGCGGCCGGGGTACCCTGGGCAGCCGCCAGTTGCGACAGCATCAGCTGCGCGGCTGCCTCGGCCACCGCCGCGGCATGCGGGCCGGCTGCCGCGCGCTGGGCGCGAGTCTGCCGCGCAGCGGCGTCACGGCCCGCAGTGCCGGCCGAGGCGGCCGCGTCGGGCTGCGCGCCGGATGCCTGCTGCGACGCCGCCGCGGGGGCGGGCGTCGCCGACTGTCCCGGCTGCGGCGCGGCGCC
>JAJZVU010000032.1 GCA_021845505.1 Pseudomonadota bacterium | reverse complement strand
GCGTGGTTGAGCCCCCCGGCGCTGCGCGCCGCGCCCCCCGGGGGGCTGGCCGGGCCGCTTCGGGGCGGCCGTGGCTTCAGTCCCAGCGCGCGGCGACGCGCGAGGCGATATCGACGGTCGGGGTCTGCAAGGGCGGGCAGGGCGCGGCGGGTTCGGGTTGCGCGGGGACCGTCAGCTGCTGCAGGCAGGCGCGCACCGCCGGGTCGAGGAAGCGGCTGGGCAGTGCGTGCACGTGGGCTTCGCCGCGGGCTGGCTGCTGGGTCAGGTAGAAGCGCTGCGGCACGATCAGCTGCAGGTGGTCGCGGGCACGGGTCATCGCCACGTACAGCAGGCGCCTTTCCTCCTCGACCTGCGCGGTGTCGTCGCAGGCGAGGTCGGAGGGGATGCAGCCGTCGACCACGCTGAGCAGGTACACCGCCTTCCATTCCTGTCCCTTGGCCGAGTGCATGGTCGACAGGATGAGGTAGTCCTCGTCGCGATGCGCTGCGCCGGCCTGGGCGCCGCCGAGTTCGGGCGGGTCGAGGGTGAGTTCGCTGAGGAAACGTTCGGCGCTGCCGTAGCCGGCGGCGATGCGGCCGAGTTGCCGCAGGTCAGCGGCGCGCGCTGCCGGCTGCTCGTGCAGCCGCTCGAGCTGGCCTTCGTACCAGCCGCAGGCGAGTTCCATCGGCCGCGGCCAGCGAGGCCGGGCATGCAGAGCGAGCCACAGATCGAGCAGTTCGCGCCAGGCCTCGCGAGCCTGCGCACCCGGCCGGAACTCGCGCAGCGCCTGCAGCGGGTCGCTTGCCGCCTGCATCGCCAGCCACAGCCGGCGCGCCTGCGCCGGCCCGACCCCCGGGATCAGCTGGGCGACGCGGAAAGCCGCCAGGCGATGCCGGGGATTGGCGGTCCAGCGCAACAGGCTGAGCACGTCCTTCACGTGGGCGGTGTCGGTGAAGCGCAGGCCGCCGAACTTGACGAAAGGGATGCCGCGGCGCGCCAGCTCGATTTCCAGCATCGCGCTGTGCTGCGCCGCGCGGAACAGCACCGCCTGCTGGCGCAGCCGCAGTCCCCGCTCCCTGTGTTCCAGCACCTGCTGGGCGACCCAGGCCGCCTGCGCGGCCTCGTCGACCACGTCGACCAGGCACGGCGGCGCGCCGGCGCGCCGGCTCCACAGGGCCTTGGCGTGGCGCCGCGCCGATTGGCAGATCAGCGCATGGGCGGCGTCGAGGATCGGCTGGGTGCTGCGGTAGTTGCGGGTCAGCGCCAGCACGGTGGCCGGCACCGCGTATTGGCGCGGGAAGTCCAGGATGTTGTCGACCTCGGCTGCCCGGAACGAATAGATCGCCTGGGCATCGTCGCCCACCGCGGTCACGCTGCGGCCGCCGGGGTCGAGTGCCCGCACGATCGCCGCCTGCAGCTTGTTGGTGTCCTGGTATTCGTCGATCAGCAGGTGGTCGAAGCGCGACGCGACCTGCTGCGCCAACTGCGGCTGATCGAGCATCTGCGACCACCACAGCAGCAGGTCGTCGAGGTCGAGCAGGTGCTGGCGCAGCTTTTCCGCGGTGTAGGACTGGAACAACAGGCGCAGCTCGGCCTCGTGCCGCGAGCACCAGGGGAAATGCCCGCGCAGCACCTCGGCCAGCTCCTGCCCGCTGTTGACACAGCGCGAATGGATGGCCAGGCAGGTGGCCTTGAGGGGGAAGCGCTGGCTGCGGTCGCCCAGCCCCAGCGCCTGGCGCTGCAGCCCGAGCAGGTCCTCGGCGTCGCCGCGGTCGAGCACGCTGAAGTCGGCGGCCAGCCCGATCTGCGCGGCGTGCTCGCGCAGCAGCCGCGCTGCCACCGAATGGAAGGTGCCGGCCCACGGCAGCGCCGGCGGCTTGTGCGCTGCCGGCAGGCGCAGCGCCCGGTGCAGCGCGGCGCCGACGCGGCGCTGCAGGTCCTGCGCGGCGCGCCGGGAAAAACTCAGCAGCAGGATGCGCTGCGGGTCGGCGCCGTCGAGCACCAGGCGCGCCACCCTGGCCGCCAGCGTGGTGGTCTTGCCCGAGCCGGCGCCGGCCAGCAGCAGCAGCGCGCCGGCGGGCCGGCCGGCGTGGCCGTGCGCCACCGCGGCGCGCTGTTCCTCGTTGAGTTCGAAGAGTTCGGCGCAACACGCCACCGAGTCGATCGCCACGGCCATGCCGGTCCAGGGTTGCAGGGAGGAGAGTGGCCGCAAGGGCTGTGCAAGCATACAGCAATGACCTTTCGGCGTATTGGGTTTCGGGATTTAATGTGGTATCGTGGATACCTATTAAAGCCTTTGCGAGTCATCCCATCATGAGCCACGTCGTCGATACCCCCGAGTGCAGCTGTGCGGCCCTGCCCGACCTGGGCGAAATGCCCCTGGGCGAACTGGCGCGAAGCCATCCGCAGGCCCTGGGACTGTTGCGCAGCCTGCGGCTGGACTATTGCTGCGGCGGAGCGCGCAGCCTGCGCGAGGCGGCCGCCGAGCGCGGGCTGGACCTGCAACAGCTGCAGCGCGACATCGCCGCGCTGCAGCCCCAGGCCAGCGAGCTGCCGCAACAGCCGGCGCAGCTGGTCGACCATATCCTGCAGCGTTTCCACGCCACCCACCGCGCCGAATTGCCGGAGCTGGTGCGGCTGGCGCACAAGGTCGAGAGGGTGCACGCCGGGCATGCGCAAGTGCCCCGGGGCCTGGAGGAACTGCTGCAGCGCTGCCTGGAGGAGTTGTCCCAGCACATGGACAAGGAAGAACAGATCCTGTTCCCGATGATGCAGCGAGTCGCGCCGGGGACGAACCTGCAGCCGCCGGTGGCGCGCATGCGCGCCGAGCACAACGACCATGCGCAGCTGCTGGTCGAGCTGCGCCGCGCCACCGACGACTTCCAGCCGCCCGCCGAAGCCTGCAACTCCTGGCGCGCGCTGTACGCCGGGGTGGCCAAGTTCTGCGACGACCTGGTGCAGCACATCCACCTGGAGAACAACCTGCTGTTCCCGGCGTTCGAGCCGGCCCGCGGCGCCTGATGCCCAGGCGGGGCAGGACACTACGCCGGTGCCGCCTGGTCGTCGGCGCGGGCGTAGGCGCGCAGCCCCGGATGCATGCATTCGGCCAGGGTGCTGCGGTCGAGTTCGGCGTAGAAGGCCCGTTCGGCGGCAGCCAGGCGTCCGCGCAGCCGGCATACCGGATTGAGGTTGCAATGACCGCCGTCGTCCCGGAAGCATTCCACCAGCGCCTGCGGCTGCTCCATCCAGGCCATGACCTGGCCCAGGCGCACCGAGCCCGGGTCGACGGCCAGCGACACGCCGCCGCCGGCGCCGCGGGCGGTGCGCACATAGCCGCCGGCCGCCAGGCGCTGGATGACCTTGACCAGATGGTCCCGCGATACCTGCAGGTGCTGCGCCAGCTCGGCGCTCGACCAGGCGCGCTCGCCGCTGGCCGCCAGCAGCAGCAGGGTGCGCAATCCGAAATCGGCGAAGGCGGTGAGTTTCATCGGGCGGGACGTCCAGCGCGGCGGCCGGTGCCGCGCGCCCCGGGCCTGCCGCCGATTGTAGGGGCTGCGCTATCGCGCCCCGGCCCGGGCGGGTGTCTGCGTGCCGGCCGGCGCCGGGCTATGCTCGATCTGCCGCCTGCCGCGGTCCGGCAGGCCTGAACCCCGCTCGACCATGGACTCCTTCACTCCCGACGCGCTGCTGGAAGGCATGCGTCGGCGCAGCCAGACCGGCCCGCGGCACCTGCTGGAGCCCGGACCCGACGCGCGGCAGCAGCAACAGTTGTTCGAGGCCGCCGCGGCCGCCCCCGACCATGGGCAGATCCTGCCCTGGCGATGGGTGGTCGTTCCGGCGTCGGCGCGCCAGCGCCTGGCCGATGCCTTCGAGGCGGCGCTGCTCGAGCGCGATCCGGCCGCCGGCCAGGCCGAGCGCGAGCGCGCCCGCGAAAAGGCCTCGCGCGCGCCGTTCCTGGCGCTGGCGATCGTGCGCGAGGGCGGCGACGGCCAGCAGCACATCACCCTGCACGAACGACTGGCCAGCCTCGGTTGCGCCTTGCAGAACCTGCTGCTGATGGCGACTTGCCAGGGTTTCGCGGTCGGGCTGGCCAGCGGCCTGGCGCTGCGCAGCCGCGCGCTGGCCGACTGCTTCGCACTGGCTGCCGGCGAGCGCGCGGTGTGCTTTGTCGCGGTCGGCAGCGCCGCACGTCGGCGCGCACCGCGCGAGCGCCCGCATCCGGCGCGCTTTGTCAGCGAATTGCAGCCGGCCGCCGACTGACGCCGGTGGGGTCCGGCGCCTGCGCCGGACCGCGCGCCCGCTGCTCAAGCCGCATCGGCGGCAGGCTGCCAGCGCACGCGGTTGCGGCCTTCCTGCTTGGCGCGGTACATCGCGGCGTCGGCGCGCGCCAGCGCGTTGTCGATGTCGTCCGACAGCGCATCGACCAGCGTGACGCCGACGCTCACGCTGGTGCGCAGCCGCAGCCCGTGGCAGCGCAGCGCGTGGTCGCACACCGAGCGGCGCACCCGCTCGGCGACTTCCAGCGCCTGCGCGGTGTCGGTCGCGGGGAGCAGCGCGGCGAACTCCTCGCCGCCGATGCGCGCCAGCACGTCGCCGTCGCGCAGCATCGCCGCGATGCGTCCGGCCAGTTGCTGCAGCACCAGGTCGCCGGTGGCGTGCCCGTGGTTGTCGTTGATGGCCTTGAAATGGTCGACGTCCAGCGCCAGCAGGGCCAGCGGGGTGTTGGCCGCGTCGCGCCGCAAGCGTTCGGCGCGGGCGAAAAAACCCCTGCGGTTGTACAGGGCGGTGAGCGAGTCGGTGTGCGCCAGCCTGCGCAGTTCGTGTTCGTGGCGCTTGCGATGGGTGATTTCCACCAGGCTGGCCAGGACCGCGCGCCGGCCGTTGTAGCGCAGCCTGCGCGCCGACAGCATGACGTCGAGCAACTGGCCGCTGCTGTCCTTGAGCCGAAGGTCCAGCGGGCCGACGGCGCCGGCCTGCGCCAGCGCCTGCGCCAGCCTGGGCCCGGTCTGGGCGTCGGCGTAGAAGTCTCCCGCCATCGCCAGCGCGGGGTCGGGGAGCAGCCGCAGCGGGTCGAGCAGGTCGCGGGCCGCCGGATTGACCTGCAGCAGCTGTCCATGTGGCTGCCCGACGAGCACCAGCGGAAGCGGGCTGACTTCGAACAGATGGCGCAGGTTCTGTTCGGCGGTGACACGCTCGGCGATTTCGCGCTGCAGCCGCCGGTGGCTCAGCCACGCGTCGCGCTGCGAGCGGTTGGTGTGCGCCGCCAGCTGCCAGCCGATGACGTTCACGAATCCCAGCAGCAGCACGAACAGCAGCACCTCGCCCCAGGAAGCCCCGAGTCCCAGGCGCATCTGCAGCGCGGCCAGCAGCAGCCACGCCGGCATGCACCAGAACTGCAGCGCCCGCAGCAGCGGAGCGAAGGCATACAGGACCACGCAGGCGAACACCGCGGCGATGGCCTGGTAGGGCGAGAGGTGGCCGTGCAATTGCGCCACCACCCGCAGGCCCACCAGCGCCAGCACCTGGAAGCCCAGCAGCCAGGACGCCAGCCTGGCCGGCGCCGGTTGCGCGCGCGGGCGGCTGACCCAGGCCAGCCGCAGGCCGGCGGCCAGCACCAGCGAGCGCACCAGCAGCAGCGCGAGCCAGGGGGTCTGGCCGGCGCTGGCGACGTAGTCGGCCGCGCTGCCGGCGACAAAGCACAGCCCGCCCCAGAGCCCGATCGCGCGCGCGCGCGGAGCCAGCTCGGCCCACTGCGCGGCGACGAAGGTCGATTCGAGCTGACGCGAGCGGAACAGGCCGTAGCGACCGATCGCGTCCGGGGTGGCGTCGGCGGGGTTCATCGGGAGGGGCCGCCGGCGGGCCTGGGCGAGCGCATCAAGCCTGGCCGAAGGCCTCGGGCATCATCACCGCGACGACCTCGCCGCGCGCCGTCGCGACGCCGCCGGCGTATACCGTCGACTCGACGACCACCTTGCGGCCCTTGATTTCACGCGCGCTGCCCCGCACGACCAGCGCGGCGCCCAGCGGCGTCGGTCGCAGGTAGTCGACATGCAGCGAGGCCGTGACAAAGCGCGGCGGCGGCCTGCTCGGCGACGCATGCGCGGCCGCCGCCCCCGCGGCGGCCATCGCAGCCGCCGCCGTCGCGGTCGAGTGACAGTCGATCAACGAGGCGATCACCCCGCCGTAGACAAAGCCCGGCACCGCGATGTGGGACGCATCGGGGATGAATTCCGAAACCGACTGCCCCTGCTCGTCGACGAAGGTGCGGATGCGATGCCCGTGCGGGTTCAGCCGCCCGCAGCCGTAGCAATGGGCCAGGTTCTCGGGATACAGGTCCTGGATCGCAGGGGGGGCGGTGGAATCGGGCATGGCGGGGGAGCGGCAGGCAGCCTCCAGTGTATGCAGAGCGGGGCGCCGCCGACAATCTCGCGTTCGCGCGACCGCCGCGGCAAGCGTCCGGTCCGCTCAGAGCAGCACGCGGCGGTCGACCCGGGTGACGTCGCTCAGCCCGCAAAAGGCCATGGTCAGGTCGAGTTCGTTGCGCAGGATCTGCAGGCAGCGGGTGACCCCGGCCTCGCCCAGCGCGCCCAGGCCGTAGAGGAAGGCGCGACCGATCAGCGTGCCGCGCGCGCCCAGCGCCAGCGCCTTGAACACATCCTGGCCGCTGCGCACCCCGCCGTCCATCCATACCTCCATGCGCGAGCCGACGGCATCGACGATCGGCGGCAGCGCGGCGATGGAGCTCGGCGCGCCGTCGAGCTGGCGGCCGCCGTGGTTGGACACCACCAGCGCGTCGGCGCCGCAGTCGGCGGCCAGCCGCGCATCCTCGGCGTCCATCACCCCCTTGACGATGAGCTTGCCGTCCCAGCGGCGTTTGATCCACTCCACGTCCTTCCAGTTCAGCGTCGGGTCGAACTGCTGGCTGGTCCAGGCCGACAGCGAGCTCAGGTCGTCGACCCCGCTGGCATGGCCGACGATGTTGCCGAAGGTGCGTCGCCGCGTCCCCGCCATGCCGAGCACCCAGCGCGGCTTGGTCGCCAGGTTCAACAGGTTGCGCAGCGTCGGCTTGGGCGGCGCCGACAGGCCGTTCTTCAGGTCCTTGTGGCGCTGGCCGAGGATCTGCAGGTCCAGTGTCAGCATCAGCGCCGAGCAGTTGGCGGCGCGCGCGCGCTCGATCAGGCGCTCGATGAACCCGCGATCGCGCATCACGTACAGCTGGAACCAGAACGGTGCGCGGGTGTGGGCGGCGACGTCCTCGATCGAGCAGATGCTCATGGTCGACAGCGTGAAGGGCACGCCGAAGGCTTCGGCGGCCCGGGCCGCCAGGATCTCGCCGTCGGCGTGCTGCATTCCGGTCAGCCCGGTGGGCGCCAGCGCCACCGGCATCGCCACGTCCGCCCCCAGCATCGACGAACGCACGCTGCGCTGCTCGACGTTGACCGCGACGCGCTGGCGCAGCAGGATGGAGCGGAAGTCCTGCTCGTTGGCACGATAGGTTCCTTCGGTCCACGAGCCCGAGTCCGCATAGTCGTAGAACATGCGGGGTACACGCCTGCGCGCCAGCAGGCGCAGGTCTTCGACACAGGTGATCACGCTCATCGCCGACTCCCCATGGCGGGCGCGCCCGCCGCGACGCTTGTCCCGGAAAACAACCGCAATGTAGCAAAGCGCATCCGCGCGACAGCCGCGGCGGCGCCTTGTCGCGCACGCGCGGCGCCCGGGCACTCAACGCGCGACTGACGCGGCGTTGCCGCGCCGCGGCCTACAGTGCGGGCGTGACCGCAACCCCCGCGCGTTCGCGCCGACCGACAGCATGCCGATGCGATACCCATGCGATGCGCGCCGCCAGGCCGGCCAGGGCAGCGCCGAAGCCGTGCTGCTCGTCGTGTCGATCGCCATCGCCGCGCTGCTGGTGCTCGAATTCTTCGGGCAGGCGGTGCGCGATCGCGCAGCCGGCATCGCGCGGGAAATCCCCGGGAGGTCGCCGCGCAGCGCGATCGACGCGTCGAAGCAGACCGCGGCCAGCGCCCCGGGCGACGCCGCCGGTGTCCAGGCGCCGGGTGGCGGCCAAGGTTCCGGGCCGGCGCGCTGACGCGCCGCGACGAGACCGACCCGCCGGGCGGCGCGCCGGCAACACGGCTTCGCCATTCTTGGATTGTGGTTACAACCGGATGCGGTGGCCGCCCTTACAGTCTGCAGCGATGGCCTTCGCGCCCGCGCAACCGTCTTGATGGAGTCTCGATGTGAGCAATCCCTTTCGCGCCCTCGACTTGAAGCTGCTGCCCGCCGGAGCGCGGGTGGGTGAACCCGAAGGCCGCCCGCAGGGGCCGCTGCAGATGAACCAGCCGGCTGCGCTGGCGATGACCGACCTGCGGCGGGTGGCTGCGGTGGCCATCCACCCCGATGCCTCGCTGGAGGCCGCGCAGCAGCGCATGGTGCATGCGCGGGTGCGCATGCTGCTGGTCACCGACCCGGCCGGGGAACTGCTGGGGCTGATCACCTCGCGCGACCTGCTGGGCGAAGCGCCGATCCGCGTGGCCGTCGAGGACGGCGTGGCGCGCGACCAGCTGGCGGTGAGCCGGGTGATGGTGCCCAGGCAGCGCATCCAGGTGCTCGACTGGAACGACGTGCAGCACGCCAGCATCGGCGACGTGGTGTGCACGCTGCGCGACAGCGGCCGCCAGCACGCGCTGGTCGTGCAGCAAGGGCGTCCGCCGCAGATCTGCGGAATCTTCTCGGCTACCCAGATCGGGCGCCTGCTCGGGGTGCCGGTGGAGGCCAGCGACAAGCCGCAGAGCTTCGCCGAGGTCGAGCACCTGCTGGCGCCGACCTGAGGCGACGCGCGGGACACGCATTCCGCGCATCCCGCGCATCCCGCGCATCCCGCGGCGCCGGCTACGCCGCGGCCGGCCAGGGGTACAGGCCGCGCACCCGCGCCATCAGCCGCGTCAGCCCGAGCAGGGTGTCGATGCACGGTGTCGGCACGGCCACGCGGCGCCCGAGTTCGTGCACCGCGCCGACGATGGCGTCGAGTTCGATCGCGCGCGACGCTTCGACGTCCTGCAGCATCGATGTCTTGAAGGCGCCCAGGCGCGAGGTGATCTGGTTGCGCTGCTCGGGAGTCTGCTCGATCGGGCAACCCAGGCGCTCGCCCAGGCTGCGCGCCTCGGCCATCGCCGCATTGCAGAAGCCCCGCACCAGCGGGTCGGCGAGCACCTGCTCGATGGTCGCTCCGGTCAGCGCCGACACCGGATTCATCGTCAGGTTGCCCCACAGCTTGTACCAGATGTCGGTGCGCACGTCGGCCGACGCATGCACTTCGAATCCCGCCCGGCGCATCAGCGCGCACACCGCGTCGACCCGCTCGCTGGCGCCGCCGGCGGGTTCGCCGATGAACAGGCGCGCCGGGCCGCGGTGGCGCGCCAGCCCCGGCTCGGGCACCGACGTGGTGGCATGCACCACGCAACCCAGCACATGGCGCAGCGGGATGGCCTTGGCGACGCTGCCGTCGGGGTCGATGCTGAGCAAGGGCTGCGGGTCGCGCAGCGGCGGCACCGCGCAGAACCACCACGGCACGCCGTTCATCGCCGGCAGCACCACGGTACGCGGGCCCAGCAGCGAGGTCGCCAGCGGCGCCACCTCGCGCAGCGCCGGGCCCTTGACCGCGACGATGACCAGGTCCTGCTCGCCGAGTCCGCCGAGGTCCTCGACCGCGCGCGCCGGAGCCTGCAGCAGGCCGTCCGCGGTGTCGGCGCGCCAGCCCTGCGCGCGCAGGGCCTGCAGCGTCGCGCCTCGCGCGAGCACGACGGGTTCGGCGCCTGCGCAGGCGGCGAGGCGGGCGCCGATCAGGCCGCCGATCGCGCCGGCCCCGATGATGCAGATGTTCATTCGGTGCTCCTGGTGGCCCGGGATGCTCTGCGTCGGCCGGGCCCAGGCATGGTAGCGGCGCGCCGCGACCCCCTGCGCTGCCCCCACGGCCTGCTAGGCTGGCAGCTTCTCGCCTCCGTCCCTGCCGCCGATGCTGCACGACGCCTTGCTGCTGTTTCCCGACTTCGCGCTGATCGCGCTGGGCTATGCCTTGATGCACCTGAGCTCGCTGCGACGCGAGGTCTGGAGCGGGGTCGAGAGCCTGGTCTACCTGGTGCTGTTCCCGGCGCTGCTGTTTTCCACCAGCATCGAGGCCACCTACACGCTGGCGTCCGCTTCGGCGCTGATGCTCGCCGGCCTGGGCGCGCTGCTGGGCGGCATCGCGCTGGCGCTGGCTTCGCGCTGGCTGCGTGCCGACGCCCGGCGCACCGCCAGCGCGGTGCAGTGCGCGTTCCGCTTCAATTCCTACATCATCCTGGCGGTCGCCTCGAGCCTCGGCGGCAACCAGCTGGTGTCCATGGTCGGGGTGCTGATCGCCATCGGCGTGCCGCTGTGCAATGGCGTCGCGGTGTGGGCGCTGGCGCGCCACGGCGGGCGCGGCCTGCTGGGCGAGTTGCTGCGCAACCCGCTGGTGATGGCCACCGTGGCCGGCCTGGGCGCGCACGCGCTGGGGCTGCACCTGCCGCCGCTGGTGGTGCCGGTGCTGCACAGCCTGGGCAGCTCATCGATCGCGCTGGGCCTGCTGACGGTGGGCGCGGGGTTGCGGCTGCAGGGCCTGCACCAGGACCGCGGGCTGTCGGTGTGGCTGCTGTCCATCCGCCACCTGCTGCTGCCGCTGCTGGCCTGGGCGCTGGCGCGCTCGCTGCACCTGGACCATGCGCAGACCCTGGCGCTGCTGATCTTCACCGCGGCGCCGACGGCTTCCAGCGCCTACGTGCTGGCGGTGCGCATGGACGGCGACGGCCCCTACGTGGCCGCGCTGGTGTCCCTTTCGACGCTGCTGGGCGCGGTGTCGCTGCCGGCGTTCCTGCTGCTGGCCGCCCGCTGAGGCCGGCGGGCTGCCGGCCTCAGGCGGGTGCCGCGGCGGCCTGTGCGAGGCGGACCAGCGCGTACAGGCTCTGGTTGGCCGGAGTGGCGATCCCCAGCTCGGCGCCGCGGCGCACGATCACCCCGTTGAGGTCGTCGATCTCGGTGGGCTTGCCGCGCATCAGGTCGTAGGCGGTGGACGACAACTGGCCCGCCATGCTGCGGCCGATGTCCCGCACCGACTCGCGCGCCTGCTGCGGGTCGAGCGCATGGCCGCTGGCCCGCGCGACCTCCAGCACCTCGCGCACCAGCGCCTCCTGCAGGTCGCGGATCGCCGGCTGCTCGACCATGCGCCCGTAGGGCTGCCGGGTCAGCGCCGAAATGGCGTTGAATGCGCAGTTGACCAGAAGCTTGGCCCACAGGTCGTCCATCACCGCGGCCGACACCCGGACCGGAACCTGCGCGCTGGCGAACACTTCGGCCAGTGCCTGCAGCCGCCGTTGCAGCGCGGCGTCGCGCGCCGCGCGCGCGTCGGCCGGCCCCAGCACCAGTTCGCCGCGCCCGAAGTGCCGCACCAGGCCCGGCTCGGCCAGCGCGGCGGCCACGTAGACCGCCACCGCGATCACCGGCTGGCGGATCCGCGCGGCCAGCGTGGCCGGATTGTCGACCCCGTTCTGCAGGCTCAGCACCAGCGCGTCGGCGCACAGCAGCGGGGCGATCTGCCGCGCCAGCGCGTCGGTGTCGCGCGACTTGACGCACACCAGCACCACCTCGGCGTCGCGCACGGCCTCGATGTCGGTGGTGGCGTGCAGCGCGACCCGGATTTCCTGTCCCTGCATCTGCAGCCGCAGGCCGTCGCGGGCGATCGCGTCGACATGCGCCGGGCGGCCGACCAGCGTGACGGGGAGTCCGGCGCGGGCCAGCAGGGCGCCGAAAAAACTGCCGACCGCTCCGGCACCGACGACGACCATGCGGGGAGGGAGGGCAGGAGTCATGGCGGATCGTGCAAGGCAACGCGATGGCCGACTCTAGCAGGGTGTCGGGATGTCGCGGCATCCCGACACCCCGCTCGCAGCGGCAAACGCCACCGGCGGCCGGACGTGTCGCGGTGCAACAAAAGTAATCGAACGAAAGCCTGCCCGGTCTGTCACACGCCTGGCGAATCGGCACCGAACAATCGCCAGCGGATCCGCCGGCCCGTCGCAGTGGGACAGGCTCCGGCGGGCTGCGTATGCTGTGCTGTTCCTGGAGATTGCCCGGATGTCCACCTTCAAGACCCAGCCCACCCACTGGGCGCTCGCCGCCGCGATCGCGCTCGGCGTCTCGGCCTGTTCCACCACGGGCCCGTTGCACCAGGCGGCCGCCAGCCGCTCCGGGCTGCACGCCGGCGCGCCGGTGCCGGCGACGCCGATCCGGCACCTGGTCGTGCTGTTCGACGAAAACGTGTCGTTCGACCACTATTTCGCGACCTACCCGTCGGCCACGAACCCGGCCGGCGAACCGGCGTTCCACGCCGCGCCCGACACGCCGCGGGTCAACGGATTGCGCGGCCTTTTGCTGGACCACAACCCCAATCTGAATCCCGCCAACGGCGCCGGGGCCAGCAACCCCTTCCGGCTCGACCGCACCCAGGCCGCCACGGCCGACCAGAACCACGGCTACACCGCCGAACAGCAGGCCTACGACGGCGGCAGGGCGGATCTGTTTCCGCTGCACACCGGAACCGCCACCCGCGGTGGCGTGGGCGCCTTCGGCACCAAGGGCCAGGTGATGGGGTATTTCGACGGCAACACCGTGACCGCGCTGTGGAACTACGCCCAGCACTTCGCACTGAGCGACAACGCCTACACCGACACCTACGGCCCCTCGACCCCCGGTGCGCTGGAGGTGGTGTCCGGGCAGACCAACGGCGTGCGTCTGGTGCGCACGACCCGGCAACCCTTCACCCTGCAGGCGAACTCGTACTACCTCGACAACTCCGACGGCAGCAAGACGTTGATCAGCGACGTCGATCCGGCGTACGACGTGTGCTCCAACCCGAAGGACCAGGTGATGATGGAAGGGCGCAACATCGGCGACCTGCTCGATGCGCAGCGCATCTCCTGGGGCGGCTTCATGGGCGGATTCGATCTCCAGCGCAGCAACGCCAACGGCACGACCGGCTGCGCGCGCAGCACGCCATCCACGGTGGTGGGGGCGACCATCCTCGACTACATCCCCCACCACAACTGGTTCCAGTACTTCGCCTCCACCGCCAACCCGACCCATGCGCGACCTGCGTCGGTGGCGGCCATCGGCCACAGCTACGTTCCCGGCACCACGACGCGCGACCCGGCGAACCACGAATACGGCCTGAACGACTTCTTCACCGCGGTCGAGCAGGGCAACTTCCCGGCGGTGAGTTTCCTCAAGGCTCCCGCCTACCAGGACGCCCATGCCGGCTACTCCGACCCGCTGGACGAGCAGGCCTTTGTCACCAAGGTGGTGAACTTCCTCGAGCAGCAGCCGCAGTGGAAGGACACCGCGGTGATCGTCACCTACGACGACTCCGACGGCTGGTACGACCACGCCTTCGCGACGCCGACCAACCCGTCCTACGATCCCCAGGCCGACCAGCTCGACGGCAGCGGAGTCTGCGGCAACGGCACGCCGCGCGACGGCTTGAGCGGCCATCCGGTCAACGGGCGCTGCGGCCCGGGCACGCGCATCCCGCTGCTGGTGATCTCGCCTTGGGCCAGGCCCGACCATGTCGGCCACACCCGGGTGTCGCTGGCGTCGGTGGTGCGTTTCATCGAGGACAACTGGCTGCACGGCCAGAGATTGGGCGGCGGGTCCTTCGATGCCGACGCCGGCAGCCTGATGGGCCTGTTCCGTTTCGGCGGCCGGCATGCCGGGGCTGCGCCGGCGGGCCCCGTTCCCCGACTGTTCCTGGACCCGCGTACCGGCAGGGTGTTGCGCCGGCCACCGGCGGGAAGCCGCTTCCCGACCTCGAGCTGATGCGGCGGCCGGCCGCGGGCGCCGCGGCGCTTCTGACGGCCGCGCTGGCGCTGGGGCGCGCGCTGCCCGCGGCGCAGGCCAGGCCGCCGCTGGTGCTGGCCGACGGGGCCAACCCCCATCCGGTGCACTTGCTGCTGCCTGCTCGCAGGCCCCTGAGCGCGGTCGCCCGGCTCGGGCGCAAGTTGTTCTTCTACACGGGACTTTCGGGCTCGGGGCGCATGTCCTGCGCGTCGTGCCACGACCCGGCGCATGCCTACGCGCCGGCCAACTCGCTGTCCGTGCAGTTCGGTGGCGGCCGGCTGAGCCGCCCGGGGGTGCGTGCGGTGCCGTCGCTGGAGTACCTGTACCGGCAGCCGAACTTCAGCATCGGCCCCGACAACGAAGAAAACGAAACCGTCACGCTGCGCCAGCTGGTGGCCCGCGGGCAGCGCGCGCCCAGGCTGCGCAAGACCGCCAGCGACGCCCAGGCCAGCGCAGCCAACCTGGTTCCGCAAGGCGGCCTGTTCTGGGACGGTCGGGTCGACACCCTGCAGCAGCAGGCCGACGGGCCTTTGTTCAACCCGCTGGAAATGGACGCCGGCAGCATCGACCGGGTCGCCCGCAAGCTGCACGGGTCGCGCTATGCCGGGCGCTTTGTCGAGCTGTTCGGCCGCGCGGTGCTGCACCAGCCGCGGCTGCTGGTCAGCGAAGCCCTGTTCGCGCTGGCCCGCTACCAGATCGAGGACCCCAGCTTCCACCCCTTCACCAGCAAGTACGACGCCTGGCTGCAGGGACGGGCGCGTTTCACGCCGGCGCAGGCGCGTGGCTACCGGGTGTTCAACGATCCGCGCAAGGGCGACTGCGCGGCCTGCCATCTCGACCGACCCGGCCCCGACGGCTCGCCGCCGCTGTTCACCGACACCCAGTACGAGGCGCTGGGGGTGCCGCGCAACCCGGCGATCCCGGCCAATCGCAATCCCCGCTATTTCGACCTCGGGCTGTGCGGGCCGTACCGCAAGGACCTGGCGTCGCAGACCCGCTACTGCGGCATGTTCCTCACGCCCACGCTGCGCAACGCGGCCACGCGCCATGCGTTCTTCCACAACGGCGTCTACCACACCCTCGAGCAGGTCCTGGAGTTCTACGACGACCGCGACACGAGGCCGTGGAAGATCTACCCGGTGGTCGACGGCAGGGTCGAGCGCTTCGACGACCTGCCGCGCCGCCTGCGGGGCAACGTCGACCGGGTCGATCCGCCGCTGGACCGCAGGGCCGGACAGCCCGTGGCGATGAGCCGCCGCGACATGCGCGACCTCATCGCCTTCCTGCGCACGCTGGACGACGGCTGGCGGCGGCGTCGGCATCCGCTCCGGTAACAGCTGGTCTACGCCGGTCACCCCCGGGCAACGCGCCAGCAACAATCGGTGCCTACATTGGTCGATGTTTCATGGCTCCCCGCTGATTGCGCCCGGCCTCGCGGCCGGGTTTCTTTTGTCTCGCACCCTCGGCGGGCGCGCTAGACTGATGGCGCCGGTCGGCCCCCGATCCAGCCACCGCGGGCGGCGCGAGGCCGCGGCGCAACCAGGGCAAGGCCCGCAGAGGGCGGAGCGAAACGAGGGGCCACGATGAAACGCCTGGGCTGTGCGCTGCTGCTGGCCGGCTGGTCGCTGGGCATGCCGCCGTCGCTGCTGGCGCAGCGCGTCCATGCCTACGGCGACTGGATCTCCGGCCGCGCCGACGACTCCTCGTATTACTACGCCGCCACCGAGAGCGCGTCCGGCGACGTGCTGGGCAAGTTCTGCTATCCCGGGGAAAACGTCTGCCGCTGGATCCTGGCGATGAAACTGCGGTGCCGCACGGGCTCGACCGAGGTCGCCCTGTTCAACAGCCGCCAGGGCGCGGTCAGCCACGAGCTGACCTGCGGCGGACCCTATCGCGGTGACGGCGCGATGCTGTACCGCTACATCATCCACGACCCGGAAGACATCGACAATCGCGTCGCCGCCAATCACGGCATGCTGGGGATCGCCTATCCGCTGCAAAGCGGCAGTTTCCAGGCGGACCACTTCTCCATGCGCGGCGCGTTGCCGGCACTCAGCGCCTCGCTGGCCGCGGCGGCCGCCGCGCGCCAGCGCGCGCAGCCGAGGCCGCCTGCGCAGTCGCGGCAGCGCCAGCAGCGAACGGCCCCGGGCACTTTCTGAGCGCCCCGCGCGTCGCTGCGCGACGCAGAATCACCATTTGAATCAAGGACTTGGCGAGCAGTCGACCGGCTGCCCGCAGGCCCGTGCTGCTTGTAAGAACTTTTGTCTACAGAATCGCCGCTGGTTGTTAGCTAAATTGTTGGCGAATCTGTTGACAAAAAAACGGCGTGGTCCTAGCCTGCGGGCAACGATCACCATCCACAGACCGATGGCCAGGAACCAGCAGGCGGCCAGGCCCGCCTCCGACCCCAAGCAGCCGGCGCCGGGCAAGGCGCCGCGGGCACCCGACGTGCTCGCGCTGCTGCGCGACCGCATCGTCAGCCACGACCTGCCTCCGGGCAGCCGGCTGCGCGAGCAGGTGCTGGCCGACGAGTTCGGGGCGCCGCGCGCCAAGGTGCGCGAAGCGCTGATGGCGCTGCAGGAGCGCGGCCTGGTCGAGCGCATCCCGAACCGCGGCGCGATCGTGGTCAAGCTGGAGGTCGACCAGGTCATCGAGCTCTACCAGGTGCGCGAGGTGCTCGAGGGCTTGACGGTGCGCCTGGCGACCCAGAACACCGCCGCCGAGAGCTGGCAGGACCTGCTCGACCTGTTCGATGGAGCGATGCACGACTACGTGGCTCGCGGCGACTACGAGGCCTTCCTGGAGGGCTATGCCCGCTTCCGCAGGCGGGTCATCGAGGCCGCGGCCAACCCGATCCTCACCGCGATGATCGACAGCATCTATGAAAAGACCCAGTCGGTCATCCGGCGGGTGATCATCCTGCCAGGGCGCGCCGAACAGGGCCTGAAGGAACATCGCGCGGTGCTGGCGGCGATGCGCCGCGGCGACGCCGACGAGGCCGAACGCTGCCGGCGGGAGAACATGCGCAGCGCGCGCGAATTCATCCTGCGCTATCGCAAGTTCATCCTGTGACGGCGCGGCGCGGTTCAGGAGCGAGGACGATGCACGAGCAAGAGGTCAAGACGGAGCGCAACGGGCCGCTGAGCGGCTTCCGGGTGCTGGAGATGGGGTCGACGGTGGCAGGCCCGTTCTGCGGCAGGCTGCTCGCCGACTTCGGCGCCGAAGTCATCAAGATCGAGCCGCCCGAGGGCGACCCGGTGCGAACCATGGGCAAGCGCCACCAGGGCAAGTCGCTGTACGCGGCCAGCATCCTGCGCAACAAGTCGCTGATTTCGGTCAACCTGCGCGTGCCCGAGGGACAGGCGCTGGTGCGCCGGCTGGTCCAGCGCTGCGATGTGGTGGTCGAGAACTTCCGCCCCGGCGGCCTCGAGAAATGGGGCCTGGGCTACGAAGACCTGGCCAGGATCCATCCCGGGCTCGTGATGGTCCGCATCAGCGGCTTCGGCCAGACAGGCCCGTACAAGGGCCGCCCGGGCTACGGGGTGATCGGCGAGGCGGTCAGCGGCCTGCGCCATCTCACCGGCGACCCCGACCGTCCTCCGACTCGCACCGCGGTGTCGCTGACCGATTACTGCACCGGGCTGTACGGGGCCTTCGGCGCGACCATGGCGCTGCTGTCGCGGCAGATCACCGGCAGGGGCCAGTGCGTCGACGCGGCGCTGTACGAGTCGGCCTTCAGTTTCATGGAGCCCCACATCTCGGCCTTCCAGAAGCTGGGCCACGTGGCCAACCGCTCGGGCTCGCGGCTGCCAGACAGCACGCCCAACAACCTGTACCCGACGCGGGACCACAACTTCATCCACATCACCGCGATGGGCGACGCGGTGTTCAAGCGCCTGGCCGTGGCGATGCGGCGTCCCGAACTGGTCGAGGACAGCCGCTTCGCCTCGGCGCTCGCGCGTTCCACCCACGACGACGCGCTGGACGCCGAAGTCGCGCAGTGGACCTCGCAGCACGACCTGGGCGAACTCGAGCGCATGCTGGCGCAGGCCGAGGTGCCGGCCACCCGCATCTACACCATGCAGGACATTTTCGCCGACCCGCATTTCCGCGCGCGCGAGATGCTGGTCGACGTGCGCGACGAAACCGGCGAGGCCTTCACGATGGCCAGCCCGGTGCCGCGGCTGTCGTCCACCCCGGGTGCGCTGCGCGTGGCCGGCGGCGCGGTCGGACGCGATACCGAGCGGGTGCTCGGCAGCCTGACCGACCTGTCCCGCGAGGAATTGCTGCGCTTGCGCGAGGCCGGGGTGATCTACCAGGCCTCGAGCGTCGGCGGCCAACACCCCGCGCTGGCCGAGCAGGCCTGAGCGAGCGGCCCGCGGCAGCGTCACCCGTCATCGGCCAAGGAGCGAAACCAAGTGGGAAGCGGACCCGACCACAAGAGCATGGAAAACGCCGACGCCTATGCGCGTCTGCACGAGGAGTACCGAGTCAGGCGCGAGCAGGCGCTGGCGATGGGCGGCGAGGCCAAGCTGCAGGCGCGTCGCGAGCGCGGCCTGCTCAATGCCCGCGAGCGCATCGACCGCCTGGTCGACGCCGGCAGCTTCATCGAATCCGGGCTGTTCGCCACCTCGGTGGTCGCGCAGGACCGGCAGCGCACCCCGGGCGACGGCAAGGTCGTCGGCTATGCGCGGCTGGACGGCCGCGAGATCGCAGTCGTGTCCAACGACTTCACGGTCATGGGCGCCTCGAGCAGCGCGACCAACGGCAGGAAGATCGCGCAGATGAAGCGGGTGGCCACGCAACGCGGGCTGCCGATGGTGTTCCTGGGCGAGTCGTCGGGGGCGCGCATGCCCGACACCATGGGCTCGCGGGGCATGGGCAGCCTGCTGGGCAACGACCCGACGCAGTACCAGCGCATGCGCGAGACCCCGTGGGCGGCGGCCGTGCTGGGATACTGCTACGGCTCGTCGAGCTGGTACAGCGTGCTGGCCGACTTCATGGTCATGCGCAAGGGCGCGATCATGGCCGTGTCGAGCCCGCGGCTGGTGTCGCTGGCGGTCAAGGAGCAGATCGATCCCGAGGAACTCGGCGGCTGGCGTCTGCACGCCGAGGTCACGGGTTTCGCCGACGCCGTGGTGGACACCGACGACGAGGCGCTGCAGGCGATCCGGCGCTTCCTGAGCTACATGCCCAGCCACCACAACGAGGCGCCGCCGGTGCACTCGGTGCCCGCCGGATCGGGCGAGGGCATGGACGACATCGTCCACCTGCTGCCGGCCAACCGCACCCAGGTCTACGACGTGCGCAAGGTGGTGCGCACCATTTTCGACCGCGACAGCGTGCTCGAGCTCAAGCCGCGCTTCGGCAAGGTGGCGATGACCGCGCTCGCCCGGCTCGACGGCCGCACGGTGGGGGTGATCGCCAACAACCCGCTGTACAAGGGCGGCGCGCTGGACACCGAGGCCTGCGAGAAGATCACCGGCTTCATCGTGATGTGCGATTCCTTCAACATCCCGCTGGTGATGTTCGTCGATACCCCGGGCTTTGTCATCGGGCTGGACGCCGAGCGCAAGCGTGCGCCCGGGCGCATCATGAACTTCATGAACGCGCTGGCGCTGGTGACCGTGCCCAAGCTGTCGGTCATCCTGCGCAAGAGCTACGGCCAGGCCTACCTGAACATGGGCGGCGGGCGCAACACCGACGAGGTCGCCGCCTGGCCGACCGCCGAGGTCAGCTTCATGACCCCGCAGTACGCGGTGGAGATCGTGCACGGCCTGACCCCGGGGGATCCGGGCTTCGACGCGGCGCTGCAGCAGATGGAGCTCGACAACAGCGTCTACGACATCGCCTCGCTGTACGCGGTGCAGAGCGTGATCCTGCCGCAGCACACCCGCAGCTACCTGATCCGCATGCTCGAGGTGCATCGGATGCGGCTGAGCAACGGGGTCGGCCAGCACCTGATGCGCACCTGGCCTGCCACCTACTGAAACGATCGATCCATGTTCCACAAAGTCCTGGTGGCCAATCGCGGCGCCGTCGCCGCCCGGGTGCTGCGCACCCTGACGCGCATGGGCATCGCGTCGGTGGCCGTCTATTCGGAGGCCGACGCCGGCGCGCCCTACCTCGCCGAGGCCGGCGAGACCTACTGCATCGGCGCTGCGCCGGCGCGCGAGAGCTACCTCAACCAGCAGGCGCTGCTCGACGTCGTGCGCCGCTCGGGCGCCGACGGCGTGCATCCGGGCTACGGATTCCTTTCCGAGAACCCCGAATTCGCGACTCGGGTGGAGCAGGCCGGGGCGCGATTCATCGGCCCTTCGGCCCGGTGGCTGGAGGCGATGGGCCACAAGACCCGCGCGCGCGAGCTCGCCGCCCGCCACGGCCTGCCGGTCGGGCAGGGCTCGCCGGTGCTCGGCGACGATCCGCTGCAGATGCGGGAACACGCCCGCAGCATCGGCTTTCCGCTGCTGGTCAAGCCGGCCGGCGGCGGCGGCGGCATCGGCATGCTGGTGGCGCGCGACGAGGAGCAGCTGCAGGCCAGCGTCGAGCGCGCGCGCTCGATGGCGCTGCGCGGCTTCGCCAACGGCGACGTCTATCTCGAGAAATACCTGGAGCGGCCGCGCCACGTCGAGTTCCAGTTGCTGGGCGACCGACACGGCAAGGTGCGCCATCTGTTCGACCGCGACTGCTCGGTGCAGCGCAGGCACCAGAAGGTGCTCGAGGAGGCCTGCGCGCCGCGCGTCGACCGCCAGCGGGTGCATGCGCTGGCCGAGCAGATCGCCGCGACCTTCGCCGGCATGGGCTACGACAACATCGGCACCGTCGAAATGCTCATGGGGGCCGACGGCAGCTTCAGCTTCCTGGAAACGAATACCCGGCTGCAGGTGGAACACGGCGTGACCGAGGAGGTCACCGGGCTCGACCTGGTGGCCGCGCAGATCCGCTCGGCGGCCGGGCAGGCGCTGGGCGACATCCTGCCGCCCGAGGTGCGGGTCGACGGCCACGCGATCGAGGCCCGGGTGTATGCCGAGGACTCGCGCCGCTTCCTGCCTTCGCCCGGCACGCTGAGCACCTTCAGGCCGCCGCGCAGGCCGGGAATCCGCATCGAGACCGGCTATGCGCAAGGGCGCGAAGTGACCACGCACTACGACCCGATGCTGGCCAAGGTGATCGCCCACGCGCCGACGCGCGAGGCGGCGATCGACCTGCTGCGCGATGCGTTGCGCGAGTTCGACATCGCGGGCGTGAAGACCAACCTGGCCGCTCTGGACCAGGTGCTGTCGTCGAGCGCGTTCCGCGACGGCGACGTGCACACGGGACTGTTGTCCGAATTGATTCGATGAATTCCCTGGGAGCAAGGCAATCCAATGGCACGCTATGAACTGAAGTCCGAGGTCACCGGCTCGGTGTGGAAGATCCTCAAGGCCGTCGGGGACGGCGCGGAGGAGGGGGAGACCCTGATGATCCTCGAGTCGATGAAGATGGAGATCCCGGTGATCGCCGAGGACGGCGGCAGCATCGTGGAGGTGCGCGTCGCCGAGGGGGCGGCCGTGAAGGAAGGCGACGTCCTGCTGGTCATCGAGGACTAGCGGAAGGGAGGATCGGCAAGGCGCTGCAGCCTGGCACAAGTCTGTTCGTGGATGAACACCAACCAAAGGCACATACACAAAAGCTTCGGGAGACAAACCATGGCAGTAACTCCAAACACCGGCTACGCGGCGCAGCCGGCCCAGCGCAATCGCTGGACCGTGGCATGGCTGTTGTTCGTGATCACCATCATCAACTACGCGGACCGCGGCGTGCTGGGTGTCGTCGCGCCGGTACTGATCAAGACCTTCCACCTGAGCATCAAGGAGTTCGGGATCATCGCCTCGGGCTTCGGCTGGGGCTACGTGCTGCTGGTGTTCCTCGGCGGCGGCATCGTGTCGCTGCTCGGCCCCAAGCGGACCTTCATCGCGTCGTCGGTGCTGTGGTCGATCACCGTGATGCTGGTGGCGGTGGCCAACGGATTCGCCAGCCTGCTCGGGCTGCGCATCCTGTTCGGAGCCAGCGAGGGGGTGGCGTTCCCCAGCGGCTCGCAGCTCATCGGCAACTGGTTTCCCGCCAAGGAGCACGGCCGGGCCGCCACGCTGATGGGCGCGGGCATCCCGCTGGGCTCGCTGCTCATCATCCCGGTCGCTGTCTGGCTGACCTCGGCGTACGGCTGGCAGGCGCCGTTCATCCTGCTGGGTGTCGTCGGCATCGCGTGGGCGGTTCTCTGCAAGATCTACATCACCGACAGGCCGGAGCAGGGCGCGCCGGCGCTCGAGCGCGCGCAGACGGGCGAGGCGGTGCACTGGAGCCGCATCGTCGGCAGCCGCACGCTGTGGCTGACCGGGCTGGCGTTCTTCTCGTCCGCGTACGTGCTGTATTTCCTGCTGGCGTTCCTTCCGACCTACCTGGTGAAGGAACGGCACATGGAGTTTTCCCACATCGCCTACTTCGGCTCGCTGCCGTGGATCTTCATGACCATCGGTGCGCTGGCCTCGGGGCCGATCTCCGACTGGGTCTACCGCAAGACCGACAGCCTGCGCTGGGGGCGCACCTACCTGGCGGGCACCTGCCTGCTGGTGACCGGCCTGATCATCGGCATGACCCTGGTGGCGACGACCACCCTGGAGATCGTGCTGTTGATCAGCGTGGCCAGCCTGATCAATTTCACCGCCAACCCGATCTTCTTCGCCATTCCGGTCGACGCCTGCCCGAGCAACGGTGGGGCCGCGTCGAGCCTGGTGACCGGGATCGGCTCGCTGGCCGGGATCGTCGCGCCGCTGTTCACCGGCTTCATCGTCAGCGCCACCGGGTCGTTCTATTACGCCTTTGCGCTGGTGTCGATCCTGCCGATCGTATTCGGCGCGCTGCTGATCGTCGCCTGCGATCCGCGCAAGCTGTGAATCGGCTCGGCGGCGCGGAGCAACCGGCTTGAGGTCGCGCGGGTCGCGCGCTCGCGCGGCCCGGCCCGGCGGCCCGGCGCCACGCTCGGGCCCGCGAGGCGGCCGGGGTGCGGGGAGTCATCGAAGCAACCGAACTGGAGAGGACAGCACAGCATGAGTGGCACGAGCGGGGAGAACTGGCAGGCCGAGGTCGACGAGATCGAGCAACGCCGACGTTGGGCAGCCGAGCTGGGAGGCGTCGCGGCGGTGGACAAGCACCACGCCCAGGGGCGCCTGACCGTCCGCGAGCGGGTCGATCGCCTGCTCGACGCGGGTTCCTTCCGCGAGGTCGGCGCGCTGGCCGGGCACGGCAGCTATGTCGACGGGCGACTGCAGGGGGTGACCCCGGCGCCCTATGTCTGCGGCCTGGGGCAGATCGACGGGCGGCCGGTGGCCGTCGGCGGCGAGGACTTCACGGTGCGCGGAGGAACCAGCTGGGGGGGCGATCGACGCAAGGGCGGGCAGGGCGGCTTTGTCGAGGATCTGGCCTACGAATACCGCATCCCGCTGATCAACCTGATCGATGGCGCAGGCGGCACCGTGACCTCGGCCCGCAGGCGCGGCCACACGGTGTTCCCGGGAGTCGACGGCTTCGAGCGCTCGGTCGAGCTGCTGGGGGTCGTGCCGGTGGTCAGCGCCGTGATGGGCACCGCCGCCGGTGGGCCGGCGGGCCGGGCGATCCTCTCCCACTGGTCGATCATGGTCAAGGATTCCAGCCAGATCTTCGCCGCCGGCCCGCCGGTGGTCGAGCGTTCGCTGGGCCAGGTGGTGACCAAGGAGCAGCTGGGCGGCGCGCATATGGCGGTCGACGTCGCGGGCACGGTGGACAATGTCGCGCCCAGCGAGGACAAGTGCTTCGAGTCGATCCGTCGCTTCCTCGGCTACCTGCCGCAGAATGTCTACGAACTGCCGCCCAGCGTGCGCTGCGAGGACCCGACGGACCGGCGCGAGGACGAGCTGCTGCGCATCGTTCCGCGCAACCGCCGCCAGCCCTACAACATGCGCAGGCTGATCGAGCTGGTCGTCGACCGCGGCTCGGTCTTCGAGCTGCAGCCGAGTTTCGGCAAGGCGCTGATCACCGCGTTCGCGCGCCTGAACGGCAGGAGCGTCGGGGTGATCGCCAACAATCCCATGATCGCCGGCGGGGCGATGGACGTGAAGGCCGCGCGCAAGCAGAGCCACTTCATCGAACTGTGCGACACTTTCCACGTGCCGCTGGTGTTCCTGGTCGACGTGCCGGGCTTCATGGTCGGCATGGACGCCGAGGCGGCCGCCACGCTGCGCGAGGGCATGCGCACCGTGTACGTGGGGGCGCAGGCCACGGTGCCGATGCTCACCGTGGTGATCCGCAAGTGCTATGGAATGGCGGGAATGGGAACCACCAGCAAGAACGGGCTGAACCTGAAGATCGCGTGGCCGTCGGCCGAATGGGGCTCGCTGCCGGTCGAGGGGGGCGTGGCCGCCGCGTTCAAGCGGGAGATCCAGGGCGCCGCCGACCCGGCCGCGCGCCAGCGCGAGCTCGAGGCCGAGCTGCGCGCGCTGGCCTCGCCGCTGCGCACCGCCGAGGCCTTCGGAGTGGAGGACGTCATCGATCCGCGCGAGACCCGCGCCTACCTGTGCCGTTTCCTCGACGCGATGCAGGGCCGGCTGAAGAGCGATGTCGGACCGAAGTACAAGAGCGGCGTGAGGCCGTGAACCTGGAGAGCTGTCGATGAGCACCGTATCCGTGATTCCCGTGGACGCGCTGCGGCCGCGCGGCGCAGCCACCGAGGCCGCTCAGGCCGCGACCCGCTGGCCGCTCGAGCGGGTCGAGGCGCTGTACGAACTGCCCTTCCTCGACCTGCTGTACCAGGCGCAGCAGGTGCATCGCGCCCATTTCGATGCCAACCAGGTGCAGCTGTCGACCCTGCTGTCGATCAAGACCGGAGGCTGCGCCGAGGATTGCGGCTACTGCTCGCAATCGGCGCACCACGACACCGGCCTGGCCGCCGGCAAGCTGATGGCGCTCGACGAGGTGGTGGAGGCGGCGCGCGCGGCCCGCGAGCAGGGCGCGACCCGCTTTTGCATGGGAGCGGCCTGGCGCAGCCTGAAGGACCGCGACCTCGAGCGCGTGGCCGCGATGATCGGCGCGGTCAAGGACCTGGGGATGGAGAGCTGCGTGACCCTGGGCATGCTCAGCGCCGAGCAGGCGCAGGCGCTGAAGGACGCCGGCCTGGACTACTACAACCACAACCTCGACACCTCCCCGGAGTACTACGGGTCGATCGTCAGCACCCGCACCTACCAGGACCGCCTCGACACGCTGGCGCACGTTCGCGACGCCGGCATCCACGTGTGCTGCGGAGGCATCGTCGGCATGGGCGAGTCGCGGCGCCAGCGCGCCGGCCTGGTCGCGCAGCTGGCCAACCTCGATCCCTACCCCGAGTCGGTGCCGATCAACAACCTGGTCGCGGTCGAGGGAACCCCGCTGGAGCACGCCAGGCCCATCGATCCGTTCGAGTTCGTGCGCACCGTCGCGGTGGCGCGCATCACCATGCCCAAGGCGATGGTCCGGCTTTCGGCGGGGCGCCAGCAGATGGACGACGCGTTGCAGGCGCTGTGCTTCGCGGCCGGCGCGAATTCGATTTTCTACGGCGACACCCTGCTGACCACCGGGAACCCCCAGGTGCAGCGCGATCGCGAACTGTTCGAACGCCTGGGCCTGCGCGCCTGCGGCTGAGCGCGCGACGGGCGTACGCTAGGGGGTATCGCGGTCCCGGCACGCCTGTCGTGTGACGGCGCTTGCCCGCGGCTGCTATCGGAGTGATGACGGTCGAATCTTCCCACCCTCGCGTCGCAGAAGCCTTCCCCGCATTGGCGCTGGCCGTCACGCTGGTGATCCAGGTGCTGGTGTCGATGTGCGTGCTGGCGCTGCCGGCGATCGCTCCCGCGGTGGCCAAGGCCACCGGGCGCCCGCTGGCGCTGCTCGGGGTGTACATCGCGCTGCTGTTCGGCGGAGCGATGGTCGCGGCCGGGGTCGGCGGTGCGCAGGTGCGGCGCCACGGCGCGGTGCGGGTCAGCCAGGCCTGCCTGGTGCTGTGCGCGCTGGGCGTGGCCGCGATGGCCAGCGGCGCGGCTGCGCTGATGGCGCTGGGAGCCGCGCTGATCGGCTTCGGCTACGGTCCGATCACTCCGGCGAGCTCGCAGCTGCTGGCCGCGGTCACTCCGCCGCGGCTGCGCGGGCTGGTGTTCTCGCTCAAGCAGACCGGCGTGCCGATCGGCGGGGTGCTCGCCGGCGCATTGCTGCCCGGCACGCTGGAGCTGACCAACTGGCGGCTGGCGCTGCTGGCGGTCGCGCTGGTCTGCGCGGTCGCGGCGGTGGCCGCGCAGCGGGTGCGCGGGCGCTTCGACCGCGAAGCTCCCGCGACCCCCGCGCCGCCGCAGCGGCGGCGCCACCCGATCGCGCTGGTGTGGGGCAACCCGGGGATCCGCCCGCTGGCCGTCCTGTCGATGTTCTTCGCATCGATGCAGATGTGCTTTTCGGCGTTCTTCGTCGCCCAGCTGCACCTGGCGGCAGGCTTGTCGCTGGTGCGCGCCGGCATGCTGCTGGCGCTGGGGCAGGGCGCCGGGGTCGTCGGGCGCATCACCTGGGGCTTTCTCACCGACCATGGGGTGCGCCCTGCCAGGCTGCTGGGAGTGCTGGCGCTGGTCATGGGGGGCAGCGCCCTGGCCTGCGCGCTGCTCGGACCGCGCTGGGGCCTGGGCGCGATGGCGGTGCTGGCGATCGCCTTCGGCGCCACCGCCACCGGCTGGAACGGGGTCTACCTGGCCGAGGTCGCGCGCCTGTCGCCCGCGGGCCAGGCGGGCGCGCTGACCGGCGGAACGCTGACCTTCACCTATGCCGGAATCGTCGTCGGCCCGCCGTTGTTCTCGCTGGTGGCCACTCTGGGAGGCGCGCTGGCCTGGGGCTACGGCTTCATCGGCTCGGTGGTCGTGCTGCTGGGCGTGGCCACGCTGGCGCGCTCCGCGCGCGGCCAGCCCGCCGCGCCCTGAGCCGGCTCGGCGCCGGCGCGGTACGCGCCGGGGCTGTGCCCGGTCCAGTCGCGAAACGCCCGCGCGAAGGTCTTCGCGCTGGCGAAGCCGACCGCCAGCGCGACCTTCTTGATCGGCTCGTTGCCTCGACGCAGCCTGTGCGCGGCATGCCGCAGGCGCACCGCGTCCTTGATGCGCTGCAGCGAGGTGCCTTCCTCCTGCAACTGGCGGTGCAGCGTGCGCACCGACACGTTGAGCGCGTCGGCCAGGCTGGCGGCGTCGTGGGGCTGTTCGGGGTGGGCGGCGATGAGCGCGCGCGCGCGGTCGGCCAGCAGGCGGTCGCGCCGGTACTGGCGCACCGTCAGCGGCAGCGCCTGCTGCAGCATCGCGCGCATCGCGGTCTCGTCGCGGCACGGCGGCAACTCCAGGTAGCGGGCGGAAAAGCGCATGCAGGCCCGTTCGGCACCGAAGGCCACCGGCCCGGGGAACAGCAGCGAGAACACGTCGCCGTGCGGCGGTCGCCGCAACGGCAGGCGGGTCTCCAGCAGCGCCATGCGGGAGTCGATCAGCCAGCAGGCGTAGCCGTGCACGTAGCGCAGGCAACTGACCAGGCAGAACTCCCGCAGCGCTCCGAGGCGGCGGTGTTCGTCGATCTGCAGCGTGGCCACGTCGCCTTCGACCAGCAGCCGCAGATCGATGTCCTCGGTCAGCAGGCGGTGGTGGCGGCACCAGCGCTTGAGCGCGACTCCCAGGCTGGGGGCGCTCAGCGAGGCGCGGCACAGCAGCCCGTAGCTTCCCCAGGGCAGGCGGCGCGAGAACCAGCCCAGCGCCTCGTCGTCGAGTTGCTGCATCGCCACGCGGCACAGCGCCTCGAATTGCGCCGCGGTGACCCGGGCTTCGGGGTGCTGCAGCAAGGCCCGGGGAATTCCCGCCTCGAGCAGCGCCGGCGAGGGGTCGACGCGATACTTGCGGTAGGCCGCGAGCACCGAGCGGACGAAGGCCATCGGGGTGGCGGCGGCTGGCATGCGGCGTGGGCGCGGGTTGGTGACGGGGTCGTGGCGCTGCGGCGGGAACCGCGGGCGGCTGGCGCAACAGGCACCCCCGGGCGCGCCGGTGCGCGCTGCGCGAGCCTGCCGGTGCCGCGCCGCAGCCCGGCAGGCCCCGATTGTAGGAAGGCGAGCGCCGCGGGGGCGCGCGCGGGGCCGCCCGAGGTCGCGATGGCTTGGCACGAAATGCAACCAGCTTGGCGCCAAATGCGCTACCTTCCGCGATAAGCTGCGGCATCGACCGGAGGCGCAGCGCCCCGGCCTTGTCCTCCAGGAGATTGCCATGGTCCAGCTTCCCGGGCTCGCCTTCGCCTTCGGCGAAACCATCGACATGCTGCGCTCCAGCGTGGAGCACTTCGCCGCCAAGGAGATCGCGCCCCGCGCCGCCGCGATCGACCGCGACAACGTGTTCCCTGTCGACCTGTGGAAGAAGCTGGGCGACCTCGGCCTGCACGGGATGACCGTCAGCGAGGAATACGGCGGCAGCAACCTGGGCTACCTGGCGCACATGGTCGCGATGGAGGAGGTGTCCCGCGCGTCGGCCGCGGTGGGGCTGTCCTACGGCGCCCACTCCAACCTGTGCGTCAACCAGATCCACCGCAACGGCAGCGCCGAGCACAAGCGCAGGTACCTGCCGAAGCTGGTGTCGGGCGAGCACGTCGGGGCGCTGGCGATGAGCGAGCCGGGCGCCGGCTCCGACGTGGTCGGCATGAAGCTGCGGGCCGACAAGCGCGGCGGGCGCTATGTGCTCAACGGCTCGAAGATGTGGATCACCAATGGCGGCGACGCCGACGTGCTGGTGGTCTACGCCAAGACCGAGCCCGACGCCGGGCCGCGGGGCATCACCGCGTTCCTGCTGGAGAAGGGCTTCAAGGGCCTGTCCTTCGGCAGCAAGCTCGACAAGCTCGGGATGCGCGGATCCAACACCTACCCGGTGTTCTTCGACGACTGCGAGGTGCCCGAGGACAACGTGCTGGGCCGGGTCGGCGAAGGGGTCAGGGTGCTGATGAGCGGGCTGGACTACGAGCGCGCGGTGCTGGCCGCCGGGCCGCTGGGCATCATGGCCGCCTGCATGGACGTGGTGCTGCCCTATGTCCACCAGCGCAAGCAGTTCGGACAGGGGATCGGCGAGTTCCAGCTGATGCAGGGCAAGCTGGCCGACATGTACAGCACCTGGCAGGCCTGCCGGGCCTATGTCTACGCGGTCGGCCAGGCCTGCGACCGCGGCGGCCATTCGCGCGGCCTGCGCAAGGACGCCGCCGGTGCGATCCTGTACGCGGCGGAAAAGGCCACCTGGATGGCCGGCGAGGCGATCCAGGCGCTGGGCGGAAACGGCTACATCAACGAATACCCGGTGGGCCGGCTGTGGCGCGACGCCAAGCTGTACGAAATCGGCGCCGGCACCAGCGAGATCCGGCGCATGCTGATCGGTCGCGAACTCTACGCGGAAACCGCCGGCCAGGCCGGCTGAGCGGCCGGCGGGCAGGAGCAGGCGATGCAGGCATTGCGTTCGAGGATCGACACCCGCTCGGAGGACTTCCGGGCCAATTCCGAGGCCATGCGCGCGCTGGTGGGGGATCTGCGCGCCCAGGTGGCGAAGGTGGAGCTGGGCGGCGGCGCGACGGCGCGCGAGCGCCACACCGCGCGCGGCAAGCTGCTGCCGCGCGAGCGCGTCGAGCGGCTGCTCGACCCGGCGAGCCCGTTCCTGGAGATCGGGCAGCTCGCGGCGCACGGCATGTACGGCGGCGATGCGCCGGGCGCCGGGATGATCGCCGGAGTCGGCCGAATCGAAGGCGTCGATTGCATGGTCATCGCCAACGACGCGACGGTCAAGGGCGGTACCTACTACCCGATGACCGTGAAGAAGCATCTGCGGGCGCAGGAGATCGCGCTGCACAACCACCTGCCCTGCATCTACCTGGTCGACTCCGGCGGCGCCTTCCTGCCCAAGCAGGACGAGGTGTTCCCCGACCGTGACCACTTCGGGCGCATTTTCTACAACCAGGCCAACCTCAGCGCGCTGGGCATCCCGCAGGTGGCG
The DNA here is from genome assembly GCA_021845505.1 of Pseudomonadota bacterium. Lineage (GTDB taxonomy): Bacteria > Pseudomonadota > Gammaproteobacteria > Burkholderiales > Burkholderiaceae_C > Thiomonas_A. The sequence continues at coordinate 8,843 of JAJZVU010000032.1, read as the reverse complement.
GTGGTCATGGGATCGTGCACCGCCGGCGGCGCCTACGTGCCGGCGATGAGCGACGAGACGGTGATCGTGCGCAACCAGGGCACGATCTTCCTCGGCGGGCCGCCGCTGGTGCGGGCCGCCACCGGCGAGGTGGTGAGCGCCGAGGACCTGGGCGGCGGCGACGTGCACACCCGGATCTCCGGGGTCGCCGACCACCTGGCCGACAACGACTCCCACGCGCTGGCGATCGCCCGCCGCATCGTCGGCACCTTCAACCGCCGGCGCGAGCCGGCGCTGGCGCTGCAGCCCGGCGAGGAGCCGCTGTACGACCCGGAGGAACTCTACGGGGTGATCCCGCGCGACACCCGCAAGCCCTACGACGTGCGCGAGGTCATCGCGCGGCTGGTCGACGGCTCGCGGCTGGACGAGTTCAAGGCGCGCTACGGCACCACGCTGGTGACCGGTTTCGCGACGCTGTACGGCATGCCGGTGGGGATCGTCGCCAACAACGGCATCCTGTTCGGCGAGTCGGCGCTCAAGGGCGCGCATTTCATCGAGCTGTGCTCCCAGCGCCGGGTGCCGCTGGTGTTCCTGCAGAACATCACCGGTTTCATGGTCGGCCGCAGGTACGAGAACGAGGGCATCGCCAAGCACGGCGCCAAGATGGTCACCGCGGTCGCCACCACCCAGGTGCCCAAGATCACCATGCTCATCGGCGGGAGCTTCGGCGCCGGCAACTACGGCATGTGCGGCAGGGCCTATTCCCCGCGTTTCCTGTGGATGTGGCCCAATTCGCGCATCGGGGTGATGGGAGGCGAGCAGGCCGCGGCGGTGCTGGCCACGGTGCGCCGCGAGGGCCTGGAGAGCAAGGGAGCGAGCTGGAGCGCCGACGACGAGGAGGCCTTCAAGGCGCCGATCCGCGCCCAGTACGAAACCCAGGGCCACCCCTATTACGCCACCGCCCGCCTGTGGGACGACGGCGTGGTCGACCCGGCGCAGAGCCGGCGCCTGCTCGGACTGTCGCTGGCAGCCGCGCTGAACGCGCCGATCCTCCCGACGACCTTTGGTGTCTTCCGCATGTGAGCCGACCATGAACCACCAGACCTTGCAGATCGAGCAGCGCGGCGTCGCGGCATGGGTGTGGATGAACCGCCCCGAAGTCCACAACGCCTTCGACGAAACCCTGATCGCCGAACTCACCGAGGCCTTCGCCGCGCTGGACCGCGACGACTCGGTGCGGGTCATCGTGCTCGCGGGCGCGGGCCGCAGTTTTTCCGCCGGGGCCGACCTGAACTGGATGAAGCGCCAGGGCGAGGCTCCGCCCGCGCGCAACCTCGACGATGCGCGAAGGCTGGCGGTGCTGTTCCGCGGCATCGCGACCTGCCGCAAGCCCACGCTGGCGCGGGTGCACGGCGCGGCGCTGGGCGGCGGAATGGGGCTGGCGTCGGCCTGCGACCTGTGCGTGGCCTCGACCCGCGCGGTGTTCGCCACCTCGGAGGTGCGGCTGGGGATCATCCCGTCGGCCATCGGGCCCTACGTGGTGCGGGCGATCGGCGAGCGCCAGGCCTATCGCTATTTCCAGACCGGCGAGCGCATCGACGCGGCGCGCGCGCGCGAAATCGGCCTGGTCCACGAACTGGCCGAGCCCGAGCAGCTCGACGCCTGCGTCGAGCGCATGGTCGAGTCGCTGCTGGCGGGCGGGCCGCAGGCGCAGGCGGCGGCCACGGAATTGATCCGCGCGGTCGCCGGCCGGCCGATCGACGACGCGCTGGTCGAGGACTGCGCCGGGCGCATCGCCCGCCTGCGCGCAACGCCCGAGGCCGCCGAGGGCCTGCGCGCCTTCCTCGACAAGCGCAAGCCGGCATGGCTGGTGCCCGCGTCCGACATCGACTCCTGAGGTGACGCATGTTCCGCAAGATCCTGATCGCCAACCGCGGTGAGATCGCCTGCCGGGTGATGCGAACCGCGCGCGGCATGGGCATCGCCACCGTCGCGGTGTACTCGCAGGCCGACGCCGGAGCGCGCCACGTGCGCATGGCCGACGAGGCGGTGCTGATCGGCCCGGCCGAGGCCCGGCAGTCGTACCTGGACGGCGAGCGCATCCTGCGCGCGGCCGCCGCCAGCGGCGCCGAGGCCATCCATCCCGGCTACGGCTTCCTGTCGGAGAACGAGGACTTCGCGCTGGCCTGCGAGCGCCAGGGGGTGGTGTTCATCGGCCCGCCGGCGTCGGCGATCCGCGCGATGGGACTGAAGTCGGCCGCCAAGGCGCTGATGCAAAGGGCCGGGGTTCCGCTGACCCCCGGCTACCACGGCGACGACCAGGACGACGCGCTGCTGGCCGAGCAGGCGCGGCGCATCGGCTTCCCGGTGCTCATCAAGGCCAGCGCCGGGGGCGGCGGCAAGGGCATGCGCAGGGTCGACTCCGCGGCCGACTTCGCCGCCGCGCTGGCTTCGTGCCGGCGCGAGGCCCAGGGTGCCTTCGGCAACGACCAGGTGCTGGTCGAGAAGTACATCCTGCAGCCCCGGCATATCGAAATCCAGGTGTTCGGCGACAGCCACGGCAACTACGTGCACCTGTTCGAGCGCGACTGCTCGGTGCAGCGCCGCCACCAGAAGGTGCTCGAGGAGGCCCCCGCGCCCGGCATGACCGCCGCGCGCCGCCAGGCCATGGGCGAGGCCGCGCTGCAGGCGGCGCGCGCGGTGGGCTATGTCGGCGCCGGCACCGTGGAGTTCATCGCCACCCAGGACGGGGCGTTCTATTTCATGGAAATGAACACCCGGCTGCAGGTCGAGCACCCGGTGACCGAAATGATCACCGGCCTCGACCTGGTCGAGTGGCAGTTGCGGGTGGCAGCCGGCGAGCCGCTGCCGCTGGACCAGCAGCAACTGCGCATCGGCGGCCATGCGATCGAGGCGCGCATCTACGCCGAGGACCCGCAACGCGGCTTCCTGCCGTCGATCGGTCGCCTCGCGCACCTGTGTCCGCCGGCCAGCGGCGAGGGCGTGCGGGTGGACAGCGGGGTCGAGCAGGGCGACGCCATCAGTCCCCATTACGACCCGATGATCGCCAAGCTGATCGTGCATGGCGAGGACCGCGCGCAGGCGCTGGCGCGCATGCGACAGGCGCTGGCGCGATACCGCATCGTCGGCGTGTCCAGCAACCTGGGGTTCCTCTCGCGCCTGGTCGCCTCGCCTTCGTTCGAACAGGCGCAGCTCGACACCGCGTTGATCGAGCGCGAGCAGGCGTGGCTGTTCCCGCCGCTGGCGCCGCCGGCGAACGAGGTCTGGCTGCTGGCCGCGCTGGCCGAGGTGCTGCGCGAGCGCCAGGCGGCGCTCGCGCGTGCGCAGCGCTCGCCCGAGCCCGATTCGCCGTGGACCCGGCTCGACGGCTGGCGGCTCAACGGCAGCGCCTCGCGCACCGTGGTGCTGCGCTGCGGCGACGCGCTGCGGCAGGTCGGCGTCGAGGCCCTCGGCGGCGGCTTCGCGCTGCGCATCGACGACCAGCAGGTGCGCGCGCAAGGCGCGCTGGACGCCGCCGGCGAGCTGCGGGCCGAGCTGGGCGAGCGCCGGCTGCGCGCCAGCGTGCTGGCCGACGGCGCCGACCGTCACCTGTATTTCGACGGCGGGCACTGGCAGCTCGCGGTGGTCGACGCGCTGCACGCCGGCGAGGCCGAGGAGGAGCATTCCGGGGGCCTGCGCGCGCCGATGCCCGGCAAGGTCGTGGCGCTGCTGGTCGAGCCCGGCGCCCAGGTCGCCAAGGGTGCCCCGCTGCTGCTGCTCGAGGCGATGAAAATGGAGCACACCATCAGCGCGCCGCGCGACGGCGTGGTCACCGGCTTCCGCTTCGCCGCCGGCGACCAGGTGCAGGAAGGCGCCGAGCTGCTGGAGTTCGACGAAGCGGCGAGCTGAGCCGGGCCCTCGCGTTCGACCGCCGCGGCTGCGTCACGCCGACGCGCCGCGCGCGACCGCCAGCGTGTGGCGGGCGATCATCAGTTCCTCGTTGGTCGCCAGCGCCAGCGCGGTCACCGGGCTGCCGGGCTCGCTGAGCAGCGGCCCGCCGGCCGTGTTCGCCGCGGCATCCAGCCGCAGCCCCAGCCAGGCGGCGTCGCGGCATACCTGTTCGCGCACCGCGGCAGCGTGCTCGCCGATGCCCCCGGTGAAAACCAGCGCATCGAGCCCGCCCAGCGCCGCGGCCAGCGACCCCAGTTCGCGACCGATCGCGTAGACGAAGGTCTGCACCGCCATCGCGGCCCGCGGCTCGGAACTGGCCAGCAGGGTGCGCATGTCGCCGCTGAACCCCGACAGCCCGAGCAGCCCCGAGCGGTGGTAGAGCAGGTCGCCCAGCGCTGCCGCGTCCATGCCCCTTTCGCTCATCAGGTACAGCAGCACCCCGGGATCGACGTGGCCTGCGCGGGTGGTCATCGGCAGCCCCTCGAGCGCGGAAAAGCCCATGGTCGAGGTCACGCTGCGGCGAGCGCGCATCGCGCACAGGCTGGCGCCGCCGCCCAGGTGCGCGACCACCACCCGGCCGTCGGCCCGCTCGCCCAGGTGGCGCGGCAGGATCGACGCGATGTATTCGTAGGACAGGCCGTGGAAGCCGTAGCGCCGCAGCCCGAGCTCGCGCAGTTCGCGCGGCAGCGCGTAGCGGGTGGACAGCGGGGTGTTGGTGGCGTGGAACGCGGTGTCGAAGCAGCCGACCTGCGGCAGCCGCGGGTGGCTGCGCGCCAGCGCGCGTACCGCGGCGAGGTTGTGCGGCTGGTGCAGCGGGGCCAGCGGGGTCAGCGCCTCCAGCGCGTCGACCACCCGGGGGCTCAGCCGGCACGGCGCCTGGAACTGCGTGCCGCCGTGCACGATGCGATGGCCGACTCCGAGCAGCCGCATTCCCGCATCGTGTTCGTCGATCCAGCCGAGCACCCGCTGCAGCGCGGCGGCATGGTCGGCGCCGCCGGCCAGCTCCTGGTCGACGCCGGCGCCGATGCGCGACGCGATGCGCAGGCGCGCCTGGCCGCCCAGGCCCTCGACCTCGCCGTCGGCCAGCGGCCGCTCGGCGACCTGCGCGGAGTCGAGTTCGAACAGGGTGAAGCGCAGGCTGGTCGAGCCTGCGTTCAGGCTCAGGATGACATCGGTCATGGCGGGTCGTTGCGGTGGCTGCGCCGGTGCGACGCAAGGGGCCGTGCGACGCGGCCGTGCCGGCGCGCTGCCCGATGGGGGTAGGGTACCCAGCCGCGCCCGACCCGGCGTTGACATGGGTCAGCGGGGTCGCCGGCGCCGCGGCCGGCGCGTTGCGATGCCGCGCCGGAATTCACGAAAAGCTGGCGACCACCCGAACCCCGGCCACCAGTTCGTTGCCGATCAGATGACGCGGATCGCCGGGGTTGCGCAGGCCGCCTCCGGGATGCACGACGTACTGCAGGTCGGGCTGCAGCACCAGCCAGCGGGTGATGCGCGCCTGGTAGGTGAGCTCGACCAGGGTCTCGGTGCCTTGCGCCGGCAGGCCCGAGGCGAGGTCCAGCTGCGCGGCGCGGCTGCTGACGTGGCCGATCCCCAGGTTCAGCCCGAACTGGTCGGCCGGGCGGCCGGGCAGCGGGTCGGTGAGCGTGAAGCCGCCGTTGAACGACCAGTCGATGAAGTTGCGGTCGGGTGGCGCGCCCATGATGCGCCCGAACAGGTTCAGCGTCCTTGCCGGCTGCCTGGGCGAGCGCCAGATCGTCTGGTCGGCCACCGCGTACAGGCTGTCGTTGCCGTGGTGCAGCAACGGCACGCCGCCGCTGCGCGGGTCGGCCTGCGACAGCCCGTCGGCGGCCAGGTATTCGTCGGGAAACAGCCCGGTGTCGTACCAGCCGCCGAGTTTGTAGCGGCCCGGCAGACCGTCGATCGTCGTCGCGTACTGCAGTTCGCCGATGAACAGGGTGCCGGTGTTGAGGTTGAAGGTGGTTCCGTTGGGGTCGAGCACCTGGGCGTTCTGCGCGAAACGCCCTCCGCCCGGGTTGTCGTCGAACGCGCCGGCCAGCAGCGTGAGGCTGCGCGTCGCTCGCGCGCGCAGCCGCAGCCCCAGCGACGACAGCGGGTAGGCGGGCCCGCCGCCGTACATGTCGAACGACGGCAGCAGCGGCCAGCCCGCCATGGTGTCGATGAACAACCCGGAGTAGCGGCTGAGCATGAACTCGTTGTCCAGGCTCTGCTGGCCGAACTTGAGGTCGAAGCGCCCGCGGTCGAAGGACTGGTCGTACCAGAGTTCCCAGAGTCGGGTCCCGTTGCGCGCCTCGTTGCCGTTGGCCGCCTGCAGGTCGTCCAGGTACGGTCCGGTGAGCGGTTGGCCGTGGATGTTGAGCACGCTGGCGTGCAGCTTGCCGCCGGGCAGCCCGAAGGCGCGCGCGGTGTCGACGTCGAGCGACAGGGTGCTCAGGCCCTGCAGCGTCGACCCCTGCCGGACCCCGCCGGCGAAATTGCCCAGCAGGTTCTCGCTGTCGCTGAACGACAGGGATACGCCGCTGCGGGCGAGGCGGCCGGGCGCGGCAGCCCGCGCCGGCAGCGGCCACGCCGGCAGCGCGCAGCAGGCCAGCGCCGCGGCCATGCGTCGCGCGCCGCTCCAGCCCGGGTTGCGCAAGCCGCGGCGGAGCCACGCCCAGTTGCGCATCGGCATCCTCAGGTCAGCGCCACCAGCGCCACCAGCGCCACCACCGCAGCCGACCACGCGCCGATCGACGCGGTGGTGGTGTCGTCGGCGGTCTGCAGGATCAGCGCGCACACCGTCCACCCCGCAAGCCCCGCCCACATGCGGGTTCCCGAGGCGCCGACGACCAGCGCGATCAGCGAGGCGAGCAGGACGAGGTTGCGCAGCATGCCCGTATTGTCGGCTCTTTTCGCACCGATCTGGTCGGCTCCATTCGCACCGATTCGCACCGATTCGCACGCCCTTGGCGGCCGGCGCGGCAGCCAGCGCTTCAGCGCGGCGATGTCTGCCGCAGGCGCACCGTGATCACCCGACAGACCCTTCCTGCGCGATGCCCGCTCCAGGCGCCGGTGGCGTGGGGCGAGGCCGGAGTCGGCGAAGGCTCCGCGCGCTCGAAGTCGGCGCACAGCTCGAAGCTGCCCTCCTGCACGGCGCCCACCGGGTGCAGCGGGCTGAGCACGCGATAGTCGAAGGCGCGCCGGCTCGACGGGTCGCGGCTGGAGGCGATGCAGTCCGACTGGTTGGCCGAGGCCAGCAAGGCGTCGAGGGATGCCGGAAACTGCCCCGCCTCGCGGGTGTAGCTGTCGATGCAGCCGGCGAGCCGGGTCAGGCGCTGGGCGCGCTCCAGGTCCAGCGCCTGCGCGCGCGCCTGCGCCGGAGTGCCGGCCAGCCGCAGGCCCAGGCCGAGGCTGCCGAGCGCAAGCAGCAGGGCCGTCACGCCGATGGCCGCGAGCGCCGCGCGCGGTGCGGTGCGCGCGTACTGCACCTGCCGTCGCTCGAGCAGGTACAGCCCGCCGACAAGGGTCGCGAGCACCAGCAGCCAGGCTGCCTTGAGCGCGAAGCGCATGCTCGCCTGTCCCTGCAACAAGGCGTAGACCGTCGCGATCAGGTCGCCCACCATGGTCACCGAGGCGGCCAGCAGCACCAGGTGGGTCAGCCAGCGCGTCAGCGCAGGTTCGCGGCGGCCCGCTGCCGCGGCGAAGCGGCGGAGCCACCACCGGATGAACAGCGCGTAACAGGGCATTGCGACCAGCAGCGCAGCCATCGCGCGGTGGATCGAGCGCTCCAGCGGCGCGCCGCCGGCGGCGGCCAGCACGTCGGGGAAGGCCTTGTCAGCGAGCCCGAAACCGAGGTCGAGCAGCGCGCCGACGACCATGGCCAGCAGCACGAAGCCGAACAGGCTCATCCCGACATCGAGGGCGCTGGACGCGCGCATCACCGATCCCGGCGCGGCCCCGGCCGGGATCGGGGCGCCGAGGCCGATCAGCGCGTCGCGCAAGGCCCGGCGCACGGCCTGCGGACCCCAGCCGAGCAAGGCCAGCTCCGCTTCGATCTGCGAGGGTGCCAGTCCGGCGCGCAGCCGTTCGCCGACGAAACTCGACAGCGGGTCCATCGCAAGCCTCCAGATGCCTGCGGTGATTATGGGCGGGCAGGGCCTTCGCGGCCGGCGAGCCCGCGCCCGGTGCTTGATCCGGCGCGGTGTCGCGTGGCGTGCGCGGGTGTCGGGATCCCTGGACGTGCGAACCGGGTGCGCGACCGCGATGGCCGATCCCACCCGCGACCCAGGCGACGTCTGCACGGGCCGTGCCCTGGAGCTGCGCCGGCGCCGTGGCCTCGCGGCCGCCGCGCTCAGCGCTGGGTGAAGTCGCGCGACGTATACGTCGTGGCCGGCCGCGACGCAGTCGCCCGTCGCAGCGCTTCGGCGAACAGCAGCGCGCTGCGCTGGTCGTCGAAGGCGTCGGCCACGCCCACCGGCGCGGCGCCGGTTCCGCGGTACACCAGAACCCGGGCGTCCTTCAGCGCCGGCGTATCGCGCAGCGCCCGCACCTGCTGCGCGCTGAGATGCCGCAACGCGTCGGCAGCGCACGGCGCGTAGCCCTGGCAGCCCTGCACCGAGCGGGCCGTCCAGTCCGGTCCGGCCTTGTGCAGCACCACGATCTGGTAGCCGGCGAGGGCGTGGCGCACCGCGCCGCCATACAGCAGGTCGGTGGTCATCGACGCGTCGGCGCTGCCGTCGTCGATGGCCAGCAGCAGGCCCTTGGCGCCCTGGTTGTGCAACAGCGGCAGCAGCCGGGCGATCGGCGAGGGGGCCAGGCCGGCCATCGCGGCCGAGCAGGCCAGCGACAGCGTCGCGGCGAGAAGAGTCTTTTTCATGTCGAGGCTCCTGGAGTTGCGGTGGGGCGGCGCGGTC